>NZ_DATENY010000109.1:0-184123 GCF_035274705.1 Mycobacterium sp. | reverse complement strand
TCGATCTTCCGGTAGCCCCGGTCGGCGAAGCCCGCGCCGCCGGGATAGCCGTCGTAGACGAATATCGTCGGCAATCCCTGCACTGGCCCGATCGCCGTCGAGACTCCACCGATGTCGCTCCGGTCGCAGCTGGCGACCAACGGCAGTAGGCCGATCGCGGCGTGTTCAGCGGCGTGTAACGCGCCGGGCACGCGCAGCAAATCTATTCCGTTGCGCTGCAGCGCTTCTGGTGTGATGGTGCACATCACTGCGGTGGTCTCCAAGGTGCGGGTCGGCATGTCGAGTTCGACAAAGTCGATGACCTCGCCGTCCAGGCGACGCCGCAGATACCCGATCACCGTGTTGGTCACCGACACCGGCACGACCCCAAGTGTCACCGGCCCGTAGGTTTTTCGCTCGCCCTGCCCGGTCACCACGATGTCGGTCAGCTCGCGCGCGAACGTCGTGTAGCCCGGGTCTTCGGCGTGTACGAACGCAATGCCGTCCTCGAAATCCAGCGAGTCGACGACGTACGACTCACCCTGATGCAAATACACCGCGCCGGGGTGCACCGACGCCGGCGCCTGGCCCGCGCCCGCACTGCCCAGCAGACGGCCTGTATCGGCCTCCAGGATCGCGATTTGTCCGCCGGACGACCCGCGAATGTCCACCGCCGGGTGTGGATCGACACCGGGAGTCGGGAAGTAGCCGCTTGGCCGTCGGCGCAACAGCCCGTCGTCGACAAGAGACTCCGCGACCGCCTCGGCATTCCACATCCGCACCTCGGCGTCCGTCAGCGGGAGCTCGGTCGCCGCGCAAAGTAACTGCGGTCCAAGGACATACGGGTTGGTCGGATCGATGACCACACGCTCGATCGGCTTGTCCAGCAAAGCCGACGGATGATGCACCAGATAGGTGTCGAGCGGGTCGTCGCGGGCGATCAGCACGATCAGGGCGCTCTGTCCGCGGCGGCCCGAGCGGCCCGCCTGCTGCCAGAACGACGTGACCGTGCCCGGAAAGCCGGCCAACACCACCGCGTCCAGGCCCGCGATGTCGACCCCAAGCTCCAGTGCATTGGTCGACGCCATGCCGCGCAATTCACCCTCGGCCAAGGCCCGTTCCAGTTCCCGACGGTCCTCCGCGAGATAACCCGCTCGGTAAGAGGCGACCCGCTCCGCTAGTTCCGGGGCGATTTCCTCCAGTCGGGCCCTCGCTCCGAGCGCTGTCAGTTCGGCGCCGCGTCGAGACCGGACGAATGTCAGCGTCCGTGCGCCCTCGGCGATCAGATCGGCCATCACCCGGGCTGCCTCCACGCCGGCCGAACGCCGTACCGGCGCACCGTTTTCGCCGACGACGTCGTCGCGCAGCGCTGGTTCCCACAGCGCCACCGTGCGCGCGCCGTGCGGTGAGCCGTCCTCGGTGACCTCCGCGACCGTCTGCCCGATGAGCTCCGAGGCGGTGGCCGCGGGCTGTGCGGTGGTCGCGCTGGCGAATATCACCGTCGGGGCCGATGTATAGCGTGTGCACAGCCGCAGCAGGCGGCGAAGAACCATCGCCACGTTCGAGCCGAAAATCCCACGATAGTAATGGCATTCGTCGACCACGATGAATTGCAGGTTGCGCAGGAATACCGCCCAGCGGGCGTGGTTGCGTAGCAGTGACAGATGAATCATGTCCGGGTTGCTGAAAATCCATCGTGATCGCTCGCGCGCGAACCGCCGCACCTCGGCGGGGCTGTCGCCGTCATACGAACTTGGCGCGACATCAGGTAGTGGCACCGCTTCGGTAAGCGCGACGGCTGCGCGCAGTTGGTCGTGGCCGAGCGCCTTGGTCGGCGACAGATACAACGCCCGTGCACGCGGATTCCCTTTCAGGGCCGTCAATATCGGCAATTGGTAGGCGAGCGACTTTCCCGACGCCGTGCCGGTGCTGAGCACGACGTGTCGGCCGTCGTTTGCAAGGTTGGCTGCCCCAACCTGATGCGACCATGGAGCCTCGATACCACGATCAATAAACGCCCGCACCACATCTGGATCGGCCCAGTGCGGCCAGGCTTGGCCTCGTCCGTGTTGCGCCGGCAGATCCGCAACATGACGCAGCGGGTGTTCGTCGGGATTGGTGCCTTCGACGGCGCAGGCGAGCAGCTCGCGGCCGAAATCCGCCATTTCTGCCTCCTGCAACCCCGTCGTAGGTGAATTGTTCCCCACTCGATTGAGTTCAGACTGTCGCGCCAGCCCCGAACATGATTGACTTACGGCGGTCGCAGCTTCTGTGTTCGTGTATAAGCACTCGCAGGATCAACGTTGCGATCGCGGTTCCTGCGAGGGTTGTAGGTCGGGTCAAGTTCCGGCGACTCCACGAAGGTATGGCGGTCGGAACGGGCCCGGTGCACCGGAAGTCGGTGGACCGCTCCCGGTAAGAAGAGAAGGAAAGTACGAGAAATGCCACAGGGAACTGTGAAGTGGTTCAACGCGGAGAAGGGCTTCGGCTTTATCGCCCCCGAGGACGGCTCCGCCGATGTGTTTGTCCACTACACGGAAATTCAGGGCAGCGGCTTCCGCACCCTTGAAGAGAACCAAAAGGTCGAGTTCGAGGTCGGCCAGAGCCCCAAGGGGCCGCAGGCAACGGGCGTTCGCGCCGTCTGACCAATCAATCCTTGAGAACACACCCCGCGTAATCCCGCTAACGGAACACGCGGGGTGTTTTCGTTTCCGGGAGAGTGCGGCCCGGCGGCACATCTGTCGGCTGTCGCTGGCCTACTGTCGATTGCGTGAGCCAGCTGTCCTTCTTCTCGGCAGAGTCGGTGCCGCCCGCGGTCGCCGACCTGACCGGGATCCTCGCCGCACCTGGGCAGGTGGTGCTGGTGGGAGTGGGCGCGCGGCTATCCGTCGTCGTGGATCGGTCGTGGCGGGCACAGGCCCTGGCCGAGATGATCACCGAGGCAGGCCTGCAGGCCGAGATCGCTCGCACTGACGAGAACACCCCATTGGTCCGAACGACGGTGGACCCGCGGCTGGTCCCCATCGCCAGGGACTGGACCCGCGGCGCGGTCAAGACTGTGCCGCCGCAGTGGCTGCCCGGTCCGCGGGAATTGCGGGCGTGGACGCTGGCCGCCGGAACGCCGGAAGCGGACCGATATCTACTCGGTCTGGACCCCCACGCCCCGGACACGCATTCGCCGCTGGCTTCGGCGATGATGCGGGTTGGTATCGCCCCGACGCTGATCGGCACGCGGGGGGCGCGCCCGGCCCTTCGGATCAGCGGGCGGCGACGGCTATCGCGCCTGGTAGAGAACGTGGGGGAACCCCCGGGGAATGTTGAAGCGTTTGAGCAATGGCCCCGGCTTTAGCGGGCCCCGACAGGGGGGTCAGTTTGCGTCGGCTCGCGCGGGGTGCGAAATTGTCAGTTGCCAGCGGGCCCGGAATTGCCGTCGAGGTATACATCCGGCGGCGGTGGCAACAGAAGAAGTGGAGTGTAGGCACAGGTGGCTGACGGGGACCGCGGCAGCGGCCGCAACGGAAATGTGCGGCGGCTCGTCATTGTCGAGTCGCCTACTAAGGCACGCAAAATAGCTAGCTACCTGGGCTCCAACTACATCGTCGAATCGTCGCGCGGCCACATCCGCGACCTGCCGCGAAACGCAGCCGATGTACCCGCCAAGTACAAGTCTGAGCCGTGGGCGCGCCTTGGCGTGAACGTCGAGCACAACTTCGAGCCCCTCTACATCATCAGCCCGGAGAAGAAGAGCACCGTCGCCGAGCTCAAGGACCTGCTCAAGAACGTCGACGAGCTCTATCTGGCCACCGACGGCGACCGCGAGGGCGAGGCGATCGCCTGGCATCTGCTGGAGACGCTCAAACCCCGCATCCCCGTCAAGCGGATGGTGTTCCACGAGATCACCGAACCGGCCATCCGGGCCGCCGCCGAAGACCCGCGCGACCTGGACAACGACCTCGTCGACGCGCAGGAGACCCGCCGCATCCTGGATAGGCTCTACGGCTACGAGGTCAGCCCCGTGCTGTGGAAGAAGGTCGCTCCGAAGCTGTCCGCGGGACGCGTGCAGTCGGTGGCGACGCGCATCATCGTGTCGCGCGAACGCGAACGAATGGCGTTCCGCAGCGCCGGCTACTGGGACGTCACCGCCGAACTGGACGCCAGCGTCTCCAACCCCGAGGCGTCACCGCCCACGTTCGTTGCCAAGCTCAACTCGGTCGACGGGCGCCGTGTGGCCACGGGACGCGATTTCGACTCGCTGGGGGTGCTGCGCAAGCCCGACGAGGTGCTCGTGCTCGACGAGGCCGCTGCTTCGGAGCTGGCCACCGGTCTGCGCGGTGCTTCGCTGGCGGTGTCGTCGGTCGAGCAGAAGCCCTACACGCGCCGGCCGTATGCGCCGTTCATGACGTCGACGCTGCAGCAGGAGGCGGGCCGCAAGCTGAGGTTCTCCTCGGAGCGCACGATGAGCATCGCGCAGCGGCTCTACGAGAACGGCTACATCACTTATATGCGTACCGACTCGACCACGCTGTCGCAGTCGGCGATCAACGCGGCGCGCAACCAGGCGCGACAGCTCTATGGCGAGGAGTACGTGCACCCGACGCCGCGGCAGTACACCCGCAAGGTGAAGAACGCGCAGGAGGCGCACGAGGCCATCCGGCCCGCGGGCGATGTGTTCCAGACGCCGGGGCAGCTGCACAGCCAGCTCGACACTGACGAGTTCCGGCTGTACGAGCTGATCTGGCAGCGCACGGTCGCGTCGCAGATGGCGGATGCGCGGGGCACGACGCTGTCGCTGCGGATCGCGGGATCGGCAGCCGACGGCCGCGAGGTCGTGTTCAGCGCGAGCGGGCGCACCATCACGTTCGCAGGCTTCCTGAAGGCCTACGTCGAGAGCATCGATGACCAGGCCGGCGGTGAGGCCGACGACGCCGAGAGCCGGCTGCCGCAGCTCGAGCAGGGCCAGCGGGTCGACGCCAAGGAGCTGACCGCCGACGGGCACACCACCTCGCCGCCGGCTCGCTACACCGAGGCGTCGTTGATCAAGGCGCTGGAAGACCTGGGCATCGGCCGGCCGTCGACGTACTCGTCGATCATCAAGACCATTCAGGACCGCGGCTACGTCCACAAGAAGGGCAGCGCGCTGGTGCCGTCGTGGGTGGCGTTCGCCGTTACGGGCTTGCTGGAGCAGCACTTTGGCCGCCTTGTGGACTACGGCTTTACCGCGGCGATGGAGGACGAGCTCGACGCGATCGCCTCGGGTAACGAGCAGCGCACGACGTGGCTGAACAACTTCTACTTCGGCGGCGAACACGGTGTGCCCGAGTCGATTGCCCGTTCGGGCGGGCTGAAGAAGCTCGTCGGCGTCAACCTCGAGGGGATCGACGCCCGAGAAGTCAACTCCATCAAGCTCTTTGACGACGAGCAGGGCCGGCCCATCTATGTGCGGGTCGGCAAGAACGGTCCGTACTTGGAGCGCATGGTCACCGGCGACGACGGTGAGCCAGGAGAGCTCAAGCCGCAGCGGGCCAACCTCAACGATTCGTTGACGCCCGATGAGCTGACGCTGGAGCTGGCCGAAAAGCTGTTCTCCACACCGCAAGAGGGACGCTCGCTCGGTGTCGATCCCGAGACGGGTCACGAGATTCTGGCTAAGGACGGCCGTTACGGGCCGTATGTCACCGAGGTGCTGCCCGAGCCGGAAGAGCCCGAGGATGGCGCGCCGGCGAAGAAGGGCAAGAAGCCGACCGGTCCGAAGCCGCGCACAGGCTCGCTGCTGAGGTCGATGGATCTCGAGAGCGTCACGCTCGAGGACGCGTTGCGGCTGCTGTCGCTGCCGCGGGTGGTGGGCGTCGATCCCAACACGAATGAGCAGATCACCGCGCAGAATGGCCGCTACGGCCCATACCTGAAGCGCGGCACCGACTCTCGTTCGTTGGCCACTGAAGAGCAGATGTTCGACATCACGCTCGACGAGGCTTTGAAGATCTACTCGGAACCCAAACGCCGTGCAGGACAAGGTGCCTCCGCGCCGCCGTTGCGTGAGCTGGGCAACGATCCTGCGAGCGGCAAGCCGATGGTGATCAAGGACGGCCGGTTCGGCCCGTACGTCACCGACGGCGAGACCAATGCGAGCTTGCGCAAGGGCGACGACGTTCTCTCGATCACCGACGAGCGTGCGTCCGAGTTGCTGGCCGACCGTCGTGCACGCGGCCCGGTCAAGCGGACGAAGAAGGCCGGCGCGAAGAAAGCGGCGAAAAAGGTTGCCAAGAAGGCTTAGCTCGAGCTGCGCACGTCGCTGCGGACCTCGGCGGCCTCACTGGGCGACACCAGGTTCAGCGGCCGGGCGAGCTGAGTGGGAACGGTGCGGCCGCGCAGCTCCACGATTTCGCCGACGTCCCAGCACAGCGCCTCGGCATCGAGCGCGCCGCTGACCGCGATCGCCGACGCCAGCACGTGGCCTTCCTCGAGCTTGGCGAGCTCGGTAAGGCGGGCGGCCTCGTTGACGGGGTCGCCGATCACGGTGTACTCGAAGCGGGCCTGAGCGCCGATATGGCCGGCAATCGCCCGGCCCGCCGATACCCCGATTCCGAATTCGGTTTCACCGAGCACCTGGATGAGCTCGTCGTGCAGTTCACGGGAGGCGGCCAGTGCAGCGCCGCAGGCGTCGGGATGTTCGATTGGCGCGCCGAAGATGCACAGCGCCGCGTCGCCCTGGAACTTGTTGACGAAGCCGCCGTGGCGGTTGACGGTGTCGACGACGACGCGGAAGAACTCGTTGAGCAGGTTGACGACATCGCCGGCGGGGCGGGTCGACGCGAGGTGAGTCGACCCAACCAGGTCGACGAAAAGCACTGCGACGTCGCGCTCTTGGCCGCCCAGCTCCGTTCCACGTTCGAGCGCGCGGCGCGCGACATCCTCACCGACATAGCGGCCGAACAGGTCACGCAGCCGTTGCCGCTCGGCGAGATCACGCACCATGTCGTTGAATCCGGCCTGCAGCAAGCCCAGTTCGCTGGCGTCGTAGATCTGCATATGCGCGTTGTAGTTGCCGCGCTGCACTTCGCCCAGGGCCCAGCGCAATTGGCGCAGCGGGTCGGCGATCGACATAGCCACCAGCACCGTGCCGGAAAGTCCGATGACTAGGGCGGCGATGGCCAGCAGCAGGATCGGCGTGATGAGCCGGTCGGCGGACGCGGTGAGAATCTCGACCTTGCTGGCCACCAATGCGAGCACGATGGCGAGCACTGGAACGCCGGTGGACAGCACCCATGTCAGCACCTGCCGCAGGATGACGCCGGGCGCGCGGAAGTTCTCCGGCACGCCGCCCCGCAGCGCGGCCACCGCAACGGGACGGAGCACGCGTTCGGACTGCAGGTAGCCGATGATCGCGGTGGCAGTGGCGCCCAGCCCAGTCGCGACGGCGACGACCGGCGCCGATTTGCTGGCGACCGGCCAGCTGGCGACGATGAACACCACCGAACCCAACAGCCAGTTCGTCACGCTGATCAGCGTGCGGTAGAACGGCATCTTCAACGCGCGGGCGCGGGCCAGCTCGGTGATGGCCGGGTCGCGATCGCCGAGCAGCGTGTCATGGCGCTGCCATCGGATGACGGGTATCAGCAGCCGCAGGCTCACATAGGAGCCGACGGTGAACGAGATCAACAGATAACCGAGGAAAATCGCCAGGTTGAAGGCGGGCAGGTCCTGCAGCTGGATGCGGTCCTCGGGCGGTAGTCCAAAGCGAAGGAAGCCCAGGACGAAGAGCGCACCGATGATGTCGGACTGCAGCATGCCGAGCGTGAACACCGGCCACGGCGTGCGCGCCACCCATCGGACGAATGTGCTGATTCGCCCGATCGGTATTGCGTCCGTGGTCACAGCTCAACCGTATCGGTCCGCGGGGACGGAAAAGGGCGCCGTGGGACGGACGTGTCGGTTCGCAGCACTACTGTTATCTCCGATGGCGGGCGTTTTTTCGCGTCTTGTAGGTCAAGACGCCGTGGAGTCGGAATTAGTTGCTGCAGCGCAGGCAGCGCGCGGTGATTCGGCTCACAGTGCGGTCGCGGCCGGGACCATGACGCACGCCTGGCTCATCACGGGACCGCCGGGGTCGGGTCGCTCGGTCGCGGCGTTGTGCTTCGCTGCGGCACTGCAGTGCACGGCCGAGGGAGTGCCGGGGTGCGGGGAATGCCGCGCGTGTACGACGACGATGGCCGGCACCCACGCCGACGTTCGGCGGATCATTCCCGAGGGGCTGTCGATCGGGGTCGACGAGATGCGAGGCATCGTGCAGATTGCGTCGCGCCGGCCGGGAACCGGTCGATGGCAGATTGTGCTGATCGAGGACGCCGATCGGTTGACGGAGGGCGCCGCGAATGCGCTGCTCAAGGTGGTTGAGGAGCCGCCGCCGTCGACGGTGTTCCTGCTGTGCGCGCCTTCGGTGGATCCGGAGGACATCGCGATCACGCTGCGCTCGCGCTGCCGGCACGTGGCGCTGGTGACGCCGCCCGTTGATGCGATCTCACAGATGCTGATGGATACCGACGGTTTGTCGGAGGACGATGCCCGCTGGGCGGCGTCGGTCAGCGGCGGCCACGTCGGGCGCGCGCGGCGGCTGGCGATCGATGGCGAGGCGCGGGAGCGACGGCAGAGGGCGCTCGGGCTGGCTCGTGATGCGGCCACGCCGTCGCGGGCCTACGCCGCGGCCGAGGAGTTGGTGGCGACGGCGGAGGCTGAGGCGCGGGCGTTGACCGAGGATCGCAACGAAGCCGAGACGGAGGAGTTGCGTACGGCGCTGGGTGCGGGTGGCACGGGCAAGGGCACCGCGGGGACATTGCGTGGCGCGACGGGAGCCATCAAAGACCTTGAGCGACGGCAGAAGTCGCGTCAGACGAGGGCGTCGCGGGATGCGTTGGACCGGGCGCTGATCGATTTGGCGACGTACTTCAGGGATGCGCTGTTGGTGTCGTCGGGTGCTTCCGGGATCCGGGCGAATCACCCGGACATGGCTGATCGCGTTGGGGCGATGGCGGCGCATGCGTCGCCGGAGAAGTTGTTGCGCTGTATTGAGGCGGTCCTGGAGTGCCGCGAGGCGCTGGCGGTCAACGTGAAGCCGAAATTCGCAGTGGATGCGATGGTCGCGACGGTGGGGCAGGCGTTGCGCGACTGACTTGGGCGCTCGGCGGGGGCTGCCGTAGACTCGTGCCGCCCGGTTTTCGGGCACGCCACCTTAGCTCAGTCGGTAGAGCGGCTCACTCGTAATGAGCAGGTCAGGAGTTCGATTCTCCTAGGTGGCTCAGTTTTGTGGCTTTGTACCGCTCGACGTAGTCACTTGTCTTATCGGAACCGTCAGCAATTGTTGACGACCTGTGAAAGACAGGTGCTTGTCAGGACGTCTCGGGGTCGAGGACTTCGCGAGCGATCTTGCAGGCAGTATTGGCAGCTGGGAAGCCGGCGTAGCCACTGGAGTGGTAGATGACTTCGGCAATCTCGTCTTCAGTGAGGCCATTGTTGCGGGCGATCTGCACGTGGGCCTTGAGTTCGTCGGTGGCGCGCAGGGTGATCAGGATGCCGAGCGTGACAAGGCTGCGGTCGCGTCGGCTCAGTCCGTCGCGAGCCCAAAGCCGGCCGAAGACGTTGTCGATGCCGATCTCCAAGAGCTCGTCGCCGAACTTGCCGTCCCGCAGGTTGATCTCACCTGCCCTCGGTAGCAGTTCACGGAAGACCTGAAGACCTTGTTCACGTACATCTGTCATGGCGTCCAGACTGGCACAGAAGCCAACGGCTCGAAGCTACGGTCACTTTCCGGCGGCCGCGTTGTACGAATTCCGAAAATCTGCAGCGAGTCCTGGCAAGCCATGTCTTGAGCTGAAGTTGCCTAAGGCCGTCGAGAACTGTGGGAGGTCGTTCACCGAGACTTCGTCAGGGGACTTCAGACGTCCGTCGGATGTGAAGTATTGGTTGGGAATGTCTTGGCCGCCCGGGCGTGCGCCCATTGCAGCCGCAATTTCGTAGCCGGCCCAGTTGATGGCGTTCTGCGCCGTTCGCATATGAACGGCGGCATTGCCCGATTCTCGTTGACCGCCCTCAACAACACCTGCCAACCCAGCTGCAAACTCGAGCGCCACCAGGCCGTCAGAATGTCTGTCTGTAACCGACTCCGCGTACGTATGCAGGTAGTCGCGGACTCGCTGGTATGCAGCAGCGTTGAACTCATTTGCCGCTTGCGTGCTTGTATCGATCACAGCGAAAATCTTCCGCGCCGACGAGAGGTCTATGCCATCTCCAATGATTGTGAAGCCGCGTACGGACTTAACGTCCCCGACGAGAGCTCCCTGGAACGGAGTCAACACCGAGGCGTAGCCGCGGACGAGCTCAGGGTTGAGCTCGCCGACCGATCGATGCTGCAGCCCGAACCAGCCGGTAGAAAGTCGCGCCAACTCGTCTTTGTTCTGGGCGAGGAAAGTCGCAATAGCGTGCGCGGCCTCTCCTGCCCGCTGCGCTGTACCCGGGTCGGCAGAATTCGCGTCCCGCGCGATCCACGACAAGCGCTCAGCGGCCGCCTTACCACCGTCGTCCCATTCGTGAGAGCTGATCTGCCGCAGAAATGCTTGTCCGTTGCTCCCTGTCAGGAACTGGTAGGCGGCCGCGTCGTCTACAGGTAGGTCGGGTGTATGCCCACAAGCCGCCAGCATTACAGCTAGAACGAGGGTTATCGCGAAAGTGGTTACCCTCGCACGCATCACTTGCCAGCGCCGTCGGTGTAGTAGCCCCGGAAATTGTCTCCTACATTGCCGTAGCCGTGGTGTTGGAGGAAGTTCTGCAGTCCAGTTGAATACTCGCGCATTTCGGCTCTCGAGATTTGATCGGGCGGCTTGAGGTGGCCATCGGCGTTAAAGAACTGTGCTGGTATGTCGGGATCGCCGGGTCTGATATCGAGCGCCGTAGCCACTTGATAGGACGTCGTGTTGATGGCTTGCTGGGGGGAGTAAACGGGGACATTCGGTTGTGCGGTCCCGGCTTCGGGGGTCACACCGAGGATTCCGGTCTCAATCGTGTCTCGCGTCAAATCGAACCCGGGCACGTGAGAGCTTCCCGGAAGATTGCCGAATAGGTAGTCCAATCCGGCCTTCTTGATGTTGTAGATAGCTTGGTCGGATTCCTGTCCTTGCAAGCCACGTGCGTGTGCCTCTTGTTCGGCTCCCCCGTTGATTGCTCCAAGTAGATATCCTGCACTTCGCAGATCGCCTCTGCCAGTGTCCGCGGGTGGGACGCCGGTGGTATGTCCTGCCATATCCGCAAATGCCTGCTGATGCCCGAGGATCCGCTGCTCTGCGGCGGCGTTGAACGCCTTCGCTGCTCCGGGGTCGGAGTCGATAACCGCAAAGACGTTGCGGGCGGCGTTGAGATCACCGCTTCCTGGGTCGCCCATCAGCTCGAAGCCCTTTGTACCCGTCATGTCACCGACTAGCGCGTCCTGATATGGCTCGAGCGCAATCGCATCTGCCGAGATCAGTTCCGGGTTGAGGTTCGCGACATTCGGGGTCGCACCGAGGGGCGACCCTGGCGGGTGCAGATACTTGTCGTGGTTGGCGTCCAGGTTTTCAGCCAATGCATGTGCGGCCGCACCCGCTCGTGTTGCGACCTCCTCGTTCGAAGAATGCGCATCGTCGGCTATCCAATCAAGCAGCGTATGTGTGCTTTGGCGATTCTCCGTTGCGGTGGGCGTGTCGGCCCACACATGCGTGTGCAGATCCGTCAGGAACTGCTGTCCGGTCTTAGCGTCAGTCATTTCGGCAGTCACCGACGAGTGGTCTCGCCCAGCGCTGTCGAAGACATCTCCTAGCGCGTTGTCCCGCGCCTCGGCGTACTGGTCGTAGTTGCCCAGACCGAGCGAATCGTATAGACCGGGTTTCGTTGGGTCATGGAGTGTGTCTCGTGACCAGTCCAGCATCCCGCGATCGAGTTCCGTTCCCTGCTGAAGGTTCTCATTCCCATCGTGGACGATGCCCGCGATGGTGGAGACATCGTGTGCGTTTTCTGTCCGCGCTGACAACGGATCCAGTTTCGCGCCAATAGAATTCAACCCGTCCCGGTTGAGGGCGTGCTGAACGCTTTCCGGCAGCATCGTCTTGCCGCCGGAAAGCACCTGCGAGGGATTGTCCAGCGCGCCGACTTTCGTGTCGGTCTTCGGGACCTGGACGTTGGGGTTGCTCATCAGCTGCCAGGAATCAGCGATGATGTGTTTCTGATCGCCGAGGCGCTGTTCGGCCGTCTTCAATGCGTCGATAGACATCCCATGCTGCTGTGCCTGCATTTGACTGAGGTACGAGCCTTGCTCGGCATTCAACTGCTGGCCCGGTTTGATACCGCCGAGGACCTGCTCAACCCTTCTCGCAGCCTCCTGATCGCCGGCGAGTGCGGCCTTGACGTCCTTTTCGGCCTGCCGACGCTTCGCCTCGGCGTCTTGGTCGTCACTCTTCCCATCGGGCCCGACCAACTGCGGCCCGTCCTTGAACTTCTGACCGTTGCCCAGCGCTTCGAATTCTCCGCGCAGGCCGCCCATCTGACCGGCGATCTTGTTGAGATCTCCGTTGGACTGCTGCACAACCTGCTGCAGCTGCGTCAGCCCCTTCTGCACGATCGCCAGCCGCATCTGGTCACCGGCTTTGCCTTCAGGAACACCCGCCGCGGCGTCCATCACCCATTTCCGTACCGCGTCGAGGTTCTGGCGCCCGGCGGCGACCACCTCAGCCGACTGGTTCACATGGGCAGCCAGCCGCTGGTCCAACCCGGCAAGCTTGCCGAGAACCTGACCATGTTCGGTGTTGGCCGCGCCATAGGCGTTTGCTGCACCACCGGACCACTTCGAACCTGGGGCCGCGGTCTGCACTGTCGACTGCAGCTGGTTGAACGTCGCACTCTTGTCGTACTGATCGCCCGTCTGCGGACTGCCCTCACCGAATGTCTGCCGCGCATTCGACCACGTCGTCAAGAACCCATCGACCACGCTCACCCGCGCCACCCGCTAGCCCGCCGCAGAATCATTTGCTCATTATCTCCCGGCTCCAACTACCTCGGCGCCACAAATCCGACCGGCCCCGACGCGATGCACACCGACAGCGCTGCCGTGTTCGCCCGCACATTGATCGCGTCACCCGCACCCGGCAGCCGTACAAAGACCCGATTGAGTCCCGGCCTCACCGGCACCCTCACCTCTTTGCCCTCCGACAGCGACATCGTCATCGAGCCGTCACTGTTGGCGAGGTAGTTGATCTCCACCGTCCAATCCGACGGCAGCAGTGGCCCGTCCAGCGGCATCTTCACCGGAAAGTCCGGCTGGACGAGATAGCCACACTGCGGCGACGGGCCCGGAACGATCGTCCGCACCCACGTGACTTTTGCATCCACCAGCCGCCCGCTCACATCCAGCATGCGCAAATTGGTTGTCGCCGAGGCGAACTCCGGACGGTCAGGAAGCAACGCGAACATATGGCTCGCCAAGTTCTCCGGCGACGCCACCCGCTGCAGCACCAGCGGGTCCACCTCCTGGTCCAACATCGGCGCATCGGACGCGGCGTGCGCTGCGGCCAACCCTGCCTGCGCATTCTGCAGATACGGTTGCGCCGGGTTGTCGCGCCAACTCCTCAAAAACGTCGCCGTGGAGTACAGGCTGCTCGCAACGAAAAAGATCAAGCAGCAGGCCAATACGGCCGTTCGACGCCGCGACGCGTCCAGCCACGTCGACCCTGAACGGTTCGGCGCACACAACCCCACGGCCGCGAGCAACGCCAACACCACGACAAGATCCGGCAGATACCGCAACGTCTGCGCCAATTCCAAAGCGGTGAACCGCGACGACCGCATCAGATAGATCGGTATCTGGCACGCGATCGCATAACCGACCGCCGTCAGCCACACCACACCGATGCGCTCCTTGCGCACGACCGACACAGCGACCACCGCCGCCAGCGCCACCCATCCCAGCATCATCACCACTACCGGCGGCGTCGCCCACGGCGATGCCGGTGCCCACCGCTGCCAATCCCACGGCCCCCCAACCAGACCCGGCACGATGCCGTGAGTCACCGAGCGGCTCAACAAGTCCCACGTCATCGCCACATCGAAGCTCCACCGCTTCTGGTCGACGACGACCAGATACACACCGATCCACGCTGCCGTCACCGCCAGCGACGCCACCCACAAGCGAAGGCCTCGCCGCCACACTCCGAGCACCGAACCCGAACCGGTGACATGGGCATACAGCGCCGCGATCGTGAACGCCACAAACGGTATGACCGCCGCCTTCTCGAAGAACAGCAATCCGCCGACGTACACCAGCAGGCCCGTCACCGCGTATCTCTGGTTGCCCGTGCGCACCAGCATGATCGCGTCTCCGCACACCCAGGCCAGCGCGGCCAGCATCGGCAGCGAGTTCAGCGCCGCCGCCCACCACGCAAACCCCGGCACACCGAGCGGAGTGAACAAGGCGAATGTCAGCGGCACCAGCAACACCGGCCGCCACCCGAGAATCACGTGCAGCGCACGCAACAGCGCCAGCGACGCCAGCAGCTGCAGCACGACGAGGCTGATTGCCGGCCCGATCCAATTCAGCGGCGCGATCCGTGTGATGCCACCCGCCATCAGGAATGCGCCCGGCATGACGTGACCGTCGTGGTCGTCGAACAGATACGCCGGCGACAGCAGGCCCTGCGTGCCTGCGCGGCCGGTGAGGATCAGGTCGTCCCAATAGAAATAGCCGCGAAATGCCAGCACTGCCCGGATCACCAGCTGGACCGCGACCAGCGCGGCAGCAGTGCGGGCGACCCAGTTCATCTCGCGTCGAGCCTACGGACCAAGGTGGTCCATAGCGGCCGTCGGTATGGTGAGCCGATGCGCACACTGGTGACGGGGGCGGCCGGTTTCATCGGATCAACGCTGGTAGATCGGCTACTCGCCGACGGCCATGGCGTCGTCGGCGTCGACGACCTCAGCTCGGGCCGCAGCGAAAATCTGGGCCCGGCCGAGCGGCACGCCGACTTCGAGTTCGTCAAGGCCGACATCGTCGACGCCGACCTCATCGGCTTGCTTGCCGACACCCGCCCCGAGGTCATTTTCCACCTGGCCGCCCAGATCTCCGTCCGCCACTCGGTAGACGATCCGCCGTTCGATGCGACCATCAACGTTGTGGGTACCGTGCGCCTCGCCGAGGCGGCCCGTCGCGCCGGTGTCCGCAAGGTCGTCCACACCTCGTCCGGCGGATCCATCTACGGCACGCCCCCGACGTACCCGACGAACGAAGACGTGCCCACCGATCCGACATCGCCCTACGCGGCCAGCAAGGTGGCCGGCGAGATCTACCTGAACACCTTCCGCAACCTGTACGGCCTGGAGTGCTCGCACATCGCTCCGGCCAACGTGTACGGACCCCGTCAGGACCCGCACGGCGAGGCCGGCGTGGTGGCGATCTTCGCGCAGGCGCTGCTCGCCGGTCGGCCCACCAAGATCTTCGGCGACGGCACCGACACCCGCGACTACGTCTTCGTCGACGATCTCGTCGACGCTTTCGTCAGGGCATCGGGTGAGGCCGGGGGAGGGCAGCGTTTCAACATCGGCACCGGAGTGGAAACATCTGTGCGCCAACTACATTCGGCTATTGCTTCTGCTGTCGGAGCACCCGATGAGCCGGAGTTCTACCCGCCCCGCCTCGGCGACCTGCGCCGGTCCTGTCTCGACATCAGCAGGGCCGAGAAGATCCTGGGGTGGCGGCCGCATGTGAAGCTCGACGACGGTGTCGCGCGTACGGTCGATTTCTTCCGGTCCCAAGAAAGATTGTGAGCACGCACCGACGAAAGCTGCTGGCCACTTTGCAAGACGTGCTCACGGCGCTGCTTGGCGGAGGTTAACGATCCTCGGGCACCCGCGCGGTCTGCAACGCCACCGCGCGGGCCAGCCGCGCATACTTCAGCTCGAGGTCTTTGAACCGCATGTACGCCGACAGTGTCGTGAACACGAACGCGACAATCAATAGGTAGAGCATCAGGTCCGTACCGCGGTCCACGCCAACCCAATTCGCGACGACGGTGGTGTCGTTCGGGCGCAAAATCGCATAGATGCCCGCGATCACGAACAGCACATAGCCCACCTTCACCCAGGCCTTCGACCGCGCGCTTCGGCGTGAACGCAGCAGATACACCAGCAGCGCCAGCACCGAACCGATCAGCAGCGCCTGGATCCAGTTCATCGGGACATCCTTCCTCGCAACCAGCCGTCGAAGAGGATGTTCACGCCGTTCAGAAGCGGCTGTCCCTTCGACATCGAGTAGTCCGTGTAAAGAATCTCGACCGGCTCTTCGGTTACCCGCCAATGGTTTTCGTACGCCAGCGAGATGAACTCATCGGCGTGGCTCATGCCGCTCATCGTGAGGTTCAATGCGTCGGCCACCTTCTTGTCGAAGACGCGAAGGCCGTTGTGCGCGTCGGTCAGACCCAGCTTGCGACTCCGTCTGCTCAGCGTGGCCGCACTTCGCAGGACAAGCCGCTTGAGGAACGGCGTGTGGCTCACCACGCCGGGGTCGGCGAACCGAGTGCCGATCACAAGATCGACGTCCTCGGTCGACAGCCGGTCGATCATCCGGACGACGTCTTTGACCCGGTGCTGACCGTCGGCGTCGAAGGTCGCGAACACGGCAGCGCCGGGTTGCCTGCGGGCGTACTCGACGCCGGTCTGGATGGCCGCGCCCTGGCCGAGGTTGACGGGATGGCGCACGACATGGGCGCCGGCCTGTAGCGCTTGGTCGCCGGTGTCGTCGCGGCTGCCGTCGTCCACGCACACCACGTGATCGAAAACAGAGCGAACGTCTGTGATGACGTCGCCAATAACGCTCGCCTCGTTGAAGGCCGGGATGACGATCCAAACATCGTGGTAACGCATATCGATGCACCACAAACTACACGTTCAGGGGGCAGGCATCCGAGCCAGCGCGCCCAGGTGCACCGCCATCCCCACCACCGGACCGCATAGCAGTGCGACCACCGTACGGGTCTGCAAGTCGAGCGGGAGTAGCAACAACAGCGCCGACGCGACTGTCCCCGAGACCCAGCCCACCGAGTAGGCGCGGTGCAGCGCCGCTGCCACCGCCGCGGCGCCCGTCAGCGTCAACAGTGCGATCGCGATGGCTCCCGCAGTCAGCCAGGCCAGCAAGGCCCCGTCCGCGCGATATTCGCTGCCGAATCCCTCCCGCAGCAGCCAGGGCCCGAACACGCCGGCCAGCAGCACACCCACCAGACCCAGGCCGGTCACCACCGCCGCCGGCGCGGCCAGCGCCCGCAGCCGCTCCGTGCGTTGGTCCACGAAGTGGGCGATCAAATTGCCCTGCATCGCCGTCAGCGGCACCAGCAGCGGCGCGCGGGTCAGCGTCACGGCCAGAATCACCACGCCGCCCGTCGCGCCCAGATCACCCGAGGTCGCTTTGAGCAGCACTGGAAAGCCCATCACCAGGATCGCGCTGGCACCCGCGGCGGCGATCGAATGCGCCGCCCCGCGCAGGAACGTCATCGTGCCGCCCGGGGTTAGCAGTCGAGCGGCCGACCGGGTCGCAGACGACGCCAGAAGCATGATCAGCCAAGCAATCGAACCCGCGACGGTCGCCCACAGATATCCGACCAAACCCCAGCTGACGACGAACGCCACGGCCGCCACGACAACCCGCATCACGGCATCGGTCACCATCAGCGACCCGTACGCGGTCCACTGGTTCACCCCGGCCAGCATGCCCAGCAGCGTGGCGTGCAGGCAGAAACCGGTGAGCCCGACGCACAGCAGCGCGACGCTCAACCATTGCGACTCCACGAAAACGTGTGCCGACCAGAGTGGCGAGCTCGCGGCGATCACCGCCGCGGCTACAACACCAACCATCGCCGCTACCCGCATCGGATGCGTGCGCGGACCCTCCACCACCTCGGTGTAGCGCGCCGAGCGCACCTCCCGGGTGGCCTCCTGCAGCAGACCGAACGCGGCCCCGGTGACCAGACCGAACGCCCCCCAGAACACGCCGAACACAGAAAAGCCCGCCGGCTCGAGATCGCGGGCGGCCAGGTACAGAACCGTGTATCCGCACAACGCGGACAACACGGTTGCCGTGCCGACGCGGGCCACGCTGGCGCGTGTGATCGGGCCGGTCGGTGTCGGCGCGTCGGTCACGGCGGCGGTTCCAAAGCGGGCACAGCCGTCGAATACAGCCACGCATCCCACAGCGGGCGCAGCGACTCGTGGGCGAAGTTTGCGGCCACACCGGTGAAGTCGTCGGTGACGGCGGTGCCATGCCGATAGCGCGCCGTCCAATCCCGCAGCAGCGCAAAGAAATTCTCGTCGCCGATACGCCTTCGCAGCGTGTGAAGAGTCAGCGCACCCCGCTTGTACACACGATCATCGAACATGTCGCGTGGACCGGGGTCGGCCAGCAGCAGATCCTGCGGCGAATCGACCAGCCGCTGGTGATAGTGCCGTGCCCATTCGTCGGTGCTTCGCCCGCCGGAATCCTCCGACCACAACCACTCGGCGTAACAGGCGAATCCTTCGTGCAACCAGATGTGCCGCCATCGTTTTGCGGTCACCGAGTTGCCGAACCACTGATGGGCCAGCTCGTGGGCGATCAGCCGCTCGGCGCTGCGCTGGCCGTCGCAGTGGTTGGCGCCGAAGATCGAAATGCCCTGCGCCTCAAGCGGTATCTCCAGGTCGTCGTCGGTGACCACGACGGTGTATCCGGTGGACAGCGGATACGGCCCGAACAGCTTGACGAACAACTTCATCATCTGCGGCTGTCGGCCGAAGTCCCGCTCGAAGTTGCCGCGCAGGTGGTCCGGCAGCACGGCATGCATCTGCACGCCGTTCTTGGCCATTCGCTGTCTGCCGTACATCCCGATCTGCAGCGTCACCAGATACGTCGACGTCGGCTCGGCCTGCTCGTACGTCCATGTGGTCATACCCGCTCGGTTTCGGCGTGAGAGCAACTCACCGTTGGCAAGCGCGAAATACGGGCTCTCCGTGCTGATCTCAATACGGAAGCTGGCTTTGGCGCTGGGATGGTCGTCGCAGGGAAACCACGAGGCCGCTCCATTGGGCTGGCCGGCGACCAGCACCCCATTGGACAGCTCCTCGAAACCGACCTCGCCCCAATAGGAATCGATCGGCCGCGGGGTGCCGCCATAGCGGACCACGATCGTCATCGCCGCCCCGGCAGGCAGCGCTTCCGGCAACGCGATATGCAGCTTGTTCGACGATGAGCGGAACTGCGCGGGACGCCGGCCATTCACCGACACTTTCGTCACAGTCAGCGCATCCGATAGATCCAGGGTGAAGGTGCGCAACGCGGCGAGTGTCACCGCCGTGATCGTGGCCTGCCCGGACAGCCGGTTGATCGCCACCTTGTATTCGAGGTCGAGATCGTATCGCGATACCCGGTAGCCGAAGTTGCCGTTGGCTGGCAGGTATGGGTCGATGACGGGTGGTGCGGCCTTCTTGGCAGCCTTCTTGCTCCTCGTCACGCGGCGCTTTCTGCGGCCTTCTTGGGCGCGTCGCCGCGCTTCTTGCGGAACAGGTTCCACGGCGCGATGGGATTGCCCTGCCAGCGCGTCGACGGCGGTACCTCGTCGCCGCGCATGACGAGCGAGGCGGGGCCAACGGTGGCGCCCGCGCCGATTATCGCGGCGGGCAGCGCGACACAATGCGTGCCCAACGTCGAACCCTCTTCCAGCACAACGGTGTCCATCCGCATGATTCGGTCGTGGAACAAGTGCGTCTGCACCACACAGCCACGGTTGACGGTGGCGCCCTTCTCCAGGGTGACCAGGTCAGCCTCTGGCAGCCAGTACGTCTCGCACCAAACCCCACGACCGATCGTCGCGCCCAGCGCCCGCAGCCACAGGTTCATCACTACAGTGCCGCTCGCTGCACGCGCGAACCACGGCGCCGCAACCGACTCGACGAACGTGTCCGATACCTCGTTGCGCCAGACGAACGGCGACCACAGCGGATGTTCGATCGCGCTGATACGTCCTACGAGAAGCCATTTCGCGATCACCGCGATTCCGCCCGCAACTGCCCCGGCGGCTAGCAGCAGCACGCCGCTGCCCACCGCGGCCCATGCCCAGCCGAATTCGACCGCCAGCCACTGCACGGCCAAAAGCACAGTCACACCGATTGCGAACGTGACGATCATCGGGACCAACCGGCAGGTTTCCACCAACGCGCGCAGGACCTTCAGCCGCACAGACGGATGGAAGGTGCGCAGCACGTCGGCCGCGGTCGGCTTGCGGCGCAACCGAACCGGCGGGCTGCCCAACCAGGATGAGCCGGCCTTGGCCTTGTGCGGCGTCGCGGACAGGACTGCGACCAGTCCGTCGTCGGGAACACGCCGCCCCGGCTGAGTGATGCCCGAGTTCCCCAGGAACGCGCGTTTGCCGATCGTCGCCTTTGCGACGTGGATCCAGCCGCCGCCCAATTCATAGGACGCCACCATAGTGTCGTCGGCCAGGAACGCCCCGTCTTCGATGACGGTGAACTTCGGTATCAGCAGCGCCGTCGAAATCTCGGTACCGCGACCGACTTTCGCGCCGAGCACGCGCAGCCACCATGGCGTCAACAGGCTTGCGTAGATCGGGAACAGGTAGTTACGCGCCGCATCCATGAGTCGCTCTGTCGCCCACAGCTGCCACCCGACGCGGCTGCGCACCGGGTGATAGCCCTCGGGCATCCACCACGACAGCACCCGGACTCCGACGACCGTCAATACCGCATAGGTGATCACCGCGGCCAGCGTCGCCGCGGGCGTCCACACCGCGGCGGGCGCAATCGCATCGGTCAGCGACGCTGCATGGCGTGCGCCCCAGCCAATTACGGCCAGGCCGACGCCCAGTGCCAGCAACGGCAATCCGGCCAACAGTATCGACGTCACACCGTAGACCGCGACCCACAGCGGCGCCCGCCGCGGCCGGTGGTCGGGCCAGGGGTGACGGGCCTTGCCGGACTTCACGGCCGGTGAGCCCTTCCAGTACTGGCCGTTCTTGACCTTGCCGACGACACCCGAGCCGGGCGCGACGTCAGCGTTCTTGCCGACGACCGCACCGGGCAACAGTGTGGTGCGGGCCCCGATGGTGGCGTCGTTGCCAACGGTGATCCGGCCGACGTGGAAGTGGTCGCCGTCGATCCAGTGGCCGGACAGGTCGACCTCGGGTTCGATGGAACAGCGGTGACCGAGCGTGAGCATTCCGGTCACGGGCGGGGCGGAGTGCAGGTCGACGCCCTTACCGACCTTGTTACCCAGCATGCGGGCGTAGTAGACCAGCCACGGCGCCCCGGCCAGGTTCTCGGCGCCGCTGGCGTCCGCGAGCCGCTCGGCGACCCACACCCGCAGATGGACTGGTCCGCCGCGGCGGTAGGTGCCGGGCTCGAGACCACCCAGCAGAACTCGCGCGCCGAACGCGGCGATGGACATGCGGCCCAGCGGGGTGATGAACAGCACGAAGCTGACGGCGATCCACCACCAATTGACCGTCACCAGCCAGGGCATCGGATGTAGTTGGGCGACAACGTTGTTGACGAGCGCCAGCCAGACCACCCACTGCAACCCGGTCAGCGTGGCCAGCGGCAGCGACAGCACCACCTGGGCGGCCTGCGTCAGCCGTGGGGTGGGCTTGACGACGCGGGGTGTCGCTGCGGGCGGAGGGTTGAGTTCGTCCAGGTAGCCTGCCAGCGATCCGAGTCTTGGGTGGTCGTAGAGGTCGGCGACGGTCACCTGCGGATAGCGCTGCCGGATGGCCGCAATCAACTGGGCCGCGGACAGCGACCCGCCGCCGAGTGCATGGAAGTCTGCCTCTGGTCCGTCGATCGGCGCGGCGAGCACGTCGCGCCACAGTCCGGCCAACCAGCCCATGGTGCCGCCGAGATCGGGTTCCTCGGCTTCATCCGTTCCGGGCGGACCGCCCGCGGTCGGCCAGGGCAACGCGTCGCGGTCGACTTTCCCGGAGGTGCGCGTCGGCAACTCATCGAGGAGCACCAGCCGCGGAACCAGCGCGGCCGGCAACGATTCGGCTAGCGTCGCGCGCGCCTTGGCCAGATCGAAGGACGGATCAGCGCTGGCGATATAGCCGACCAGCAGTGGGGTGCCGCTCGCGGTCCGCCGCACGGCCGCCGCGCCGCCGCTCACGCCGGGCAGGTGAACCAGCGCCGCATCCACCTCGCCGAGCTCGATGCGACGCCCGCCGACCTTGACCTGGTCGTCGGCCCGGCCGACGAAGTACAGCCCGTCGTGTTCCAGCCGCACAAGGTCACCGCTGCGGTAGGCGCGCGCCCAGCCGAGCGTCGGCATCGGCGCGTACTTCTCGGCGTCCTTATCCGGATCGAGGTAGCGCGCCAGACCCACCCCGCCGATGACGAGTTGACCGACCTCGCCGGCGGCCACGGGGGCGCTGTTTTTGTCCACCACTGCCAGATCCCAGCCGGCCAGCGGTAGCCCGATGCTCACCGGCGCGGAGCCGCTGAGCCGGGCCGCGCACGCGACGACGGTCGCCTCGGTCGGGCCGTAGGTGTTCCACACCTCGCGGCCGTCGACAGCCAGGCGTTCGGCGAGCTCCGGCGGGCAGGCCTCGCCGCCGAAGATCAACAGCCGCACCGCCTCCAGTGCTTCGGCAGGCCACAGCGCAGCCAGCGTCGGCACCGTCGACACCACGGTGATGTCGCGCGAGACCAGCCACGGCCCGAGGTCCATGCCGCTGCGCACCAGCGAGCGCGGCGCAGGAACCAGACATGCCCCGTGCCGCCAGGCCAGCCACATCTCTTCACACGACGCGTCGAATGCCACCGACAGGCCGGCCAGCACCCGGTCGCCCGGACCAATCGGATTGTCCTGCAAGAACATCCGCGCTTCCGCATCGACGAACGCCGCTGCGCTGTGATGCGTGACGGCGACACCCTTCGGGGTTCCGGTGGAGCCGGAGGTGAAGATGATCCACGCGTCGTCGCGGCCCAGCGGCGCGGTGGCGCGCCACCCGCGCGATGAGCCGGGCCCGCGCACCAGGCCCTGCTCGGTGATGATCGCCACCACGTCCGCCTCGGTGAACACGAGCTCGGCGCGTTCCTCGGGGTCGTCGGCGTCCACCGGTACGTAGGCAGCACCCGTCGCCAGCGTCGAGAGAACCGCGACGTACAGCGCGTAACTGCCCGACGGCATCCTGATGCCGATGCGGTCGCCGCGGCCGATGCCGCGTGCCGCGAGCCACTCGACGCTCTCCTCGATGTCGGAGATCAGCTCCGCGTAGGTGAGCTGGACGTCGCCGTCGTCGATGGCTGGCGCGTCGGGGTAGCGTGCGGCGGCCTCGTAGAGAATGTCGATGAGCGTGCGCGCCTCGGGAGCACTCGACGACAGCAGGTACTGGGCAGGCACCGCCGATAGATAATCCCCTGACACGACTACAAACGTACTAAGTCATTCGTGCGGCACGTCGGCGCCGCACGCGGTGGGCGATCACAATTGCGACAACGATCACTAGTGCGCCGACGACATACCACTTGTACCGCTCGAACTCGTCGTAGATCTCGACGAGGTGCTCGCCGGCTCCGGCGAACACCGCCGCGGCGATGAGCATGATCTCTCCGGGCACCGGCACGCCGAAGTCCTCGAGGAACAGCATCCCCGCGACGCCCAGGTAGCCGTAGTGCTCGAGCATCGGCTGCACCTCCCCGAAGATGCCGGGCAACTGGGTGTCGGACATGCCGGTAACCGTAGGCGGGTGCGGCCCCGATTCGTGCGAGGCACAATCACCTGGCAGAATGGGCAGCGGAGGGGAGTATTCCTTCGCCGCGGTGTCGTCACCACGTCGGCCGTCATCGGACGACCGGTACCGCGGGCCGACCACGGATCTCCGTGGCGGTGGAAGAGACCTCCGGCGTTGATCAACGGCCGGAGGCTTCCATATGCACGTAACCCAACTCGAGTGGATCATCACGCTCGCCGTGACAATCGGTGTGCTGCTGTTCGACGTGGTGGTCATCGGGCGCCGACCCCACGAACCGTCACGACGTGAAACCGGAACGGCGCTGACGATCTACATCGGGCTGGCGATCGCGTTCGGGTTGTGGACCTGGTTCTTCCACGGCGGGCAATACGGGCTGGAGTTCTTCGCCGGCTGGCTCACCGAATACAGCTTGTCGGTCGACAACCTGTTCATCTTCCTGATCATCATGGCCAGCTTCAACGTGCCCAAGAAGTATCAGCAGCAGGCGCTGCTCGTCGGTATCATTCTCGCGCTGATCTTCCGAGGCGTATTCATCGCGTTGGGAGCGGTGGCCATTCAGCAATTCTCCTGGGTGTTCTACATTTTCGGCGCGTTCCTGCTCTACACCGCCATCAACCTGGTACGCGACACCGATCACGATGACGACGCGGACAACCTGGTTGTGCGCTTCGCGCGCAGGCACCTGAGCCTGACCGACAAGTGGGCCGGCCTGCGGCTGTGGATCAAGGACAACGGCAAGCGGCTGATGACGCCGATGTTCCTTGTCGTCGTGGCGCTGGGCACCACCGATTTGATCTTCGCGCTGGACTCGATTCCGGCCATCTACGGCCTGACTCAGCAGCCATACCTGGTGTTCACCGCCAACGTATTCGCGCTAATGGGCCTGCGGCAGCTGTACTTCCTGCTCGGCGACTTGCTCAAGCGTCTGGTGTATCTGTCGCAGGGGCTGGCGATCATCCTGGCGTTCATCGGGGTGAAGCTGGTCCTGCACGCCTTGCACGAGAACGAGCTGCCGTTCATCAACGGCGGTGAACACGTGCCGGTGCCCGAGATCCCGACGCTGCTTTCGCTTGGCGTGATCGTGGTGACATTGATCATCACCACCGCGGCGAGCCTGTACAAAACACGGGCGAACGAGCGACGCGAACAGTCAGAAGCGCTGGATTCGCGCTGAGGGTGAGCGTCGCTTAGGTGAGCGCTTCGTAGATCAGCTTCGCGTAGCGGTTGGTGCGCTCGGACCCGAATAGTCCGGCGCCCATCTTGTTCATGACGTAGGCCACCGTGGTGCGGCGGTCGGGGTTCATCACGATCATCGAGCCGCCGAAACCGCCCCAGAAGCAAATCCGCTCATCGGGCAAGTACGGGAACGTGTCGCGCTCCGATAGCCCGAATCCGACGCCCCACCGCAGTGGCGCGGCGAGCACCAGATCAATGCCATGGGACTGCTCTTTGAAGATCAGGTCGATGGTGGCGGGGCTGAGCAGCTGCACACCATTGGCCTTGCCGCCCAACGAGATCGGAGACAACGCTCGGGCCAGCGAGCGCGCATTTCCATGCCCGTTCGCCGCGCCGATTTCGGCACGCCGCCATGGCGTGCTGTTGGCCAGCGCAGCCAAATCGGCGTCCGTCACCGGTGCGCTGAACGTCTTGAACATCGGGCTGTCCGGGGTGAGCAGTTCGAGTGGCAGCTCCAGTGGTGGTGGCGGAAGAAGTTCGGCGATGCGGGCATCGTCCTCGGGGCGCGCGCCGATCTGGAAGTCCGCTCCGAGCGGTTCGGCGATCTCTTGGCGGACAAACTCTTTCAGCGATGTGCCGGTGATCCGACGCACCATCTCGCCGACCAGGTAGCCGAAGTTGAGCATGTGATAACCCGACGCTGTGCCCGGTGGCCACCACGGGGCCTGCGTGGCGAGTTGCGTCGTGGCCTTCTCCCAGTCGTAGAGGTCCTCGACCGTGAACGGCGGCTCCCACCCGGAGACTCCCGACGTGTGGGACAACACATGTCGGACCTCGATGTCCTGCTTGCCGTTCGCGCCGAACTCGGGCCAGTACTTGGCCACGGGAGCGTATGGGTCGAGCTGGTCGCGATCGATCAGGATCAACGCGGCCAGCGCGGTCACGGTCTTGGTGGAGGACCAGACGTTCACGATGGTGTTTTCGTCCCATGGGGTCGTGCGCGCCGCGTCGGCATGACCGCCCCAGATGTCGACGACGGGCTCGCCGTCGATATCGATGGCGATGGCCGCGCCCACCTCCTCGCCGTCGGTGATCGCCTGCGCGAAGGCTTCGGCGACCTCGTCGAATCGGGTGTCCCAGTGGCCGTGCACGACTTCGTTCATCGGCACATCATGCGCTGAGCCTTGGACGCCGATGGGTGAAACAGCGGAGGAGACTAACCGCTTGCTTCCCAGGCGTCCTTGACCCGCCGCAGCCCGTCGGGCGTCAGCTTGCCGAACAACCGCAGCCGCGCCATGCCGCCGTCGGGATAGATGTCCAGGCGCGCCTCGGTCACCGGCCGCTGTTCGCCGAGCAGGAACCGGTGCCTTGTATCGGGCTGTAGGTCGGTCCGGGACAGCAGCTCGAACCACTCGCCATCGCCGTTGCGGCCGCTCAACCGCGCGGAGCCGGGAGCATTGCCGATGAAGTACGAGGTGTCCAGCTCCGCCGCGGCCAGCACGCCTTGGCTCGCCAAATGTACTTGCACCCAATCGTTTCCGGTGTCACGCCGACGCGATGTCTCCCAGCCTTCGCCCATCGTGCGCGCCGCGCCGGGAAGCAACAGGTTGTTCGGCGAGCTGTAGAACATATTGGAGCAAGCGGTTATTCGCCCCCCGTTCGCCAATGCCGCCAAGTCCAGCGGAAGGTCGGCGAACCGCGGGTCGAGCAGTCCCTCGCCGTGTACCCGCAATCGTGCCACCCCACCGTCGGGGTAGATCGACAACCGCAGATGCGTCCACCGCTTAGAAGAGTTGACATTGAACGGGTTTCGGGTGTCCCCATTGACGTCGCCACGTTCGACGATCGTCGTCCACTGCGTCTTGTCGACCAGCTCCTCGACCGACGGATAGCCGTCCACAGACGCTGCCTCGACCGAGATCTGCGGCGGATAGTTTCCGGTGAACCACGCGGTGTCGACCACCACTCCGCGAACGACGCCCGGCACACCTAGCCGCACGATGGCCGCGTCATACGCATCAGCATCGGCACCTCGGCGGCGGCGCGTCTCCCAGCCGTCGTACACCTGCCCCTTGTGGCCGAAGGTGGCCGGCCGGTATTCGGCCGCACCGGGTTTGAGGAGGTTTTCCTTCTCGGCGAACAAGTCGTCGTTGGCCCACACCACCGCGCCGCCCGCAGGGCGGGCCGCGAGATCGGGCAGAGACAGGAAATGCGAATGCGCGGTCGGGCTGTTCACTCAGCCGAGCCTAAGCCCGATCACCAGTTGTCGTAGCCGCCCTCGGGACCCAGCATGCGCTCGAGACGGGTGCGGTTGATGCGGGCCAGCTCGTTGCGAACCACCTTGCGCTCGGTCTCGAAGTCGTTGAGCAACCGGTCGGTGATCGTCGCGAGAACATCCTGGGCGCAATAACCGTTGACGTACATCACGAAGCCGAAGCCAAAGCGCTCCAGGTACTTCTTCGACACCGCGCCGAGCTGGTCCATCACCTCCGAGCGCTCATCCCACACCGCGCACTGCTCGGCCTGCGACTTCTCGCTGCCCGGCCGTCGGCCCACGTCGGGGTAGGCCTGAAGGATCGAGTCGATCGAGTCTTCGGAGAGCCCGAACAACAGCGTGTCAGCCTGCCGGAACAACGCATTGTGGTTGGAATACGGGCGGCCGCGGGCCAGATCGGCGGCCAGGGGCACGCTGTAGCAACACTCGTACACCGCATGCACCGCCCGGCGCATCGGCATGGCGTTGAACGCCTCGAGGCCGATCCCCTGGTGCAGCAACACACCGCAATGATCGGAAATACAAGCCACGCCTGCGTTACGCCGTGTTACGGCCGCGCTAATTCATGTAGCGCGGCACACCTCTGGAGTGACTCCTGACTCACAGACCCACGTTCTGCAGAGGTGCACTCGAACTTCGTCTGCGAAACGTTGGTTCTGGTGACAGGTGAGGCAACGCCGGCGCGCTGCCCTCAGTGACTGTCGGTCTTGAACCGCTCCAGCGAACGCAGCACCTCTGCCTCGGCCTTGTCGCGGCCCACCCAGTCGGCGGCCTTGACGAACTTGTTGGGCTCGAGGTCTTTGTAGTGCACGAAGAAGTGCTTGACCTCTTCGAGAATCTGCTCGGGTACGTCGGCGAGGTCCTGGATGTGGTCCCAGCGCTTGTCGCCGGCGGGCACGCACAGCACCTTGTCGTCGCCGCCGGCCTCGTCTTCCATCTGGAACATGCCGACCGGACGCGCGTCGACCAGGCAACCCGGGAACAGCGGCTCGGTCAGCAGCACAAGCGCGTCCAGCGGGTCGCCGTCTTCGCCGAGCGTGTTCTCGATGAACCCGTAGTCGCTGGGGTATCCCATCGAGGTGTACAGGTAGCGGTCGAGCTTCACCCGGCCGGTGTCGTGGTCCACCTCGTATTTGTTGCGTGAACCCTTCGGAATCTCGATGACTACCTCGAACTGCACCGCCGCGGCTCCTTGCCCTGTGCTGAAGGTCTTGGGGACGGGGCTCACCATAGTGGAGCGATACGCTGCTGTAAGGGGGGCGGTCGATTGAGCAGGAGTGTTATGCGGCCCACTCGGTGGCGGCGATCCACGCATCTCGTGGTCGGGGTGGCGGTGCTTCTGCTGGTTGCTGCCGTCGTCGTGGTCGCTGCGCTGCTCACCACAAGCAACTCCACCAGCGGCGCGGAGGCGGTCAAGCCGGCACCGCCCGCTGCGACCGCCCAGCCCGGGATCGTGGCGCTCGCCGACTCCGCGACCAAACCGACGCCCGACCGGCTGGCCGCGACGCTCGCCCCGCTCGTTGCGGACCCGAACCTCGGCAACCTGACCGGGCGGATCACCGATGCGATGACCGGCGCCCAGTTGTGGGTGCAGGGCGCCGACACCCCGATGCAGCCGGCGTCGACCAACAAGGTGCTGACCGCCGCCGCGGCGCTGCTGACCCTCGATCGCGACGCCCGCCTGACCACTCGGGTGCTCACCACCGGTCAGCCTGGCGTGGTTGTGCTCAAGGGCGGCGGAGACCCGACGCTGTCGGCGGCTCCGCCGGGTCAGCAGACGTGGTACCGAGACGCCGCGCGGATCAGCGACCTGGCCGATCAGGTCCGCCGCAGCGGCGTCAACGTCACCACCGTGCAGGTGGACGTCAGCGACTACAGCGGCCCGACCATGGCGCCGGGCTGGGACCCGGTCGACGTCGACGGCGGCGACATCGCCCCGATGGAAGCGGTGATGCTCGACGGCGGGCGCACCCAGCCGGTGAGCGTCGACTCGGCGCGGTCCAGGACGCCCGCGCTGGACGCGGGCCGAGCGCTGGCCATCGCGCTGAAGGTCAACCCCGCCACGGTCGGTGTCCTGCCGACGGGAGTACGCGACGGCAAGGAGATCGCGACTGTGCAGTCGCCGCCGTTGATCGAGCGGCTGCGGGAGATGATGAACGCCTCCGACAACGTGATGGCCGAGTCGACCGGCCGTGAAGTCGCCGAGGCGACCAACCGTCCGCAGAGTTTCGACGGGGCGGCGCAGGCGGTTCTCGGACAGCTCGACAAAGCGAAGATCGACACCGGCGGCGCACACCTGCTGGATTCCAGCGGACTTTCGGTGGATGACCGGCTGACCGCTGAAACGCTCGATGGTGTGGTGAACGCCGCGGCAGGCAACGACCAACCGCGTCTGCGGGCGCTTTTGGATCTGCTGCCGATCGCCGGTGGCAGCGGCACGCTGTCCAACCGCTACCTCGACACCGATGCGGGCCGCGCGGCCGCCGGTTACCTACGGGCCAAGACCGGTTCGCTGACCGCAATCAACGCGCTTGCCGGAATCGTCACCGACGCCAGCGGGCGGGTGTTGACGTTCGCGTTCATCTCCAACAACGCCGGGCCGACGGGCCGCACGGCCATCGACGCGCTGGCCGCCACACTGCGCTCCTGCGGGTGCAGCACATGAGCCCATCGTCGAGCTTGACGGTCGGGCGGGCCGTCGATTGGCAGTTCGCGGCTGACGTCGGCGCCAAGCTGGCCCGGCCCGGTCCTGCGGCCACCGACTACACCCGCCGCCAGGTCATCGAACAATTGGCGCAAGCATCGCGCAGTGCGGAGCTGCCCGTGCGCGAGGTCACCGGCCTGAACGAAGGCGGCGAGATTCCCGAGGCTCACATCGTCGACCGCGTCGAATGGATCCGCGCCGCAACGAAATCCATGCGGATCATGACGGGCGGCGAGAAAGACGGCGAGAAGCCGCGCCTTATCACCGGCCGTATCACCGGTGCGCAGACGGGAGCGGTGCTGGCGTTCATTTCGTCGGGCATCCTCGGCCAATACGACCCATTCGGGCCCAACGGCGGTGAACTGCTGCTCGTCTACCCGAATGTGATCGCCGTCGAGCGCCAATTGCGGGTGTTGCCACACGATTTCCGGTTGTGGGTGTGTCTGCACGAGGTCACGCACCGAGTGCAGTTCCGCGCCAACCCCTGGCTGGCCGACCATATGTCGCAGTCGCTGGCCGTCCTCACCGAGGACGCCGGTGAGGACGTCGGTCAGGTGGTGGGCCGGCTTGCGGAGCACGTCCGCAGTCGCAATGACCCTGAGCCGGAAGCGAATTCGAGCGGAATCATCGGCCTTCTGCGTGCGGTGCAGTCCGAGCCGCAACGGCGGGCGCTGGATCAGCTGCTGGTCTTGGGCACCCTGCTGGAAGGCCATGCCGATCATGTGATGGATGCCGTCGGCCCCGCGGTCGTGCCATCGGTGACGACGATCCGCCGCCGGTTCGACGAGCGGCGCCAGCGCAAGCAGCCGCCGCTGCAACGCGTGGTGCGGGCGCTTTTGGGATTCGATGCCAAGCTGAGCCAGTACACCCGGGGCAAGGCGTTCGTCGACCATGTGGTGTCCCGTGTCGGAATGGCCCGGTTCAACGCGGTGTGGTCGAGCCCCGAAACTTTACCGCTCCCAACCGAAGTCGACGAGCCGCAGCGATGGATCGATCGGGTCCTCTAGCCACACTGCAGGCGGTCGTCGCCAAGTTCGCGCGCGAATACGCAGACGGGGACAAGCGCTGGTGCGTCGGGCTGTCCGGCGGCGCGGACTCGCTGGCGCTGGCCGCCGTAGCGGCATCGGTGAAGCCCACCACCGCGCTGATCGTGGACCATCGCCTGCAGCCCGACTCCAACCGAGTGGCTCTGACTGCACGTGATCAGGCCCTAGCGTTGGGATGTGTTGACGCCCGTGTGCTTTGCGTCGACGTCGGCGCGGCCGGCGGTCCGGAGGCGGCGGCCCGGACCGCCCGGTACCAAGCTTTGGATGCGGCCCGCGGTGATGCTCCGGTTCTGCTGGCTCACACGCTCGACGACCAGGCCGAGACCGTGCTGTTGGGATTGGGCCGCGGATCGGGGGCTCGCTCGATCGCGGGGATGCGCCCGTGTGACCCGCCGTGGTACCGCCCACTGCTGGGCGTCCGCCGCGCGGTCACGCACGCCGCATGCACCGAGCTCGGTGTGACGCCGTGGCAGGACCCGCACAATGTCGATCGCCGGTTCACCCGCACCCGGCTGCGTACCGAGGTGCTGCCGCTGCTGGAGGAGGTGCTCGGGGGTGGGGTCGCCGAGGCGCTGGCCCGGACGGCGACGGCGTTGCGAGAGGACACCGAGACACTCGACGAGCTGGCGCGGCACGCGCTCGCCGACGTCGGGAGCGGTGACGGGTTGGACACCGCTGGGCTGGCCGCCCTTCCGGAGGCAGTCCGGCGCAGGGTGATTCGCGGGTGGCTGCTGGCCGGTGGCGCCTGCAACCTGACTGACAAGCAGATCCGCGGGGTGGACAGCCTGGTCACGGCGTGGCGCGGCCAGGGCGGGGTGGCCGTCGGGTCGCCGTTGCGCAGCCAACGGCTGATCGCCGGCAGGCGCGACGGAATGCTCACGTTGCACACCGAACCGGTGTGAGAGGGCGTCGCGTTGGTCGTCGGCGTGATCACATGGCACGCTGTGGTCGTGCCTGAGCAACCCGCCGAGCTCTATCCGGGCGACATCAAGTCGGTGTTGCTCTCGTCGGATCAGATTCAGGGCCGCATCGCGCAGCTCGGCGCCGAGGTCGGCGAGGAATACCGGAAGGCGATCGGCGAGCAGGACCTCTTGCTGGTCACCGTGCTCAAGGGTGCGGTTATGTTCGTCACCGATCTGGCCCGTGCGATTCCGCTGCCCACGCAGCTGGAGTTCATGGCGGTCAGCTCCTACGGTTCGTCGACGTCGTCGTCGGGTGTGGTGCGCATCCTCAAGGACCTCGACCGCGACATCAGCGATCGCGACGTGCTGATCGTCGAGGACATCGTCGACTCCGGGTTGACGCTGTCCTGGCTGCTGCGCAACCTCGCGTCGCGCGGCCCGCGATCGCTGCGGGTATGCGCCCTGCTGCGCAAACCCGACGCGGTGCGCGCCGATGTCGACATCGAATACGTGGGTTTCGACATTCCCAACGAGTTCGTCGTGGGCTACGGCCTGGACTATGCCGAGCGCTACCGCGACCTGCCCTACATCGGCACGCTCGACCCCAAGGTGTACGAGGAGCTGTAACCGGCGCAAGATGAGGGCATGCCGACTGCCTTGCGGATCTGCCCGCTGTGTGAGGCCACCTGCGGCCTGACGCTCACAATCTCCGACGGCCGGGTGACCGGTGCCCGCGGCGACCGCGACGACGTCTTCAGCAAGGGTTTCATCTGCCCGAAGGGCGCGAGCTTCGCCGAACTCGACAGTGATCCCGACCGGCTGACGAGCCCGCTGGTCCGCCGCGACGGTGTGCTGACCGAGGCGACATGGGGCGAGGCATACGCCGTCATCGCCGAACGGCTCGGTGAGGTCCTTCGTGAGCACGGCGGTACGTCGGTCGGCGTTTACCTCGGCAACCCGAATGCGCACACGGTCGCCGGCGGCCTGTACGCACCGCTGATCATCCGCGCGCTGGGCACGCGCCAGGTGTACTCGGCGAGCACGCTGGACCAGATGCCCAAGCATGTCTCGCTGGGCTACATGTTCGGCAGCCCTGTCGCCTTCACCGTGCCCGATCTCGACCGCACCGACTACCTCGTGATCATCGGCGCGAATCCCCTTGTGTCCAACGGCAGTCTGGCCACCGCGGCCGATTTCCCTGGCAAGTTGCGGGCGCTGCGTAAGCGCGGTGGCCGGCTCACGGTCATCGACCCCGCGCGTACCCGCACTGCCGAACTGGCCGATCGCCACATCGCCCCGCGTCCCGCCACCGACGCCGCACTGCTGTTCGCCATCGTGCACGTGTTGTTCGAAGAAGGACTTGTCGCACCGGATCTCGGAGGTGTGGCCGAACACGTCAACGGTATCGAGCAAGTCCGCGCCCTGGCCGACGAGTTCTCGCCGGAAACCGTTGCACGCCACTGCGGGGTGCCCGCCGACGAAATCCGCGCACTGGCCCGCGAGATCGCCGCAGCCCCCTCGGCCGCGGTGTACGGCCGAATCGGTACCAGCACAGTCGAATTCGGTACGATCGGCAGCTGGCTCGTCGACGTCATCAATGTGCTCACCGGAAACCTCGACCGTCCGGGCGGGGCGATGTTCCCGCTGTCTCCCGTCGCGCCTACGCCGCGCCCAGCAGGTCCCGGCCGGGGGTTCAAGACGGGCCGATGGCACAGCCGGGTCTCGGGTTATCCCGAAGTCCTGTCAGAACTGCCCGCGGCCGCGCTCGCCGAGGAGATCGAAACGCCCGGCGAGGGTCAGATCAAGGCGATGATCACGATCGCCGGCAACCCGGTGCTCTCCGCGCCTGACGGCGATCGCCTCGACCGCGCGTTCGACGGCGTGGGTTTCATGCTCAGCATCGATCCGTACCTCAACGAGACGACCCGTCACGCCGACGTCATCCTCCCGCCGCCACCGCCGTCGCATGCCGCTCATTTCGATCTCGCGCTCAACAATCTCGCGGTGCGCAACAACGCCCGGTACTCGCCACCGGCGCTGCCGCTGGACGGGCGACCCGACGAGGCGGAGATCCTGTCGCGCCTCGCGCTGATCCTCTATGGCCTCGGCTACGACGATGATCCGGGGCTGGTCGACGCGCAGGTCATCGCGACGACACTGACCAAGGAGACCGCGGACGCGAACTCGTCCGTCGCCGGGCGTGACATCGAGGAACTGACCGCGATGCTCGTCGCCGGCCCGGGCTACGAGCGTCGCCTCGACATGATGCTTCGCCTCGGCGCCTACGGCGATGCGTTCGGCGCCAAGCCCGACGGGCTGAGCCTGGAAGGGCTGAAGGCCGCTCCGCACGGCATCGACCTCGGGCCCTTGCAGCCTCGGCTACCTGGGGCCTTGCGAACACCAACCGGCAAGATCGAACTCGCACCTGAGCCGCTGATCGCCGATGCGGCTCGGTTACGGGACTCTCTGAGTCGAGGCGACGATGGCTTCGTCTTGATCGGCCGGCGGCATCTGCGGTCGAACAACAGCTGGATGCACAACCTGCCCGCTCTCGCGGGCGGCACGAATCAGTGCACGTTGCAGATTCACCCGGACGACGCCGCGGAACTCGGCCTGACGGACAACGCCGTCATCAAGGGGCCGGGCGGTGATCTCGTCGCGCCGGTGGAGGTCACGCCGGGCATGCGGCGCGGCGTGGTGTCCCTTCCCCACGGGTGGGGTCACGACCGCGGCGGCACGCGGCAGGGCATCGCGTCCGGTCAGCCGGGTGTCAACGTCAACCAGCTCAACGACGGCAACCTGCTCGACCCGCTGTCGGGCACGGCTGTGCTCAACGGCATACCGGTCGACATCGCGCCCGCGGGCTAGGTTTTCCTGGCCGAGCAGACGCAAAACTGCTCATTTCCGGGCCAATTAGGGCAGTTTTGCGTCTGCTCGCCGGCTTAGGTCAGTTCCCAGATCACCGTCACGGAGAAGCCGACCGTCTGCTGGCCCGGCTCGAGCGGCACCGCCGCCATCTCAGCGCCGCCCTTGAAGCTCGGCATCGGCGTCGGTGGTGTCGCGCCACCTGACTCCGTGATCGAGATGACCTTGCCGAGATCGAGTCCGGAGAGTTGCGCGTACTGCTGGGCGCGGTCCTTCGCGTCGTTGAACGCGCGTGCGCGGGCGTCCTTGACGAGTTGCGAGTCATCGTCGATCGAATAGTTCACCGAGTTGATCCGGGTGGCGTCGCCGCCGGTGCTGACAATCAGCGTCAGCGCTGCCGACGCGGAGTCCAGCTTGCGGATCTTGACCTCGATTGAATTGCTCGCCCGGTAGCCGACGATCGCGGAGCTGTCGCCGCCGGCGAACTGCGGCTGCAGGCTCACCTGCGTCGTGCTGATGTCCTTGCGGTTGATGCCGGAGCCCACCAGCGCGTCGATGACGGCTTGCTGACGGTCGCTGGTCTGGTTCATTGCGCCGGTGACATCGGGTGCGACGAATTCGATCGAGGCGTTGACGGTCAGCGTGTCCGGCGTGCCCTGCACCTGGCCGGCGCCAACGACGGTGACCTGCCGGGTGTCCTTGTCCGAGCTGCCCGTCGGCCCGGATGACGTGTCACAACCCGAGAGTCCCACAGCCGCAAGCCCCGCCGCGGCGAGGAGGAGAAGTCGTGTGGGCATCTTCGCTCTCGCTGCGATCGGCATGCCTGGCACCTTAGCGTGAGGGTGTCACCAGGACCTTGCAATGTGTGTCGGGATGGGCCAGCTCGTCGAACGCTGCGCCGACGCCTGCGAGACCGACCTCACCGGTGATCATCGGAGCGACGTCGATATCGCCCTCGGCGATGGCGCGCAGGCAATCGGTGAACTCGTTCGGGTCGTAGGCCAACACGAATTGCACATTGATCTGCTTGGCGATGGCGAAATACGGATGGACGGTGTCGGGCTGCATACACACGCCCGCGACGACCACCCGTGCGCCGACGGGCGCGCGGCGCAATATGTCGTCGATGATGCCCGGCACCCCGACCGCCTCAAAGACCACCCTCGGAGTAGCGCTCTCGAAGGGCGAGCCGTCGGCGGGATCGACCGTCGCGGTGGCCCCCATCGTCTCGGCAAGTTCGCGACGCCGCGCCGAATAGTCAGCCGCCACAATGGATTCCACACCACGATGACGTAGACCGGCGATGATGGCCAGACCGATCGGACCGCAGCCCAACACCAGCGCCACCTCGCCGGGCTGGATCGCCGACTTGTTCACTGCGTGAAGGCCGACGGCCATCGGCTCGGTCAGCGCGGCGTGTCGCGGATCCAACCCGTCGGGGATCGGAGTCAGCAGCGGAGCCGACAACAGCATGCGTTCGGCGTAGCCGCCGATCGTCTTGTTGGAGTAGACGATCGGTTCGACACCAGTTGCTGAAACCAGCACCGGCAGGGACGTGACGAGCGTGCCCGGTGCCGGGGCTTGGGTGTCGGGACCCGCTTCGAGCACCTCGGCGCTGAACTCATGGCCCATGAAGATGTCGCGGTTCAGGTCGAGCTGCATGCCGCCGTCGCCGAATCCGTCGATCTGATTGTTGAGCTCGATGACGTCCTTGCCATGTTTGGCGAAATGCAAGTCTGAGCCGCAGATTCCGCACGCCTTCACCTCGACGAGCACCTGTCCCGGACCAGGCACCGGTTCGGGAACGTCGTCACGCAGAACCATGCGGCCGTCGCGAAGTACCGCCGCGCGCATCAGCTTTGCCCTCGGCTCTTCGCGCGAGCGCTCATCGCTGCTCCTGTTCCTTGAGTTCGTCGGTGTGTTCCGAGATCGCCTTGACGATGGCCTCACCCGCTCGGCCGAGCAGCTTGTCTCGCATGTCCTTGGCCCAGTCGTGCGACGCCCGCGGCGCGCTCAGCTGGCCCTTGAAGTGCGGCATCACCTCGCGGGCGAACAGCTCATACGAGTGGTAGGTCGCCTGCGGGGATGCCCAGTCGTGGCCGAGCAGCAGCAGGGTGCCGAACCCGCCGGATGTGTCGAGCAGGTCCTGGATATACGCGACGGCGTCGCCCGGGGTGCCGATGCAGCAGTTGCCCTTGCCCGCATACTCCGCCACGAACTCGCGCGGCGACTGTGTGCCCTCAACGGAATTCGACAGCGGCACGAAACCGGCCGCGCCGAAGTAGTTCGCAAAGTCCTGCAGCCCATAGGTGCAGTCGTCGATCGCCTGGTCGCGGGTGTCTGCCAGGTGGATGATGGCCAGCACTCGCCAGTCACGGCGGTCGGGCTCGCCGCGTCCCGACTTCTCCGCCTGATCGACCACGACCTGCCACGTGTTCTCCAGCGCCGCGTATCCGCCAGGCACGGACATCGACAGCGACAGCAGTGACGTGCCAAGCGCTCCTGCCAGACGTGGACCGGACGGGGAAATCATTGCCGCCGTTGAAATTTCGGGATACGGCCAGGTGTACGGCCGGATGTGAAGCTGTGCGTCGCGAAGCGTGAACCAGTCGGAATGCCGGTTGATCCGCTCGTCGGGGGCCGCGCGAAACAGTGCGAGGATCGCCTCCAGCGATTCCTGCATCATCCGGCGCTGTTCGACGGGATCGATGCCCATCATGTAGGCGTCGGATGGCAGCGCGCCCGGTCCGGTGCCGAACGTCACACGCCCGCGCGTGAGGTGGTCGAGCAGTACCCAACGGTCGGCGACCATCAGCGGATGGTGATACGGCAGCGATACCACGCCGGTGCCCAGCCGGATGTGCTTGGTCCGCTCGGCGGCCGCGGCGATGAAGACCTCGGGGCAGGCGATCAGCTCGTAGCCGCCGGAGTGATGCTCGCCGAACCACACTTCGTCGTAGCCGAGACGGTCCAGCGCCACCGTTCGTTCCATGTCGTATTCCAATGCGACAGTTGGGGATTGGCCGACGGGATGAAACGGCGTGATGAACACGCCGAAATTGAGTGGACGGGTCACCTACAGCTCCAATCTGGATAGGAAGTCGAGCAACGCCGCGTTGACGTCATCGGGCCGTTCTTGCTGGATCCAGTGACCGGCGCCCTCGATCATCAGTTCGCGATAGTCGCCGGTAACGACTTCACCGACGCGGTGCCGTGGCGTGTAGGCCAGGGTCGGGTCGGCGCCTCCGCCGATGAACAGCGACGGCACTGCGATGGTGGCGGCGGCCGTCGTCGCGGTCAGCTCCCAGTTGAGATCGAAGCAGCGATACCAGTTCAGCGGCGCGGTGAAACCGGATCGAGTGAATTCGCTTACATAGTGGTCGAATTCGTTCTGGCTGATCCAGTTGGGAAGCGCGGCCGGCTCGGGGATGCGGTCGATGAACCCCTCCGGACCGGGCTGGAGCATCCGCAGTGCGGCGGCCTCGTCGGTGGTCGTCAGCGAGCCCATGAGCCGTCGCAGTGTGGTCGCCGGGTCACGGTTCAGTTCGGCATCAGCCGGACCGCGCTCCTGGAAGTAGAGGATGTAGAAGAAGTTGTCTTTGAACACCTTGCGGAAGGCCTGCGTCGTCGGCACCTGTGGCCTTGGCACCGGCGGAACGCTCAGCCCGACGATCCCGGCGAACCGGTCGGGATGCAGCAGGGGCGCCGTCCACGCCACCACTGCACCGAAGTCGTGTCCGACGAGCACGGCCCGCTGCGCGCCGACATCATCGAGCAGGCCGACTATGTCAGCGGACAGCTCCACGACGTTGTAGGCGTCGACGGCCGCAGGCTTTGACGAGCCGCCATAACCGCGCTGATCGGGTGCCAGCACGTGGTAGCCGGCCTCGGCCAACGCGGGAATCTGATGGCGCCACGAGTACGCCAGCTCGGGGAAACCGTGAGCCAGCACGACGACCGGCGCACCCTGCTCGCCGGCCTCGATGACCCGAAGCTGCACTCCGTTGGTCTCTACTAACCGTTCGGTCGACGTGAGCACGGTCACAGCCAAGCACAGTCCTGAGCGGCGAGTGTGGGGTTATGTCACGCCTCGAGCGCAAGAAGCGTGCGGGTAACCCACGTTCGGCGAACGCGGGCGAGAAAGCCGTCGGGCTACACCCTCGGTTCCCTCCGGCAAGCCGTCGGGCTACACCCTCGGTTCCCTCCGGCAAGCCGTCGGGCTACACCCTCGGTTCCCTCCGGCAAGCCGTCGGGAACTGGACTTCGTTGTTGTAGCGGTAGCCTTGAGGTTTCCAGCTGCGCGTATTGGAAGGACACCGGCCGCGAGCGGCCGCAAAAGATGAAGTCGACGGACATCTAATGAACCGGAAAAATGTAATCCGCACGCTCACCGCGGTCGCCGTGGTGTTGCTGCTGGGCTGGTCGTTCTTCTATTTCAGCGACGACACCCGCGGATATAAACCCGTCGACACGTCGGTGGCGATGGCCCAGATCAACAGCGACAACGTCAAGAACGCGCAGATCGACGACCGTGAACAGCAGCTGCGGCTGGAGCTGAAGAACGGCAACGCCGACACTGACGACAGCGACAAGGTCATCACCAAATTCCCCACCGGCTATGGGGTGCAGCTGTTCGACGCCCTGCAGGCAAAGAACGCCAAGACCAACACCGTGGTGAACCAGGGCAACATGCTCGGCTCGCTGCTGATCTACCTGTTGCCGCTGCTGCTTCTGGTCGGGCTGTTCGTGATGTTCTCGCGGATGCAGACCGGCGGTCGGATGGGCTTCGGCTTCGGCAAGTCCCGCGCCAAGATGCTCAACAAGGACATGCCCAAGACCACGTTCGCCGACGTGGCCGGTGTCGACGAGGCGGTCGAAGAGCTCTACGAGATCAAGGACTTCCTGCAGAACCCGTCGCGCTATCAGGCGCTGGGCGCCAAGATCCCCAAGGGCGTGCTGCTCTACGGCCCGCCGGGCACCGGCAAGACGCTCCTTGCCCGAGCCGTCGCCGGTGAGGCCGGGGTTCCGTTCTTCACGATTTCCGGCTCCGACTTCGTCGAGATGTTCGTCGGCGTCGGCGCATCCCGCGTCCGCGACCTGTTCGAGCAGGCCAAGCAGAACAGCCCGTGCATCATCTTCGTCGACGAGATCGACGCCGTTGGCCGTCAGCGTGGTGCGGGTCTCGGCGGCGGCCACGACGAGCGCGAGCAGACGTTGAACCAACTCCTCGTCGAGATGGACGGCTTCGGCGAGCGGCAGGGCGTCATCTTGATCGCGGCCACCAACCGCCCCGACATCCTGGACCCCGCCCTGCTGCGTCCCGGCCGCTTCGACCGGCAGATCCCGGTGTCCAATCCCGACATCGCCGGCCGTCGCGCCGTGCTGCGCGTCCATTCGCAGGGCAAGCCCGTCGCACCCGACGCCGACCTCGACGGGCTGGCCAAGCGCACCGTCGGCATGTCCGGCGCCGATCTGGCCAACGTGATCAACGAGGCCGCGCTGCTGACCGCCCGCGAGAACGGCACCATCATCACCGGGGCTGCGCTCGAGGAGGCGGTCGACCGCGTTGTCGGCGGACCGCGCCGCAAGGGCCGCATCATCAGCGAGCACGAGAAGAAGATCACCGCCTACCACGAGGGTGGGCACACGCTCGCGGCGTGGGCGATGCCAGACATCGAGCCGATATACAAGGTGACGATTTTGGCCCGCGGTCGCACCGGCGGGCATGCGGTCGCCGTGCCCGAGGACGACAAGGGCCTGATGACCCGCTCCGAGATGATCGCGCGGCTGGTGTTCGCGATGGGCGGACGCGCCGCAGAAGAACTCGTCTTCCGCGAGCCGACGACCGGCGCCGTGTCCGATATCGAGCAGGCCACCAAGATCGCCCGCGCGATGGTCACCGAATACGGCATGAGCTCCAAGCTCGGCGCGGTGCGTTACGGCACCGAGCACGGCGACCCGTTCCTGGGCCGCACGATGGGTGTCCAGGCGGACTACAGCCACGAGGTCGCCCAGATCATCGACGACGAAGTGCGCAAGCTCATCGAGGCCGCGCACACCGAGGCGTGGGAGATCCTCACCGAGTACCGCGACGTGCTCGACATCTTGGCCGGCGAACTGCTGGAGAAGGAGACGCTGCACCGCGCAGAACTCGAAGCGATCTTCGGTGAGGTCAAGAAGCGCCCGCGGCTGACGATGTTCGACGACTTCGGTGGCCGTGTCCCGTCCGACAAGCCGCCGATCAAGACACCCGGCGAGCTAGCGATCGAGCGCGGCGAGCCGTGGCCCAAGCCGCAACCCGAACCGGCGTTCAAGGCCGCCATCGCGCAGGCCAGCAAGGCGGCCGAGGCGGCCCACCAGAACGGCGCAAATGGCAACGGGACCAACGGAATCCCCGCCAACACGCCCACCCAGCCCGACTACGGCGCGCCGGCCGGCTGGCACGCGCCCGGCTGGCCTCCGCAGCAGCAGCAGCCGCCGGCCCAGCACCCGCAGGGGTACTGGTACCCGCCGCCGCACTGGCAACAGCCCTACCCGCCGTATCAGCCCTACCCGCAGCCCGGACAACCCGCACCTGGAGGCGGGGCTCCCGCGTCAAACCCGAATAATGAGGACTCGGGCCAGGAGAACCGGTCTAATCCGCCGGCCCACGGCTGACAGATACGGAGGCTCTCGATGACCCCGCGCACGCGAGGAGCGGTTCAGCAGGTGTCGCACAACAACTCGGCCACGTTCACCACCCCGGCATTCGACCAACCGCGTGCGGAAGCCGCAGTGCGGGAGTTGCTGATCGCTGTCGGGGAAAACCCCGACCGGCACGGGCTGGAGGACACGCCTGCGCGTGTGGCGAGGGCATACAAGGAGATGTTCGCCGGGCTCTACACCGACCCCGACACGGTGCTGGACACCACCTTTGACGAGCAGCACGACGAGCTGGTGCTGGTCAAGCAGATCCCGTTGTACTCGACCTGCGAGCATCACTTGGTGGCCTTCCATGGGGTCGCGCACGTCGGCTACATCCCTGGTGTCGACGGACGGGTCACGGGTCTGTCCAAGATCGCAAGGTTGGTCGACCTGTATGCCAAGCGGCCGCAGGTGCAGGAACGACTCACGGCGCAGATCGCCGATGCGCTGATGCGCAAGCTGGATCCACGTGGCGTGATCGTGGTTGTGGAGGCTGAGCATCTGTGCATGTCGATGCGCGGCGTGCGCAAGCCCGGAGCGGTCACCACCACATCGGCGGTGCGCGGCCAGTTCAAGTGCGATGCGTCGTCACGATCCGAGGCGCTGGATCTCATTTTGCGAAAGTGAGTCCGACGCGCGTGCAGGTCATGGGGGTCGTGAACGTCACCGACGACTCGTTCTCCGACGGAGGAGTGTTCCTCGACCGTGACCGCGCCGTCGAGCACGGCCTTGCGCTAGCTGCCGACGGGGCCGCAATCGTCGACGTAGGCGGAGAGTCGACGCGCCCTGGCGCCACCCGTATCGATCCTCGGGTCGAGACCGCACGCGTTGTGCCGGTGATCAAAGAACTTGCCGGACAGGGCATTACGGTCAGCATCGACACCATGCACGCCGAGGTCGCTAAAGCTGCGCTCGAGAACGGAGCTCGGATCGTCAACGACGTCTCCGGCGGCCGCGCCGACGTGAACATGGCGCCGCTGATCGCCGACGCGAAAGTGCCGTGGGTGCTGATGCACTGGCGGTCGGTCGGCGCTGACCGCCCGCACGATGTGCCCGCCTATGGCGACGTGGTAGGCGAGGTGCGAGACGAATTGCTGGCCAGCGTCGACGTCGCAGTGTCTGCCGGCGTGGATTCCGCCAAGCTGATCATCGATCCGGGGCTCGGATTCGCCAAGACGGCAGAACACAATTGGGCACTGCTGCGTGCGCTGCCAGAGTTCGTCGCCACCGGAATCCCCGTGTTGGTCGGGGCATCGCGAAAGCGCTTCCTCGGCACGCTGCTTGCGGGTCCCGACGGCGAACCGCGGCCACCGGACGGACGCGAGACCGCGACCGCGGTGGTCTCCGCGCTGGCCGGTCTGCACGGGGCGTGGGGAGTGCGGGTGCACGACGTACGTGCGTCAGTCGATGCGCTGAAAGTGCTTGAGGCGTGGCGCGATGGCTGATCGAATTGAGTTGCGGGGCTTGACGGTTCGGGGCAACCACGGTGTGTTCGAGCACGAGCGCCGCGACGGCCAGGAGTTCGTCGTCGACATCACGGTATGGATCGATCTGGCGCAGGCCGCCGCCAGTGACGACCTCGCCGACACGCTGGACTACGGCACGCTGGCACAGAGGGCCGCCGACATCGTCGCCGGGCCGCCGCGCAAACTCATCGAGGCGGTGGCAGGCGATATCGCCGAGGGCGTGATGACCGACGAGCGCGTGCACGCCGTCGAGGTCGTCGTACACAAGCCCGCCGCGCCCATTCCGCTGGAGTTCTCGGATGTGGCGGTGGTGGCGCGACGGTCGCGACGCGGCGACAGGGGCGGCGCATGAGCAGGGTGGTGCTGTCGATCGGGTCGAATGTCGGCGACCGGATGGCGCGGCTGCAATCCGTCGTCGACGGACTCGACGGTGCCGTGCGCGCCGTGTCGCCGGTGTACGAGACCGACCCGTGGGGCGGCGTCGAGCAGGGCGCATTCCTCAACGCGGTGCTGATCGCCGACGACCCCGCGCTCGACGGCCACGGCTGGCTGCGGCGTGCCCAAGAGCTGGAGCAGGCCGCAGGCCGCGTGCGCGGTCAGCGCTGGGGTCCACGCACCCTCGACGTTGATCTCGTCACATGCCATGACAGCGACCATGAAGTGACGTCCCGCGACGAAGGACTGACGCTGCCGCATCCGTTGGCGCATCTGCGGGCGTTCGTGTTGATCCCGTGGCTGGCGGTCGAACCCGACGCCACACTGACAGTGGCAGGCGGACCGCGACGCATCGACAAGCTGCTCGCCGAAATCGATCCCGCCGAGCGAGACGGGGTGCACCTGACCGGCCTGGTGCTCGCCTGATGGGGCCGACCCGCAAACGTGACCTGACGGCCGCGGCGGCCGGTGCTGCTCTGGTGGGCTACATGCTCGTCGTCCTGTTGTACCGGTGGTTCCCGCCGATCACCCTGTGGACGGGCGTGTCGCTGCTCGCGGTGGCGGTCGCCGAGGGGGGCTGGGCCTTCTACATACGGTCCAAGATCAACGACGGACAGATCGGCGACGGGCCTGGCTGGCTGCATCCGCTAGCGGTGGCGCGGTCGGTGTTGATCGCTAAGGCGTCGGCGTGGGTGGGTGCGCTGGTGCTCGGGTGGTGGATCGCTGTGTTGGTCTATCTTTTGCCACGCCGGAGCAGTCTGCGGGTGGCCGGTGAGGACACCGCCGGGGCGGCCGTGGCCGCCGCCAGTGCGCTCGCGCTGGTGATCGCCGCACTGTGGCTTCAGCATTGCTGCAAGTCGCCGGAGGAACCGCCCGACAGCGCCGACGGAGCCACTGAGTAGCTGGCCCGGAGGCTCTACCTGCCGAATCGCCGGAGAGGTCGACACGCGAGCCGACCTGTGGCGGGTACAGTCGGCCCATGACCGATCTGACCCGCAGCGCCCGGTCACGGCGCGGCGGCCGCAGGCCGGGTTGGGCGCTGTTGACGGTGTTGCTGGTGCTCGCCATAGGGGCGAGTTCTGCCCTGGTGTTCACCAACCGGGTGGAGCTGTTGAAGCTCGCCGTCATCCTGGCGTTGTGGGCAGCGGTAGTGGCCGCGTTCGTATCGGTCATCTACCGCAGACAGAGCGATGTCGACCAGGCCAAGGTGCGCGATCTGAAGCTGGTTTACGACCTCCAACTGGACCGTGAGATCTCGGCGCGACGCGAATACGAGCTGAGCGTCGAAACCGAGCTGCGCCGCGAGTTGGCCTCCGAGCTGCGAGCCCAGGCCGCCGACGAGGTGGCCGGACTGAGGGCGGAATTGGCGGCGCTGCGCGCGAATTTGGAGATCCTCTTCGACGCCGACTTATCGCACCGGCCCGCGATCGAGAACGAACGCACCACGGTCCGCGCGTACAGTGATTGGGCGCGCGACGCCGAAACCACGGGCCGCGTCACCGCCAGCCGGATCGACACCGAGGATCGTTACGACGTCGAGGACCGGACCGAGGAGAGCCCGATCATCGACGTGCCCGCTGAACCGCATCCGCCTGAGCCTGAATGGGTACCGTCGTCGACCTTCGGCGGTGCGCATCGCAGGCCGTCGGAGTTGGCGCAGGAGGGCCTGCGGCATCGGGTAGAGGAGCCGCCGCGGGTGTGGACGCCGCCTGCCCCTGAGCCGGCGCCGCAGCAGGCACCCGAGCCCCAATTCCCTTGGCGGCCACCGCAACAGGAGCAACCACCGACGGCCCCTGAACCACCTCCGCCGCCTCCGCCGCGCCCGGAACCGGAGCCGGTCGCCGCGCAAGCGCCGCCGACGGACTGGCAGCCCGCGCCCGCCGAGGGGCAGTGGGTACCGGCGGGGACACCCGGCAGCAACTGGATCTCGCCGTCGGTGCCCGATTCGTCGGCTCAGCCGACGGGTGACAACGGCTCGGCCGGCGACTATGTCGGCAGGAGAAGGGCAACCGAGCCCGCCGTGTCCAATTCGCCGGCTCAGCCGACGGCATCCAATTCGCCGGCTCAGCCGACGATGTCGCCGCCGCCGGCCGAGTCTCCCCGTGGCCGCCACTCCGCTCCGCCGGAAGCCACCGATCCCGGGCGTCCGCCCACACCGCCGACTTTGGCCACCGAACCTCCGCAGGCGCTGCGGCACCCGGAGCCCACCCCGCCACCCACCCCCGCGCAGCCGCGGCACCGCAGCGTCGAGGACACCGGTGGACAGTCCGTTGCCGAGCTGCTCGCGAGGCTGCAAGCGACGCCTACCGGGGGCGGCCGTCGCCGCCGACGCGAAGAGTGAGATAACCTTTTCCCGACCGTCCGGTACCCGCAACGCAGGACCGGAACGAGCGAACCACAGAACTTGCGAGGTCGTCTGCGATGGAGCAGGTAGACGGACTGCGTCCGGCGCGACTCACGATCGGCATCATTTCCGCTGGTCGGGTGGGTACAGCGCTGGGCGTGGCGCTGGAGCGCGCCGACCACGTCGTCGTGGCATGCAGCGCCGTCTCGCATGCGTCGCGGCAGCGCGCCGAGCGCCGGCTCCCCGACACCGCAGTGTTGCCTGTCGACGAGGTGGCAGGCCGGGCCGAACTCTTGCTGCTCGCGGTGCCCGACGCCGAGCTGGCCTCGCTGGTATCAGGCCTCGCAGCGACGCAGGCGGTGCGACCGGGCACCATCGTCGTCCACACCTCCGGAGCCAACGGCATCGGCGTGCTGGCCCCGCTGACAGAGCAGGGCTGCATCCCACTGGCCATCCATCCCGCGATGACGTTCACCGGTTCAGACGAGGACATCGACCGCCTGCGCGACACCTGCTTCGGTATCACCGCCGCCGACGAGGTCGGGTATGCCGTCGCCCAGTCGTTGGTGCTGGAGATCGGCGGAGAGCCGTTCCGGGTGCGCGAGGACGCCCGCACGCTGTACCACGCAGCGCTGGCCCATGCGAGCAACCACGTCGTCACTGTGCTTCTCGACGCCGTCGAGGCGCTGCGGTCGGCGTTGTGGGGACAGGAGCTGCTCGGCCAGGAATTGGTCGGCGACGCGCCGGGCGGCATCGCTGAGCGCGTGATCGGTCCGTTGGCTCGGGCGTCGCTGGAGAATGCGCTTGTACGCGGCCAGGCGGCTCTGACCGGTCCCGTCGCGCGCGGTGACGCGGCCGCAGTGGCTGGCCACCTGCGGGCGTTCGCCGAGGTGGATCCTGAACTGGCGCAGGCATATCGGGCGAACTCACTGCGCACCGCGCAGCGCGCCCATGCCCCCGACGACGTGTTGGCCGTACTTGCCGTGGCTCCAGGCGCTAGCCGGGAAGCGGGACACAAATGACCGATCGCAAAGCACCGAAGTTCACCACCGGTGAGCTCAACGTGTATTCCCGGCCGAGCGAAGTCTCCGACGTCACCCGGGCGCTGCGCACGGTCGGCCGCAGGGTGATGCTGGTGCCGACGATGGGCGCTCTGCACGAGGGCCACCTCACCCTCATCAGAGCCGCCAAGCGCGTGCAGGGCGCGGTCGTGGTGGTGTCGATCTTCGTCAACCCGTTGCAGTTCGGCGCCGGTGAGGACCTCGACGCGTACCCGCGCACACTCGACGACGACTTGGCAGCCCTTCGCGCCGAGGGCGTCGAGATCGCGTTCACCCCGACCGCCACCGACATGTATCCCGACGGCACCCGCACTTCCGTACATCCCGGCCCGCTCGGCGAGGAGCTCGAAGGTGCCACTCGTCCAACGCATTTCGCGGGCGTGCTGACCGTCGTGCTCAAGCTGCTGCAGATCGTGCGCCCGGATCGGGCATTCTTCGGCGAGAAGGATTACCAGCAGCTCGTGTTGGTGCGGCAGATGGTTGCCGACCTCAACGTCGACGTCCAAATCGTCGGGGTGCCGATCGTGCGCGAGCCCGACGGGCTGGCGATGTCCTCGCGCAACCGCTATCTCAACGAGGTCGATCGTGAGCAGGCGGGCGCACTGTCGGCGGCGCTGCTGGCCGGCATGTACGCCGCGTCGGGCGGCACGTCGGCCGCATTGGACGCCGCCCGCGCGGTGCTCGACGAGGTGCCCGCCATCGAACTCGACTACCTGCAGGTGCGCGACATCATGCTGGGTCCGCCGCCGGCCGAAGGCATCGCCCGCATGCTGCTGGCGGCGCGACTGGGCCGCACCAGACTGCTGGACAACATCGCCATTGACATCGGAGCAACCGCCGGCACCGACGGACATCCACGCGTCGGGTCGGACGACACCGGACAGATCGCCGGCTCAGCCGGCAGTCACGAATTGCCTTGGAGGAACTGATGTTACGAACGATGCTCAAATCGAAGATCCACCGTGCCACGGTTACCAAGGCCGACCTGCACTACGTCGGCTCGGTAACCATCGACGCCGACTTGATGGACGCCGCGGACCTGTTGGAGGGCGAGCAGGTCACGATCGTCGACATCGACAACGGCGCCCGGCTGGTCACCTACGCGATCACCGGTGAGCGCGGCAGCGGCGTGATCGGCATCAACGGTGCCGCAGCGCATCTCGTGCATCCCGGCGACCTGGTGATCCTGATCGCCTACGGCACGATGGAGGACGCCGAGGCGCGGACGTATCAGCCGCGCGTGGTTTTCGTCGACGCCGACAACAAGCAGATCGACCTCGGGACCGACCCCGCCTACGTGCCGGCGGATGCGGCCGAGCTGATGTCGCCACGGTGAGCAGGAACGAAGTGACCCGAGTAGGGGTGATGTAGCCGTGCTTCTCGCGATCGACGTCCGCAACACCCACACCGTCATGGGTCTGGTGTCGGGTTCCGGCGACCACGCCAAAGTGGTGCAGCAGTGGCGGACTCGCACCGAATCCGAGGTGACCGCCGACGAGCTGGCGCTGACCATCGACGGATTGATCGGCGATGACTCCGAGCGGCTCACCGGCGCGGCCGGCTTGTCGACGGTGCCGTCGGTCATGCACGAACTGCGCGAAATGCTCCAGCAGTATTGGCCGTCGGTGCCCCACGTATTGATCGAGCCCGGCGTGCGCACCGGCATCCCGCTGCTGGTCGACAACCCCAAAGAGGTCGGCGCCGATCGCATCGTCAACTGCCTGGCGGCCTACCACAAATACGGCACCGCCGCGATCGTCGTCGACTTCGGTTCGTCCATCTGTGTCGACGTGGTGTCGGCCAAGGGCGAATTCCTCGGGGGCGCAATCGCTCCCGGAGTCGAGGTGTCCTCAGATGCCGCCGCGGCCAGGTCCGCTGCGCTGCGCCGGGTCGAGCTGACCAGGCCACGATCGGTCGTCGGCAAGAACACCGTCGAATGCATGCAGGCCGGCGCGATATTCGGATTCGCCGGGCTGGTCGACGGTTTGGTGCAGCGGATCCGCGACGACGTCGACGGATTCGCGGGCGACGACGTCGCCGTAGTTGCGACCGGGCACACCGCGCCGCTGCTGCTGCCCGATATGCGCTCGGTCGAGCATTACGACGAGCATCTGACGCTGGACGGCCTGCGGCTGGTGTTCGAGCGCAACCGAGACAGCCAGCGTGGCCGCCTCAAGCAGGCCCGTTAACTAGAAGAACGTGCGGATCAAGCCGACCACTCGATCGTCGGCGTCCAGCTCGGGGATGAGCTGCCACCTGTCGAACGTCGTGCACGGGTGTGAGATGCCAAAACCCAGCCAGTCGCCGACCTCGGCGCGGTCGACGCCGCCCAGTCGAAGATAGGCGTGCTGATCGTTGAGCTTGGTGACGACGCTGCCGGGCAGACTCAGCGGCGACGGCAGATCCTGATCGAACGACACGTCGCGCCGGCCCATGGTCAGCACCGCAAGCTCTGGATCAGGGCGTGACACCACCTGCGCCCACACCTGCAGCGCGGGCCGCAGCGCGTCGCGAAGAGGTGACGTGCGGGCGTATAGGCCGTCGTCGTGCGTCAGATAGGCGCCGCTGCGCAATACGGTGCGCCATTCGCCGGTCAGCACGTCGGCGACCGATTCGAAGTACGTGCTGCCACCGGCCGTCACGATCACCCGATCCGTCTCGAACAATGGGGCCAGTCGCAGCGCCGCTGCGCGCATCTGAAGCAGATAGCCGGTCACGACGGCTACCGCGTCGGGTGTGACGTCGTGCCCGAGCGCCGCCTCGTAGCCGGCCACTCCGACAAGTCGCAGCCGCGACGAACGGGCGGCCGCCTGCGCGACCTCGTCGACAGCGGCTGGTCCACGGCATCCGGTGCGGCCGTCAGCCATGCCCACCTCGACGCAGACGTCGAGCTGTCTCTGCGCCCCCGCCGCCGACAGCGCATCGGTCATCAGTTCCACACCGCGAACCGAATCTACCCAGCACACCAGCCGAAAGTCCGGATGAGCATCGAGTTCGGCTGCCAGCCAATGCAGTCCGGCCGCGTCCACCAGCTCGTTGGCCAGCACGACGTCGCGCACGCCGAACGCCCGACACACCCGGATCTGGCTGACCGTGGCCGCCGTGATCGCGCAGGCACCGGCGGCGAGCTGGCGGGCGAACAGCTGCGGCGCCATGTGCGTCTTGCCGTGCGGCGCCAGCTCGACACTGTGGTCGCGACACCAGTTCGCCATCGTGGTGAGGTTGTGCGTCAGCGCGTCGGCGCGCAGCACGCAGACGGGCCCCGTTGCACCTTCATCGAAAAGGTTGGGGGCCGAAGCGCAGATCTGCGCAGCAGTGCGGCCCAACCATGACGTTGGTATTCCTTTGAATCGCCAGTCCAGCGGCTCGTCGGCAAGGGCGGCCAGCGCCGCCGCGTTGACGGGATCGGCCATGCGTTCATTTAAGCTGGCCAGTCGTGACCTCTCCTGATCAGCCCAACTCCGAGTCCGACGTCCCCGAGCAGTTCCGGATCCGTCAGGCCAAGCGGGAAAGGCTGCTCGCGGAGGGACGCCAGCCCTACCCGATCGAGGTTGCGCGCACCCATACCCTGGCCGAGATCCGTCAGGCCTATCCGGAATTGGCGGCCAACACCGAAACCGGCCAGATCGTCGGCGTCGCGGGCCGGGTGATGTTCGCGCGCAATTCCGGAAAGCTGTGTTTCGCAACTCTCCAGGAAGGCGACGGCACGGCGCTGCAGGCGATGATCAGCCTGGATCGGGTCGGTCAGGAATCGCTCGACGCCTGGAAGTCTGACGTCGACCTGGGTGACATCGTTTATGTCCACGGCGAGGTGATCAGTTCGCGGCGAGGCGAACTGTCTGTGCTTGCAGATTCTTGGCAAATTGTTTCAAAAGCGTTGCGGCCGCTTCCCGTCGCTCATAAAGAGATGAGCGAAGAGTCTCGGGTGCGGCAGCGCTATGTCGATCTGATCGTGCGCCCCGAGGCTCGCACCATTGCCCGTCAACGCGTTGCGGTGGTGCGTGCGGTTCGCGAGGCGCTTCAGAGGCGCGGTTTTCTCGAAGTCGAGACGCCAATGCTTCAGACGCTGGCCGGTGGCGCCGCCGCGCGTCCGTTCGTGACGCACTCGAATGCGCTCGACGCGGACCTGTACCTTCGCATCGCTCCGGAACTTTTCCTGAAGCGTTGCTTGGTAGGCGGTTTCGACAAGGTCTTCGAGTTGAATCGCGTGTTCCGAAACGAAGGTGCGGATTCCACACATTCACCCGAATTTGCGATGTTGGAGACATATCAGGCGTACGGCACCTACGACGATTCCGCGGTCGTCACGCGCGAACTTATTCAGGAGGTTGCCGACGACGCGATCGGTACCAGAAAGCTGCCACTGCCTGATGGCACTATCTACGATCTGGACGGCGAATGGGACTCGATACAAATGTATCCATCGCTGTCCGAGGCTCTCGGAGAACAGATCACGCCTGAGACTCCTGCGGATGAGTTATGGGGGATTGCAGACCGTCTCGGCGTTGAGATTCCGCGCGATCGTGGTTACGGGCACGGGAAATTGGTCGAAGAACTATGGGAGCACACGGTTGGTAACAAGCTGTGGGCACCAACCTTCGTGCGTGACTTTCCGGTGGAGACGACGCCGCTCACCGCGCCTCATCGCAGCGTTGAGGGCGTCACCGAGAAGTGGGATCTGTACGTCCGGCGCATCGAGTTGGCGACCGGCTACTCGGAACTGATCGACCCGGTAATCCAACGGGAAAGGTTCGAAGCGCAAGTGCGCGCGGCGGCCGCCGGCGACGACGAGGCAATGGCTCTCGACGAAGATTTTCTGGCGGCATTGGAGTATGGGATGCCGCCCTCTACGGGCACCGGAATGGGTATCGATCGGTTGTTGATGGCTTTGACGGGACTGTCGATTAGGGATACGGTTTTGTTCCCGATTGTTCGTCGACACATCAACTGAACTGCTTCGATTCAGAACTTGTTCAATCTTGTTGAATGGGGTGCCTCCATATGGCACATTGGTGCGGGGGTTCGAGAACTAATCTACTCTTGTAGTGCGCAGGCAGAAGGGTCAGTGTGAGCTAATGGCGAAGAAAGTGACCGTCACGTTGGTCGACGATTTCGACGGCGAAGGTGGCGCCGATGAGACGGTCGAATTCGGGCTCGACGGGGTGAGCTATGAGATCGACCTTTCTTCCAAGAATGCTGCAAAGCTTCGAAACGACCTGAAGCAATGGGTCGATGCTGGCCGCCGGGTTGGTGGTCGTCGGCGTGGGCGTTCTGCTGGATCGGGCCGGGGGCGGGCGGCGATCGATCGCGAACAAAGTGCCGCGATCCGCGAATGGGCTCGGCGCAATGGACACAATGTGTCGACCCGTGGTCGCATCCCGGCCGACGTCATCGACGCATTCCACGCGGCAACCTAATCGGCCGTTGCCAGTCGTCGTCCGTATGGACGACAACTGCTGCTGCCTTTCGCTAGCGGCGAACCAGTCGCGGTATCAGGTCCGGAAACGTTTTCCTCAACATGGGCGTTGCTACGTGTAGCGCGCCAGGTACAGGGCCTTTGGCACGCATAGCCTCCCAACTTCGCTTGTCCGACAACTCCGGCACGCGACGCAGGGGTGGCGGTCGCCCACTAGACTTGGGTGACGGGTCCGGGCGCGGCGTGCCGCGCAAAGAACCGAGCCTTTTGATGGAGAGCAGGTAACCACCGATGTTTGAGAGATTCACCGACCGTGCCCGCAGGGTCGTCGTCCTGGCTCAAGAAGAAGCCCGGATGCTCAACCACAACTACATCGGGACCGAGCACATCCTGTTGGGACTCATTCATGAGGGTGAAGGCGTAGCAGCCAAGTCGCTGGAGTCGCTGGGCATTTCGCTGGAAGGCGTGCGCAGCCAGGTCGAGGAGATCATCGGCCAGGGCCAGCAGGCGCCGTCCGGCCACATCCCCTTCACCCCGCGCGCCAAGAAGGTACTGGAGCTGTCCCTGCGCGAGGCGCTGCAGCTCGGCCACAACTACATCGGCACCGAGCACATCCTGCTCGGGCTGATCCGTGAGGGTGAAGGCGTGGCCGCCCAGGTTCTGGTGAAGCTGGGTGCCGAGCTGACGCGCGTGCGTCAGCAGGTGATCCAGCTGCTGAGCGGATACCAGGGCAAGGAGACCGCGGAGGCCGGCACCGGCGGCCGCGGCGGCGAGGCGGGCAACCCGTCCACCTCGCTGGTGCTCGACCAGTTCGGCCGCAACCTGACCGCGGCCGCGATGGAGGGCAAGCTCGACCCGGTCATCGGTCGCGAGAAGGAAATCGAGCGGGTCATGCAAGTGCTGTCCCGCCGCACCAAGAACAACCCGGTGCTGATCGGCGAGCCCGGCGTCGGCAAGACCGCCGTCGTCGAGGGGCTTGCGCAGGCGATCGTGCACGGCGAGGTCCCCGAGACGCTGAAGGACAAGCAGCTCTACACGCTTGACCTGGGATCCTTGGTGGCAGGCTCGAGGTATCGCGGTGACTTCGAGGAACGCCTGAAGAAGGTGCTCAAGGAGATCAACACCCGCGGCGACATCATCCTGTTCATCGACGAGCTGCACACGCTCGTGGGTGCGGGTGCCGCCGAGGGCGCGATCGACGCCGCCAGCATCCTGAAGCCGAAGCTGGCCCGCGGCGAGCTGCAGACCATCGGCGCGACCACGCTCGACGAGTACCGCAAGTACATCGAGAAGGACGCCGCTCTGGAACGCCGGTTCCAGCCGGTGCAGGTCGGCGAGCCGACGGTCGAGCACACCATCGAGATCCTCAAGGGTCTGCGCGATCGGTACGAGGCGCACCACCGGGTGTCGATCACCGACTCCGCGATGGTCGCGGCGGCCACGCTCGCCGACCGCTACATCAACGACCGCTTCCTTCCGGACAAGGCCATCGACTTGATCGACGAGGCCGGTGCCCGGATGCGGATCCGTCGGATGACGGCGCCGCCAGACCTTCGTGACTTCGACGAGAAGATCGCCGAGGCCCGCCGTGAGAAGGAGTCCGCGATCGACGCGCAGGACTTCGAGAAGGCGGCAAGTCTGCGCGACAAGGAAAAGCAGTTGGTCGCGCAGCGTGCCGAGCGCGAGAAGCAGTGGCGCTCAGGTGATCTTGACGTGGTCGCCGAGGTCGACGACGAGCAGATCGCCGAGGTTCTGGGCAACTGGACCGGTATCCCCGTGTTCAAGCTGACCGAGGCGGAGACGACTCGGCTGCTGCGCATGGAGGACGAGCTGCACAAGCGGATCATCGGCCAGGAGGATGCCGTCAAGGCCGTCTCCAAGGCGATCCGCCGCACCCGTGCCGGCCTGAAGGATCCACGGCGCCCGTCGGGCTCGTTCATCTTCGCCGGCCCCTCCGGCGTCGGTAAGACCGAGCTGTCCAAGGCGCTGGCGGAGTTCCTGTTCGGCGACCAGGACGCGCTCATCCAGATCGACATGGGCGAGTTCCACGACCGCTTCACCGCCTCGCGGCTGTTCGGTGCCCCTCCGGGCTACGTCGGCTACGAGGAAGGCGGCCAGCTCACCGAGAAGGTGCGGCGCAAGCCGTTCTCGGTTGTGCTGTTCGACGAGATCGAGAAGGCGCACCAGGAGATCTACAACAGCCTGTTGCAGGTTCTCGAGGACGGCCGCCTGACCGACGGTCAGGGTCGCACGGTCGACTTCAAGAACACGGTGCTGATCTTCACGTCGAACCTCGGCACATCCGATATCTCGAAGGCTGTCGGCCTGGGCTTCAGCCAAGGCGGCGGTGCGAACGACTACGAGCGGATGAAGCAGAAGGTCAACGACGAGCTGAAGAAGCACTTCCGGCCGGAGTTCCTCAACCGCATCGACGACATCATCGTCTTCCACCAGCTGACTCGCGACGAGATCATCCGGATGGTCGACCTGATGATCACGCGGGTGGAAAAGCAGCTCAAGGGCAAGGACATGGCCATGGAGCTGACGGACAAGGCCAAGGCTCTGCTCGCCAAGCGCGGGTTCGATCCCGTGCTGGGAGCTCGCCCGCTCCGTCGCACGATCCAGCGCGAGATCGAGGACGCGCTGTCGGAGAAGATCCTCTTCGAGGAGGTCGGACCCGGCCAGCTCGTCAAGGTCGACGTCGACAACTGGGACGGCGAGGGCACCGGCGAGGACGCGGTGTTCACGTTCGCCGGAACCAAGAAGCCGGCCAAGCCGGCCGAGCCGGAACTGGAGAAGGCTGGCGCTGCGGGCGCGCCGAGCGCGGCGGCCGCAGAGTAACTGGGCCCCCGCGCAAGTTGGGACTACAACAAAAGCGGGCGGTTACCCTCTCACCGGGTAGCCGCCCGTTTTTCGTGTCAGAAAAGGAGTGCGTGCGCAGTGCTTATTGTCACCAGCAACGACCTTCCCGGATGGGAGATCCAGCGGGTATGCGGCGAGGTGTTCGGGCTGACCGTCCGTTCCCGCAACGCGTTCGCCCAAATCGGTGCAGGGTTCAAATCGATGTTCGGCGGCGAACTGCAGGGCATGACAAAGAACCTCGCCGATAGCCGCAACGAGGCCATGGGCAGGCTGATCGCCGAGGCCCGCGCACGCGGTGGCAACGCGATCGTCGCAATGCGTTTCGACACCACCGAACTCGGCGACGTGTGGACCGAGATCTGCGCCTACGGCACGGCGGTGCAAGCCGTCCCGGTGACGGACGGGGCGAAGTACACCGCCCAGCAATTGGGATACGGCGCCGGAGGCTAGACGTCTTAGTTACGATGCTGCTGTAATCGGCGGGCGAAGGAATCTGGTGAGACTCCAGAACGGTCGCGCCACTGTGACAGTCAGACCCGACGTCCGCCATCACTTCTGCGAGATGCACGGCTCGCCGTGTGGAAACTGGGACGCGAAATCCCGGAAAGGAAATGTCATGACCTCTCCCGAGGCACGCAAGACCGTCGCACCGGCCGTCGATCTGTCGGTGGCCAAGGCGGCGCTGTGGCTGTCGCTGACGGCGTTCCTGGCGTTGGTGGTGCTGTACTTCGTCGGCCTTGACCAGGGCGCGACGTCGGTGTTCGGCGACAACATGTATGTGCACGAATTCGTGCACGACGCTCGCCACCTGCTCGGCTTCCCCTGCCACTGAGCGCGAGCCGAGAATGGAAAAACGAATAATCGCGCGCGGCGTTCTGGCCGGCGCAATTGGTGGCGTGCTCGCATTCTTCTTTGCGCGCACTTTCGTCGAGCCGGTGATCGAACGGGCTATCGCCTTCGAGGAATTGCACGATCACGGCGGTCACGAGCATGGCGTCGAATTGTTCAGCCGTGGGGTACAAGCCAACATCGGCATGGGATTCGGTGTACTGGCGTTCGGCGTCGCAATGGGCGCCTTGTTCGCGGTGGCCTACTGCGTGGCCTATGGACGCGTCGGCAACATCGCGCCGCGGCTGTTGTCTCTGCTGCTTGCTGGTGGAATGTTCTTGTCGCTCTACGTCATTCCGTTCCTGAAGTATCCGCCTAGCCCGCCGGCGGCCAGCCTGGAGGAGACCATCCGTCAGCGCACGCTGTTGTATCTGCTGATGGTCGTGCTGTCGGCGGCGCTCCTGGTGGCGGCGGTGTACGTGGGCCGCAGTCTGGTGGAGCGGTACGGAGGGTGGAGCGCCGCGCTGATCGCGGCGGGGTCGTATGTCGTGGCGATCGCGATCGTGATGCTGGCGCTGCCGACCATCGACGAGACGCCCGACCATTTCCCCGCCGACGTTCTCTACGAGTTCCGCCTGTACTCGTTGGGCACGCAGTTGGTGTTGTGGGCGATCATCGGGCTCGTGTTCGCCTCGATGGCGCAGCGGCTGCTCGGTGAAACGCGACGACGGGAGAGCGTCAGCGCGTGAGCGAGGTCGTCCGGCTCACCCTCGTATCCCACGCCATGACGGATGCGATGGCAGCCGGACGATTTCCCACCGACGAACCGCTGAACTCCGTCGGCCACCGTCAGATCGACACGTCGATTGAACTTGGCGTCACTGAACGCGCGTACTGCGGACCCGAGAAGCGCACCAGGCAAACGGCCGAGCTGCTCGGCCTGCACGCCAGTGTCGACAACCGGCTGGCGGATCTGGACTGCGGCCGCTGGCGAGGTGACGTGCTTGGCGGTGTGATTGCGGCCGATCTGGCGATCTGGCTGACCGACCCGACGCGCGCCCCGCACGGAGGCGAGTCCGTCGTCGAGCTGATCAGCCGGGTGCGTGCGTGGATGGATTCACTGACCGCCAACCGCATCCGGCTGGTCGCCGTCACCCACCCTGCGGTGATCCGCGCGGCGATATTGGTGGCGCTCGACGCGCCTCCAATATCGTTCTGGCGCATCGATGTTGCCCCCGCGAGCCGCACGGTGATGCACTTCCGCGGGCACGCCTGGACGCTACGGTCGACCCTCTAGTGTCCCGATTCACAAGTTCTGTGGCAGATTCCGGCGAACGCGGGCATGCAGCATTGTCGAGACTGTGGTTATCGCGGCCGCTACTCGCACTTATCTACGACAACTAGAGTCTCACCGCAAATGCGAAGAAGCGGCGCGGAATTAACGACTCAACCCGCTAGGCGATCGGGACCAGATCGAAAGTCTGATGCACGATCGACAGCAGCCAGCTCGCCGCGGTCGAACTATAGAAATGCGGCCAGTTCAACTGGAAGCTCACCACCCAGGGCTGTCCGGTGTGGTCGACGGCGTACCAGCTGAAGGTCAAGTCGCCGGGCAGGTTTCCGCCCTTGGCGCCGATATACGACCACTTCGACTTGTCCAGCTCGATACCGGGTATGGCCGAAAGGATCTGCTTGACCGGCGCGGCGTCGCCGACGGCCGCAGCCTGCAGCGCGGCGTGTACCCGGCAGATATCGGCGGCGCTGCCGTACCACTCGACCCCGTCGGGAGACGCCGGTGTGTGTGTGCGGTTCGGATCCGGTTGAAACGGACGGGAATTCGTTTGCTGCAGCAGCTTGGCTCGGTCCTGCGGAGAGGCATTTTTCCACTGCTCACGCAGATCCGGCTCGCCCCAGCCGACGGAGAACAACTCGTGCATCGTCGGGAACGGCGTCATGCTGGCCGGGTCGTGGTGCCCTGCCGCCATCAGGGCACGCTCGACCGCGCCGGGTCCCAGCCGTTCGATCAGCAGGTCGGTGGCCATGTTGTCGCTGGCCGAAATCATCTCCTGTGCCGCCTTGCGCACCGACACCTGCGCACCGGCGGGCAGTTCCTCGAGGCCCGCCGATCCGACCGTCTTGGCCTGTTCGGTGATGGTCAGCGAGTCGTTCCAACTCACGGTTCCTGCCTTGATCGCTTCCGCAACCGCAAGCAGCACATAGAGTTTGAAGATCGAAGCGAGAGGTAGCGATAGGTCGGTGTTGGTGCCGGCGATTGAGACGCACTTCCCGGCCGGGCCATCTTTGACGACCTTCGACACCTGATACGAGTAGCGCGCTCCCGACTTGGTCAGCTCCGAGTCGATGTCTGCCCAATTCTTGATCACGGGCGGCATCAGTTTCACCGCGAACCGGTCGACCATGCCTTCGGCATTGGTGCGCAGTTCGATGTCTTGTGCCGCGCCGTAGGGGTTCAGCGTGTGCAGCGTCGCGACGCCCGCGCCGACCTCGATGCCGGCAACGGTGATCGGTCGGTCCAACCACAGATTGCCCATTGCGCTGGTGATGCTGTTGACCTGCTGCGGGGCAGCCATCGTGCGCACCCCGACGGTGCCGATCGGCCAGTCGGAGTTGACCATGTCCATGGTCTGCTTGGCCCGAAGGCCCTGAGGCGTGTTGATGTCGATGGGCACGCCGTACGCGGCATCGGCCGTGGGGGCCGTTCCGGTGTTGGCGCAACCGCAGGCCAGTGCGACGACGAGAACCACCGCAACCGTGAGGCAGGCCGCTCGTCGCACCCGGCCTGCGTTACGCCTTCGCGCCGGTCCCTGCAACGTCCAGCACAACCTCGAACTCGAGCAGCGATGCGCCCGTGGCCACGGGGTTGGCCCGCTGACCGGCGTGAGCCTCGACGGCAGGACCGGTCGCCCACGCCTGGAACGCCTCTTCGGACTCCCATTGCGTGACGACGAAGTATCGGTCTTCGCCCTTGACTGGGCGTAGCAGCTGGAAGCCGAGGAAACCCGGCTGGTTGTCGACTGCATGTGCGCGGTTGGCGAACCGTTTCTCCAGTTCGGGGCCTGCGTCGGGCGGGACCTCGATTGCGTTGATCTTCACGACGGGCATGCGGCAAGGTTACCGAACCGTGATGTGCATGATGTCGGCATGCGACTCCTCACCCCACGCGGCGGTCATGGTGAGCCGCTCGTGCTGGTACACGGCCTGATGGGGCGGGGCAGCACGTGGTCGCGCCAGCTGCCGTGGCTCACGCGACTCGGCGAGGTATACACCTACGACGCGCCGTGGCATCGCGGCCGCGATATCACCGGCCCGTATCCGATCAGCACCGAACGGTTCGTCGAGGATCTCGGCGAGGCGGTTGCGGAGCTGGGCCGGGCTGCCGTTTTGGTCGGCCACTCGATGGGCGCGCTGCATTCGTGGTGTCTGGCGGCGGCACAGCCGGATCTGGTCACCGCTGTGGTGGTGGAGGACATGTCGCCCGATTTCCGCGGGCGCACGACTGGCCCGTGGGAACCGTGGCTGCATGCGCTGCCAGTCGAATTCAGCTCTGCGCAAAAGCTTTACGACGAATTCGGGCCGGTAGCCGGCCAGTACTTCATGGACGCGTTCGAGCGCACCGCGACGGGCTGGCGGTTGCACGGGCATCCCGGCTATTGGATCGAGATCGCCGCCGAATGGGGCACGCGCGACTACTGGAAGCAGTGGAAGGCGGTGCGGAAGCCCTCGCTGCTCATCGAGGCGGGCAACTCCGTCACACCGCCGGGTCAGATGCGCGAAATGTACGAGACCGGCTACCAGGCAACGTATTTGCACGTGCCCGGAGCCGGTCATCTGATCCACGACGACGCGCCGCAGATCTACCAAGAAGCGGTCGAATCGTTCCTAGCGACGCTCGCCCACAGCGCCTGAGGCGGGCCAGAACGGCTCCTTCTCGAAGCGTGTGCGGATGGCGTCGACGTCGTGCGCGATGCGAAATCCGTCGCGGTCGTCCTCGAACAAGCGGCCCACCATCGGCGCGGACCCCCGGAACTGGTCGAACCGGATGCGAAGCGAGTCCGAGCGATGGGCGGCCCAGCTGAGCGCCGCTGCCACCGCGAACGGGGCGATCAGGATGAGAAAGGTCAGTGCAGTGGTCATGGCAGTAATGCTCCGCTCATCAATATCCCGCCAACAGTGGCAGGAACGACATCGTGCGATAAAATGCTGCCATGGCAATAAAGAGCGTATCGGCGCTGGTGCTGGACGGTCTAGCGATTTTTGAGTTCGGCGTGATCTGCGAGGTGTTCGGCATCGACCGCTCCGCCGACGGTGTTCCGAACTTCGACTTCAAGGTCTGCGGACCCGAGCCGGGCAAGCCGATCCGGACGTCAGTCGGCGCAACCCTGACACCTGAGTGCGGCCTCAACGGGCTGGTCGGCTCCGACCTGGTGGCCATCCCGGCGATCAGTGCTCAAAACGACGGCTATCTACCCGAGGCGTTGAAGGCCGTCCGGGAGGCCGCCGATTCCGGCTCCATCATCCTCACGGTCTGCTCGGGGGCGTTCGTCGCAGGTGCGGCGGGGCTGCTCGACGGGCGGCCATGCACCACGCACTGGATGCACGCCGACGAACTGGCCCGGATGTACCCGACGGCCAACGTCGACCGCAACGTGCTGTTCGTTGACGACGGCAATCTGATCACCAGTGCAGGCACAGCCGCGGGCATCGACGCCTGCCTACACCTGGTGCGCCGGGAGCTTGGCAGCGAGGTCACCAACAAGATCGCACGCCGGATGGTGGTGCCGCCCCAACGCGACGGCGGTCAGCGTCAGTACATCGACCAGCCGATTCCAGTCCGCTGTTCGGAAGGCTTTGCGCCGCACCTCGACTGGGTGCTGAGCAATCTCGACAAGCCGCTCACGGTCACCACACTGGCCCGCAGGGTCAACATGTCGGCGCGCACGTTCGCCCGGCGGTTCGTCGAGGAGACCGGGCGCACGCCCATGCAGTGGGTCACCGACCAGCGGGTGCTCTACGCGCGCCGGCTGCTGGAGGAAACCGACCTCGACATCGACCGGATCGCCGACAAATCGGGCTTCGGGACCGCGACGCTGTTGCGCCACCACTTCCGCAGGGTCATCGGCGTGACCCCGTCGGATTACCGGCGCCGATTCTCCTGCAATGGTCCGTGCGAAGAGGCCGCTGCTACCGCTTGACCTCCGCGTTCTCACGCACGAGCCCGTGCACCCGCCATTGCCCCGGCACGCCCTTGAGTTCGTACTCACCTCGCTCGACGAACTGGCGTCGCGATCCAGTGACGATCTCCCGCACGGTCGACGACACGAGCACCTCGCTGGGACCGGCAAGCGCCGCTACGCGCGCACCGATGTGCACGGCCATGCCGGCGATGTCGTTGCCGCGCACTTCGACTTCACCCGCATGGATGCCCGCCCGCACCTCGATTCCGAGTGAGCGGACCGCGTCGACGATCGCGTCGGCGCAATCGATCGCGACGCTCGGACTGGTGAAGGTCGCAACGAATCCGTCTCCGGCCGTGTTGACTTCGTGGCCGCGGTACCGCTCCAGTTCGTGGCGGACGACGCGGTCGTGGTTGTCCAGCAGGTCATGCCAGCGGTGGTCGCCGAGGGCTGCGGCGCGCCGTGTTGAGCCGACTATATCGGTGAAAACGATTGTGGTGAGTACACGTTCGGCCTCGAAGCCGCCACGCACGCCGGTGACGAACTCTTCGATCTCGTCGAGCATCGGCGCGGTATCGCCGACCCAGTACAGCGAATCCGCGCCGGGCAGCTCGACGTAGCGCGATCCCGCGATGTGCTCGGCGAGATAGCGGCCGTGCCCGACCTCGACGAAGCTGGCGTCTTCGCGATGCAGAACGAGAGTCGGCGCGCTGATGGCGGCGAGCCTGTCGCGCACATCCGCCTCGACCACTATCTGACTCACCACTCGGGCCATGCTCGGCGATGCTGAACGATTGCCGGCTTGGTCCCACCAAGTACGGAATGCATTGTCGCCCGCGACCGTCGGCGCGATGGACTCGAGAACGTCAAAGCCCTGCTCGAGCGCATCGGGCTCCAACGCGACCTCCCACCGATTGACGCTGTTTCCCTTGACGCCGCATTGATAGTCGGGCGCCCACAGCACGCGGGCAGCACCGTTCACGACGACGAGCCCGCGCACGCGCTCGGGATAATCGGCGGCCAGAACGAGCGCGCCAGTGGCGTTGAAGCTAGACGACAAGATCGTCGCCTGTTCGCATCCGACCGCGTCCATCACCGCGATCGCGTCCTCGGCCCAGCCCTTCGGCCCGATCACGTCGATCGAGGGAACGCGCGATGACATGCCCATTCCGCGCTGATCGAACCTGATCACCCTGCCAAAGGATGCAAGGCGGCGATGGAAGCGATACATCGACGGTTCCGCGTCGATCGAATCGATCGGAACGAAGGGCCCGGGCGTCACAAGCAGATCGACCGGGCCTTCGCCGAAGACCTGGTAGGCGATGTCCATGTCGCCACAACTGGCGTAGCGGGTGCGCGGAGCCTGCGCCACATCCTCAGGCTAGTCGCCGCCTTCGCCTGCCAGAGCGAAACGGCCGTCGGCCGTCTGCTCGACAAGCCCGTCGATGAGCAACGAGTCCAGCGCGCGGTCGCGCTGCGCGGTGTCGGACAGCCATGCGACGTCCAACTGCGCGCGGGTGACTGGAGAGTCGTTGCCCCGCAACACATCCAGCAGCCGACCGCGCACCTGGCGGTCCGTGCCGGCATACCGCTGCACCCGCCGCGTCACCGAGCCCGCCGGAAAACCGCCCGACCGCCACGCGCACGCGCTCAGCGGGCACAGCCCGCAACGTGGAGCGCGCGCAGTGCACACGGTCGCCCCGAACTCCATCAACGCAACCGAAAACTGCGGGGCCAGAAGTTCATTCGGCAACAATGCCTCGACGTCGTCGAGATCCCGTCCTGACGACGATGCCGCGGCGGCGGCCCGTCCGTGCACGGCCCTGGCCACCACGCGGCGCACGTTCGTGTCGACGACCGGCACGCGTTGCCGGTACGCGAAGCACGCGACGGCTCGGGCCGTGTAGGCGCCGACGCCCGGCAGGGTCAATAGCGTCTCCACGTCCGACGGCACCACGTCACCGTGTGCGGTGGCGATCACGGTCGCGCATTCATGCAGCCGCTTGGCCCGCCTCGGATAGCCGAGTTTCCCCCAGGCTCGCAACACGTCGGCCGCACTCGCGGCGGCAGTCGCCGACGGCGTCGGCCAGCGCGCCACCCAGTCCAGCCAGATGGGCTCGACGCGGGAGACCGGCGTCTGCTGCAACATGAACTCGCTGACCAGGATCTGCCACGCCGTGACGCCGTCCCGCCGCCACGGCAGGTCGCGCTGCTCGAGGTCATACCAATCGAGCAGCTGCGGCACAATGTCGGTCATGCCAAACACCAGCCCCGTGACCGCGTGGAAAGCACTCAAGGAGGGTAACGAGCGCTTCGTTGCGGGCGAGCCCGAACATCCCAGCCAGAGCATCGAGGACCGGGCGCGGTTGGCCGGGGCACAGAAACCCACCGCGGTGGTGTTCGGCTGCGCCGACAGCCGCGTGGCGGCCGAGATCATCTTCGATCAGGGTCTCGGCGACATGTTCGTGGTGCGCACCGCCGGCCATGTCATCGACTCGGCGGTGCTCGGCTCGATCGAATACGCCGTGACAGTGCTCAATGTGCCACTGATCGTCGTGCTGGGACACGACAGCTGCGGCGCCGTGAAGGCGACGCTGTCGGCGATCGACGACGGCGAGGTGCCCAGCGGTTACGTGCGCGACATCGTGGAGCGGGTCACGCCGTCCATCCTGCAGGGCCGCCATGCCGGGCTGACGCGGGTCGACGAGTTCGAAACCCGCCACGTGAACGACACTGTCACGCAGCTGCGGGTCCGTTCCGCGTCCATCGCCGAACGGCTGGCCGCGGGCACCGTAGCCATCGTCGGGCTCACGTACCACTTGGCCGACGGCCGCGTGGTGTTGCGGGATCATCTGGGTGATCTCGGCGAAGGCTGACGCGCGACACGCCGGGCCACCTCGGACGAGGTGGCGTGACCTGGCCTTACCGTGAGGGTTGTGCTGGATCTGGAACCGCAGGGCCCCCTACCGTCGCAGATTTACTGGCGACGCAGAGCATTGGCGCTGGGCATAGCGGTACTCGTGATCGGCGTCATCGCCGCCGTCGTGGTGATGGTCGTCGTGAACAGCACAGGTACCCAGAACAAGGTCGCAGAGAAGCCGGCGCCCGCCCCAGCCGCCGCGCCGACGCCACTGCCCGGTGAGAATCCCGAGATCAAGACGCCCGTCGTGGTGCCGCCCGCCCAGCAGATCCCGCCGCCCACGCCCACCCCGACTGCGGCTGTGATGCCTCCGCCGGTCCTCAAAGAGGGCGACGACTGCCCGGACTCCACACTTGCAGTCAAGGGCATCACCAACCAGCCGCAGTACATCGTCGGCGAACAGCCCAAGTTCACGATGGTCGTGACCAACATCGGGCTGGTGGCCTGCCGGCGTGATGTCGGCGCCGCGGTGCTCGCCGCATACGTGTACTCGCTCGACAACATCCGGCTGTGGTCCAACCTCGACTGCGCGCCGTCTAACGAGACTCTGGTCAAGACGTTCCAGCCCGGCGAGCAGGTGACGACTGAGGTCACCTGGACGGGTATGGGCTCGGCACCGCAGTGCCCGCTGCCGCGTCAGCCGATCGGACCGGGTACGTACAACCTCATCGTCCAGCTGGGCAACCTGCGGTCGGCACCGGTGCCGTTCATGCTCGCGGCTCCAGCGCAGCAGCCGCCACCGCCCGAGGGCGCACCGCCCGCACCGCAAGGCGGCTGATTACCCGGCGTTCTCCCCGACGAGCGATTCGTCCCAGCCGTTGACGTGTGACTCCTCCGGCTCCTCATGAGCCGGTTCGGGTTGCTGTTGGTGTTCGGTGCCGGGCACCCCGCCGAGGGCAGCGATAGCGTCTTTGATCCTTGCGGCTTCGTCGTCGTTGGGCGTTCCACCCGCCTCGAGTTCGTCGAGACGACCGTCACGAAGCCCGGCCCCGTTGGCCACTTCCCGTGCGGACAACTTGGCCTCGATACGCGTGACGTACAACTGCTGACCCAAACTCGATCCAGGAGCGGTGGCGGCGTGTGCCATCAGCGAGTCGTAACGCCGCCGTACATTGCTGAGTGCCACGATCACCGCGGGTGAGGGCCTGCTGGTACTTGCCGCATCGGTGAGCGCGGCGCGTAGCTTCCGCATGCCCGACAGAACGACATCGGCGCGCTTGTGGAACTTCTTGTCCTCCGGGAAGGGCAACGCGTCGATCGCAGCTGTGTACATGTGCATCGCCGCCTCGGAGAGGTCGACAATGATCGACGAGTCACCTTCCTGCGTGGGTTGTCCCATGGGCCCTCAATTCTCGAGCGGTCAATTCGATAGCGGTGAATACGGGTCGACACTAGCGGTCCGCGTTGTTGCGCGTACACCGCCAGTGAGGTCGGGGCGCGACGACTCAGCCCGTGCGCTCTAGTCTGAACCCGCACGGCGGCAGCATCGGGTGAACGGGAGGTGACGGTGACCGGACTAGCGCAATTCCCCAGTGCCACCGAGGATTCGGAACCCGATGACTTGAGCGCATCCGCGAAGCCCGTCGAACCGGCCGCGCCAATTCGCCAGGAACCCCACCGCTCTGCCACGACCCAGCGCTGGCGCGGAATCGGATGGTTTGCCTGCGGTGTGGCGGGCAGCCTGGCCATCGCCTGGTTCATCTTCCTCAGCCACGGAGAGATCGGATCCAAGGCCGAGTGGTTCTTCGGGGCCGCCGTCTTCTGCGTCGTGCTGGTGGCCATGTGGCAGACCCTCAACATTCAGCGGCAGGCGAACCAGCACGCCGCCGAAGCCGCACAACGACTCCGCACGGAGCTGCTGGCCGCCGAGGAGCGCGCGGCCCGCGAAATAGCGCTCACCCAGGCACTGCACCGCGTCGAGATGGAGGCGCGGGAGAAGTTGTACCGCGCCGAGGTCGAGGCTCAACGCGGGCTGGCCCGCAACGAACGCATGCACCTCATCAATCAGCTCCAGAAGCAAGCGATGATCGAAGTCTCACGCGCTGTCAACGGGCACACTCACATGCTCGCCAACCTGTGGAACGAAGGCGCCCGCATCCTGTGCATCGAGGACCGCGATGAGCGCGAGCGGGCGATGAACCCGATCTTCGAGCAGATCAGCCGAGTCGTGAACGACTTTTCGGTCGAGGTCAGCAACGCCAACCTTCTCCTCGAGGACGATCGTCTGCATCGCGCGCTGGACCAAGTCAACGAGGCCGCGGCGATGGCGATCCGGGTGGCGCAGGATGTGCACGATGCCGTCGTCGAAGGGCGCACGCCGAAGCAAGACTCGATCAGGACCGTACAGCGGCTCATGCACACCAGAGCTGCAGAAGCTCGCCGGCTCGCGTGGGAGCTACTCCGACATGGCCTCGACGGCACAAGGGCCGCAACGGAATTGAGCTAGGCCAGCCGGTCGGCGATCGTCGACTCGGCCAGCTGAGAGAGGCCTTCCCGAATGTGGCGGGCCCACATCGACCCGATGCCTTCGACCGACTGCAGGTCATCTGAGCTGGCGGCCAAAAGCCCTTGCAGCGAGCCGAACGACCGGACCAGGAGATCGACATGGGCGAACTGCAGCCGCGGGATGCCGGCCATCGCGCGGTAGCCGCGTGAACTCATCGCCGAGTCTTGCGCCTCGGCCGTCGACGGATAGCCGAAAACCCTTGCAAGCGTGGTGAAATCGAGCAGCTCGTTGTCCGACAGCGAGTCCAGCTCGTCCAGCGTCGCGCTGACCTGGGCGGCCGTCGGCGCGTCGGGGTTGGCGTGGTAGTCACGCACGATCAACTCGCGGGCCGTGTCGTTGTCGCCGACCAGTTCCTCCAGCTGCAGCTTGAGCTGACGGCCGTCGGTGCCCAGTTCAACGACGTCGGAATCGATTTCGAGGCTGATTCGGCGCACCATCTCCAGCCGCTGCACGACGGTCATCACGTCACGCAGCGTGACGAAGTCCTCGATCTCGGCGGTCGACAGCTGCCTGCTGACTTCGTCGAGCCGGGTCTTGTAGCGCTCGAGCGTGTCGATGGTCTGGTTGGCGCGCGACAGGATGGTGGCCGATTCCGGCACGACGTGGCGCTCGCCGGCGACGTAGACGGTGACGATGCTCATCGAATGGCTCACCGAAATCACCGGATAGCCGGTCTGAATCGCAGTGCGCTCGGCGGAGCGGTGCCGGGTGCCGGATTCCTCCGTGGGAATCGACGGGTCGGGTACCAGCTGGACGTTGGCCCGCAGGATGCGGCTGCCGTCGCTGGAGAGCACGACAGCTCCGTCCATCTTCGACAGTTCGCGCAGCCTCGTCGGGGCGTAGCGGACGTCGAGTTCGAAGCCTCCGTCACAGATGGTCTCGACGCTGTCGTCGTACCCAAGGAGGATCAGGGCGCCGGTGCGGCCACGCAGGATGCGCTCCAGGCCGTCGCGCAACGCTGTGCCGGGGGCCAGCCGAGCAATGGTTTCACGCAGCGTGGGCCGGGCGAGCTGCACCACGTTGCGGCCCGACCTGCCCGCGGACTTCACGGCCATTTCTTCTCCTCGGATCGGCCGCTATTGGCGTTAGTCTCGCTGATTTGCCGCAGCACCCGCAATGCCGTTCCGATGTTGTCTGCTGAATGCGTCCGTAAGCCAGGCGGCGGCGACGTCACGCCGGCGGGCACCACGGCGATGCCGAACCCGAGCCTTGCTGCCTCTGCCAACCTGCGGTCCATGCCGCTGACCCGGCGCAAATCCCCGGCAAGGCCGACCTCGCCGATCACCACAGCATTGGCGGGCAGCGGCCAGTCGGCGTAGGACGACGCGATCGCCAGCGCCACCGCGAGATCCGACGAGGGGTCTGTGAGCCGCATGCCGCCGACCGTCGACAGATAGATGTCGTTGGAGCCGACGGGCAGCCTGGCCCTCTTCTCCAGCACCGCGGTGATCATGGCGGCACGCGCCGAGTCGATCCCGCTGACCGCGCGGCGCGGAGTCCCGCTCGCTGGGGCGCCGATCAGTGCCTGCACCTCGCCGATCAACGGCCGCTTGCCGTCGAGCGTGACCGTCACCGCCGTGCCCGACACGGGCTTGGGCCTCTGGTCGAGGAACAATCCCGACGGGTCGGCAACACATTCAATCCCGTTGTCGTGCAATAGAAAACAGCCAACTTCATCGGCGGCGCCGAATCGGTTCTTGACGCCGCGCACCATCCGGAGCGCCGAAGCGCGGTCGCCTTCGAAGTGCAGCACGACGTCGACGAGATGCTCCAGCGAGCGCGGCCCGGCGATCGCGCCGTCCTTGGTGACATGGCCGACCAGGATCATCGCGACGCCTGATGCCTTGGCGGCCATCGTCAGCGCCGTCGTGACCGCCCGCACCTGGGTGACGCCGCCGGTGACGCCGTCGACCTCGGTGGTCGACATGGTCTGCACCGAATCGATCACCACCAGCGTGGGCTGCACCGCTTCGATGTGGCCAAGCGCCATCTGCAGGTCCGACTCGGCGGCCAGATAGACCTCGTCGTGCGTGCAGCCCGTCCGTTCCGCGCGCAGCCGGATCTGCCCCGCCGACTCCTCACCGGACAGATACAGCGCCCGCTTGCCGGCCCGTGCCCAGCGGTGCGCCACCTCGAGCAGCAGCGTCGACTTGCCCACCCCGGGGTCACCGGCCAGTAACGTCACCGAACCCGGGACGAGCCCGCCGCCCAGCACACGGTCGAGCTCGCTTACCCCGGTGTGGAAGTGGCGTGTGCTTCCTGGGTCGATCGAGCTGATCGGCACCGCGGGTGAGGTGGGTGCGACGGCGCGCCGCGCAGCGGAGCCGTTGACGGCTGCCAAGACAGCAACTTCGTCGACTGTGCCCCAGGTGCCGCAATCCGGACAGCGGCCGACCCATTTAGCGGTGACGTGGTGGCATTCCGAGCAGCGGTATTGCGAACGCGCCTTGGCCACGCCGTGACGGTAGCTGTCGCGACCGACAGAAATTCAGTGGTGTCCGCCCGTGTCGCCGACTTCTACCGGCGATGCTTCGCGGCGAGGAGCCTCGCCGGCCGAGATCGGCACCGTCACGGTGGTCTCGCCGGCCTTTTCGAACGTGAACTTGAAGTTGTACGTCAACCCGTTGGTGATCGGCTTGGACAGCGCGACGGCGGCTTTCGCCCCCTCGGTGGCCTCTGCGGCCTCCAGTGCGGCGGTCTGTCCGTCGGGCTGGCCCACGACCAGTACGCCACTCGCGGGCACGGTGGTGTCACCGCTCAACGACACCTTTCCGATGTCGGAGGTGATCGAGACCAGCTTGTCGTTGGCGTCAGGGGAGTTGTTGACCGCCGTGAAGATCAGCTCCACGTCGCGCCCGGGCTGCACGTAGTCCGTGCTCTGTACGGCCCGCAGGTGGATATTGCGCAGCGCGAGGGTGCCGACGTTGCCGCTGGTGCCGTTGACCGCGGGCTCCTGGGTTGCCATCTGGGACACCTGCCCGGCTCCGCAGCCGGACAGGGCGACGGCGACTGCCAGTCCGCACGCGGCCAGGGCGGAAGTACGCGGTTTGAAGCGGTCCACTAGGGCCTCCTGCTCGCCGACGACGCGACCACCATTTCAGTCGCTGTGATTCGACTATGCACAGTAGTAGGTGCCGATTGTCGGCGGTAGCTGAGGGCTGACGCCGAGTGGACAGCTACCTCGAAGCGGCGCGAAAGCCGTCGTAAACGCTCTCCGGAGCGACCCTGGTGTTGCACGTATTTGTCATCATGTCAACCCCTAGTCTTCACCTTCAGTGCCCCTGACCTGCATCGTTGATACGCACCTGTCTCGGCCCCGTGTTAACATTGACTTGTGAAAGGGGCTCGAAACTGATGATTTTTAAGGTCGGAGACACCGTTGTCTATCCACACCACGGTGCTGCGTTGATCGAGGCGATCGAAACCCGGACCATCAAAGGCGAACAAAAGGAATACCTCGTCTTGAAGGTCGCCCAGGGGGACCTCACCGTTCGAGTACCCGCCGAGAATGCCGAGTATGTCGGGGTCCGCGATGTTGTCGGGCAGGAGGGCCTGGACAAGGTCTTCCAGGTGCTTCGCGCGCCACACACCGAAGAGCCGACCAACTGGTCGCGCCGGTACAAGGCCAACCTCGAGAAGCTGGCCTCCGGCGACGTGAACAAGGTGGCCGAGGTCGTCCGCGACCTGTGGCGCCGTGACCAGGAGCGCGGTCTGTCGGCCGGCGAGAAGCGGATGCTTGCAAAGGCGCGGCAGATCCTGGTCGGCGAGCTGGCGCTTGCCGAGAACACCGACGACGCCAAGGCTGCAGTCATCCTCGACGAGGTTCTGGCCGCCGCGTCCTAGTGGCGCTACCGCGCGTCGGGCTTGGCACCGACGTTCATCCAATCCAGGCCGGTAGGCCGTGTTGGTTGCTGTGCTTGTTGTTCAACGACGGCGACGGCTGCGCGGGCCATTCCGACGGCGACGTCGCTGCTCATGCACTCTGCGATGCTCTTCTGTCCGCAGCGGGGCTGGGCGACATCGGTGACGTGTTCGGCACCGACCGTGAGGAATGGCGCGGTGTCAGCGGCGCAGACATGCTGAGGCATGTTCACGGCTTGCTGGTGGCCGAGGGTTACCGCATCGGCAATGCCGCCGTCCAGGTGATCGGAAACCGGCCCAAGGTGGGGCCGCGGCGCGCCGAAGCGCAAAAGATTCTTTCCGAGCTGTTGGACGCGCCGGTTTCGGTGTCGGCGACGACCACCGACGGCCTTGGGCTGACCGGCCGGGGCGAAGGTTTGGCAGCGATCGCGACCGCCCTTGTCCTCTCCAATGGGGATTCCGCCGATATAGGCCGGTAAGCTGGCGCGTCGTGACCGACGGAGCCGCCACGGCGGCGACATCCAACAACGGCCCCGCATCTCATATGCGGCTCTACGACACCATGACCGGTGTCGTGCGCGATTTCGTGCCGCTGCGACCCGGTCATGTATCGATCTATCTCTGCGGCGCCACCGTGCAGGGCCTGCCGCATATCGGACATGTCCGCAGCGGGGTCGCGTTCGACGTGCTGCGGCGCTGGCTGATGGCCAAGGGCTACGACGTCGCATTCATCCGCAACGTCACCGACATCGACGACAAGATCCTCAACAAGGCTGCCGACGCGGGCCGGCCGTGGTGGGAATGGGCCGCCACCTACGAACGCGCGTTTACGGCCGCCTACGACGCGCTGGGGGTGCTGCCGCCGTCGGCTGAGCCGCGGGCCACCGGCCACATCACGCAGATCGTCGAGCTGATCGAGCGGCTGATCGAACGAGGACATGCGTACACGGGCTCCGGCGATGGGGCTGGCGACGTCTACTTCAACGTGCTGAGCTTGTCCGACTACGGCAAGCTGTCCGGTCACAAGGTCGACGACGTGCATCAGGGCGAGGGTGTCGCCAAGGGCAAGCGCGACGAGCGCGACTTCACGCTGTGGAAGGGCGCCAAGCCAGGTGAGCCGTCGTGGCCTACGCCGTGGGGCCGGGGCCGCCCCGGTTGGCACACCGAATGCGTGGCGATGTGCGAGAGCTACCTCGGTCCCGAGTTCGACATCCACGCCGGCGGCATGGACCTCGTGTTCCCCCACCATGAGAACGAGGTCGCCCAGGCGGAAGGCGCCGGTGACCCGTTCGCCCGGTTCTGGATGCACAACGGCTGGGTGACCATGGGCGGCGAGAAGATGAGCAAGTCGCTTGGTAACGTGCTCGCGATTCCGGCTGTGCTGCAACGGGTTCGGGCAGCGGAGTTGCGCTACTACCTCGGCAGCGCGCACTACAGGTCGATGCTTGAATTCACCGAGACCGCGTTGCAGGATGCGGCCAAGGCGTACGCCGGCATCGAGGACTTCCTGCACCGGGTGCGCAACCGCGTCGGTGCGGTGGTGCCAGGCGAATGGACGCCGAAGTTCGCAGCGGCCCTGGACGACGATCTGTCCGTGCCGATCGCCCTGGCCGAGGTGCACGCCGCCCGAGCAGAGGGTAATCGCGCGCTGGACGCAGGTGACCACGAAACCGCTCTCGCGCAAGCGATGTCAATCCGTGCGATGATGGGCATTCTCGGCGCCGACCCGCTCGACGAGCGGTGGGAATCGAAAGACGAGACGTCGGCCGCACTGGCCGCTGTCGACGTGCTTGTGCACGCCGAGGTGCAGCGCCGCGAGGACGCCCGTGCGCGCCGCGACTGGGCGGAAGCCGACGCGATCCGTGACCGGCTCAAGGAAGCAGGAATCGAAGTCACCGACACAGCCGACGGGCCACAATGGGCGCTGCTCGACGGGTATACGAAGTAGATGGCTGGAAACTCCAAGCGCCGGGGTGCGATTCGTAAGCCCGGCACCAAGAAGGGGCCGACGGTCGGCTCCGGCGGTGTGCGCCGTCGTGGTCTGGAGGGCCGCGGCGCGACTCCGCCTGCGCACATGCGGCCCAACCACCCCGCCGCCAAGCGCGCGGCCAAAACTCAGAAGCAGCAGCAGCGACGTCCTGCCCGCAAGACCGACGACACCGAGATCGTGCTGGGCCGCAATCCGGTTATCGAGTGCCTGCGGGCGGGAGTGCCCGCCACGGCGCTGTACGTCGCACTCGGTGCCGAGGCCGACGAGCGTCTGACCGAATCCGTAAGGATCGCAGCCGATTCGGGCATCTCGATACTGGAAGTGCCGCGCCACGATCTGGACCGGATCGCCGCAAACGGGCTGCATCAGGGCATCGCGCTGCAGGTGCCGCCGTATCAATACGCGCATCCCGACGACCTGCTCGCCGCCGCGACGAAAGACAGCGCGCCGGCGTTGATGGTTGCGCTGGACAACATCTCCGATCCGCGCAACCTCGGCGCCATCGTCCGCTCGGTTGCCGCGTTCGGCGGACATGGCGTCGTGATCCCGCAACGACGCTCGGCTTCCGTCACAGCGGTTGCTTGGCGCACGAGCGCGGGCGCGGCGGCGCGGCTGCCGGTTGCCCGCGCGACGAATCTCAATCGGACACTGCAGAGTTGGGGCGACGCGGGACTGCAGGTGGTTGGGCTCGATGCGGCCGGTGACACGACGATTGACGAGGTGGACGGCACCGGACCTTTGGTTTTGGTCGTCGGTTCCGAGGGCAAAGGACTGTCACGGCTAGTGCGCGAGAATTGCGACGCCGTGGTGTCGATCCCGATGGCAGGTCCGACGGAGTCATTGAACGCCTCGGTGGCCGCCGGTGTGGTGCTGGCCGAAATCGCCCGCCAGCGACGGGGCTGATTTCCTGCGCGAGCAGACGCAAAGTGCTCCAAATCCTCGGCGTGTCGGGGCCTTTTGCGCCTGCTCGGCGGAAGAAGTCACCCCCGCCTTGGGCGGGTCAGGGTGAACTTGTCGACCGGTGTGACTTCACCGAACGGCCCCTTCACCGCGTAGTACGTGGCAGCCATCGACGTCATGCCGCCCGGCTGGCCCGGGTCGACGTCGAAAGCAACAAAGCCGCAAGGGTTTTCGCGGTCGCGAAACGCCGACCACGGCGCCGGCTCGACCACATACTTCGGAGCCTTGTGCCCTAGCGCTGGGTCCACGTCACCCACACCCATCAAAACCGCGCATCGCGGCTCGGGGAAGAACATCGTGTTCGACGGGATCGACGTGCCTCCGCCGCCGATGACGAGATGAACGGTGCCCTTACTGGTGTCGATGCGGTCGGGATGCGTGTCAACAGGGTCGGGCGTCAGCGTGTCGCTTGGCGTTGTTCCCCGGACGGCGTACGTGCGTTCGTAATGATGCTCATGGCCGCAGACCACCAGGTCGACGCCGAACCGATCGAACAGCGGCAGCCAGTTCTCCCGGATACCGAGGTCTGCGCCGTTGGTGCGCTCACCTGTCGACACCGCGGTCTGATGCATACACACCACGATCCAGTCGATATTGCCGTCTTTGCGCGTACGTTCGAGTTCGCTCTCGAGCCAACGCTTTTGGGCACCACCGGAGTACCCTCGCACGTACGAGTTGCCGCCGTCCTGATAGCACACGTCGTCGTTGTGAAGGCTGATCACCCGCACCGAACCAGCCGTGAACGCGTACCACAAACCCCGCAATTCGCGATCTGACCCGGCATCAGGCAACGCGAAATAGGTTTGGTAGGCGCTGTATCCGATTGGACCGTTGCCCAATTCGTTCTCATGGTTGCCCGCCGCAGGCATCCACGGCCGGTATCGCGCAGACCGGGAGTTGTTCTCGAACCAGTCCGACCAGGTCCTGACGCGATCGCGCGCCAGATTGGCGTAGCACAGGTCGCCGTTCACGAGATTGAACAGAGGCGCTGCACGCTCCACCGCGGTCGTGATATCGCCCGCCGAAGGCGAGCCGCGATTGTCGTTGCCGAATGCCGATGCGACCAGCGCGTCCAGCATCGGTGTCGATTGGTCGCCGAAGCTGGTGAACCGCAACGGGGCACGCCCGCGCGGCGCCGTCCGCACTGTGCCCCACTCCGGTGTGGCTCCATCGTGGAATGCTGCGTACACGTAGTCGGTATCGGGAGCCAGTCCGGCCACTCGAACGTGGTGGACGTAGATCTCGGTCTGTGAGGAGGCATCGCGGTAGGTGCGCGTTTCGGCTGTCACGGTCCGGCCGACCCCGTCGTCCGGTGTGCCGAACATGAGCCGTGGATTGCTCACCGCGGAGGCGGTGTGCCATGACACCACCACTTCGGATGCGGCCTCGGCGCCGAACTGCAGATGCAGCCCACCGACGCGCGGCGCGCCGCTGCGGTCTGCTCGCTGCCACAGCGTCGGGCTCGTTCGGTCGGACCGGAGGAGTTCGACAGCTCCGGCGCCTACGCCCGCGCCGAGGATGGCGGACGTGCCGCCGGCGATCAGGAGTTTTCGTCGGCTCACATCCATATCGGTGGCGGTCAAACGATCTTGGTCAGTGTCGGGTACTTCGGCTCGATGCCGGCTCCAGGCGTGGCCCGGCGTAGTCGTTTGGCCACCCAGGGCGTCGCGAACGCGAGCGTCCATTGCAGATTGGCCCAGAAGCTGCGCACGGGTGGTGACGAGGCCGGCAGCGCGGCTGACCGTGTGGACAGGTTGTGGGGAACAGTCAGTGTGTCAAGAACTTTGGCCGCCATGCGCTCATGACCCAGCGGTGAGAGATGGATGCGATCTCCGGCCCACAAACGCGGATCGCGAAACTCGGTGAATCGCCAGAAGTCGACGAGCCGCAAATCCAGGTCGTCGGCGATGCCTCGCAACAGTTCGTTGTAGACCGCAGCACGGCCCCGCAGCCGCCGAAACAGCGGCACAGTGCCGAGATCGCCCGCCGTAAACGCCAGCACGTGGGCCCCGGTCTGCTGCAAGGTCTTCAGTGCGTCGGCATACCTGGACATCATCGCGTCGATGTCGTTGCGCACCAGCAGCAGGTCGTTCATGCCCGCGTAGACGATGACGAGGTCGGGTTCGAGCATGACGGCGGTCTGAAGCTGATCCGCGAGGATCTCGTCCATCCTGCGGCCACGCACGGCCAGGTTGGCGTATCGAAGTTCTGGGTTGTTCTGTGCCAGCGCGACTGCGACGTGATCCGCCCATCCGCGCAAACCGTTCGGACTGGTGGCATGTGGGTCGCCGACACCCTCGGTGAACGAGTCGCCGAGCGCCACGTACCTGGAAAACGCTGCCGACGGAGCCGGCGATCCGGTGATGGCCACGGGACCAATCTTGCCGACACTAGGCTGATTTGCTCACCCACAGCGCCGCTGATCGACGATTCGACGTCAGCCGTCCGACCGCTGTTCGCGCCGATGTAACCGGTGTTTTGCTCTACAGCCCGAAGACCCGAATCCCCACCCACAGCGCGAGCACTGAAGCGGTCACGGTGACCGGTACCGTGAACAACCCGACGCGGCTGAACTCGACGAAACCGCTGGAGATGTCGCGACGCACGACACCGCGCCACAGGAGATTCGCCAGCGAACCCACATACGTCAGGTTGGGCCCGACGTTGACCCCGATCAGCACGGCGAGCACCACGGCTGGACCCGACGACGCCACCAGTGGCAGCAACACAAGCACAGCGGGCAGGTTGTTCACGACGTTGGCCAGAACCGCCGCCACAGCCGCGACACCGAGCAGCGCCGGAAAAGTGTCACCGCTGGGCAGCACGTCGCGCATCGCAGTCTGCAGGCCGTTGACCATCACCGCGTCGACGACAACCCCGAGGCACAACACGAACGCTAGAAACGGCAGGTCGACGGCGGTCGCAATGCCTTTCACGCTGCTGCGCCCCTGGGCCAGCCCGCGAACACCGAGCACCACCGCACCCGCGAGTGCCGCCCATGCAGGCGAGAAACCCGCCAACGAGGTCACCGCGAAGCCGACGAGCGTCGCTGTCAGCACCGCCAGGACGAAGACCGGCACCTCTGCTGGGCCAGCATCGTCATGCACGGGCGTCACCGAGAGGTCGCGCGCGAAAACCCAACGTAAAACGACGAATTCGACGGCTACGGCGGTTATCCAGGGCAGCGACACCACCGCCGCGAAATGCAGGAAAGAGATGCCCGCAGCGCTGAACGCGAGAAGATTGGTCAGGTTCGACACCGGCAGCAGCAAGGAAGCCGTGTTGGCCAGATGAGCGGTGGCATAAGCATGCGGCTTCGCCGGTACTGCCAGGGCACGCGCCGTCGCGAGCACCACAGGCGTCAGCAAGACCACGGTCGCGTCCAGGCTCAGCACCGCCGTCGTCGCCGCCGCGATCACGAAAACCATTGCAAACACCCGCTGTTGGCTGCCGTCGCTGCTGCGGGCCATCGCGACGCCTGCGGCGTGAAACAAGCCCTCGTCGTCACATAGCCGCGCCAGCACGAGCACCGCCGCCAGGAACCCCACGACCGGCAGCAGGCGACCGACTTCGGCGGCGGCGTCGTGCCAGGAGATCGCGCCGAGAGCGATGAGTATGCCTGCCGCAGGCACCGACGCGGCGGCCTCGGGCCAGCCGTGCGGACGGACCATCGCGTAGCCGAGGACCACGGCCAGCGCCACCAGCGCCAGCGTCAACGCCACGGGTCAGCGCGATGCCACAGCGTGGGCAGATGCAGTGAAACACCGTCCCGCTCGGCCAACCGGGTCAACACCCGCATCGACACGTCCAGGTCGTCGCCGGCGTAGGGCAGCGCGCGAAGAGGCTTGTGCAGCGGACGGAAGAAGTCGTCCCAGTGGATGAGCACGACGCGGCGCGCGCCCACGGTGCGTACGGTCTCGGTCCAGTAGTCGATCACGTACCGCTCGGGTTGCAGTCCGAGTTGCCCGACGCCCAGGTACACCACGTCGGCGTGCCGGCCGGAAAGCGCCCCGCGGACGAAGCCTGCGCTGCCGACGATCAGCAGGCGTTGCTCGGACGGACGGTGGTATACCAGCGTCGACCACGCTTCACCGCATTTGTACGCAGACACCTTTATGGGCGGGGCGACCGGTTCGGCGATCACGCCGGGAAAGCGGTCGGGTGGACAGTGTTCGGCCTCGATCAGCGTGACCTCGTAGGAGCCAAGCGATATCGCCTCGCCTGACTTGGCGACGACGATGCGGTCCTCTGGCAATCCGCCTCCACGCCCAACCTGGGCGGCGGACGAGCCGCCGATGACTCGTGCACCTGTGCGCTCGGCGACGACTGCCGAGTCCATCGCATGGTCGAAATGCGTGTGCACCGGCAGCACAGCCTCCAGCCGGTCCACTCCGAGGCGGGCCAGGCAGCCGTCGATGCGCGGCTCCGACGGCGACAGCGCCCGCAGACCGACGTCGGGCAGCGATGGGCGGGAAAAGAATCCGTCCGTCATCAACGCCGACGAACCGTCGTCGATCAGCAGCGTGGTGACACCGGCCCACGTCACCGTCAACGGTGCGTCCGGCTCGGCAGAAGGTTCATCGAAGTAGCGCGAATAGTTCCCCAGGTCCGGCCGACCGAGCTTGAGGCGCATCAGGTAAATGGCTTCAGCTCGACGCCGTCGGCCACCAACCGAGCGCGGACCGCATTGGCGATCTCCACTGCCCCTGGCGAATCACCATGCACGCAAACGGATTCCACAGTGATCGGTATCGTCGACCCGTCCGCCGCGGCGACACGTCCCGCCTCGACCATCGACGCCACGCGGTCGGCGATCTCGCCCACGTCGTGCAGAACCGCATTAGGTGCACGCCGCGAAACCAGTTGTCCGTCCGAGCGGTAGGCGCGGTCGGCGAACGCTTCTGGCACCGTGCGCAAGCCCAGCTCCTTGGCTTCTGCGAAGAACACGGAGCCGGACAAGCCCAGCACGGGAAGACTCGCGTCGACGGCGTGTACGGCCTCGGCCACGGCCCGCGCCTGTGCGTGGTTGCTGACGATCGTGTTATACAGCGCCCCATGGGGTTTGACGTAGCTGACCGTCGAGCCCGCGGCGTGCGCGAGCGCCTGCAGCGCACCGATCTGGTAGATCACGTCGGCGGTCAGATCCTCCGGCGTGGCGTCGATGAAGCGCCGCCCGAACCCGGCGAGATCGCGGTAGCTCACCTGCGCGCCGATCCGCACACCGCGCTCCGCGGCGGCACGGCACGTGCGGGCCAAAGTAGCGGCGTCGCCGGCGTGGAACCCACACGCCACATTGGCGCTGGTGACCACGTCGAGCATCGCCTCGTCATCGCCGAGTCGCCACACCCCGAAGCTCTCGCCGAGGTCGGCGTTGAGATCGACGATGTTCACGAACGCCAGCCTAGGCCCGTGCAGGCGTGGTCCACCCGTTCTCCGAGACGAATTCGCCTAGCGGACGGCCGAACGCCCACTGGTCGATCTCCAGTGCGGGCCGGTCCGGGAACGCCGGAACAGGCCCGAGGCACAGGATCGCGACGGGCTCCGCGTCGTCGGGCATCGCCAACAGCTCGGCCAGCTTCTGTGGGTCGAATATCGACACCCATCCCATGCCGAGGCCTTCGGCGCGAGCGGCCAGCCATAGGTTCTGGATCGCGCACGACACCGACGCGAGATCCATCTGCGGCAGTGTCCGCCGGCCGAACACGTGGCCTTGCCTGCCGTCGCACAGCGCCACCACGAACAGTTCTGCGCATTCGCGGATCCCTTCGACCTTGAGTGCAAGGAACTCGTCGGCGCGCGATCCCAGCTCCTCGGCGGTTCGTATCCGCTCCTCATCGACGAGCGCGCGGATATAGTCCCGCAAGTCGGTGTCCGTGATGCGGATGAATCGCCACGGCTGCATGAGACCGACGCTCGGGGCCGAGTGCGCGGCGGCCAGCAGCCTCGCCAGGACGTCGTCGGCCACCACGGCGCCTGGGACGAAGCGGCGCATGTCGCGGCGTTCGCCGATTACCCGGTAGATCGCCCGGCGCTCTGCTGCGCCATATGCGTGCTCGCTCACGCCGGTGAGCTTAGGAGCCGCACGGCCGGCGACATTGAAGGAGGTGGCACGATCAACGGGTGGCTCGCGACGATGTCCTGATCACCGCGACGGAACTGTCGAAGCTGCTGGCCAAGGGTGATCCGGTGACGGTCCTGGACGTGCGCTGGCAGTTGACTGAACCCGACGGACGGGCTGCGTACGAGCGGGGCCACATCCCGGGCGCGGTGTACGCGTCGCTCGAAGACGAGCTCAGCGACCATGCCGTCTCGGGTCGGGGGCGGCATCCGTTGCCGTCGGGCGGCAGCGTGCAGGCCGCGGCCCGTCGCTGGGGCCTGCGCGAAGGCGTACCGGTCGTGGTTTACGACGATTGGAACCGGGCGGGTTCGGCGCGCGCGTGGTGGGTGCTGACGGCCGCAGGGATATCCGATGTGCGCATCCTCGACGGCGGCTTGAGCGCATGGACCGGGTCGCTCGAGAACGGGACGATCACTCCCGAGCCGGGCGATGTGACCGTCACGCATGACGACTTGTACGCCGGAGCCCGCGCGACGTTGACCGCGGCGCAGGCGGCAACTGCAAGTCTGATCGACGCTCGGGCCGCGGAGCGCTTCCGCGGCGACGCCGAACCGGTCGATCCGGTCGCCGGGCACATCCCAGGGGCACGCAACGTACCGAGCACCTCGTTGTTGGCCGACGACGGAACCTTTGCACTCGAACGGTTGCCGGCCGTCGACGGGCCGGTCGGGGCGTACTGCGGTTCGGGCGTCACGGCGTCGGTTGTGGTGGCCGCTTTTGCCGCGGCCGGTGTCGATGCGGCTTTGTATCCCGGTTCGTGGTCCGAATGGTGTTCGGACCCTTCGCGTCCCGTCGAGAACGGCTAGGTGGTCCGGCTTCGACGGCCGACCAGCCAGCAGATCAAGAAGATCGCGAACGAGATGGTGGTGACGAACACCGACACCGGAACCCCCGGCGCCAACGACAGCAGAATGCCGCCGACCGCCGAGATTTCAGCGAAGACCACGGATGCCACCATGGTCGCGACAGGAGAGACGAACACCCGCACCGCCGCGGCCGCAGGTGTGATCAACAGCGACATCACCAGCAGCGCGCCGACGATCTGTACGCCCTGAGCGGCCGTCACGCCGACCAGCGCCGCGAAAACAATGCCCAACGCGCGCACCGGAACTCCGCGACCCGACGCCACCTCCGGGTCGACGGTCGCGAACAACAACGGCCGGTAGGACACCGTCAGCACGACAACCACCACAGCGGCCACGACGGCAAGGAGTGCGAGCCCGGAGTAGCCGACCCCGACGATCTGCCCTGTCAGCAGTGCAAAGCTGGTGCCGGTGCGACCGGGGTAGAGGTGGATGAACAGCACCGCCAGGCCGAGCCCGAACGCGAGCACAACGCCGATCGCCGAGTCGCGCTCGCGGGCGCGCTGTCCGAGGATCCCGAACAGCACTGCCGCAAGCCCACACCCGACGAGCGCGCCGACGCCGACGTTTAACCCGGCCAGCAGCGCGAAAGCCGCACCGGTGAGCGACAATTCAGAAGACCCGTGCACAGCGAACGACATCTGGCGCATCACGATGAAGGGCCCGATCAACCCCGACACCAGCGCGAGCAGCGCGGCGGCCAACAGCGCCTGCTGGACGAAGTCGCGCTGCAGCAAGTCGGCCGTGATGTCGAACGAGAACAGGTTGGCCAACAGGTGGGTGAGCCGGTCAGACATGTTCGTGTCCGCTCGCGTGACCGGAGTGGTCGAGGTGCTCGCCGACGACGACGTAGCGGTTGCCGACCTTGACGACCTGAATGTCGGCTCGGTAGAGCTCGGACAGCGTCGCGGACGTCATCACCTCTTCGACGGTGCCGACGCGGAACCTGCCGTCGACCAGATAGAGCACCCGATCCACATACGGGAGAACGGGATTGACTTCGTGAGTGACGAACAGAACGGCGGTGTCGGCTTCCCGCCGACGATGATCGATCAGCGAAGACACCAGCCGGGCGTTGGCCGGGTCGAGGTTCAGCAGCGGCTCGTCGCACAGAAGCAACACCGGATCGGTGGCCAACGCCTGCGCGATCCGCACCCGCTGTAGCTCGCCCCCGGACATCACGCCGACGGACACGCCGGCGAGACGTTGGCCGTCGACTTGTTGTAGTGCGCGTTGCACGGCAGCGCGTTTCGTTGATCGGTCGCGAAGGCTCGTCAGACCCCAGCGGTGACCGTCGTAGCCGAGGCCGACGAGGTCTTGGCCGCGCAGCGACAGCCCGCGCTCCACCGATCGGTGCTGCGGGACGTAACCGATGCGCTCGCTGCCGGCTTCGACCCGACGCCCGGCGATGGTCGCGGTGCCGGCGCTGAGCGGCAGCTGCCCGAGCAGCACCTTGAGCAGTGAGGTCTTACCGGTGCCGTTCGGGCCGAGCACGGCGACGAATTCGCCGGCGCGCACGGTGAGATCGAGGTGGTCCCACAGCACACGGTCACCGAACGCCAGCCGGGCTCCGGTCAGCGAGACAATCTCGTCAGGATCAGCAGGCACAAGCAGTGATTATCTGTTCGCCTGCGCAGCGGCATCCAGCTGGCGGGCCAACTCGTCCACGGTCTTGCGCTGCCAGTCGAGGTAGTTCTGACCTTCCGGCAACGTCTCGGTGACCTCGACGATGGGCACCGACGCTTGGCGTGCCGCGTCGGTGATCCGCTTGGTGACCGGGGTCTCGGTCTGCTTGTTGACCACGAGCGCCGACACCTGATGGGTACTGATCAGGTCGAGCACGGCGGCGACGTCGGCCGGCGACGGGTCGTCGCCTTCCTCGACGGCGCTGGCAAAGCCCGGCGGGGTCTTGTCGGTGATGCCGGCGTTGAGCAGCAGGTAGTGCGCGACGGGTTCGGTCGCCACCACCGACGCTCCCGGATGGCCCGCACCGATTGCGCGCTCGGAGGCGGCGATGGTGTCGGCCTCCTCGCCGAACGTCGCGGCGTTGGCCTTGTAGTCGTCGGCGTGCGCGCTGTCGGATTGCGCCAGCTTCTCGGCGATCTGGTTGGCGACGGCCTTGGCGGTCTCGAGGTCGTAGAAGACGTGCTCGTTGGCGGGCTGGGGAAGGCCGGCGGGCAGCAATGAATAGGCGTTGACGGCGGGCGCGCCCTGGTGGCTGGACAGCACGTCGTCGACCCAGCGGTCGTAACCGCCGCCGTTGTAGACGACAAGCGATGCGTCGGTGATCGCCGCTGCGTCGGATGGGGTGACCTCGAACGAATGCGGGTCGTCCGCGGCGCTGGTGACGATCGACTTCACGGCCGCGTGGTCGCCGGTCACCGCGCTGGCCACGCTGCCCCACACGTCGGTGGACGCGACGATCGACGGCGTGCCGTGTTGCTGGGAGCCTGATTGGTCCTGGCCGCAGCCTGCGACACCGATTGCAAGAGCTACCGCCGCACCGACGGCCAACTTCGCACGCATTCATGCTCCCTAATACAAATGAAAACCGTTTCCAATAACTCTAGCGCACGGCAACCGGGCAGGGCTATCGGCTCTTCGCGCGAGCGCTCATCGCTGACAAGTCGCGATCCACTAACGTCAGAGAGCATGTCCAGGAGTCCAACGCCCAGACGGCGGGCGACCCTGGCCTCGTTGGCTGCCGAACTCAAGGTCTCGCGCACCACCATCTCCAACGCATACAACCGGCCCGACCAGCTGTCGGCGGACCTGCGCGAGCGGGTGCTGGCCACCGCGAAGCGGATCGGTTACCCGGGGCCGGACCCGGTGGCCCGCTCGCTGCGGACCCGCAAGGCGGGCGCGGTCGGGCTGATGATCACCGAACCGCTCAACTATTCGTTCAGCGATCCGGCAGCGCTGGATTTCGTTGCCGGCCTTGCAGAATCGTGTGAGGAGGCGGGGCAGGGCCTGCTGCTCGTGGCGATCGGCCCGAACCGCAGCGTCAGCGACGGGTCGGCGGCCGTGCTCGCTGCCGGAGTCGACGGCTTCGTCGTCTACTCGGCGTCAGACGACGACCCGTATCTGTCCGTGGTGCAGCAGCGGCACCTGCCCGTCGTCGTCGTTGACCAGCCCAAGGACGTGCCCGGCACATCGCGGGTATGCATCGACGACCGCGACGCGATGCGCAGGCTTGCGGAATATGTTGTCGGGCTTGGTCATACCGAGATCGGGCTGTTGACGATGCGGCTGGGCCGCGTCTGGCCGCACGGCGGACCGCGGCCGGCGGTGGCCGACCCGGAGCGCGTGCAGACGCCGCACTTTCACGTGCAGCGCGAGCGCATTCACGGCGTCTACGATGCGATGTCGGCGGCCGGTCTGGATCCGGATTCCCTGACCGTCGTGGAGAGCTACGAGCATCTACCGACGTCGGGCGGGGCGGCCGCCGAGGTTGCGCTGGACGCGAATCCACGCATCACCGCGCTGATGTGCACGGCCGACGTACTCGCCCTCTCGGCGATGGACTACCTACGCGCGCGCGGAATCTACGTGCCGGGCCAGATGACCGTCACCGGATTCGACGGCGTACCCGAGGCATTGGGCCGCGGCCTGACCACCGTCGTGCAGCCGAGCCTGGAGAAGGGCCGTCGCGCCGGACGGCTGCTGCACAACCCTCCGCGAGACGGTCTGCCGGTCATCGACGTGCTCGACACCGAAGTCGTACGCGGCCGCACGTCCGGCCCACCCGCCTAACCCCCCCGGGCGAGCGACCGTGTCTGCACGCAACACGCTGCGAGATTGTGTACAGAAGTGGTCGTCCCCTACTCACGTGTGGGCCCACGCGGCGCTCAAGCGTCCAGTAGTTGCGCGCAGCGCAGCAGGCCGATGTGGCTGTACGCCTGCGGATGATTGCCCAGCGCCCGCTCGGCGACCGGGTCGTATTCCTCGGACAGCAGGCCCGTCGGGCCCGCCGCCGCGACCAGCCGGTCGAACAGCGCCTCGGCCTGCGACCGTTGATCGGTCAGCAGATAGGCCTCAAGCAGCCACGCCGCGCACAGATGGAAGCCGCCTTCGGTGCCTGGCAGGCCGTCATCGCGGTGATAGCGGTAAACCGTTGCGCCGCTGCGCAGTTCGGCCTCCGTCGCGACCACGGTGGCGGCGAACCGCTCATCGGACGGATCGATCAACCCCGACAACCCGATGTGCAGCGTGGCCGCATCGAGGTCGGTGCCGTCGTAGGCCGCGGTGAACGACTTCACCTCGTTATTCCAGCCACGCTCGCGAACCTGTTTGGAAATGACGTCGCGCAGGGTCGCCCACCCGGGCGGCGCCTCGCGGCCGAACTCCGAGGCCAGCTTCAGCGCCCGGTCCACTGTCAGCCAACACATCACCTTCGAGTAGACGTGATGGCGCGGTGCGCCGCGAATCTCCCAGATCCCGTGATCGGCCTCCACCCAACGGCTTTCGACGGCAAACACCATCTCGCTGACAAGATTCCAGTCGGCATCCGTCAACGGGTCCGTCACGCCAACAGTCAGCCGCCGATGACACAGGTCGGAGATCAGCTGCACCACGGGCCCGAAAACATCCAGTTGCACCTGAGCATTCGCGGCATTACCCACACGCACAGGACGTGAGCCCGCATACCCTGGCAGCGAATCGATCACGGCCTCGGGGCCGAGTATCGCTCCCGACAACGCATACAGCGGATGTAGTCGCTCCGGCCCGTGCATCGTCTCGATCACGCTGTGCAGCCAGTTCAGATAGCCCTCGGCTTCGCCGAGCGAGCCCAGCGACACGAGCGCCGAAGCCGTCATCGCCGCGTCGCGGATCCAGCAGTAGCGGTAATCCCAGTTGCGCACCCCGCCGATTTCCTCAGGCAGTGACGTGGTGGCCGCCGCCATGATTGCACCGGTATCCGCGTGCACCAGCGCGCGCAGAGTCAGGGCTGACCTCCTCATCAGCTCCGGCTTCATCGACGGCAAGGCCAGCGTGGATACCCAGTCGCGCCAATGGCTTTCGGCCCGCTCGCGACGCGACGAGTCGTCGACCGGACTTTCGGCCAGATCCTCCGTGCCGCACCGCAACTCCAAGATGCACGGGCCTTCTGACGGGTCGATCACGGCGCGCGCGGTGTCGTGGATGCCGTCGGGAACGATCTCCCACTCGACGCCGGGCGACCGCAACACCATCGGCTCGTTCGTTGCGAATACCCGCAGCCCGTCCTCGTCGACGCGCAGGTGAACCGGCGTCTGCGCGAACTCGGGGCGCGGCGCGAACTCCACGACGGCCTTCGCCTGCCCGCTGATGACGCGGATCAAGTCGGTGCGGCCGGCGCCGACGTCATGGGACAGATAGTCGGTCACAAGCAAACTGGCCCAACGGGTTTCGACGGTCATCGTGCCCGTCACGTAGCGCTGGCTGAGCGGCAGCGCCTCGCGCTGCGGGCCGATCGCGAAGTGACCGGCGGTCGCATCGCCGAGCAGCCGCGAGAACACCGCCGCAGAATCGGCCTGCGGGTGACACATCCACACCACATCCGCGTCGGGCGTCAGTAGCGAAACCGTCCGAGCGTTCGCGAGCATCGTCAGCCGCTCAATCGGCGTGCTGTGACCGCCCAGCAGCCAGGTGCGGCGCGCGTCGAGTAGGCACTGCAGCGCGAGAGCCACTTCTTCGGGGGAATCGATGCGATAGCCGGCCAGCGTGTCCCCTTCGCCTACCTTGATGCCGATGTCGGGTCCGTGCAGCCGGCGAAACGCCTTCTCGTCCGTGACGTCGTCGCCGATGAACACCGCGGCCGATGCGCCCTGCTGATGGCGCAGGATGTCCAGGGCCTGGCCCTTGTCGGTCTGGATCACCGCGAACTCGAGCACAGCCTTGCCCTCGGTGATCTGCGCGTTCCAGGACTGTGAGGCGGCGTGCGCCTTGATGAGCGCGTCGGTGGCGTCGGCAGGGTCGGCGTTGCGCACATGCAGCGCGACGCTGGCCGGCTTGATTTCGACCGTCACGCCGGCGTACTCGGCCGCAATCGCGCCCAAGGTGTCCTTGATCTTTCTCAGCAGCGCCTTGGCCGCATCGTCGATTGCGTGCACGAAGCCGGTGTCGAACTCCGAGCCGTGGCTGCCGACCAGGTGCACCTCGGCGGGCATCCGGGACAACGTCGCGAGGTCGCGCAGCGCCCGCCCGGAGATCAACGCAGCAGCCGTCGACGGCAGGGCAGCCAGCTCGCGCAGCGTGGCCGCGGACGCCGCGAGGGGTTTGGCGTCGTCGGGATTGGCGACGATCGGCGCCAAGGTGCCGTCGTAGTCGCAGGCGACCAGCAACCGCGGCACCCGTGCAACCGTGCCGAGTGCGCGTCGCAATGCGGGTGGTAGCGCTTCCGCTGAATGTCGCCGCTGAGGCGGCTCCGATGCCACCTGTTAAATCTTAGGGTGCTCGCCGTCCCCGATGAGCAGACGGACGGCCAGATCCAGTCGCTTGCTGACGTCGGTTGCCGACGCCCGCCGAGTTAGCCAGGCCAGCAGGTTCGACAGCCAGACGTCCGAGATGACGCGGGCGATGTGGTACTGATCCTCGGTCGGCTCGCCGTCACTCATCGCGCGCGCGAACATCGAATCCATCAGCTTGCCGACGTGATCAACCTCACCCGCCGCCGACGCGTCGGCGAACACGAATGCGCGGGTCATCGCCTCGGTCAGCAGCGGGTTGCGCTGCATCGCTCGATTGAGCTTGCCGACCATGAAGCTCAACCGCTGATACGGCGTGCCGCCGGACAGGGCTGCGCGGTCGGTTTTGGCGTCGATGCGCTCGAACTCCCGGCCCAAGGCGGAGACCAGTAGGTGCACCTTCGACGGGAAGTACCTGTACAGGGTGCCAACGGCGACATCCGCGCGTTCGGCGACGGCCCGCATCTGAACGGCCTCGTATCCGCCCTTGGAGGCGATGGCCAGGGTGGCGTCCAGGATGCGCTTGCGGCGCTCCCGCTGGGCTTCCGAACCGAGTTCCGACTCGGCCAGCACGGACACCGCCATCACCTGACGCGGTGTGGAGTCAGACCCCGAGGACGGGTTGGTGTGTGCTGGCGACGACATCCGGGCGTTGGCTCCTTCATCTAACGATATCGACAAAAACGATACGCACGCCGATGGACAATTTCTCCCCTCCGTGCCCGACCGACACCGACGTGTCCTGCCGCAATGCCAGTCGACTTGACGGTCGAACGCTGGCACTATTAGAACACGTTCTAGTGAGAAGCACGCTCTTCTCGCCCAAACAATAGGAGTCACGTTGTCGGCCACGATCACTGACGAGCAGTTTGCCGCACGGGAACTGGTCCGTAGCTGGGCGGCCGGCTCCGGTTCGATCGAGGCCGCGCGCGACGTCGAGCACGGCGAGCCCGACGCTTGGCGTGCGCCCTACGAGGGGCTGGCGCAACTCGGGATCTTCGGCGTCGCGCTTGCCGAAGAGCACGGTGGCGCGGGCGGCACGATCGAGGACCTGTGCGCGATGGTCGACGAGGCGGCCGCAGCGATGGTGCCCGGCCCCGTTGCGACGACGGCACTGGCCACGTTGCTCATCGGCGACTCCCATTCCGACCTGCTCGAGGCTCTGGCGTCCGGCCAGCGGACGGCCGGCGTCGCGCTGTCCACCACGCTGCGCTACGACGACGGCCGGGTCTCCGGCACGGCCGAATACGTGCTCGGGGCCGACCGGGTCGGGGTGCTGGTGATCGAGGCCGACGGCCGATGGCTGCTGGTTGACGGGGCCGCCGACGGTGTGGCCGTCGAACCGCTGAAGGCCACCGACTTCTCCCGCCCGCTGGCGCGGGTGACGTTCGACTCGTCGCCCGCCGAGCTGCTGGATGTCTCGGCGCAGCGAGGCGAGGACCTCACCGCCGCCGTCCTGGCCGCCGAAGCGGCGGGTGTAGCGCGCTGGACGCTGGAGACCGCCACCGAGTACGCGAAGGTACGCGAGCAGTTCGGCAAGCCAATCGGGAGCTTCCAGGCGATCAAGCACATGTGCGCGGAGATGTTGTTGCGGTCCAAGCAGGCCGCCGTCGCCGCAGCCGACGCCGCGCGGGCCGCCGGGGATTCCGACGACGAACAGTTGTCGATCGCCGCGGCCATCGCTGCCGCCACCGGCATCTGGGCCGCCAAGGCCAACGCCAAGGACTGCATCCAGGTGCTCGGCGGCATCGGCATCACGTGGGAACACGACGCACATCTGTATTTGCGTCGCGCATACGGCATTTCGCGGTTTCTGGGTGGACGCGAACACTGGACGCGACGCATCGCGTCCTTGACGCAAGCCGGCATCCGTCGCGAGCTGCACATCGACCTCGACTCGGTCGCACACTTGCGTCCCGAAATCTCGGCGGCCGTCGCCGAAGTTGCGGCGCAGCCCGTCGAGAAGCGTCAGATTGCTCTGGCTGACGCGGGTCTGCTGGCACCGCACTGGCCGCGGCCGTGGGGCCGGGAGGCCTCGCCCGCCGAACAGCTGTTGATCGACCAGGAGATGGCGGCGGCCCAGGTGGAGCGGCCCGACTTGGTCATCGGCTGGTGGGCCGTGCCGACGATCCTCGAGCATGGCAGCCAAGCGCAGATCGACCGGTTCGTACCGGCCACGCTGCGCGGCGAGCTGATCTGGTGCCAGCTGTTCAGCGAGCCCGGCGCGGGCTCCGACCTTGCGTCCTTGCGCACCAAGGCCGTTCGCACCGATGGCGGCTGGCTGCTGACCGGGCAGAAGGTCTGGACATCGGCGGGCCACAAGGCGCACTGGGGTGTGTGCCTGGCGCGCACCGACCCAGATGCGCCCAAGCACAAGGGAATTACCTACTTCCTCGTCGACATGAAGACACCGGGCATCGTGATCCGCCCGCTGCGCGAGATCACCGGCGACGAGTTGTTCAACGAGGTGTTCTTCGACGATGTGTTCGTTCCCGACGAGATGGTCGTCGCCGAGGTGAACGACGGATGGCGGCTGGCCCGCACCACGCTGGCCAACGAGCGAGTCGCGATGGCGCACGGCACCGCACTGGGCAATCCGATGGAAGAGCTGCTGCGCCAGGTCACGACGGTCGAGCTCGATCCGGCCGAACAGGACCGGTTGGGTGAGCTGATCCGCTCGGCTCAGGTCGGCTCTCTGCTGGATCAGCGCATCGCGCAACTGGCCGTCGGCGGTCAGGACCCGGGCGCAGAATCCTCCGCTCGCAAGTTGATTGGCGTGCGGTATCGACAGGTGCTCTCGGAGTTCCGGATGGAGCTGTCCGAGGGTGCGGGCGTCGTCGAGAACACGACCGTGCACGACTTCCTCAACACGCGTTGCCTGACCATCGCGGGTGGCACAGAGCAGATCCTGCTCACGCTGGCCGGCGAGCGCCTGCTGGGATTGCCGCGCTAGTTCTTAGCGCGAGCAGTCGCAAAAGTCCCCGACACGCCGAGGAAACGGAGCACTTTGCGTCTGCTCGCGCGTACTTAGCTGAACGTGGTCCAGGCGCACGCGTCGGGTGACGTGAGGTTCACGCCTGCATAGACGACCTGAACGTGCGCGCAGACAATGAAGTCTGAATCCGGTCGCGGCTGGCCGGTGCTCCAGTCGGTGGGCCAGGCGTTGCCGTGGATCTGATATTTCTCCACGGGCCCGCCACCGAAGTAGACCGTCGAGAACTCAACATCCCTGATGGACTTGAACATTCGCGTATTCGGCGCATCGAAATCGGCGTCCACGTACACGGTTTGGCGCGACGTGCGCAACGTGGTGGTCTGGCGTGCCCACAGGTCATCCGGGAAACCGATTGGGCCATCGGGGGTGAGCAGGTTCGCGCTCGTGTTGAAGAAGCAGTTGTTCTCCGCCTTCACACAATTTGCGGTGGCGTGCATTTCGAGCGTGGTGGCGCCGTCGACGGGGATCGACGCGTTAGCGGTGTCGGCCGCCGCGGACGACGTCGCGTCCGGCGTGACGAGTGCGACCGTCAACCACGTCGCCGAGACCACCGCAAGAATGCTGGCGAACCGCTTCACGATTGCTCCCTCCGGTGCGGCGAAATGGTAGCCCGCGGCCTATTCGTCGTAGGTGACTTCGACCGAATCGGATCGCGGCCGGGCTTGGCAGCCCAAGATCAGGCCCTCGTCGAGGTCCTGCTGTTCGAGCACGTCGTTGACTTCCATCTCGACATCGCCACTCTTCTTCAACACCGCGCAGGCACCGCAGTGGCCCTCACGGCAGGAGAACGGCGCGTCCAGCCCCTTGTCGAGCAGCACGTCGAGCAGCTTGGCGTTGCGCGGCCACCGCACCTCGTGTCGTTCACCGTCCAGCGTCACGATCGCCGTGGCGGGTCCTTCGTCGCTGTCGTCTTCCTCGATGACGACCGCCGCGAACGGGTCGGACTCCAGCGACTTGAACACCTCGATGTGGATGCGGTCGGCGCCGACGGTCTTGAGCGCCTCCTCGGCCGCGGCCATGAACGGGCCGGGCCCGCATATGTATGCGTCGTGGCTGACATGCGGTGCCGCCAGTCCCGCCAGCGCCGCCGCACTCGGCAACCCCTGGACCGTTTCCAGCCAGTGGACGACCGTGAGGCGGTCGGGATATTTGGCCGACAAGTCACGCAGCGTGCCGCCGAAGATGACCGAATTCTCGTCGCGGTTGGCATAGATGAGCACGACCTTGCCGCTGCCCTCGGACAACGCGGACTTGCAGATCGACATCATCGGGGTGATGCCGCTGCCGGCCGCCAGCAGCAGGAAGTCGGTGTCGAGCGTCTTGGGGACGAAGGTGCCCGACGGCGCCAGCACGTGGATCTTCATGCCGGCCTGCGCGTGGTCGCACAACCAGTTCGACGCGTAGCCGTCGGCGGTGCGCTTGACCGTCACGGTCATCGGGTCTGCGGTGAACGGTGAGCTGCACAGCGAGTAGCAGCGGGCCACCGATCCGGTGCGATCGCTGGGCACGCGAAGCGTCAAGAACTGCCCCGGCGAGTAACGGAGTTTTTCGGGCGGAATCTGGACGCCGTCCGGCACCGTGAACACCAGCGATCGCGCGTCGGCGGTCTCCTCGACGACGTCGGCCACCTGCAGCTCGAGCACGTGGCTACCGAGTGGCTCGTCCGTCACGGCGGGTGGCCCTCCCTGTGCAAAATTCGGCGATAACTAGAACAGGTTACAGAAATGCATGTCCGCAGGTCCAGCTGCCGCAGGAATGCGCTGCTCGACACAAATCGTAACGTGTTCTAATCTCTGTCTAGGTCTACTCCCGGGAGGCAAAGCAGTGACGTCCATTGAACAGCGTGACGTGCAGTCGGTCCTAGCCGGCATCGACGACCTGCTGCCATTGATCGCCAAGCGGGCTCAGGCGACCGAGGACCTGCGCAAGATTCCCGAGGAGACGATCAAGGACCTCGACGAGGTCGGTTTCTTCAAGCTGTTGCAGCCCGAGCAGTGGGCCGGCTTCCAGTGCGATCCGACCGTGTTCTACGAGGCCGTGCGCCGGATCGCCAGCGCGTGCGGCTCCACCGGCTGGGTGAGCTCCATCGTCGGTGTCCACAACTGGCACCTCGCGTTGTTCGACCAGCAGGCCCAGGAAGAGGTCTGGGGCGACGACTCGACGGTTCGGGTGTCGTCGTCGTACGCACCGATGGGTGCTGGCCAGGTGGTCGACGGCGGCTACCTCGTCAACGGCTCGTGGAACTGGTCATCAGGTTGCGACCATGCGACGTGGACGTTCGTCGGCGGGCCGGTCATCAAAGATGGACGGCCGGTGGACTTCGGTAGCTTCCTGATCCCGCGCACCGAGTACGAGATCGACGACGTGTGGCATGTGGTCGGCCTGCGCGGGACGGGCAGCAACACGCTGGTCGTCAAGGATGTGTTCGTTCCGACGCATCGGTTCCTGTCGTACAAGTCGATGAATGACCACACGGCAGGCGGTCTGCAGACCAACACCTCGCCGGTGTACAAGATGCCCTGGGGCACAGTGCATCCGACGACGATCTCGGCGCCGATTGTCGGCATGGCCTACGGCGCCTACGAGGCGCACGTCGAACATCAGGGCACACGGGTGCGCGCGGCGTTCGCGGGGGAGAAGGCCAAGGACGACCCGTTCGCCAAGGTCCGCATCGCCGAGGCAGCCAGTGACATCGACGCGGCGTGGCGACAGTTGATCGGCAATGTCGCCGACGAGTACGCGCTGCTGTCGTCGGGCCAGGAGATCCCGTTCGACCTGCGCGCCCGGGCCCGTCGTGACCAGGTCCGTGCCACCGGCCGCGCCATCGCGTCGATCGACCGCCTGTTCGAGGCGTCGGGAGCCACCGCGCTCGCCAATAGCGCTCCGATCCAACGCTTCTGGCGTGACGCGCACGCCGGCCGTGTGCACGCGGCCAACGATCCGGAGCGTGCCTACCTGATTTTCGGAAACCACGAGTTCGGGCTACCGCCCGGCGACACCATGGTCTGATGACGTCATTCGCCGCAGAAGCTGCACAACAGCAAGAGATCACGTTCGAATCGACTTCGCGCTACGCGCAGGTCCGCGAGGACATGCGGCTGCACTACCACGAGGCCGGCGTCGGTAACGACCAGACGATCGTGCTGCTGCACGGCGGCGGCCCGGGGGCGTCGAGCTGGTCGAACTTCGGGCGCAACATCGCCGTGCTGGCGCAGCATTTCCATGTGCTGGCCATCGACCAGCCCGGCTACGGCCACTCCGACAAGCACACCGAGCACGAGCAGTACAACCGCTACAGCGCGACCGCCGTGCTGAACCTGTTTGACCATCTCGGTCTGGAACGTGCTGCGCTGGTGGGCAATTCGCTCGGGGGCGGCACCGCGGTGCGGTTCGCTTTGGACAATCCGTCGCGCGCCGGCCGGCTCGTGCTGATGGGCCCGGGCGGGCTGTCAGTCAACCTCTTCGCGCCCGATCCAACCGAGGGCGTCAAGCTGCTCGGCAAGTTCACCGCCGAGCCGACGCGCGAGAACATGGAGAAGTTCCTGCGCATCATGGTCTACGACCAGAAACTGGTGACGCCAGAACTGATCGACGAGCGCTTCCAGATCGCCAGCCAGCCCGAGTCGCTCGCCGCGGCCCGGGCGATGGGAAAGTCGTTCGCCGGCCCCGACTTCGAGCTGGGCATGATGTGGCGTGAGGTATACAAGCTGCGCCAGCGGGTACTCCTGATCTGGGGTCGCGAGGACCGCGTCAACCCGCTCGACGGTGCACTGGTCGCCCTCAAACAGATCCCCCGCGTGCAGCTGCACGTGTTCGGGCAGTGCGGGCATTGGGCACAGTTGGAGAAGTTCGACGAATTCAACAAACTGACCATCGACTTCTTAGGAGGCGGGTCATGAGCATCCGATCGTTGGGCTATCTGCGCATCGAGTCCACTGACGTCGCGGCCTGGCGCGAATACGGGTTGAAGGTTCTCGGCATGGTCGAGGGCAAGGGCCAGACCGAGGGCGCGCTCTACCTGCGGATGGATGAGTTTCCCGCCCGGCTGGTGATCGTCCCGGGCGAGCATGACCGGCTACTGGAGTCCGGCTGGGAAACCGCCAATGCCGCAGCGCTGCAGGAGATTCGCAACCGACTCGACCTCGAAGGCACTCCCTACAAAGAAGCCACTGCCGCCGAGCTGGCCGACCGTCGCGTCGACGAGTTCATCCGGTTCCAGGATCCGTCAGGCAACACCTTGGAGGTGTTCCACGGCGCGGCTCTGGAACACCGTCGCGTCGTCAGTCCCTACGGGCACAAGTTCGTCACCGAAGAACAGGGTCTGGGACACGTGGTGCTCACCACCCGTGACGACGCGGAGTCGCTGCACTTCTACCGTGACGTCCTCGGGTTCTACCTTCGTGATTCGATGCGGTTGCCGCCGCAGCTCGTCGGCAGGCCCGCCGATGGCCCTCCGGCATGGCTTCGGTTCTTCGGGGTCAACCCGCGTCACCACAGTCTGGCGTTCATGCCTGGCGAAACCCCCAGCGGCATCGTGCATTTGATGGTCGAGGTGGAGGGCTCCGACGACGTCGGACTGTGCCTGGACCGCGCGCTGCGGCGCAAGGTGCCGATGTCGGCGACACTCGGCCGGCACGTCAACGACAAGATGCTGTCGTTCTACATGAAGACACCAGGCGGCTTCGACGTCGAATTCGGCTGCGAGGGACTGCAGGTCGACGATCAGGACTGGATCGCCCGCGAGAGCACGGCGGTCAGCCTGTGGGGCCACGACTTCAGCGTCGGCTTCAAGAGTTCGTGACCAGGGAACCGCTCGACCCGCGCACATTCCGCAATGTGCTCGGGCAGTTCTGTACGGGCATCACCGTGATCACCACCATGCAGGACGGCGCACCCGTCGGGTTCGCGTGCCAGTCCTTTGCGGCGCTGTCGCTGGAACCGCCGCTGGTGTTGTTCTGCCCGACGAAGGTGTCGCGGTCCTGGCAGGCCATTGAGGCCAGCGGCCGGTTCTGTGTGAATGTGCTGCACGAGCAGCAGAAGGACGTGTCGTCGCGGTTCGGGTCCAAGGAGCCGGACAAGTTCGCCGGGATCGACTGGCGCCCTTCTAAACTCGGCTCACCGGTCATCGACGGGACGCTGGCGCACATCGACTGCATGGTGCACTCGGTGCACGACGGCGGTGATCACTTCGTCGTGTTCGGCGCGGTGCATTCGATGTCCGACGTGCCACACAAGAAGCCGAGGCCGCTGCTGTTCTACCGCGGTCAGTACACCGGCATCGAACCCGACAAGAACACCCCGGCTCAGTGGCGCGACGACCTCGAGGCCTTTCTCACCGCCACCACCGACGACACCTGGCTCTAGATACAGCCCGCGGCACAAAGCGGGGCCACCGGCAGTGACTCGGGTGGTGGGGCATTGGGGTCAGCCGGCGGTTGGTCTACCGTGAGGTCGACGTCGCCCTCGAGCTCAGGTGCGATCGGGACGAATTTGCATAAGAACGTAACCGCGAGCTGACACGGGTTGTCGCCTGGATCGGCGTTGGCAGGCGTCGCGAGCAGCACGCCCGCCGCGAGGGCGCCGGCCGCGGCGATCACCGTCTTCTTCAACACCGGCTCACCCTAGCGCTCGGTTCTCGATGAAGTCCACGATGGCAGCGGCTACCTCGTGATGAACGGTCTCGTTCAGGATGTCGTGATGCGCACCGGGGAACTCGACAATTTGCAGTGCCTCGATCTGCTCGGCATAGGCCCGCACCGGACCAATGGGTGCAATCGGATCGTTGACGCCATGCACCGCCAGCGTTGGCACGGCCAGCTTCGGCAGCTCCGCGCCGAACCGGTCCCATGCTTTGTCGAGTTCGCGCGCCAGGGGTTTGCCGTCGGCGTCGACAAAGGCCAGCGGGTCGTTCTCCAGCGAATCCAGATAGAACGGATCCTGCGACAGCCAACCGGGATCGAGGTCGAATTCGCTGTCGGTGTCCAGCAATTCGGGGATAGGGACGAGCGGGGCGCCGGAGATGATGCCGGTGCGGTAACGCTCGGGTTGCTCCAGTAGCCGGAACAGGGTGACCACCGAGCCGAACGAATGTCCCTGGGCGACGAGCGGCAGACCCGGGCGTTCGCCTTCGGCAAGTTCGGTCAATGTGTCGGCCAGATCCGAGCTGTCCTCAATCGAGCCGAAATCGCCGCGGTTGCCGGGACTGAGCCCGTGGCCGAACTGATCGACCGCCCACAGGTCGATGCCGGCGGCATTCAGCGCGAAGCCGTAACGGTGATAGACACCGGTGTGCTCGCCGAAACCGTGGAGAAATATGACGGCGGCGCGTGGCTCGGCGGCGGACCAGTGCCGGTAGTACGCCCGGCCCTTCGGATGGTCGATGAATGGCATGGGTTGACTGCACCAGCTGGGCCGCCGAACGCGCAAGACTTCGGCTCAGCCCGACCGCAGTTCCCCGTGTGGCTGCCCGATATGCCGGCCGAGTTGGTGGCATTACCGTTCGCAGCGAGCGGTGTTCCCAGTGCGGTGAGTTCGGGGCGGACGGTCGTGTGGTTGAGGCAAAGTTCGTCGGCGGCAATCCGGGACTCAGATGCGCTGGCGTGCCTACGACTTGCGCTTGAGGCGCTGTGTCAGTGCGTGCGCCGCACGCAACAACGCCTCGCCGAGCTTTTCCGTCCGATGTCCGGCGAAGCGGGCCTCCACACCGGTCAGGCTCAACGCCCATTGGGGCTGACGAAACGCATCGAAGACCGCTGCTCCGATACCCCAACTGCCTTCCACGACCAGACCAGGATTCACCGAATAGCCGCTGATTCTTGTTTGTCGGATGCGGCTTTCGATCGCCGCTCTCGAGTGCGCGCTGCCCCATTCACCTTCGAGATCGGTGCGATCCAGATACGCGTGGGCCTCGGCATCGGAAAGGTGTGCAAGCATCACCAGGCCAGCGGAGGCGACACCCAAGGGAAACCGCTTACCCGGGTGCAGCACATGAGACCGCAGCGGAAAGCTCCCCTCCACGGCGGACACGCATACCGATTCGTCTGCGCGACGCGCGGAGAGGAAGGCACTCTCTCCGGTGTCGTCTGCGAGAGCGCGCAGAATGTCGTCCGCGACGGGCACGGCGTCGTAGCGGCTGGTAGCCACGGACCCGAGCAGATAGATCTCTGGGCCGAGGAACCACAAGCCAGTGCTGGGCGCGCGGTCGATGAGCCCTTGGTCGGCCAGTGCCGTGAGCATGCGGTGGGCCGTCGCGCGCGGTATTGCGGTGGCGCGGGACAAGGCGGTAGTCGTCATGCCGTCGCCGCGCGCGCTACCGACCGCACGCAGGATGGCTGCGACACGCGTGATGACCGGGGTGCCGGCGCTGAGATCCTCCACCACGAAATCGTAGCGTTCATTCAGTGGACGCTACGTCGATGCCTCATCCCGCCAGGCGGACACTTTCCTCGAGAAATCCCCACAGACCTTGGCAGCAGCCGATTGATGATGATGTCCTGTTCAGTGAAATCACCGCGTTCGTTGAGCGAACGCATCGACAGGAAGTTGTCACGCTGATGTCCAGTAAGCAGCTCAAGGACGTCCACGAGGCGATCGCCGATGTTGGCAGTGGAGCCTCCCTGGCAGTCGGAGGTTTCGGTCTCTGCGGTATTCCCGACGCACTCATCGGCGCACTGGCCGAGTCGGGTGTCGACGATCTCGAGGTTTACTCCAACAACTGCGGCGTCGACGATGTGGGACTTGGTGTGCTGCTCGGCCTGCGTCGTATCCGCCGAATAACGGCGTCGTACGTGGGCGAGAACAAGGAATTCGCCCGACAGTACCTAGCTGGCGAACTCGAGGTTGAGTTGACCCCACAGGGCACGCTCGCTGAGCGCTTGCGTGCGGGTGGAGCGGGTATTCCTGCGTTCTACACCCCCGCAGGGGTGGGAACCCTGGTGGCTGACGGCGGTCTGCCGTGGCGCTACGCCCAGGATGGGTCCGTCGCAATCGCCTCGCCGCCCAAGGAGACGCGAGAGTTCGATGGCCAGCGTTACGTGCTCGAAACCAGCATCCGGACCGACTTCGCACTCGTCCATGCGGCCGTCGGAGATACCCAGGGAAATCTCGTCTTCGACAAGACCGCGATGAACTTCAACCCGTTGGCGGCGATGGCTGGCCGAATAACGATCGCTGAGGTGGAAACACTCGTGGAGCCCGGCGAACTCGACCCCGAGGGCATTCACCTTCCAGGTGTATTCGTGCAGAGGATCGTCGAGACGGGCCCGCAGCACGTTCGCATCGAGAAGCGAACGGTCCGCGACGAGGCAGGAGTACCAGCATGACCGAGCCGCAGACCAGCCGAGGCTGGAGCAGACCGGAGATGGCCCGCCGGGTGGCCCGCGAGCTTCACGATGGCGAGTACGTGAACCTGGGTATCGGACTGCCGACTCTCGTTCCCGACTATTTGGATCCGGCCGTGCGGGTGACTCTGCACTCGGAAAACGGGATCCTCGGCACTGGCCCGTATCCCGCCGAGGACGCCGTCGACGCGAACCTGATCAACGCCGGGAAAGAGACCGTCACGGTGCTGCCCGGTGCGTCGTTCTTCGACTCGTCCTTGTCGTTCGGGATGATTCGCGGCGGACACATCGACGTCGCGGTGCTCGGGGGTATGGAGGTGTCGCGCCACGGCGACCTGGCGAACTGGATGGTCCCCGGGAAGATGGTCAAGGGCATGGGGGGCGCCATGGACCTGGTGCACGGGGCGTCGCGCGTCATTGTCCTCATGGAACACACTGACCGGCAAGGCAACCCGAAAATCGTCGAGAAATGCACCCTGCCCTTGACTGGCGAGCGCGTCGTCCACCGCATCGTCACGGACCTCGCGGTTGTTGACGTTGGGAACGACGGAGAGCTGATCCTCGTGGAAACCGCGCCGGGCGTGTCTGTCGATCAGGTGCAGGCAGCGACAGGTGTTCAACTCACCCTCGGTGACGAGTTGGCTGCCGCGCCCGTCTGAACGACAACACCGCCCTTGGCCAACCAGGCGCCGATGCGGCGCAGCGCCTCTTCGATATCGCTGGTCGGGCCCGCGAACGAAAGCCGGACGAACGCGCCGCCACGCACGGTGTCGAAATCGATGCCCGGCGCGATCGCAACGCCGGTGTCTTCCAACAGCTTTGAGCAGAACGACAGTGAATCGGTCGTCAGGTGTGAGACGTCGGCGTAGACGTAGAACGCGCCGTCGGTCGGTGCCAGCTTGTCGATGCCGATCCTACGAAGCCCGTCGAGGAGCAACTGGCGGTTGGCCGCATAGTGATGCAGCAGCGCATCGGCCTCGGCGACCGATTCCGGCGTGAACGCGGCGACGGCGGCGACCTGCGCCAGTGCCGGCGGGCAGATCGTGAAGTTGCCCGCCAAGCAATCCACCGCACGTTGCAGCTCTTGCGGCACCAGCAGCCAGCCGAGCCGCCAGCCCGTCATGGCGAAGTACTTCGAAAAGCTGTTGACCACCACGGCATCTCGTGACGTTTCCCATGCGCAGCTGGTCGCCGGTGCGCCCTCGTAGACCAGCCCGTGATACACCTCGTCGCTGATCAATCGCACACCCGAGGCGTCGCACCACGACGCGATTGCCGCGAGTTCTTCCGGTGGGATGACGGTGCCGGTGGGATTGGCAGGGCTCGCGACGATCACGCCCTTCACTGGTGGATCGAGGTCGGCCAGCATCTGCGCCGTCGGCTGAAACCTGGTGTCGGGACCGCACGGGATCTCAACGACCTCGCAGCCAAGCGCGGACAAGATGTTGCGGTAGCAGGGATAGCCCGGACTGGCGATGGCCACCCGGTCGCCGACGTCGAAGCACGCGAGGAACGCCAACAGGAACCCGCCGCTCGAGCCGGTGGTGATCACGACGTCATTCGGGTCGACATCGAGCCCATGCCGGTCCTTGTACGAACTCGCGATCGCGGTTCGCAGTTCCGGGATGCCGAGTGCCACGGTGTAGCCGAGAGGCCCGCGGTCCAACGCTTCTTTTGCCGCCGCGCGCACTGCTGCGGGCGCGCCTGCGCTCGGTTGCCCGGCTGACAGGTTGACCAGGTCGCCGTGCGTGCGCTGGCGCTCCGCGGCGGCCAGCCACACGTCCATCACATAGAACGGCGGGATGCCTGCGCGCAGTGCGACGCGATCGCTCATCCGGATGAGGCTAGTAGCACAATCGTCGGATGACTCCGGTGGTTGTGGGTATCGGTCCTGTCACGGCCGACGACGTAGTACGGGTGGCTCGGGACGACGACCCCGTGGAGATCGCCGACGACGCCCTTGCCGCTATTGCCGAGAGTCGTCGATGGATCGAAGCGCTCGCCGACGATCCGACGCCGGCTTACGGCATATCCACCGGCTTTGGTGCGCTCGCAACTCGTCATATCCCGCTCGAGCTGCGAACCAAGCTGCAGCGCAGCCTGATTCGCTCTCATGCCGCAGGGTCCGGACCCGAGGTCGAGCGCGAGGTCATCCGCGCGATGATGCTGCTGAGGTTGTCGACGCTGGCGACCGGCCGTACCGGTGTGCGTTCGGAAGTCGCCAAGGCCTACGCGGGGCTGCTTTCAGCGGGCCTGACGCCGGTGGTCTACGAGTACGGCAGCCTCGGCTGTTCCGGAGACCTCGCGCCGCTCGCACATGTCGCACTCGCGATCATGGGAGAAGGACAGGTGCGCACGGCTGACGGTGAGCTTCGGCAAACAGCGGATGCCCTCAGCACACACGGCCTGGAACCGGTCGTCCTCGCCGAGAAAGAAGGCCTTGCGCTGATCAACGGCACCGACGGCATGCTCGGGCAATTGATCCTGGCATTGACCGACCTCGACGGGTTGCTGCGCCTGGCCGACGTCGCCGCGGCGATGAGCGTTGAAGGACTGCTCGGTACCGCCAGAGTGTTCGCCCCACATCTGCAGGCGCTGCGGCCCCAACCTGGCCAGGCGGTAGCCGCGGCGAACATGACACGAATCCTTGCCGGTTCGCCGATCGTCGCAAGCCACAGCGGACCGGACTGCCCGCTGGTCCAGGATGCTTACTCGCTGCGGTGCGCACCGCAGGTTGCCGGCGCGGCACGGGACACCGTGACGCACGCCCGCAATGTCGCGAACTGGGAGCTGGCCAGCACCATCGACAACCCCGTCGTCACGGATGCGGGAACGGTCGAATCAAACGGCAACTTCCACGGCGCACCCGTCGCCTATGTGCTCGATTTCCTGGCCATCGTCGTCGCCGACCTGGCCAGCATCAGTGAACGCCGCACCGACCGATTCCTCGACGCGTCCCGAAGTCACGGGCTGAACCCGTTCCTCGCCGACGACCCTGGCGTCGACAGTGGCCACATGATCGCGCAGTACACCCAGGCCGCGATCGTTTCCGAACTCAAACGCCTGGCCGTTCCTGCCAGCGTCGACTCCATCCCGTCATCGGCGATGCAGGAAGATCACGTTTCGATGGGTTGGTCTGCGGCCCGGAAACTGCGCAAGGCGATCGACGGACTCACCCGCGTTCTCGCCATCGAAATCCTCACCGCCGCAAGGGGAATCGACATGCGCGCGCCGCTGCAACCGGCGTCGGCAACCGGTGCCGTCATCGAGGCTGTCCGCGCACGGGTCGCCGGTCCCGGCGCTGACCGCCACCTCGCTCCCGAGATCGAGGCCGTCATCGGACTCGCACGCGACGGATCACTGCTCGCCGCTGCCGAATCGGTTACCGGCCCGCTGGGGTGACCGGTCTCAGTCCTCTATGAGTCGGCCGAGGTCATCAAGGATCGACTCCGCTACCGCGACGTCGCCCCTCAGGTCCCGGTCCTCAATGTTGTCGGGCGGCAGGCGGCCAGTTCGGCACAATCATGTAATTCATCTCGATATCTACCGCAGATGCGCGCCAGGACCTAGCGTGAAAGAGCAGTTCAACATCGGCAGCCGCGAGGTATGCATCCAAGCGTTGAAGGACGGGTCCAACGATCTGGTGCCGGAGCACCCGGTCGCTCTTCAGAGTTACGTGGATCCGACTTCGACCGCCGCGACTGGAATCAACCTCCGACGTCGCGAAGAAGTGGCTCGCCAGCGCCGGCATCAGCGGACAATAAGAAACACTCGTTAAGGACTTCTCTTCTCATGACAGCAACCACAGGACCCCGTCCTGTCCGAGCAGCACACGGCACCGAAATCACCTGCAAGGGTTGGCAACAGGAAGCGGCCCTTCGCATGTTGATGAACAATCTCGACCCGGAGGTCGCCGAACACCCCGACGATCTCGTCGTCTACGGCGGCACCGGGCGGGCGGCCCGTAGCTGGGAAGCGTTCGACGCGATCGTCCGTACTCTGCAGACCTTGGAGGACGACGAGACCATGCTCGTCCAATCCGGGAAACCGGTCGGGGTGTTCCGCACGAACGTGTGGGCTCCGCGGGTGCTGCTGGCGAATTCGAATCTGGTCGGTGATTGGGCCAACTGGGAGCAGTTCCGCAAACTCGAAGCCGAAGGCCTGATGATGTATGGCCAGATGACGGCCGGATCGTGGATCTACATCGGCACCCAAGGCATCCTGCAGGGCACGTTCGAAACCTTCGGCGCCGTTGCGCGCAAGCTCGCGGCCTCCGGCCGCTATGAGCACAGTGGCGGCACACTTGCCGGAACCATCACCCTCACCGCGGGCATGGGCGGTATGGGTGGTGCCCAGCCACTCGCGGTCACGATGAACGAGGGCGTGGCGATCTGCGTCGACTGCGATGAGAGCCGGATCGACCGGCGCATCGCGCATCGGTACCTCGACACCAAGGCAGCGGATATCGACGAGGCGTTGAAGATGGCTATCGATGCGCGGGACGCCAAGCGGCCGTTGTCGATTGGACTGGTCGGCAACGCAGCCGAAGTCTTTCCCGAACTGCTCGAGCGGGACGCACCGATCGACATCGTCACCGACCAGACGTCAGCGCACGATCCACTGTCCTACCTGCCGCTGGGCATCGACTTCGAAGACATGAAGAAGATGGCGGACAAGGATCCCGTGTATTTCACCGAGCAGGCAGAGCTTTCGATGGCCAAACACGTCGAGGCCATGGTCGGCTTCATGGATCGCGGCGCCGAGGTCTTCGACTACGGCAACTCGATCCGGGACGAGGCGCGCAAGGCGGGATATGACCGCGCGTTCGCGTTCCCCGGTTTCGTTCCGGCCTATATCCGTCCTCAGTTCGAGGAGGGCCTCGGTCCGTTCCGGTGGGTGGCGCTGTCGGGCGACCCGAAGGACATCGCCGCCACCGATCAGGCGATTCTGGAGTTGTTCCCCGACAACGCGCACCTGCGGCGCTGGATCACGATGGCCGGCGAGAAGGTGGCATTCGAGGGCCTGCCCGCGCGCATCTGCTGGCTCGGATACGGGGAGCGTCACCGGGCCGGTTTGAGGTTCAACGAGATGGTGGCCTCCGGTGAGCTGTCGGCACCGATCGTGATCGGCCGCGACCACCTCGATTCAGGGTCGGTGGCGTCGCCGTATCGCGAAACCGAGTCGATGCTGGACGGTTCGGACGCAATTGCCGACTGGCCGTTGCTCAATGCCTTGGTGAACACCGCGTCCGGGGCGTCGTGGGTGTCGATCCACCATGGCGGTGGAGTCGGGATGGGGCGCTCGATCCACGCCGGCCAGGTGTGTGTCGCGGACGGCACGGAGTTGGCCGCGCAGAAGCTCGCGCGCGTCCTCACCAATGACCCGGGCATGGGTGTCATCCGCCATGTCGACGCCGGATACGAGCACGCCGCGGAGGTGGCTCGCGAACGTGGCGTGCGTATCCCCATGTGGGAGAACGCGTGACGGCGTTCGACACGCTGTGGACGACGATCCTCGACGTCGGCCGCAACGCCCGCACCGGCGGGTACCGCAGGTTCGCCTGGACCGATGCCGACATGACCCTGCGGGAGTGGTTCGTCGGATGCGCCGACCGTCGCGGCATGGATGTCGAGGTCGACCACAACGGCAACATCTGGGCGTGGTGGATGCCGCCTGGATGGACCGGGGACCCGCGCGGGGCGTTCGTGACCGGCTCACACCTGGACTCCGTCCCTGACGGTGGCGCGTACGACGGGCCGCTCGGCGTGGTGTCGGCCTTCGCCGCCATCGATATGGTGCGCGAGCGTGGGGTGGTGCCCTCGATTCCCGTTGGAGTGGTGGCCTTCTCCGACGAGGAGGGCGCGCGCTTCGGTGTCGCATGCGTCGGGTCTCAGCTGTCGACCGGGGCGCTGAGTGCGGATCGAGCGCGTGGATTGCGCGACATCGACGGAATAACGTTGGAAGAGGCGCTCGTTCGGGTCGGCCGCGACCCCGATCATCTCGGCGAGGACTCCCGACTGACGGACCGCATCGGGGTGTTTGTCGAGCTGCACGTGGAGCAGGGCCGGGCACTGGACCTCGTGGACGCCCCAGTCGCGGTCGCGTCATCGATCTGGCCGCATGGCCGTTGGGAGTTCACATTCGGTGGCGAGGCCAACCACGCCGGATCGACGCGGCTCGTCGATCGCCGAGATCCCATGCTGGCCTTCGCGTCCTCGGTGCACGCGGCGCGGGCGGAGGCCGCCGCACACAATGCGGTGGCGACGTTCGGCAAAGTGATCGTCTCGCCCAACGGGGCCAACGCGATTCCGTCGGAGATCCGTGCCTGGTTGGATGCCAGGGCGGCCGACGAGGCAACCCTGGCCTCGCTGGTGAAGAAGATCACCGCTGAGGCGCAACGCCACGCAGCTGAGGACGCCGTCACGCTCGACGTGGTCGCCGAATCAATCACTCCGATAGTCGAATTCCCGGAAGGCCCGCGGGCACGGCTGAGGAAGGCGCTCAGTAACCTCGGCGACATCCCGGTACTTCCCACGGCTGCCGGCCACGATGCCGGCATCTTGTCCGCCAAAGTGCCGACCGCGATGTTGTTCGTCCGAAACCCAACCGGTGTCTCGCACTCGCCAGAAGAGCATGCCGAGATGGCCGACTGCAATGTGGGCGCGGTGGCACTGGCCGACGTGATGGCCGACTGGGTATCGCCATGACGACATGGTGGTGCGAGCATGCGTGGCTCGGCGGGGACACCGTCGACGCCGGGGTGCTGATCACGGTGACCGACGGACGGATAACCTCAATCCGGTCCGGCGTCGCTGCCGATCCGTCGTCGAATCGCCTGTACGGCCTGGTGATACCGGGAATGGCGAATGCCCATTCGCATGCCTTTCACCGCGCCTTGCGGGGGCGCACCCAACGCGATCGCGGATCGTTCTGGACGTGGCGCGATCTGATGTACCGCGCGGCGGACCGGCTCGATCCCGATCACTACAAAGCGCTGGCCCGCGGTGTCTATGCCGAGATGGCCCTTGCGGGAATCACATCGGTCGGCGAATTCCACTATCTGCACCACGACGGAGGCGGTCGACGGTATTCCGACCCGAATGCGATGGGCCACGCACTGATCGTGGGTGCGGCCGATGCGGGACTGCGCCTGACGTTGCTCGATACCTGTTATCTCAGTTCGGCTGCCGACGGATCGCCGCTGGACGACGGACCTCAACAACGCTTCGGAGACGGTAGCGGAGCCGGCTGGGCTGAGCGCGTCGAGGCGCTCTACCAGCAGACACAGTCCAACCCGGGTGTTCTCGTCGGCGCTGCACTGCATTCCGTCCGTGGAGTCCCGGCCGAACACATGCCGGCCGTCGTCGAATGGGCCGATGCGCACGCGACGCCACTGCATGTGCACTCGTCGGAGCAGCGGGCCGAGATCGACCAGTGCATCGCCACGTACGGGCGCACGCCCACTGCCGTTCTTCGGGATGCCGGCGTGCTCGGACCACGGACGACCGCGGTGCACGCCACACATCTGACGCCAGAAGACATTGGCGCCATGGACGATACGGCTACGGGTGTGTGCTTCTGCCCGACCACGGAACGGGACCTGGGCGACGGCATCGGCCCGGCACCGACGCTGATCGAGTCAAGAGGCTTGTTCAGTCTGGGTTCGGACAGTCATGCCGTGATCGACATGTTCGAGGAAGCCAGGGCAGTCGAACTCGACGAACGTCTCGCCCGTGAGCAGCGCGGCATCATCGGTGCGTCAAAGCTGTTGCACGCGGCCACCACCGGAGGACAGCAAGCGCTCGGGTGGACGGACGCTGGGCGGTTGCTCGTCGGTGCGCGCGCAGATCTGGTCGCCGTGGACCTGAACTCCGTACGTACTGCCGGCGGCGATGCGACACCGGAGACCGTGGTGTTCGCTGCCTCGGCCGGTGACGTCACCGACGTGGTCATCGACGGCCGGGTCGTGGTCGCCGGTGGGCGACATATCCACGTCGACGCGGCTGCCGAATTATCGGAGGCCATCGCCGATTTGATGGGGGTACGGCCAGAGGCGGTGCAGACGCGGTCGTGAGCACTCTGTACGCAGGCATCGGTGAACTGGTCACCAATGATCCCGCCCAGGGCGACGGCAGTGCACTGGGCATCATCGAGGACGGTGCCGTCGTCGTCGACGGTGACACGATCGCATGGGTCGGGCGTCGACACGACGCACCGGCGACGGACTCACACGTTGACTGGGGCGGCTCGAGTGTCATTCCGGGGTTCGTCGACAGCCATGCGCATTTGGTGTTCGCCGGCGAGCGTTCGGCGGAGTTCGCCGCCCGCATGAGCGGACAGCCGTATGCGGCGGGCGGAATCGCGACCACCGTCGCCTCCACCCGGGACGCCGACGACGCAACCTTGGCCGCAGGTGTCGGTCGGCTCGCAGAAGAACTGCTCAATGCGGGCGTGACGACTTTCGAATCGAAGAGCGGCTACGGTCTGACCGTCGATGACGAAGCTCGCTCATTGGCCGTGGCACGCCGGTTCACCAGCGAGACAACGTTTCTCGGCGCGCATGTCGTGCCCGCCGAGTTCCGCGACAACCGCGAAGGTTACATCGATCTCGTCAAGGGACCGATGCTTCAGGCCTGTCTGCCGTCCGCTCGCTGGATCGACGTGTTCTGTGACCGCGGTGCGTTCGATGTCGACGAGTCGCGTGTCATCCTGAGCGCGGGTATCGCCGCCGGACTGCAGGCGCGGGTGCACGCCGGGCAACTCGGCCCCAGCGGCGGGATCCGAATGGCGGTGGAGCTGCAGGCCGCATCGGTCGACCACTGCACGTACGCCACGGATGACGATGTCGAGGCGTTGGCCTCCGGTTCGACGGTCGCCACGCTCCTGCCTGGTGCGGAGTTCTCAACGCGTGCATCATGGCCGGACGCGCGGCGGATGATCGACGCCGGCGTCACCGTCGCGATCGCCACCGACTGCAACCCCGGCAGTTCGTTCACGACGAGCATGCCGTTCTGCATCGCCGTGGCGGTCCGCGATATGAACTTCACTCCGGCGGAGGCGTTGTGGTCGGCGACGGCCGGAGGAGCAGCTGCGCTTCGACGCGACGACATCGGCGTGCTGGCACCGGGCAACCGGGCCGATTTCGTGTGCCTTGACGCGCCCTCGTATATCCATCTGGCCTATCGGCCGGGCGTGCCGCTCGTGCGTGAGGTTGTGCTCGGCGGTCAACCGAAGCGGCTGGCGCCCTAGAGCACTTCGGATTCGAGACGACGCAGATACTCCCGCGGCGGGCCGAGCAGCTGCGCGCTCGCATGCGCCCGTTTGAAGTACAGCTGGATGTCGTGCTCCCACGTGATCGCGATGCCGCCGTGCATCTGCACGGCCTCCGCCGCGACCTTCGAGAACGCCTCGCTGGCCGCGACCCGAGCCAGCGCCGCCGATGTCGGCGACGGTTCGGCGACCGCATCGTCGACAACCGCGCGCGCGGACTGCAACGCGACGTACAGATCGGCCATCCGGTGCTTGAGCGCCTGGAAGCTGCCGATCGGCCGACCGAACTGCACGCGGTCCTTGGTGTATTCGACTGTCAGATCGAGGCACTTCGTGGCCGCACCGATCTGCTCGGCGGCCAGCAAGATGGCGGCCGTATCGGTCAGCCCAGGATCCGCGCCCATATCCGTCGTCTCTTGCGGTTCGACCCGCGAAAGCCTCCGCGTAAGGTCCATGGTGTCGGCCGGCTGCGCAGTGAACCTTGTCCAGTGCGTGAGCTTTGAGCCGTCGGCTGCGACGACCACGTCCGCGATGTCGCCGTTGACCACATAGTCGGGATCGAACACCACCGCGCCGATCCTCGTGCCCTCCGCCAGGCCCTCGAGGACGTCGGCGTCCGGCTCATCGCCGGCCAGCAGCGCGAGCTCGGCGAGTGTGGTGCCCAGCAACGGTGTCGGCACCAAACGCTTGGCCAGCTCCTCGAGCACGACGGCGGCGTCGGCGAGTTCGCCATCCGCGCCGCCCAGCTCCTCCGGAATCACGAGTGCGGCCGCACCGACCTGCTCGCACAACAGCTTCCACAGCGACTCGTCATAGCCACGCTCGGACGCCATCGCCTCGCGCACCGCGGCTGGCGACGCGTGCTTTTCCACCAGCGCCGCGACGGTCTCGCGCAGCAGTTCGCGTTCTTCGGTCACGAGAAGGCCTCCAATACCCGCCGGCGGTGCACCGTCGGATCGCCCCATGCCGACCGCAGCGCCTGCACCCGCAGCAGCCACAGCGACAGGTCGTGCTCTTGGGTGAACCCGATCGCGCCATGGGTCTGCAGCGACGAGCGCGCGGCCAGCAGCGCGGCCTCCGACGCGGCAACCTTCGCGGCGCTGACGTCTCGCGCCGTATCCGACGAGTTGTCGGCCAGCGACAGCGCTGCTCCGTACACCAGTGGCCGTGCGAGCTCGACGGCGATGTGCACATCGGCCAGCTTGTGCTTGATCGCTTGGTAGGTGCCGATCACGCGGCCGAATTGGCTTCGCTGCTTGGCGTATTCGACTGACATGTCCAGCATCGCCTGACCGGCACCGACCAACTGGGCGGCTGTGGCGAGTACGCCGAACTCGTAAGCGCGCTTGACGTCGGCTGCCTGGGAGTCGCCGGATGCTGTGACGTCGAACAACTTTCGGCTCGGGTCGACAGACGCGTGCTGATTACCTGCCGTGCCTTCGCGGACCGCGTCGTCTGCGGCCACCAGGACGACGCCGGCGGCATCCGCATCTAGGGCCCGCGGTACGTGTGGCGGCAGAGCGACGGTTGCGATCAGTTCACCGGCGGCCAGGGCCGCCGACCGTTCGTCGTGTGCCAGCAGAACCGGTGCGACGGCGATGGATTCGGTGACAGGTCCCGGGACGCACCACCGGCCCAGCCGTTCGGCGGCGACGACCAGGTCGACGGGGTGAGCCTCGATTCCGTCGAATTTCTCCGGAACCATCAGCGCGGTGACGCCGAGGTCGGCCAGCCTTGCCCACACCTTGCGGCCCGGCGCGGTATCGCCCTTGGCCCATGCGCGCACCGCTCCCGGTAGATCGGCGGATGCCAGCGCCGCGTCGATGCTGGCGGCGAAGTCGCGCTGCTGTTCGTCAGTCTCAAAAAACACAGTCGAATTTCACCTTCATTTTCGCGGCAGGCCCAACAGCCGCTCGGCGATGATGTTGCGCTGAATCTCGTTGGTACCGGCGTAGATGGGGCCGCCGAGCGCGAACAGCAGCCCCTCGGTCCACGAGTCCGCCAGCTCGGCGTCGGCTCCTCGCATGTCCAGTGCCGTCTGATGCAGCGCCACGTCGAGGTCTGACCAGAACACCTTCGTCACCGACGACTCGGCGCCCAGCTCGCCGCCGGCGGCCACCCGTGTGACCGTCGCGAACGTGTGCAGTCGGTAGGCCTGCGCCTTGATCCATGCGTCGGCAACCCGGTCGGTGAACGCCGCTTGAACATCCCTGTCGGGGTTTGCTTTCCACTGCGCAACCAGCCGTTCCGCGGGAGCGAGGAAGCGGGCGGGGCTGCGCAGCGACATGCCGCGCTCGTTGCTCGACGTGCTCATCGCCGCGCGCCAGCCGTCGTGCACAGCGCCGATGACGTCGTTGTCGGGCACGAAGACATCGTCGAGGAAGATCTCGCCGAACCCGGTGTCCCCGCCGAGCTGCGCGATGGGCCGGACCGTGATGCCGTCGGCCTTCAGGTCGAACATGAAGTACGTCAGGCCGCGATGACGCTCGGCTTCCGGGTCAGAGCGGAACAGTCCAAAGGCCTTGTCGCCGAAGGGCGCTCGCGAACTCCAGATCTTCTGCCCGTTGAGCAGCCAGCCGCCGTCCGTCCTGGTCGCCGTCGAGCGCAGCGACGCCAGATCGCTGCCGGACTCCGGCTCCGACCACGCTTGCGCCCAGATTTCCTCGCCGCTTGCCATGTTCGGCAGCACGCGGTCGAGTTGTTCTTCGGTGCCGTGTGCGAACAGCGTCGGCGCGAGCATCGACGTCCCGTTGGCACTGGCACGTCCCGGGGCGCCCGCGCGGAAGTACTCCTCCTCGTACACGATCCATTGCAGCAGCGTGGCGTCGCGTCCGCCGTACTTCTCGGGCCAGGTGATCACCGACAGGCCGGCGTCGAACAACACCCTGTCCCAGTGACGGTGTTGCTCGAAGCCTTCCGCGGTGTCATACGACTTCGTCGGGAACGACTCTTTGTTGGCCGAAAGGAAATCGCGCACCTCGGCCTGGAACTCGAGGGTGACGTCGTCAATGGTCAGGTCCAATTCAGGCCCTTTCACGCAGGAGCGGCTTGACCACTTTGCCGCCGGGGTTGCGCGGCAGCACGTCGAGGAACTCCACCGACCGCGGTGTTTTGAAGTTCGCCAAATGCTGACGCGTATAAGCGATTACGGTCTGTTCGTCGAGATCGGCGTCCGGCTTGGTCACGATGAACGCCTTGCCGACTTCGCCGAGACGATCGTCGGGCACGCCGATGACCGCCGATTCGGCGACGCCGTCGAGGCGTGCGAGCACCTGCTCGATCTCGGCGGGATAGACGTTGAACCCGCCGCAGATGTACATATCCTTCAGGCGATCGGTGATCGTCAGGTTGCCACTTTCCTCGACCCTGCCGACGTCGCCGGTGTGCAGCCAGCCGTCGGCATCGATCGCCGCGGCGGTGGCCTCCGGATCGTCGAGATAACCGAGCATGACGTTGGGCCCGCGCAACAGCACTTCCCCTGTTTCGCCTGCGGCGTTGCTGCCGGCGATGCGCAGCTCGAAGTCGGCGATCGGTCGACCACAGGTGGTGGCGACCGTGACCGCGTCGTCGTCGGCGCGGCACATCGTGCCGAACCCGTTGGCCTCGGTAAGCCCGTAGGCCGTCAGCACGATGTCGATGTCCAGTTCGGTCTGCATGCGTTCGATCAGGACCACCGGCACCACCGCGGCACCGGTGACGGCGAACCGCAGCGCCGTCAGGTCGTAGTCGCCGCGCTTGGGATGGTCGAGCAGTGTCTGGTAGATCGTCGGCGGGCCCGGCAGCACCGTGATGCGGTGTTCCTGCACTGCGGCCATCGCCCGCTCGGCGTCGAAGGTCAGCTGCGGGATCAGCGTCGCACCGGTCTGCAGGCAGGCCAGGATGCCGGCCTTGTAGCCGAAGTTATGGAAGAACGGGTTGATGCAGAGGTAGCGGTCGTCGCTGGTGATCTGCCCACACTCGGCCCACGCTGCGGACCCCGCCAACGACTGCCGGTGTGCGCACAGCGCGCCCTTGCTGCGGCCGGTGGTGCCGGAGGTGAACAGGATGTCGGAGACGTCGTCGGGCTTGACCGCCGCGGCCCTCGCGTCCACCGCGTCCAGGTCGGTTCCCCGAGCCGTGAACTCGTCCCATGTCCCATCGTGCTTGTCGATGGGCACCCTAATGATGTGCTGGAGCTTGGGCAGCTCGCCGCGGTCGAGGTCGGCGGTCTTCTCCGTACCCAGGAACTCACCTGCCGCGACGAGCACCGGTGCGCCGGTGCGGGCCAGGATGTCGCCGGCCTCACTGGCCGTGTAGCGGGTGTTCAGCGGAACGAGCACCCCACCGGCGTAGGTGGTGGCAAGGCAGGCGACCACCCAGTGCCACGTGTTCGGCGACCAGATCGCCACCCGGTCGCCGGGGCCGACGCCCAGGTCGATCAGCGCCGCAGCGGCCTGCCGGACCTCGGCCCGGAGCTCGGCGTACGTAAACCGCCGGTCGTGGGTGACCAGCGCGTCGTGGTCGGAAAATTCGTCGGCAATCCGGTCGAGAACCGCGGGAATGGTCCTCGCGGAGGGGGTCATCGATGCTCCTCTAACAAAGCAAGTGCTTGGTAGGTTAGCCTACAGGGGTGATAGAGGTCCAGGAGTTCCGGGCCGAGGTCCGGCAGTGGCTCGCCGACAACCTCGTCGGCGAATTCGCCACGCTCAAAGGCCTCGGCGGGCCGGGCCGCGAACACGAGGCGTTCGAGGAACGACGGGCGTGGAACCAGCATCTGGCCGCGGCCGGACTGACCTGCCTGGGGTGGCCGGAGGAGCACGGCGGGCGGGGATTGTCTGTCGCGCACCGCGTCGCTTTCTACGAGGAGTACGCCAAGGCGGACGCGCCCGACAAGGTCAACCACTTCGGGGAGGAACTGCTCGGCCCGACGCTGATCGCGTATGGCACCCCGGATCAGCAGAAGCGGTTCCTGCCGAAGATCCTCGACGTCACCGAGCTGTGGTGCCAGGGCTACTCCGAGCCGGGCGCGGGCAGCGACTTGGCGAATGTATCGACTACGGCCGAACTCGACGGCGACCAGTGGGTGATCAACGGGCAGAAGGTGTGGACGTCGCTGGCGCACTGGGCACAGTGGTGCTTCGTGGTGGCCCGCACCGAGAAGGGCTCCAAACGACACGCCGGACTGTCGTATCTGCTTGTGCCGCTGGATCAGCCGGGCGTCGAAGTCCGGCCGATCGTGCAGCTGACCGGAGACTCGGAATTCAACGAGGTGTTCTTCGACGACGCCCGCACCGACGCCTCGTTGGTGGTCGGACAGCCCGGTGACGGCTGGCGCGTGGCAATGGGAACGCTGACGTTCGAGCGGGGTGTGTCCACGCTGGGCCAGCAGATCCGTTATGCACGTGAGCTTTCCAACCTCGTGGACCTGGCCAAGCGCACCGGCGCCGCCGACGATCCGCTGATCCGCGAGCGGCTGACCCGATCGTGGGCTGGCCTGCACGCGATGCGGTCCTACGCATTGGCGACCATGGACGTCGAGGGAGGCGGCCGGGCCGCCGGGAAAGATAACGTGTCGAAGCTGTTGTGGGCCAACTGGCATCGTGAACTCGGGGAGATCGCGATGGACGTCGTCGGTAAAGCCGGACTGGTGTTGACCGACGGCGACTTCGACGAATGGCAGCGGCTCTATTTGTTCAGCCGCGCCGACACCATCTACGGCGGGTCGAACGAGATCCAGCGCAACATCATCGCCGAGCGCGTGCTCGGCCTACCCAGAGAGGTCAAAGGCGCATGAGTCTGGCCGACGCGCCGAAAGAGATTGACGGACACGGACTTCTGGACGGCAAGGTCGTCGTGGTGACGGCCGCGGCCGGCACCGGCATAGGCTCGGCGGTCGCGCGCCGCGCGCTGGCCGAAGGGGCCGACGTCGTCGTGTCCGATCACCACGAACGGCGGCTGGGCGAGACCCGCGACCGGTTGGCTGAACTCGGACTCGGCCGAGTAGAGAGCGTGGTCTGCGACGTGACGTCCACCGCGCAGGTCGATGCCCTGATCGCGTCGACGACCGCGCGCATGGGCCGGCTCGACGTGCTGGTCAACAACGCCGGCCTCGGCGGACAGACCCCCGTGGTCGATATGACCGACGAGGAATGGGATCGCGTGCTCAACGTGACGTTGACGTCGGTGATGCGGGCCACGCGGGCGGCGCTGCGGTATTTCCGCGGAGCCGACCATGGCGGCGTAATCGTCAACAATGCGAGCGTACTTGGCTGGCGGGCGCAGCATTCGCAGTCGCACTACGCGGCGGCCAAGGCCGGTGTGATGGCGCTGACCCGTTGCAGCGCAATCGAAGCCGTCGAATACGGCGTGCGGATCAACGCCGTCTCGCCAAGCATCGCCCGCCACAAGTTCCTGGAGAAGACGAGTTCGTCGGAGCTGTTGGACCGGCTGTCCGAGGGTGAGGCGTTCGGCCGCGCCGCCGAGCCGTGGGAGATCGCCGCGACCATCGCGTTCCTGGCCAGTGAGTACTCCAGTTACCTGACCGGCGAAGTCATCTCGGTGTCGAGCCAGCGGGCCTGACGAACCGCGATCTCCACGGAATCTTCACAAACGCTGCTCGGAAGCCCCACATCCGGCCCTTACAGTCGGATGTGTGAAGCGAATCCTGGTGGTCGAGGACGAGCCGACCATCCTGGCCGCCGTCGCGTCCCGGTTGCGTGCCGAGGAGTTCCTGGTGGACACGGCCGTCGACGGACCGTCGGCCGTCGCCGCGGCCACGGCCTCCCCGCCGGACCTCGTGGTGCTCGACGTCATGTTGCCGGGATTCGACGGGCTCGAGGTGTGCAGGCGAATCCAGGCCGTGCAGTCCGTCCCCGTGCTGATGCTGACCGCGCGAAGCGACGAAACCGACATGCTGATCGGGCTGGGGATCGGCGCCGACGACTACCTCACCAAGCCGTTCAGCATGCGCGAACTCGTCGCGCGGATCCGGGTCTTGCTGCGCCGCATGGACCGCACCGACCCGGCCCAACCCCTGTGGGTCGGTGACCATCGGATCGATCTGCAGGCCCGCAGGGTTCACAAGGGTGACGACGAAATCCATTTGACGCGGACCGAATTCGACCTGCTCGTGTTCCTGGCGGGCCGGCCGCGCACGGCGGTCTCCCGCGATGCCCTGCTCGAGCACGTGTGGGGCTGGGGGTCGGGGGTGGAGAGCCGTACCGTCGACACCCACGTGAAGGCGTTGCGCCGCAAGCTCGGCCCGGAACTCATCCGCACCGTGCACGGTGTCGGGTACGCGCTGGAGCTACCCCGTTGAGGCGCCTCGCCGCGCTGTGGGATCGGCGGCTCGCCGCCGTGTGGGATCGGCGGCTCGCCGCCCTGTGGGACCGGCTGCCGCGGCCCCTGGATCCCTTCAGCTCGTTCAAGGTCAAGATGGGTCTGCTTGTCGGCAGCGCGATCACCCTGGCCGCGTTCACGTTCTGGATCGGCGCGAGCTGGCAGTTCCGCTGGGCGTTACTCGCCGCGCTGGCCACCTCACTGGCACTCACCCAGTTCCTCGCCCACGGCATGACGTCGCCGCTGCGGCAGATGACCGCGGCGGCGCGCGCCATGGCTCGCGGTGACTACAGCGCGCGTGTCCGCGCCACCTCCAGGGACGAGATCGGGCAGCTGGCAGCGGCCTACAACCAGATGGCGGCCGATCTGGGGGCGGCCGACGAGTATCGGCGGGGGCTCATCGCCAACGTCTCGCACGAGCTGCTCACGCCAATCACCGCGTTGCACGCGCTGCTCGAGAACGTTGTCGATGGCATCGCGGAGCCGGACGACAAGACCATGCGGATGGCGCTGTCCCAGACCGAGCGACTTGGCGAGTTGGTGACCAACCTGCTCGATCTGTCCCGGCTCGAAGGCGGAGCTATTCCGTTGCAGCCCAGCGTATTCGGAGTCGGGCAGTTCCTCGAGGAGGCCATCGGGCACGTCGCGGTGGCCGGCGATGGTGTGCAGGTGACGGTGCAGGTGTCGCCACCGAATCTGGTTGCAGTCGCCGATCAGGCTCGCCTGCGGCAGGTGGTCGTCAACTTGGTGGACAACGCCATTCGGCACAGTCCAGCGGGCGCCCGGGTCTCGGTGATCGCGAGCGCGGCGCAACCGAAGGGGCTGCGGCTCGAGGTGTGCGACGAGGGACCCGGGATACCGCCCGCTGAACGCGAACGTGTGTTCCAGCGCTTCACCAGAGGCGCGACGTCGGCGGGGGGTACCGGACTCGGGTTGGCGATCGCCCGCTGGGCGGTCGAATTGCATGGTGGCGCCATCGAAGTGATGGACGCCGGGACTGGTTGCCGGATCGGGGTCACGATCCCGGCGCCGGCGACAGGCGAGGAGCCACGATGACGACGCCGCAGAGCACGATGTACCCCGGGTGGTACGGGGCACCGCACGCGCCACCGCCGCCCCCACCGTTGCTCGGTCCGCAACCACCGCGAAAGGGCGAGCCCGGTTGGACCATGTGGCCGCACCGTGTTTGGCCGCTCGACCCGCTGACCGCCGCGCCGCGCCGACTGCTGGCGCCTGCGCTCGTCGCCGGCGTGGTGGGCGCGGCGTTCTGGCGGGTCTCAGTGCTCAGCGTGGGCTATCTGCTCGTGGGTGTCATGGTGTTCGGCGTCGTGTACTGCACCGCCGGACGTCGTCCAACCCGCGGTGAATGGCTCGGAATCACCGTCGCGCTGGCACTACTGGCCGTGCCCGCGCTGCTCGCTGCGGAATGGCTTGGGGTGCTGTGCATCCTGGCTGCGTGGCTGGTCGGCTGGAGCACGCTGGCAGGCGGCAGCACCTGGACCGCCGTCATCACCGGGCCCTTCGTGCCGTGGCTGATGCCCGCCCGGGCGTTCGGGTGGGCACGTCGAGCGATCCGCGAAGACGGATTCACGTGGAGCGGGCGGCCCAGCACGATCCGGATCGGCGTCGTCGCGACCGTCACCGTCGGGCTCGCGCTGGTCTTCGGCGGCTTGTTCGCGTCGGCCGACCCGGCGTTCGCGCGGCTGATCGAGGTCTTGACACCGGAGTGGAACCCCTACGAGGCGTATGCCCGCGCCATGGTGTTCGGGATCGTGCTGTGCTTCGTGCTGTTCGGCGGCTACCTGGTGCGCTTCGCCCCCAAACTCGATGCACTGGCGCCACATCCCATGCGTTCCGTGCCGAACTGGGAGTGGGCGGTGCCGCTGGCGGTGCTGGATGTGCTGTTCATCGGGTTCGTCGCGGTTCAGGCCACGGTGCTGTTCGGCGGGCACGCGCACGTTCTTGAGACCGCCGGGCTGACCTACGCCGAGTACGCACGGCAGGGCTTCTGGCAGCTGCTGGGGGTCTCCGCGCTGACGCTTCTGGTGCTGAGCGGCGTCATCCGGGTGGCCGGACGGGAGGCCGCATCGGATCGTCGATTGCTGCGTATTCTCGTCGGAACACTTTGTACGACTTCGGTTGTGGTGGTGATCTCGGCGATCCACCGAATGTGGCTGTATCAGCAGGCCTACGGCTTCAGTACCGAGCGCCTCATGGTGATCACCATCGAACTGTGGCTCGGCGCGGTGTTCATCCTCGTCGCCGTCGCGGGGTTACGGATGGCGGGGCGGTGGTTGCCACGGGCGATCCTGATGGCCGGTGCGGTGGCGCTGCTGGGCCTGGCCGCGACGAACCCCGAGCGGCTGATCGCTGAGCGCAACATCGACAGGTACGAGCAGACCAAGCTGTTGGACACCGCCTACCTGTTTCGGCTGTCCCCGGACATCGAGCCGGCGCTGGCCCGCCTGCCTGAGTCGATGCGCGTGTGCGCGATGTACCGCAGTGACGACCGGGGGCCCTTCTACGAGTTCAACCTGTCGCGTTGGCGTGCCCCCTACGACGGCACGCCGCGGGATGACGAGTGCTCGGAGTACTGGGGGGCCTCCCGGTGACTCGCCCCGGACTTACCTAGCAAGCGCTTGGTTGCTATCCTGGTCGGATGGACAGCGCGCCTCCGAGTCGCCGCGACGAGCTGCTGAAGCTCGCCGCGACGATGTTCGCCGAGCGCGGGCTGCGCGCGACGACCGTGCGCGACATCGCCGATTCGGCGGGCATTCTGTCCGGCAGCCTGTATCACCATTTCAAGAGCAAAGAGCAGATGGTAGAGGAGGTGCTGCGGGATTTCCTGGACTGGCTGTTCGGTCGCTACCGGGAGGTCGTCGACACCGAACCCAATCCGCTCGAACGGCTCAAGGGATTGTTCATGGCCTCGTTCGAGGCGATCGAAGACCGGCATGCCCAGGTCGTCATCTATCAGGACGAGGCCAAGCGGCTGTCGTCGCTGCCGCAGTTCGGCTTTGTCGAGACGCGCAACAAAGAGCAACGCAAGATGTGGTTGGACCTGCTCAACCAGGGCATCGAGGAGAACTACTTCCGGCCCGACATCGACGTCGACCTGGTGTACCGGTTCATCCGCGACACCACGTGGGTTTCGGTCCGCTGGTATCAGCCCGGCGGACCATTGACAGCCGAAGAGGTTGGCCGCCAGTACCTCTCGATAGTCCTCGGTGGAATCACCGCCGCCACTCCCAAGGAGAGCAAGTATGCCTGAGGCGTATGTCATCGACGCTGTACGCACCGCTGTCGGCAAGCGCAATGGTTCGCTTGCCGGCGTGCATCCCGTCGACCTGGGCGCGGCGGCGTGGAGGGGACTATTCGAGCGCGTCGACGTCGATCCCGGCGCGGTCGATGACGTCATCGCCGGCTGCGTCGACGCGATCGGACCGCAGGCGGGCAACATCGCCAGGTTGTCGTGGCTGGCCGCCGGATATCCAGAGGAGGTGCCCGGCGTCACCGTCGACCGCCAATGCGGCTCCAGCCAGCAGGCGATTTCCTTTGGCGCACAAGCGATCATGTCGGGCACATCTGACTTGATCGTGGCGGGCGGCATGCAGAACATGAGCCAGATCCCCATCTCGTCGGCGATGATCGTCGGCGAGCAGTTCGGATTCACCTCGCCCACCAACGAGTCGAAGAGCTGGCTGCACCGCTACGGAGATCAGGAGATCTCGCAGTTCCGCGGTTCGGAGCTGATCGCCGAGAAGTGGAACATCTCGCGTGAGGAGATGGAGCAGTACGCGCTCACCAGCCATCAGCGGGCGCAGGCGGCGATTCGTGGCGGGAATTTCGAGAACGAGATCATCGAGGTCGACGGGTTCAAGACCGACGAGGGCCCACGCGACACGTCATTGGAGAAGATGGCGACGTTGGCGACGCTCGTCGAAGGGGGCAGGCTGACGGCGGCGATGGCCAGCCAGATCTCCGACGGTGCAAGCGCGGTGCTGCTGGCGTCCGAGCAGGCAGTCAAGGAGCACAACTTGACCCCGCGGGCGCGCATCCACCACATCAGCGCCCGCGGCGCCGACCCGGTGTTCATGCTGACCGGCCCGATCCCCGCTACGCGGTACGCGCTGGAGAAGGCCGGACTCTCGATCGACGACATCGACACCGTCGAGATCAACGAGGCGTTCGCGCCGGTCGTGATCGCGTGGCTCAAGGAGATCAAGGCCGACCCGGAGAAGGTCAACCCGAACGGCGGCGCGATCGCTTTGGGTCATCCGCTCGGCGCCACCGGGGCCAAGCTGTTCGCGACCATGCTCAACACGCTTGAGCGCACCGGCGGCCGTTACGGCCTGCAGACGATGTGCGAAGGCGGCGGCACCGCCAACGTCACGATCATCGAGCGCCTCTAGTTCGTTCGGCGAGCAGACGCAAAAGGCCCCAAATCCTCGGCGTGTCGGGGCGCTTTGTGTCTGTTGGCGCTAAACCGCAAGTCCGGCGGTACGAGCCACCGTTCCGAGACCGGCACCAAGAATCGTTCAGCTCCGCACGACAATGTCGTTAGATAGTTAGACGATCGAGCCGACTGCCGACTCTGTCGCCCACAGCTGGGCACATCGCGTCTATAAGGTTGGTTGACTACGCGACCAGGGCCGCTGCCGCCTGCAAATGTTTGACGGCGTCGCTGACAATGGAGTCGATCAACTCCGCACAGGACGGCAGATCACCGAGGATGCCGGCGACCTGTCCCGACGCAAGCACCCCCGCGTCGGTGTTGCCGTCTACCAGTCCGGCCTTCAACAGCATCGGGGTGTTGGCCGCCATGACGACCTGCGACCACGTCAGCTCCTTGCCGTGCCGCATTTCCAGCCCGTCGCGGATCATCGCCCGCCACGTCATGCCGGACATCTTCTTGAACTTCTGCGCATTGCGCACCGCCGCGGAAAAGCCCCGCACCCGCGAACCGCTCTCCAGCTTCTCCACCAGCCCGGTCCGCAGCACTCGATGCGGCATCCCGTCGACGCGGGTCGATACCACCGTGCCGTCCAGCCCAGCCTCCAGGTACCGCTGCTTGACCGCATCCGGCACCGTCGAATCCGACGTCAACAGAAACCGCGTCCCCATCGCCACGCCGGCCGCGCCGTAGGACAACGCCGCTGCCAGTCCGCGACCGTCGAAGAAGCCGCCCGCCGCCACGACCGGGATGTCGACCGCATCAAGCACCGACGGAAGCAACAGTGTGGTGGCGATTGGGCCGGTGTGGCCGCCGCCCTCGCCGCCTTGGACGATCACCGCGTCGGCGCCCCAGCCGGCTACCTTCTTGGCATGCTTGGCCAGACCGACGGACGGAATTACCACCACGCCAGCGTCTTTCAGCCGAGCAATCAGCTCCGGCTTGGGCGCCAACGCAAACGATGCGACCTTGACACCTTCACGGATCAGCAGGTCGACGCGTTCGTTAGCGTCCCCGGCGTCGGCGCGGATGTTGATGCCGAACGGCTTATCGGTCGCGGCCTTCACCTTGGTGACGGCGGTCTGCAATTCCTCCAGAGTCATCGTTGCCGAGGCCAGAATGCCTAGCCCGCCGGCGTTGGCGGTCGCCGCCACCAGCCGCGCACCCGCCACCCAGCCCATCCCCGTCTGCACCACCGGATGCTCGATGCCGACCAGCTCAGTCAGCGGCGTGCGTAACCTCATATCCGTACTTCCTTGTCCCGCAGCGACTTCGGGTCGATCACCTCGCGAATGAGCTTCAGCTCCTGTTCGCTTGGCAGGCGGGTGCGCTCAGCCTTGTCCAAGTCGTGCACCTCGAACGACGTGTTGTCGGCCACCTCGTCGGGTGTGATGCCCGGATGCAGCGATACCGCGCGCATCTGATGGTCGGGCCCGTTGAAGTCGAAGACGCCGAGATTGGTGACGACGCGGTATACGTTGACGAACCGGTACGCCGGGTTGTCGGGATCCACCTTGTCCCAGCCGATGCCCGACACCACGTCGACGGAATCGCCGAACACTCGTTTGGAATGGTTGCCAACCCAATAGCTCGTCGCATGGTTGATCGTGTTACCGGGCGCGCCACGCACGCCGAACATCTGCCGGGTCGGCTGCTGCAGCGGCCCGAACGCCGACAGGTTCTGATTGCCGTAGCGGTCAATCTGGTTGGCGCCCATGACCACATGGCGCCGGCCCCACGCCAGCGTCTCGAAGACTCGGCCGAACGGCATCCAGCCCTCGACTGCGCCCGTGACGCCGATCGCCGGAGTGTCGGCAAGCAACTGTGCTTCTCCGTCGGTCAACAAGATGTCGGGGGAGAACGTCAACCGAGCCAGCCGCGCCCCGATCGACACCATCGGCGCCATCGGGCTGACCATGATCTCGCCTGCGTCGCGGAACAATTCCGCGCAGGCGACCGCACACACTTCCGGACGGCTGACGGCAATCACTGGGCCTCCCGAAATTTGCGGACCGCTGCCTGGTAGTCGGCCTCGCTGCCGGACAGATAGGTCTGGACGAACTGCTGCCACGTTTCATCGGAGGCGGCGGCCTCGGCGTAGTGGCGCTGGAACTTCTCGTCGCGTCCGTAATCGGGTGCGGCCGTCGTGAAGTGGGCGCCGTTGGGTGCCTCGACGACGGAGTCCACCATCATCCGGTTGATCAGCAGAGCCTGCGGCGGCACGGCCTTGATCAGCTCGTCGGTCGGCACCACCTGTTCGACCGACAGGTAGCGTCGCTCGGCGGCCATCAAGTACAGGTCGTCGAAGTACGGGTCGATTCCGGTGTACGCCGCATTGCCTTGCGCATCACCGAGATTCATGTGCACGAAGGCGGCGTCTAGGCGCAGAGCCGGCATCGCGATCAGCGTCTCGTATCCACCCTCCGGGGCCGGATATGGCGACGTGACGGTCTGCAGCTCGCCTTCCCAGAAGTCGACGACCGAGCTGGCAAGCCCCGCGCGGATCGGCAGGAACGGCAGCCGCTGAGCCGCGGCCTGCAACCCGCAGCGCAGCATGCCTTCGTCCATTTCACGCGCCTCGATCGCGCCGGCGGTGCGCGCCTTGGCGAACCACGGGTCGTAAAACGGCGGCGAATCCAGCGACACGAACCCGTAGTAGACGCGTTTCACTTTGCCTGCCGAACACAGCAGCCCGACGTCCGGTCCGCCGTACGTCACCACCGTCAAGTCCTTCACGTCGGTGCGCAGCAGCGCCCGCACGAACGCCATGGGCTTGCGCCGCGATCCCCAGCCGCCGATGCCGATCGTCATGCTGCTCTCGATCGCCGAGACGGCTTCGTCGAGGGTGGTCCGCTTGTCCGTCATTCTTCCCCCAGTCGTCCCCTGCGCTGCGCGCGTGGGCCCATCGCTACCCGCCGAATCATGCGTTCTTGCCCTTCGCTGTACCGGCGAACGCGTCGCGGTGCTCGTCGGCGACGCCGGCGAGATTCAGCTCGAACGTAAATCCTTGCTCCATGCGGTAACTCGAGTTGACCCGCTGCACGTCGATGAGGTTCAGCGCCTCTTTCGCCGCCCGGATCACGCGTGTGTCCTTCGCGGCGATATCGCGGGCCACCCGCAGCGCGGCCTCGTCCAGCTCATCACGTGGCACCACCTCATGCACCGACCCGAAGTGGTGCAGCGTGGCCGCGTCGACCGTCGCGGCGGTGAAGAACAGCCGCCGCATCATGTGCTGGGGCACCAGTCGCGACAAATGGGTCGCCGCCCCGAGCGCACCGCGTTCGACTTCCGGCAGACCGAATGTCGCATCGTCGGAGGCGACGATGACGTCGGCGTTGCCGACCAGCCCGATGCCGCCACCCACGCAGAAGCCGTTGACCGCAGCAACGACGGGCACTGCGCATTCGTAGACGGCCCGGAAAGCCGCGAAGCACCCGCGGTTGGCGTCGATGAGCGCCGTGAAGCCCTCGGTGCGCTGCATCTCCTTGATGTCGACGCCGGCGTTGAAGCCGCGGCCCTCCGCTCGAAGGATCACGACGTGGGTCTCGTAGTCCTCGCCGGCCTTGGTGATTGTGTCGGCGAGTTCGAACCAGCCGCGCGACGGGATGGCGTTGACAGGCGGGTAGTCGACCGTTACCGAGACGATGCCCGGCTCGACTGTGGTGGAGGTAATGGTCATGGCACTTCCTGGGGACGATAGGAAAGCAAGCACTTGCTTGGTACGCTAGCACAGTGACCGACGCGCCAGACATAAACCTCGGACTCAAGGACAAGGTCGTCCTGGTGACGGGCGGCGTACGTGGAGTCGGCGCCGGTATCAGCGCGGTGTTCGCCGACCAGGGCGCGACGGTGGTGACGTGTGCGCGCCGTCCCGTCGACGGACTGCCCTACGAGTTCCTCCCGTGCGATGTGCGCGACGACGAGGCGGTCGCCGCAATGGTCGGGGCGATCGTCGAGCGGCATGGGCGGATCGACGTCGTAGTGAACAACGCCGGCGGTTCGCCGTACGCGTTGGCCGCGGACGCCTCCGCGAAGTTCAACCGAAAGATCATCGAGCTCAATCTGATTGGGCCGTTGTCGGTTTCGCAGCACGCCAACGCCCACATGCAGAACGCCAATGGCGGGTCGATCATCAACATCTCGAGTGTCGGCGGCCACCGACCCACGCCCGGCACAGCGGCCTACGGCGCGGCCAAAGCCGGTGTCGACAGCCTCACCAGCACTCTGGCCGTCGAGTGGGCGCCCAAGGTGCGGGTGAACTCGATCGTCGTCGGCATGGTCGAAACCGAACAGTCAGAGCTGTTCTACGGCGACGCCGAGTCCGTCGCCGCCGTCGCGGCCACCGTTCCGCTGGGGAGATTGGCCAAACCCGCGGATATAGGTTGGGCTGCAGCTTTTTTGGCATCAGAGGCGGCGTCGTATATCAGCGGCGCCACGCTCGAGGTCCACGGCGGCGGCGAGCCGCCGTCGTATCTGGACGCGTCAAGCGCAAACAAATAAGGAGACACAAGATATGGGTTTGCTCGACGGCCGGGTGGTCATCGTGACGGGTGCGGGCGGCGGCATCGGGCGCGCGCACGCGCTGGCGTTCGCGGCCGAAGGCGCCCGCGTGGTGGTCAACGACATCGGCGTGGGGTTAGACGGCTCGCCCGCCGGCGGTGGCAGCGCGGCGCAGGGCGTAGTCGACGAGATCACCGCAGCCGGGGGCGAAGCCGTCACCAGCGGCGCCAATGTCGCCGACTGGGAGCAGGCGGCTGGACTGATCCAGACCGCGATCGACACGTTCGGTGGGCTCGACGTCCTGGTGAACAACGCGGGCATCGTGCGCGACCGGATGTTCGCCAACACCAGCGAGGAAGAGTTCGACGCCGTCGTCGCGGTCCATCTCAAGGGCCACTTCGCCACCATGCGGCACGCCGCCGCTTACTGGCGCGCCCAGTCCAAGGCGGGCAACACAGCCGACGCCCGCATCATCAACACCAGTTCGGGCGCCGGTCTGCAAGGCAGTGTGGGACAGGCGAATTACAGTGCAGCCAAGGCAGGCATCGCCGCCTTGACGCTGGTCGCGGCGGCAGAGATGGGCCGCTACGGCGTGACCGTCAACGCCATCGCGCCGTCTGCACGCACGCGGATGACCGAGACTGTGTTCGCCGAGATGATGGCAACCCAGGACCAAGATTTCGACGCGATGGCACCGGAAAACATTTCACCGCTGGTGGTTTGGCTCGGCAGCGTGGAGTCCAAGGATGTCACTGGCACGGTGTTCGAAGTCGAGGGCGGGATCATCCGCGTGGCCGAGGGTTGGGCGCACGGGCCTGAGGTCGACAAGGGCGCAAGGTGGGATCCGGCCGAGCTAGGTCCGGTCGTCACCGATCTGCTCTGTAAGGCTCGTCCACCGGTGCCCGTGTACGGCGCGTAGCTATTCCGCGAGCAGACGCAAAAGTCCCCTATTTCAGTAATTTTGGGGTGCTTTTGCGTCTGCTCGCGAGCGAGAGTCATGCGACGGCTGCCGCCGTGCCAGTCCTCTTGTTTGCCAACCGATCCGGTGTCGACACCGAAACTGGCCAGTTGCGGCCGTTCCCGCAGACTGCGCTTGAGTTCCGCGAAACCGGGGAAACTCGCCGCCAGTCCACGCTGTAGTCACGTTGCTCAGCGACCATGCGAACCCACTTACTCGTCATCCAGGCGAATGGGCATACCGGATCGAAGTAGAAGATCAGGTCATACGACGAGGTCATGGCTCGCAGACCACAAGTGGAATCACTCGATCGGTCCACGACTGGTAGTCATCGATCGCCGGGTATATCTCGACCAGGCGGGGCCAATACCGTGACCGCTCTTCGTCATCGGCCTCGCGGGCGGTCAGGTGAAGAACCTCTTTCTTGATTTGCACCTGCACCTTGGGATTGGCCGTGAGGTTCAGATACCACATCGGGTGCTTGTCGCTGCCGCCCCGGGACGCGGGCACGATCACCGTGTTGCCGTCGCGGATGTAGAGCAGCGGAGAAACCCGCGGCTGACCGCTCTTGCGACCCGTCGTGGTCAGAAGCGCCACAGGCGCTTTCTGGAAGGTGCCGCCGAGCCGGCCGCCGGTGAGCTTGTAGAGCCAGGTGTTCCCGCGTGCCATCCACTTGATGAAGAAGTCGGCATACGGCGAATTCAAGTTGCGCGGCGGCGATTTCGGCATGGGCCGATCTTAGGACTTGGTCAGGAACGGGTGAATGCTTGCGCGGATGTGGTGAATCTGGCCGTCCTCGGCGGGAATCAAGAACGTCTCGTCGATATGCGCACCGACCCGCCGTCCGGCCAGCGAGGGCTTGGTGAACAGATCGAATCGAGCCCGGACCGAGTCGCCGTCGACGGTGAACTCGGGAACCGAGGTGTCGCGGATAACCCGGTATTGCAATCCGCGATTCAGGCTGCGGCGCAGGTGATTTCCCGAGAAACCGGTCTTCAGACCCACTTCGATGCGGGTGCAGCTGGGCGCGAACGGCACCTTGTCGGCGTCGTGGCTCACCAGCGCATCGATGTAGGCCTGTGCGGCCGCGATGCGTTCGGCGTCCGAAGCAGGCACTAGATCCGCTCGATGATCGTGCCGGTCGACAACGCGCCGCCGGCGCACATCGTGATCAGTGCTGTGCTCTGATTCGTGCGCTCCAACTCGTGCAGCGCGGTGGTGATCAAACGGCTGCCGGTGCTGCCGACGGGATGGCCCAATGCGATCGCACCGCCGTTCACGTTCACCTTGTCCATGTCGGGGTTGTGCACCCGCGCCCACGACAGCACGACCGAAGCGAATGCCTCGTTGATCTCGGTGATGTCGATGTCGCCCATCTTCATGCCGGCCTTCTCGAGCACCTTCGCCGTCGACTGCACCGGTCCGTCGAGGTGGTAGTAAGGCTCGGCGCCAACCAGCGCCTGACTGATGATCCGAGCCCGCGGTCGCAGACCCAGCGCGCGTGCCTTGTCTTCGTCCATCCACAGCACCGCGGCCGCGCCGTCGGAAATCTGCGACGACGTGCCAGCCGTGTGGATGCCGCCCTCGATCACCGGGTTCAGCGACGCCAGACCTTCCAGTGTGGTGTCGCGAAGGCCCTGGTCGCGGGTGACCGGCGCCCGCTCGGACGTCGGCTGCTTGTTCTCGTCGAGCACCGGCGCCTCGATGGGGCTGATCTCCCGGTCGAAGCGGCCCTCGGCCCAGGCCTGCTTGGCCTTGAGCTGCGATTCGAAGCCGAACCGGTCGATCTCCTCGCGGGTGATGCCGCGCCGCTTGGCGATCCGCTCCGCCGCGGTGAACTGGTCGGGCAGGTCGATGTCCCACGAAGCCGGCCGCAGGATGCTGCGATCGGGACCGGCGTTGGCGCCGAGGCCGACGCGGCTCATCGCCTCGATACCGCACGCGATGCCGATGTCGATGGCGCCCGCGGCGATGAGGCCCGCGATCAACCCGTTGGCCTGCTGGCCGCTGCCGCACTGGCAGTCGACCGTCATCGCGCCGACGTGCTCGGGTAGCCCGGCGACCAGCCAGCTCACCCGACTGATGTTGTTGGACTGCTCACCGAACTGCGTGACGCAGCCGCCGATGACCTGCTCGACCTCGCCGGCGTCGATGCCGGCCTTCTCGACGAGCGCCTTCTGCGTGGCGCCCAGCAACTCGGTGGCGTGCAGGCCGGACAGCCATCCATTCCTCTTGCCGATAGGGCTGCGGGTGGCTTCAACGATGACAGGGTTACCCATTCCGTCAGGCTAGAACACGTTTCATTACTCTGACAAGCAAGGATGGTGACCTGCCTTTTATCTGCGCAGAAGCCATGTTTTACTGGCACTAGAACACGTTGCAATTGAGGAGAGCTTTCCTATGCCCTGCCCCATCCCAGCTGACTTCGACTTCCTCGACGCGACCCTGAATCTCGAGCGTCTGCCCGTTGCCGAGCTCGCCGAGGTACGCAAGGCCGACCCCGTCCATTGGGTCGACGTTCCCGGTGGAACCGGCGGGTTCGGAGACAAAGGTTATTGGTTGGTGACGAAGCACGCCGACGTCAAGGAGGTGTCGAAGCGCAACGACGTGTTCGGCAGCTCGCCGGACGGCGCCATTCCGACGTGGCCGCAGGGTATGACCCGCGACGCGATCGATCTGCAAAAGGCAGTACTGCTGAACATGGACGCACCGCAGCACACACGGCTGCGCAAGATCATCTCCCGTGGTTTCACGCCACGCGCCGTCGGGCGACTAGAGGAGGAACTGAGGACCCGCGCACAGCAGATCGCCGAGACCGCCGCGGCCGAGGGCTCCGGAGACTTCGTCGAACAGGTGTCGTGCGAGTTGCCGCTGCAGGCCATCGCCGGGCTGCTGGGCGTCCCGCAGGAGGACCGCGACAAGCTGTTCCGCTGGTCCAATGAGATGACCGCCGGTGAGGACCCGGAATATGCCGACATCGACCCCGCGATGTCGTCGATCGAGCTGATCCAGTACGCGATGCAAATGGCCGACGACCGCAGCAAGAACCCCGGCGACGACATCGTCACCCAACTGGTCGAGGCCGATATCGAAGGCGAAAAGCTCTCCGACGACGAGTTCGGATTCTTTGTGGTGATGCTCGCGGTGGCCGGCAACGAGACCACCCGCAACTCCATCACACACGGCATGATCGCGTACTCGCAGAACCCCGACCAGTGGGAGCTCTACAAGCGGGACCGGCCGGAGACCGCCGCCGACGAGATCGTCCGCTGGGCCACTCCGGTCTCGGCGTTCCAGCGCACCGCACTCGAGGATGTCAAGTTGGGTGGTGCGCAGATCAAGAAGGGTCAACGGGTGGTGATGTCCTACCGCTCGGCCAACTTCGACGAAGAAGTGTTCACCGACCCGCACTCGTTCAACATCCTGCGCAGCCCCAATCCGCATGTTGGCTTCGGCGGCACCGGCGCGCACTATTGCATCGGTGCGAATCTGGCCAGGATGACCATCAACCTGATCTTCAACGCGATCGCTGATCACATGCCCGATCTCAAGCCGATCGGTGAGCCCGAGCGGCTGAAGTCGGGTTGGCTCAACGGCATCAAGCACTGGCAGGTGGACTACACCGGTAAGTGCCCGGTCGCCGGCGGGCCGGCGAATCAGGCCGCCGCGCACTGATCGTTCGACACTCAAGGAGGAGTCGGGTGGATTTCACACCGGACCCGGAACAGCAGGCTGTGGCGGACGTCGCCACGTCGGTGCTGGAGCGGGACAACAGCTGGGACGCCCTGGTCGCGGGAGGAGTGACTGCGCTGGCGGTGCCCGAGCGCCTCGGCGGTGACGGTTTGGGCCTGCCGGAGATCGCGACGGCCCTGACCGAGATCGGCAGACACGGCACGATCAGCCCTGCGTTGGCGACGCTCGGCCTCGGCACCGCGGTGCTGCTGGATCTGGCGTCCGATGCGCAGCAGGACCGCTACCTGGCCGGGGTCGCGAAGGGTGCCGTGCTGACGGCCGCGCTCGACGAACAAGGCGCACCACTGCCGGACCGGCCGGCGACGACATTCGCCAACGGGAAGCTCAACGGGACGAAAGTCTTTGTGCCGTATGCCGAACAGGCTGAGTGGATCGTCGTAACCACCGATAGTGCGGTCGTGGTGGTCTCGCCGAAGACCGACGGCGTTCACGTGACAAGGACGCCGTCGTCGAACAAGGGCGACGAGTGCACCGTGACGTTCACCGACGCCGAAGCGGACGGGGTGCTGGAGGGGGCGAGCGCGCATCGGGTAAACCAGTTGGCGCTGGCGGTTATTGGCGCCTTCGCCTCTGGATTGGTCGCCGGTGCGCTTCGCTTGACCGCTGACTATGTGGCCAACCGCCATCAGTTCGGCAAGCCGCTGTCGACCTTCCAAACGGTGGCGGCTCAACTGGCCGAGGTCTACATCGCCTCGCGCACGCTGACTTTGGCGGCGACGTCGGTTGTGTGGCGGCTCTCCGAGGGCCGCGACGCCGACGACGATCTCGACGTCCTCGGCTACTGGCTGGCGTCGCAGGCGCCGCCGGTGATGCAGATCTGCCACCACCTGCACGGCGGTATGGGCATGGACATCGACTACCCGATGGACCGCTACTACTCCACTATCAAGGACCTGACCCGGCTGGTGGGCGGGCCGTCGCATCGTCTCGATCTGGTGGGAGCGCAATGTTCATCGAACTGACGCCCGAGCAGCGGCAGCTGCAAGCCGAACTGCGGCAATATTTCTCGAACCTCATCTCGGGTGACGAGTACAAGGAGATGGAGTCCGACCGGCACGGCAAGGCCTACCGTGCTGTGATCAAGCGGATGGGCTCCGACGGCAAGCTCGGCGTCGGCTGGCCCAAGGAGTTCGGCGGCCTCGGCTATGGGCCGATCGAGCAGCAGATCTTCGTCAACGAAGCACACCGAGCAGATGTGCCGCTGCCCGCTGTCACGCTGCAGACCGTCGGCCCGACGCTGCAGATGTACGGCAGCGAGGCGCAGAAGAAGAAGTTCCTGCCCGCGATCCTCGCCGGTGACGTGCATTTCGCGATCGGCTACACCGAGCCGGAAGCGGGCACCGACCTCGCGTCGTTGCGGACCACTGCGGTTCGCCAGGGTGACGAGTACATCGTCAACGGGCAGAAGGTCTTCACCACCGGCGGGCATGACGCGGACTACATCTGGCTGGCCTGCCGCACCGACCCGGAGGCGGTAAAGCACAAGGGCATTTCGATCCTCATTGTCGACACCAAGGATCCCGGCTACTCCTGGACGCCGATGATCCTTTCCGACGGTGCGCACCACACCAACGCCACGTATTACAGCGACGTCCGCGTACCCGCCGACATGCTCGTCGGTGAGGAGAACGGCGGCTGGCGCTTGATCACCACTCAGCTCAACAACGAGCGCGTGATGCTAGGCCCAGCGGGGCGGTTCGCGAGTGTCTACGACCGGGTGCATGCATGGGCGTCCAAGCCCGGCGGCAACGGCATCACGCCCATCGACCAGCCGGACGTCAAGCGCTCCCTCGGTGAAATCCACGCCATCTGGCGGATCAACGAGCTGCTCAACTGGCAGGTGGCAGCCGCAGGCGAGGACATCAACGTTGCCGACGCCGCCGCGACGAAAGTGTTTGGCACCGAACGCGTTCAGTATGTCGGGCGATTGGCAGAGGAGATCGTCGGCAAGTACGGCGATCCGGCCGAACCGGCCACCGCCGAGCTGTTGCGCTGGCTCGACAGCCAAACCAAGCGAAATCTGGTGATCACATTCGGTGGCGGTGTGAACGAGGTGATGCGCGAGATGATCGCAGCGTCGGGCCTGAAGGTGCCGAGGGTTCCGCGGTGATGAGCGCTTGCGTGAAGAACGGACAATTATGAGCGCCGTCGAGGAGATCCAGAAGGCGGCCGAACAGATCAAGGCGGCGGGCCGCAGCAAGCCGCGCGCCGGTCGACATCCAGTAAACCAGCCGATGGTCGACCACTGGCTCGATGCGATGGGCGACAAGAACCCGATCTACGTCGACGAGGAAGCCGCGAAAGCAGCGGGCCATCCGGGCATCGTCGCGCCGCCTGCGATGATCCAGGTCTGGACGATGATGGGCCTCGGTGGCGTTCGTGCCCCCGACGATCCGCTCACCAAGATCCTCGAATTGTTCGACGACGCAGGTTACATCGGCGTCGTCGCCACCAATTGCGAACAGACCTATCACCGGTACCTAAGGCCTGGGGAAGAGGTCAGTGTTGCCGCGGAGCTGACCGATGTCGTGGGCCCCAAACGAACAGCACTCGGCGAGGGCTTCTTCATCACACAGAAGATCACCTGGCAGGTCGGCGACGAAGACGTCGCCGAGATGATGTGGCGCATCATGAAGTTCAAACCGTCCAGTCAAGACGGGCAGGTGACTCCTTCAGCCGTGCCTGACGACCTCGACGCCGACGCGATGATGCGGCCGGCGTCGTCGCGGGATACGAAGTTTTTCTGGGAAGGCGTAAACGCGCACGAACTGCGCATCCAGAAGCGGTCCGACGGCAGCCTGCAGCATCCGCCGGTGCCTGCAATCTGGCAGGACAAAGAGTCGCCGGTCGACTACGTCGTGGCCAGCGGCAACGGCACGGTGTTCAGTTTCGTCGTGCATCACGCCCCCAAGGTGCCTGGGCGCACGCTGCCGTTCGTCATCGCTCTCGTCGAACTCGAAGAAGGAGTGCGGATGCTCGGCGAGCTCCGCAACGTGGTCCCCGCCACCGTGGAGATCGGAATGCCCGTTCGCGCAACATATATCGACTTTCCCGAGGGAGATTCCGGCCCGGCGTGGACACTGTACGCATGGGAGCCGGACTCGTGAGCGCCCCGACTGTCGAAGTGGGAACGAAGCTGCCCGAGCTGGCGCTGTACGGTGACCCGACGTTCATCGTCTCGACTGCTATCGCCACGCGCGATTATCAGGACGTCCACCACGATCGCGACAAGGCGCACGCCAAGGGCAGCAAGGACATCTTCGTCAACATCCTGACCGACACCGGCCTGGTGCAGCGCTACATCACCGACTGGGCGGGACCCACCGCGATCATCAAGTCGATCTCCCTGCGACTCGGTGTGCCGTGGTATGCCTACGACACGGTGACGTTTCGGGGTGAGGTGACCGCGATCGAGGACGACGTCGTCACGCTGAAAGCCGTTGGTAGCAACAGTCTTGGCGATCACGTGATCGCGACGGCAACATTGGCAATGGGGGTGCCTGATGCCGGGTGAGCTGTCCGGAAAGGCCGCGGTCGTCGGTATCGGCGCGACCGATTTCTCGAAGAACTCCGGCCGCAGCGAGCTTCGGCTGGCCTCCGAGGCGGTGCTCGATGCGCTCGACGACGCCGGCCTGACGCCGGCCGATGTCGACGGCATGGTCACATTCACGATGGACTCCAACACCGAGGTCGCCGTCGCGCGGGCCACAGGCATCGGGGAGCTGAAGTTCTTCTCAAAGATCCATCATGGGGGCGGGGCTGCTTGCGCCACCATCCAGCAAGCCGCGATCGCAGTGGCAACTGGTGTCGCGGAATGCGTTGTCGCGTACCGGGCTTTCAACGAGCGGTCGGGAACACGGTTCGGCCAGGTACAGATGCGCCTGGTGGAAAATGCCGACTCGACCGGTGTCGACAACTCGTTTTCGTACCCGCACGGCTTGTCGACACCGGCCGCGCAGGTCGCGATGATCGCCAAGCGGTACATGCACTTGTCCGGCGCCACGAGCAAGGACTTTGGCGCCGTCTCGGTGGCCGACCGTAAGCACGCCGCGAAGAATCCGATGGCCTACTTCTACGAAAAGCCGATCACCATTGAGGATCACCAGAATTCGCGGTGGATCGCCGAGCCGTTGCGCCTGCTGGACTGCTGCCAGGAGACCGACGGCGGCGTGGCTCTGGTGGTGACCACGCCGGAGCGGGCCAAGGACCTCAGGCACAGGCCGGCGATCATCGAGGCTGCCGCACAAGGGTCGAGTGCGGACCAGTACTCGATGGTCAGCTACTACCGGCCCGAACTGGGACTGCCTGAGATGGGTTTGGTCGGCAGGCAGCTGTGGCAGCAGTCTGGCCTGCGGCCCACCGACATCCAGACCGCGGTGCTCTACGACCATTTCACACCGTTCACGCTGATTCAGTTGGAGGAGTTGGGGTTCTGCGGCTTGGGAGAGGCGAAGGACTTCGTCGCCGACGGCGCGATCGAGATCGGCGGTAGGCTGCCGATCAACACGCACGGTGGTCAGCTTGGTGAGGCATACATCCATGGCATGAACGGCATCGCGGAAGGTGTGCGCCAGCTGCGCGGGACCTCAGTCAATCAGGTCGACGACGTCGAGCATGTACTCGTCACCGCAGGCACTGGAGTCCCGACCTCGGGCCTCATTCTCGGCTAGTTTCTCTTCGATTCGCCCTGCCGGTCTCGTCGTTTTCGAAGTAATCGGCGAGTCCTGCTGGCAATATCGTGGAGTGGAGCGATCCGAACGTCGGCGGGGCGGGCGTGCTGCGCGATCTCCGATGGAGATATTGGAGCAGATGCCCGCGTTGGTCGTGCTGGGGCGAATCCCGGTGCCCACGCTCGCGATTGCCTCCGACGGATCCATCCTCGCCGCCAACCCCGCAGCAGCGGAGATGCTGGGTTACACGACTGAAGAGTTGCTGTCGTTGAGTTTTCGCGAACTCTTTCAAGGGGGCATCGCCGGATCGGCGGTGTCTCTTGCGCACGCCCATGCGGGTCGTCTCGTCGAGTTGGTGCATGCGAACGGCTCGACGGTGCGGGCGATCATGAGCAAGTCGGCTCTATTGCGCGGCGATGACCCGGTCGCGTTGGCGACGTTCGAGGATCACACCGAGAAGTTGTGGGCTGAAGAACCATGAACACTTCCGACGAAAACTCAGCCCGAAGCCGGCCGCGCTGACGAGCCGCCCGGAAGCGACGCATTGTTTATCGCCACTGCGGTGCATCGCTTGACGAAACATGCGAAATAGGCCAACCGGTCTGCATGTGTGAAACCAGGCAGGATCAGCATCCACGCGGACTCGAATTGGGTGAAGAACTCTTGCGGCGCATCAAGGTCGGCTGTTTGGCGCAGTCCCATGTAGATCGACGTAATCAACCGGCTGAGCCCCTCGGGATCGGTACGGTCGATGATGTCGCCGTCGGCGATCCCCCGCTCGATCATCGCGGTGAATGCTGGGAACCATTCCGTGAAGATCTTCGCCTGAACGCCGTCGGCGCGACCGATCTGCTCCAGCAGGTGCAGACCGGCGCGAATGCCGCGAGAGTGGACATCTTGGGCCGCAAGGAAATAGCACGCCTCGATAAGTGACTCGAGTCCAGATAACTGGTGATTGATCCGTTCAGTCAGTAGAGCCCGAATCGTGGCCGAGTGTTCATGAAGAATCGCCATTGCCAGCGCGTGCTTCGATTGAAAATGAAAATACATCGCTCCCTTACTGAGCCCCGCTCGGGCGACGATGTCATCCAAACTTACTACGCTGAAAGGCCTTTGGCAGAACGCGCGCGCGGCCGCTCGCAAGATCTGTTGGCGCGTGCCGTCTGCCCTACCCTCACCAGGATCAGTCACCGGAGCTTGCTCCAATCAGCACTCATGGTGGTGGACGGACCACTTCGGCCGGGACGACAAACGGTCCGGCCGGTGAGCTGGACGGCACCCTGGTCTCCGGAACTGAAATGCATTGCGCTAGAGGCTACTACTGACTGAACGCACCACTGGCGAACTGTGTCGGAGCCTTCGAGCGGGTCTACGACAGCCCGTGGTACTTGACCCCACGGTGACACGGCGGGCTCGTTCGTGTGCGCCCACGGGCCCTGCATTTGAGCACAGCAGTGCACGCGATCATGGTACATACCAAGCTTCGGGATGGTTGCCGATTGGATGACTAACAGTCTGAGCGAAAAGAGCCGACGCCATGGCGGACTAATCCCGCAGCGCGCTGCTCACTACTGCGACAGCGTCAATTCTCTGCGTCGTAGTGGTTCTCGTTTGAGGAATTCGCGAAAGTATGACAGCGAATGCCCGGGGACGATGGCAGGCAGCAGGACGCCCCACGTCCGAAGCAGACGCGCCGGTAGATCGGTCCCGAATGACAACTCCGCCGACATCAGCGTCGATCCGATGATCGTGGCCACGATCGTCTCGGCGGCGTCGTTCGGATCAACATCTTCTCGGAGGTCACCCTCGGTGCGGACGCGCGCAAGCTGTGCTGCCATCGCTGACGACCAATCTCTGTTGGAAGTGGCCGCCGCCTCACTGAACTGTCCAAGTGTGTGTCTGAGCAGCCCGGCCCCGCGGGCGACCTTGTCGCCGGCCATCTGGTCCACGAGGACGAACGTGCTGTGAATCAGATTTTCGATAGCGGGGGCTGAAGACTGGCACACCGCGAGGAGCGTGGAGAGGAGCTTGGCCGTCCCGATCTCGATAATGGCGGCGGCCACAGCTTCCTTGGAATCGAAGTGGTAATACAGTGCGCCCTTCGTCATCTGCGCACGCTCAATAATGTCGCCCATTGACGTTGCGTCGTAACCTATTTCGTCGAACAGGTCCATCGCCGCAGCAAGGATTTTTTGCCTGGTGGACTCCGACCGCGCCTGGCGCGCCATGGCTCTGCCCCTCCCGTGCATTCCGCAGCATCTACGCCGGTCTGAGGTCGGTTGTGAGGTGTCTTACCCGCGTAAAGGTTAGCAGCGGAGGTCAAGGGGCGGATCATTCCCAGCGTTGTCGGGCTCGTCGTTCGGGGACAGCTGGGACGAATGGCGCGCATGGGAGATGCGTCGCCGGATGAACTCGGTGAGGTAGGTGATCCGATCTGGATTTGCGAAGGTGGGCAGCATCAGGAGCCAGGCTCTCTCCAGGTCAGAGAGCAGCTGTTCACGTTCATCGGCGCGACGCGTTTGCCGGATCCCCATGTAGAGCGAGATTGCCAGCCGGCTGATGTGTTCCGGATCGAGCTGGGAGCGGATGTCGCCGTCGTCGACGGCACGCTCGACGACCGGAGAGAACGCGGTGATCCATTGACTGAGTAGGTGTGGTCCGAGGTCATCGGACGGGCCGAGTGTCTGCAGCAAGTTCAATCCCGCGCGGGTCAGGTCATCGCCGATGTCGCGGACGGCTATGAGAATGGTGATGTCGATGACCGTTTCCAGGCCCGATAGTTGCTTCGCCAGCACCTCGTCGACGGCAGCCATACCCAAGCTGTTCTGCGCGTGGATGAGGGTCATCGCCAGCGCTTTTTTCGACTGGAAATGAAAGTACATCGCGCCTTTGGTCGCGTGCGCCTCGGCGATGATGTCGTCAAGGTTCACCAGACTGTATGACTTTTCGGCGAACTGACGCGCAGCTGCGCGCAGGAGCCGTTGCCGCGTGACATCGCCTCGCTTATCCCCCGGCTCACTCACTGCGGCCCCCGAAGCACACACTTGCCCTGGTGAGCGATTCCGCCCTCAGGATCAGCCTTCAATCTTGCCACCCCCTACCGCATTTTTTGGTATTAGCTACGTAGCCGCCGAGCGGTGCCTGGGCGAATGGTTGGGGTTAGCCTTGGACGCCCAGGCCTATCGCCGGTAGATGGTCAACCGATTCAGTGGCACCTCGCCGGCAAAATCACACCGACGTGCTTCGGGGCACCCCGCGACTTCCATCGCAACGAAAGCATCGTTCCCTTCACGCGGTAGTCCTCAGCGCCACACCACCGTGGTCGGGTCACGTCGCGATGTCGACTCCCGCGTCGTGATCTTTGCTAGACGGCGCCTCGGGCGCTTACCGCCTCGGTCGTTCTGTGCATCCGACAACGCGGGATTTGGTCGTTCTGGGACCCGCCTGCTACTCCTGCGGTCCGCCTGAGCAGGAATTTACCGCTGCGACAAGCATCTGCTGGTCTTGAACATGCAAACTCTAGATACTCTAAGTCGCTGATATCGTTGAAAAACCGCCAATCAGTCCTAAAATTGCCAGTTGTGGGGGCAAATGGTATGTATCGGCGGGAAAAGTCGGCTTCGTATCGGCGGAACTCTGACAGTTTCCTACCGGCCGCCACGTTGGCCAGCGATCAAGACCTCGGCAACCGAGGGTTGCTGGGGGCAAATTCGTCCGCGCGCCCTCGCGCGGTCGGAGCGATCCGTCGACGGGGATACGCGCGTGTTCACTCCGCACACAGGCTTACCGGGTTTGACGCCGGCGCTTCGTTAACAGCTGCCGCGCGGAGCGACACCCTGCGGTTGAATTCGTCAGCGAGGCGTCCGATCAGTAGTTGGGCCGAAGTCGTCGAGGCGTATCGGCCAGCTGCAATGGCGAATTCGCGTTGGCGTCGGACTCGTCGACCGAAGGTTTCGCTTTGCATTTGTGCATCCGAGACGGATCGGCATCTGCAGGCAACGATCGAGAGCTGCTTTGCTCAGCACTACGCCGCCCTGGAATTTCTGATCATCGACAACGACGGTTCCGACCGCACGCGACACATCCTGGAGATGGTCAAAGACGATCGTGTTCGGGTAATACGAAGCGCGACAGCAGGTCCCATTGCCGACAAGTTCAACATGGCTGTACAGCAGAGCAACGGTCAGTTCGTGAAGCTGATCTGCGCGGGCGACGTGCTTCGTCGCGACTGCATCGCCAAACAGGCCAAACTGCTCGAGGACAACGCCGACGTGGCGTTGGTGGCGGTCCGAACCGATCACCTCGACGATGACGGCAATCTGCTGAGCCGCGGTTGCGGGCTGGCCCGGCTCATCGGCCGGCATTCGGGAGAGCGTGCGATCAGAAGAATCGCCCGCAGCAGCGTCGACCCGATCGGACCCGCAGTCGGTGGGTTGTTTCGACGGGACGACTTCGACCGGTGTGGCGGATGCCGGGCAGACTTGCTGTTCCCGATGGATATGGGCTTGTGGATTCGGTTACTGGGACAGGGCGACTTCCTCGGTGTGCCAGACACTCTCGCGTCGTCGCGAAACGGCAGCGGTTTGATGACGCAACTCACTCGCAGGGACCCGCGTGAAGAACGTGGGCGAGGAGATCACCGATGAAGACGATGCAAAAAGCCCCCGATCGCCGGCGGGGCGGCAGGCCAGTACCCGGCCCCGTCGGCTCGGGGGACGGTCAGACTCTGGTGGGAGTGTTCGAAGCTCGCTGTGGGAGCCAGGGGCGGTGTAGCCGCGGGTGGGTCGGCGCGGCTCGGCTGCGCCAGGTGTCGGCGAAAGTCGACGCTCTCATTTGCGTCGCGCAGAACGACCGCAGGCCGACGATTCCGCTGATCCAACCGTGGGGCGCCTTCACGATGAGCCCGCCGCATCCCGGTGTAAAGGAGCAGCTGACAAGGGTCCAAGGATGTCTACGGTAGGCGGAGATCCATCGGCGGTATCGATCGCCATCATCGACCGTCACGACGTCGTCCATGCGGGCATCGAGGCGTGGATCAACCGGAGCGAGTCCCCGATCAAGATCGTCGGGAATTATTCGGATCCGTCGGAATTCATCGGTGATCACCCCACGGCCACATCCGACGTCGACGTTGTACTGTTCGCGCTTCAATACGGTTCGCGTGGACCGCAGTTCGATTCTCTTCGACGAGTCTGTCGTGCTGGCCATCGAGCCATCGTCTACTCATATCTTGAAACCGACGAAATCATCCTGACCAGTCTCGACGCCGGAGCAATGACGTATGTGGCGAAGTCGGAGAGTGGCAGCCACCTGTGCGAAGCCATCCGCGCCGCGCGGTCGGACACACCTTATGTTGCCCCGCGGATGGCGCAAGCTCTCCTGCGCGACAAGTCCATGGGCCGTCCTCACCTGAGCGAGCGGGAGCGAGAAGTGCTCATCGCGTGGTTCCAAACTGAGAACAAGGAACTCGTCGGCAAGCGACTGTTTATCGAGCCGTCAACGGTGCGTACGCATCTCCAGCGAGTGCGAGCGAAGTACGCCGCGGTGGGCAGACCCGCGCCGACCAAGGCGGCACTCATCGCCAGGGCAATCCAAGACGGGATCCTAAGTATTGATGAGCTGTGATTCCTGGGATCGCCGAGCGCGCCATCAGCAAGTAAACGGGATTTACGCTGACGCGCGAATCTTGGGCACCCAAGCTCAGAAGTAGCAAAGTTTTCTACGTACCCTCAACGTACTAGGACGTTGTCGTTCGAACATACGAACCTTCTGTAGATCGAACACACTAAAAGCGCGATTTCCCCTAGAGCCTTGGTGTTTCAGTGCACTGAAGGGATCGCGCCGCGTCGTGCGGACGAGTAAGGTTGCGCACCATCGGCGCAATCTCAGCAAAGCAACATGATCGTCAATAGCATTGAGTCAGGATTTGGCTGAGCAACGACCATCTGATCCGCGGTGAGGAGGCCACCCGATGTCAACCGATGCATCAAGCTCTCGACGGGGCAGCCTCGTCGTGCCGCCGGGCTTGCTCGAGACCGCCGCAAAGGAGCCAACCGCAGCCGAGGCTCTCGCACAGGCTCGGGACGACATCAACAAGGCTCGCGAAGCACACATGCGGGCGGATGGGCATCGGCAATCGCAATGCGCCCGCTCAGTTATCGCTTCCGCAACCACCATACTGGTGGACCCGGGCGCAACTCGTCGCGAAGTGGTTGCGGCGCATAGCTTCTTAAGCGAGGCGCTCGCACTTGACGGTCGACCAAACACGTGTGGCGCCGAAAACATAGACACCCTGGGCGAAGCGTCGGCGCTTAGCCCGGATGACCAGAAGTGGCTCGAGAACTACCTGGCAGGCCGCCGGCCAAGCATGCAGCAATCCATGCTGCGCGTGCCCGACCGATGTTCTCACTTTCTGAACGCAGTTCATTTACCGACTTCGTTATCGCTTCTCGTTTTGAACCACACTCTCCCAAACCTGCGCGGTGAAAGAAGTTAGGGAGCGCGGATTCATGCCCGACCGGTATTCGATGGTCGGCAAGCAGCTGTGGTCGCAGTCGGGGCTGCGGCCCACCGACACGGACGGCGGCCAATTGGGCGGGGCGTACGTCCATGGCATGAACGGCGTTGCCGAGGGTCTCCGTCAGCTACGCGGAACTTCGGTGAACCAGGTGCGCGACGTCGAGCATGTGCTCGTCACCGGCGGCACCGGCGTCCCGACATCGGGCCTCATCCTCGGCGAAGCCGAGACGCAATGGGTTTACGCGCGCGTAAACCCATTTTCAGCGAATGTTCAGAGTGCTTCATCAGACGGCCGAGCAGCATTGCCAAAATCGCAATGTTGTTCGTACGCGGCCGACTCTTCGGCGCGGGTAGTCGCTAACAATCATTCGCAGGTGGCGTCCACATCGGCGCCGAGGGGTCCACATATCAACCGCGTAACCCAGGCAAATGAAATGCTCTCGACGGAAAACGAGCCGAAACCGTACTACTGGTACGTAATCAGCCGCCCTATCAGGGTGGAAGCATGTACGGATTCCGCACGACGTCGGCGGCACTGTGACCTGGTTTACTTGTCTAGTCACAGTTTGCCAGACCATCTTCAACAAGTCGGTTGCTGCGATTTAGGCAAACCCATAGCATTGCCACCTCAGGTAGCAAAACGTTCGGAAGATTCGAAGTCCTCGAAGGGTCGAAGACTGTGACCGAGTTGCACGCGAGCTGCGCGCGCCATGGCGTTCGTCTATACCTCGGCCCAGGCGAACGCGACCACAAACCGATCGTCTTCCGCGGTTCCCGCGACGCAGCTACCAACTTCTGCGGATTCTTCACGCGCAATGTCGAGATCCTTCATTCGCCCACAGTGATTGGCAGACAGCGCCTTTCGGCTAGTCAGCACCGCTCGCAGCGAACGCGGCAACCAACCACTGCGGCCCCTTGGGCGGCGCCAGATCCATACCTGCGATGAACGACTACTCTGCCAACACCATTTCTTCCGACCCTCTGGGCGGGGCGCCGGTCTCTGCCGAGGTCGAGCTGCTCGCTCAGTCGGCTGGTGGCCAGGCGGAGCCCATCTACGGCCAGTCGCTGGGCAACGGTCAGCGGGGCGTCGTCAACCCACGATTGCGTTCAAGCGCACGCCGGGAGCTGCTCGGTTGGGACATGGCCGCGGCCGATGGGAGCCGGCCAGAGTTGACCTGGGCAGCAGATGGTCACGGGCTCCTTCGCGACACGAAGGTCCTGATCATCGATGACAGCAAGCTCTACCGCGAATACCTCGCGGACGTCGTCGCTGCGAACGGGACGTCCGTTCCCAGCGTCGCATGGGATTTGTCGTCGTTGGTCACAGCATTCGAAGACATGACGCCGAGAGTCATCCTGTTGAACACCGCGACGCGCGACAGCGCTATGTTGCTGCGTGAGGCATTGGAAATGAATCCGAGCGCAAGGGTGATCGCGCTGGGTATGTCGGAGGACGACGAATCACAGATCGTTGCTTGTGCGGAGGCGGGCGTTGCCGGCTATCACATGCGGTCCCAATCGCTAGAAGACTTGCTTTTACTGATGCGCAAGGTTGCTGCCGGTGAGTCGTTGTGTTCGCCCCGAGTCTCGGCAATCCTGCTGCGACGGCTGTCGGCACTTGCTTCGCAGCGGCAACCGGTGGCTGAGGAACTAGTTCTGACGGCCCGGGAGGTCCAGATCCTGGGGATGCTGGAACTGGGCCTTTCGAACAGGGACATCGCCGGGCAGCTCTGCATCGCAGTACACACTGTTAAAAACCATGTTCACAGCCTGTTGACCAAGCTCGGCGTCAGCACTCGCGCACAGGCGGCGGCGCTCTCGCGGACCATCCAGTACGGCGAGGCTAGTCCCAGGAACTAGACCGCGGTCTAGCTGAAACTTCGCTCGGATGGTCCATGTACTAGCGGCGTGATGGAACCGATAGTGAAGGCATGGTTTTCGGGTTAACTCACGTCTGCGGTAGGGCATCGCTGGCGACACTGCCGGCGTGCCTGTGGACGCGAATTGCGTTGAGCCGGTCGGCCATTGAGCCGGCAGTCCGTGACTCCACTGTCCGTTTGCCGGAAACCATGGATACCTGTTCATCCAACTGGCCTTCGTCTGCGGGTCATCCACATTTCGACGCCGATAGCTCCAGCGACATCCTGCGGCACCACTCAGATCAGGTGACACGGCGATGTGCGGCATAGTCGCGTGCCGCACGAATCGGCCCGCGGTCGATTACTTGCGCGTCGCACTCCGCCGACTCGAATACCGCGGTTACGACTCAGTCGGTGTTGCTCTGCAAACCAGCACCGGCGACCTAGCGCGGCTCCGAACGGTCGGCCGGGTAGGGGCACTTGACAGGCTCGTGCGCGACTGGCGCGGCCCGCAGTTCGATGGAGTGGGGATTGGTCACACCCGGTGGGCGACCCATGGTGGGGTGACGGTAACCAACGCACACCCACACGCCGACTGCACGGGACAAATCAGCCTCGTGCACAACGGCGTGATCGACAATGCAGACGCCCTGCGGCATGCCATGGCCGCATCGGGTCACAGATTCGCCTCAACCGTCGACAGTGAGGTGTTGTGTCACCTGATCGAAGATGCGCGGATGCGCTGCGGGGATCTCTTTGAGGCCGTGCAGATTGCACTTACCCACGTCGAGGGGTCGTGGGCGCTGGCCGCTCTTGAAGCGGGCACCGGCCAGATCGTCGTCGCGGCTCACGGTTCGCCGCTGCTGGTCGCCCGCACTACCCATGGTGACTTTGCAGCAAGCGATTTTGCGGCGATTGCCGACTGGGCCGACGAGTATCGCGTACTCGATGACGGTGACGTCGTTGATCTGACTAGCAGCGATCGATGGAGTCGTCGCGGAATCGCGACTATGCCACCAACAGTGACGCGGTCCACGTGGCAGGGGCACGACGCCGACTTGAACGGTTGCACCGACTACATGGCCAAGGAAATCGACGAACAACCCGAATTGGCAAGCAGAGTGCTCGATGAACTCGAGGACGGAATTGCAACCGGGGCGCTGTGGACTGAGCTCGGACTGGCGCCATTTGAACGTCTGCGCGTGATCGGGTGTGGCACATCGCTGAATGCAGGGCATGTGATCTGCAACCTGGTACGCCGCCTGGGAGGTATACCGGCGACGACCACTGTCGCCAGCGAGGCGGCAGAGGAGATCGCGGAAGCACATCAGCTGTCCTTGGTGATCAGTCAGTCTGGCGAGACGGCCGACGTTCTGAATGCCGTCAAGTCCGAAGCGGTAGCTGGATCGCCTCTCTTGGCCCTTACAAACAACTCGCACTCCACGTTGGCGCGCCGGGCAGATGCAGTGATCATGTGTGGCGCCGGCCCTGAGATCGGCGTGGCAGCCACTAAGACGTTCACATGCCAGATCATTACCGGTGCAGCGCTGATGATTTCAGCGCTCGTCGCCACGGGCCGGATCAGCGCTGCGTTCGCTGTTGCACTGGTCGATGATCTTCGCCGCTTGCCAGACCAGCTTGCCTCGGCGGGGACGATCGCCAAGTGCTTGGTGCCACCGCTCGCCGAGGAGCTTGAGGGGGCCAGCGGCTTCATCTTCATCGCCAGAGGATCTGGGCTGCCGTACGCCGCCGAGGGCGCGCTCAAGCTCAAGGAACTCACGTACCGATGGGCCGAGCACTGCCCGGCGGGAGAACTCAAACACGGACCACTCGCACTGATAGACGACGGAACTCCCGTCATCGTCGTCGATAACGCCGACCCGAAACTGGCCACCAATGTTGCGGAGGTCAAGGCCCGTGGTGGTCGCGTGATCACTTTCGGTCCGGCAGGCAGCACCGTTCCCGTAGTCGACGATCCACATGCGCCGTGGGGTCCAATTGGCGCCGCCATACCGCTGCAAGTGCTGGCCCGCACGCTTGCACTGGCGTTGGGCCGGGACGTCGACAAACCCAGAAACCTCGCCAAATCGGTGACGGTGGGGTGAATCGTGAAGCATCGGGGGGAGATCAAATTCGGACGTGGCGACATTGCTTCCAGAACCACTAGGGGCCTGGGAGAGGGACTTTCGCGGCTACGCGCCGGGAGAGTGAAGTGTCAACTGAGTGCGAGCTCATCATGAGTAAGCCAATCAGGGACTGGGCCGACATCGTGGAGGCGTACCGGCCAGCCGTAATGGAGGCCAGCAAGCGCCCTGTGCGTCGCCCAAAGGTTTCGGTTTGCATTGTCGCCAACCGGGCGGCGCGCAATCTGCAGACCACGATCAACGGCGTTCTCGCGCAACGTTTCGACGACCTGGAGATCGTCATCGTCAGTAACGAAAGCTCATATAGTGCAGCCGATTTCTGCGCGGCGGCAGGCGACCGCGTGCGAGTGATCCGAAATGAGACGACCCTGCCGCTCGCCGCGGGCTTCAACATGGCCGTGCGGCATAGTCGAGGGCAGTTCGTCAAACTCCTATGCCCCGACGGCATACTCCAGCCGGACTGCATAGCAGCGCAAGCCAAAGTGCTGGAGGACAACCGCGGTGTCGCGCTGGTAGCCGCCCGGACGGAACACATCGATCACACCGGCAAAGTTGCGAGACGGCAGCCGGCGTTCGCGCAAATCGTGGGTGTCCACTCCGGGCAGCGCGTGGTCAAGGCGATAGTGCGCGGCGGCGGCAACCCCATTGGACCGCCATCCGGGGCAATGTTTCGACGCGTAGATTTTCAGCGCTGTGGCGGCTTTCGCGAGGATCTGCGTGAGTGGTCAGATCTGGAGTTGTGGACGCGCCTACTGCGGTTGGGCGAATTCTTCGGTATGTCAGAGACTCTCGCGTCGGTACGCGAGCCACGCGGTTCGATGAGCGTTTCCGCTTTGATGCTGCTGCAACTGGCTGAACGAATCGAGTTCACCAGGCGGCTCATCAACGGTCCAGTGTGGAGAGTGTCTGCCACCGATCGCATGGTCGGTTATGTGAAGTGCTGCATCAATAGCCTGCGCGGCCATCGCAATGGAGTGCCCCACCAACCGCTGAAGAACTTGAAAGCCCTAGACGCGATTCATCGCCGGCGGAGTCGGCGGCCCGCCCCCGACTCCGCCGGCCTCATCGGGCGCCTCAATATTGCGGCGTTGGCTATAGCGGTTTTCGATTCGTGCATCGCCGATATGCACGCCAGTCCAAAGCACGTGACTCCAGCTCGCGGGCTGATTAAACGGCAACAAAATCGTTGTTGTTCACCGAATGAGCGGCAGCCTGGACGGGAGTTGAAGCGAATGAATTCGGAACAAGCGACTACCGCTGCACCTTACGAAGCGCCAACACGGGAACTTCCATGAAGATCGCCGTGATTGGAGCCGGATATTTGGGGACGACACACGCGGCGTGTATGTCGCAAATTGGCCACAGCGTGTTGGCCGTCGATATCGACGCTGACAAGGTGGCCAAGCTCCAGTCGGGTGTGGTGCCCTTTTTCGAGCCGGAGCTAGAGAACATCGTAAAGGACGGCCTGGCCTCCGGGAATCTCCGATTCACCGGATCTTATGCGGAGGTGGCCGACTTCGCCGATGTCCATTTCCTCGCAGTCGGCACACCGCAAAACAAGCGAAATAGGGGCGCCGACTTGTCCTACGTCGACGCGGCAATCGATGCCTTATGTCCCCATCTGAGCCGATCGACGCTAATCGTCGGAAAGTCGACGGTTCCGGTCGGAACAGCCCAGCGACTGGCCGAACGGGCGCGCAGAATCGCTCCTGTTGGCGTCGAAGTCGAGTTGGCGTGGAATCCCGAGTTTCTTAGGGAGGGGTTCGCGGTGCAGGACACCTTGCATCCGGACCGTATAGTCCTCGGCGTCGAAAACCGCCGGGATTCCCGGGCAGAGGACACGATAAGGGAAGTGTATGCCCGACTGTGGGCTGAGGAAATTCCTTTTCTCGTGACAAACCTTCCAACCGCCGAATTGGTAAAAGTATCAGCGAACGCATTCCTTGCCACAAAGATTTCATTCATCAACGCCATCGCTGAAGTGTGTGAAGTTACGTCGGCCGATGTCACGACGCTCGCCGATGCGATCGGCTGTGACGACCGCATCGGTCGTCGATTTCTTGACGCCGGCTTGGGGTTCGGGGGCGGATGTCTCTCGAAAGACATACGCGCGTTCATAACTCGCGCCGGCGAACTGGGTGTAGGCGATGCGCTCGCGTTTCTGTGCGAGGTCGACAGCCTAAACATCAGGCGGCGCAGCCGAATTGTAGCCATCACCCGAGAAGTGTGCGGATCGCTAGTCGGAGCCAGGGTGAGCATTCTCGGTTCGGCGTTCAAACCGAACACCGACGATATCCGCGACTCGCCTGCTCTGGACGTGGCCGACCAAATCCAAGTAGAGGGCGCCAACGTGACCGTATACGACCCCAAGGCTATGGATAATTCGCGGAAAGCCTTCCCAACTCTTAACTACGCGTTTTCAACCGCAGACGCGTGTATCGGCGCCGACGCGGTGCTGGTTCTCACGGAGTGGGACGAGTTCCGGAGAATGCAGCCGCAAGAACTTGGTGACGTCACGAGATCCAAGTGCATTATCGACGCGCGCAACTGCCTCAATCCGCACGAATGGCGAGCAGCGGGCTGGACATATCGCGGTTTCGGGTGTCCGTGATCACTTACACAGAGCGCGTCAACAACCAGAGCACCAGGGGGAAATCGTGAGGATTCTCGTCACCGGCGGAGCCGGATTTCTTGGATCGCATCTATGCGATTTGCTGGTCGGCCGTGGCGACACCGTCGTTTGCCTCGACGACCTGTCGAGCGGGCGCCGCGCCAATCTCGAACACCTCATCTCGTCACCACGATTCTCCTTCATTGAGGCCAGCGTGCTGGAGCCGATCAATATCGTGGACAGTTTCGATGGCGTCGTTCACCTAGCTAGCCCGGCGTCGCCACCCGGATACCTACAGAGGCCAATCTTTACGCTGCGGACCGGCTCGGAGGGAACACGGCATGCCCTCGAATTCGCGCGCGCCAAGTCGGCGCGCTTTATTTTGGCATCGACCAGTGAAGTCTACGGTGATCCGCTGATTCACCCGCAATCAGAAGACTACTGGGGCAACGTAAATTCCGTCGGCCCGCGAAGTGTTTACGACGAGGCGAAGCGTTACGCGGAGGCGTTAACGACTGCCTACCGCACTTCATGTGGAGCGGACACCGGCATCGTACGCATCTTCAACACGTATGGTCCGCGGATGCGTCCAGACGACGGGCGCGTGGTATCGAGCTTTATTGCTCAGGCGCTACGGTGCGCACCTTTGACCGTGTTCGGAGACGGTAGCCAAACCAGGAGCCTGTGCTATGTGGACGATTTGGTTCGTGGCATTGCGGCAATGCTCGACTCGCGCGAGCCGGGACCGATCAATCTTGGCAATCCAGTTGAACTCAGTATCCGTCAAATCGCCGAACTGGTTCGCGAATTAGTTGGCTCACCCTCGATGATCGAGCTCCGCCCGTTACCGCAAGACGATCCGACACGCCGAAAGCCCGACATCAGCAGGGCTCGCGACCGGCTGGGGTGGAGCCCACAGGTGCAGGTGCGCGAAGGCATTGTCCGAACGATCGAGTGGCATGCGAAGGCCTTGCAAGAAGTTCGCGCGTCATGACCATCGAGGCCGACGGTGCTGTTCCAACCGAGCTTGGCGAAGTAGTGCAAGCTCGTTCTCTCACATCCCGATTGGCGGACGAGTCGACCGTCCAGGCCTCCACCAACGATGCGCAATCCATCTTGGCCGGCCGAGCTGACACGGTTGTGACATGTGCCGCCGACCCAGCGATCGAGGTAACAGCCGCCAAAACCTTTGTGGCGCCAGACTTTCAAAAGGAGCGAGTCTTGACTCCCATTGTTGAGCTGTCCACCGACCGACACGAACTGCCTGAGATGCACCTAGTCGGGCCCACCGCGATGGGTTCGAGCAGTTTGGCCCGCACAGCCTTTGGGGCCTCTCGCTTGACCCGGGAGGTTTGCGCAAATGCCGTGCATTCTGTTGCACTGCCGTCGCAGACCAAGCCCCAAATCAGAGAATCCGAACCGATGGTGTTGGGGTAGGCCGTGTTTCAACAGAAGTCCGGACTCAGCGTCTCTCGCCCTGGCGGCGAACGAAACCGCCAGGGGAGAAATGGTCACCAAAGCACGGCAGTGTTACCGAAACGAGCGCTCCCCGAGCCGACCCAGGTGCGGATACTAGGTTCGGCACAAGCTCCCCGGGCCGAAGGGGCGCCGACTCAGGAACTCGACCGCTCACGGTGGCAACGGCGATACGCCGCCAAACTTCGGATAACGGACTCCGCGGTGGTAATCGGCGCGGTGATTTTGGCTCAATATATCCGATTCGGCCAAGCCCCTCTGGCGCCTGTACATGAAAACGGTTATGCCACGGCATATTCCGGTCTGATCGCGATTCTATGGTTGTCCACCCTAGCCGGCTTCCATGCAAGGTCCGCAAGAATTATCGGGCGGGGCATCGAGGAGTACCGGCGAGCGGTGGAGGCGTCTCTCTGGACCTTCGGTGCCATCGCTATGGCGGAGCTGCTCTTCAAGCTCGAGATTGCGAGGGGTTATCTCGCTGTTGCTCTTCCCGTAGGCATTTTTGGCTTGGTGCTGAGCAGGTGGCTGGCCCGGCAATATGTTGCGCGCAAGCGGGTCGATGGCAGATATCTAACTGCAGTGTTGGCCGTCGGAAAAAGTGACGCGGTGGCGAATCTCGCGAATGAGCTCACCCGGAATCCGATAGACGGGTATCGGATTGTCGGAGCTTGCATACCTGGCGGCGTCCCGGCAAACGACGAGCAGCTGTTAGTCCGGGACGAGGCGATTCCCGTAGTCGGTGCCGAAATATGCCATTTAGAGGAGATGATCCGTAAGTGCCGTGCGGACACAGTCGCGATAGTTGGCAGCGAGCATCTTGGGACCCAGGAAATCCGCAAGTTAATCTGGACGCTCGAGCCCCTGGGCGTCGATCTAGTGGTTTCGCCCGGGGTAATGGATGTCGCGATTTCTCGCTTGACCATGCTTCCCGTTGCCGGCCTACCACTGTTACACATTGAAAAGCCGCAATATCGCGGTGCAGAGCGCGTGCAGAAACGCGCTTTCGACTTTTGCTTCGCATTGGCCGCACTCACAGCCGTCCTGCCGATCCTTCTTCTAGCCGCCATCGCTATAAAGGCCAACAGTAGGGGCCCTGTCTTCTATTCTTCTGAACGCATCGGATTTGGCGGCAAGCCATTTTCGATGTTGAAGCTACGCACCATGGTGGTGGATGCAGACAAGAAACTCGAGAATCTCTTGAACAGCAACGAATGCGACGGCCATCTGTTCAAGATCCGAAATGACCCTCGGATAACGTCGGTGGGTCGCATATTGCGACGCTTCAGCATCGACGAGTTGCCACAATTCATCAACGTTCTCCGCCGGGATATGAGTGTGGTCGGTCCCCGTCCGCTATTTAAGCTGGAAGCCGAAGAATATGACAGCGTTTCCCAGCGCAGGCTTCTCGTCAAGCCTGGTATTACTGGGCTATGGCAGGTTAGTGGCAGATCCAATCTTTCATGGAATGACGCCCTCCGTCTGGATCTTTCATATGTCGATAATTGGTCGATGGCCGCCGACATTGCGATTATCGGGAAGACAGTCCGATCAGTATTTCAGCATGAAGGGGCTTACTGAGAATGTACAAAGTAGGTTCCTCGCTCGCGGTCTTTGGTCGCGATGAGTCGTCAGCCTGCATGACCCCTGGTCCAGTGGAGCGGTTACCACGAACTTTCAGTCAGTCCCGTTGAATAGGAGTAGCAAATCGTGCGAACCTTGGTTACCGGCGCAGCCGGATTCATCGGCTCCACTTTGGTGGACCGTCTCCTGGCCGAAGGCCACAAAGTAGTTGGAGTTGACAACCTCAGCAGCGGCGTCGCAACCAACCTCGAACAAGCGCATCGCTGCAACAGGGTTTACCCGGGCCGGTTCACGTTCTTGAGGGCCGATATTCAGGCGCCCGAACTGGCAGGCATCGTCGCGGGTGCCAACCCCGACGCTGTTTTCCATCTTGCCGCGCAGGTCGATCTTCGGGCTTCGGTGTCCGATCCTCAATTCGATGCCCGCAGCAATGTGCTCGGAACGATCAATGTTCTTGAGGCCAGCCGGCGAGCGGGCGTTCAAAGGGTCGTCTATGCCGCGTCAGGCGGTTCACGTTACGGGGCACCGACCCGCCTGCCGGTGGATGAGACCGCGCAGTTGGATCCGTTGTCGCCCTATGCGGCGGCCAAAGTCGCCGGCGAGATGTATGTACGCGCTTACGCGGGCATGTACGGGCTCGCGCCGATCTGCCTGGGGTTGGCCAACGTCTATGGACCGCGTCAGAATCCGCTGGGAGAGGCCGGCGTGATCGCTATTTTCGGCAGCAGAATGATCAGCGGTCGCCCGGTCACCGTCTACGGCGACGGCACCGCCGCTCGCGATTACGTCTATGTCGACGACGTGGTCGACGCATTTGTGCGTGCCGGCGAGGCGCCCTTGACGACCGTCGGAACCTACAACATCGGCACGGGGCAACAGACCACAGTTGCAGAAGTGCACCGCCTGATCGCTGCGGTGCTTGATGGGTCATCGATGCCCTGTTACGCGGCGGCTCGTACCGGTGAGTTACACGCGATTGCGTTGGATGCGACGAAGGCGCACAAGGAACTCGGGTGGAAACCCGCTGTCGATCTTGTCGAAGGAGTCCACCGCACGGTGCAGTGGCTTCGCGCCTCTCTCGAGCCCGAGCCGGCGATGGCGATCGACGCGTGACGGCGACGGAGGACGGATTGATGACTGATCGTTTGCGGGGACTCTCGGAAACCCGGCGCACTGGCTTCACCGCCGCCACCGATCAGCCGTATACCTATGTACGCAAGGAGTTGTCGGAGCCGGATTGGCGCCGTTTCCCAGGCTGGGCGACGGTCACGGAGTCCGAATGGCGGGACGCACAATGGCAGCGGGCGCACTCCGTCAAGAGCGTAGGGCAGCTGCGCGCGGTGGTGGGGGATCTGCTCGGCGAGCGGTTCTATGCCGACCTGGCCGCCGATCAGCTGTCACGGGCGACCATGTCGATGTTGTTGCCGCCGCACACGCTGAACACCATGGCCCCCAACAGCTTGCCGGAACGCCGCAGCCTCACCGAGGCGTTCTATGCCGATCCGATCCGGCGTTACATGCTCCCGGTGCTCAGCGATCGCGACCCGGAATGGTGCTCACATCCATACGCCGAGCGAGATTCGTTGCACGAGAGCGACATGTGGGTCGTGGAGGGGCTGACCCATCGGTACCCGACCAAGGTCCTCGCCGAAATGGTGTCGACCTGCCCGCAATATTGCGGCCATTGCACGCGGATGGATCTCGTCGGCAATTCCACACCCACGGTCAGCAAGACCAGGCTGACCCTGCAGCCGGCCGACCGGCAGCACCGAATGTTGGAGTACCTGCGCGCCACACCGATGGTGCGCGATGTCGTGGTGTCCGGCGGGGATGTTGCGAACGTCCCCTGGCCGCGACTGGAATCGTTCCTCATGCAGTTGCTCGAAATTGACACCATCCGCGATATCCGCTTGGCGACAAAGGCGTTGGCCGGGCTGCCGCAGCACTGGCTGCAATCGAAGGTGCTCGACGGAGTTCATCGTACGGCGCACATTGCCGCCGCCCGCGGGGTCAACCTGGCGCTACACACCCACATCAACCATGTGCAGTCGGTGACTCCGTTGGTCGCGGCGGCGGCGCGGGCGCTCCTCGACGCAGGGCTGCGCAACGTGCGCAACCAGGGCGTGTTGTTGCGTGGGGTCAACGCTACGGCCGACGACCTGCTCGACCTGTGTTTCGCGCTCCAGGGCGAAGCAAATATCCTGCCGTACTACTTTTATATGTGCGACATGATCCCTAACGCCGAACACTGGCGGACCTCACTAGGGGAAGCTCAACAGCTGCAGTTGGCGATCATGGGTTATCTGCCCGGTTACGCGACGCCGCGAATCGTATGCGATGTTCCCTATGTCGGTAAACGGTGGGTCCATCAAGTGGTGCACTACGACCGGAACCTGGGCGTCTCATACTGGACCAAGAATTACCGCACTGGTTTGGATCTGACGGATGTCGATGCCTTGAACCGCATCTACCCGTTCTACGACCCGATCGACAGTCTGCCGGCGTCCGGGCAGGCATGGTGGCGGGAGAATTGCGACCGCCCATGTGGCACAGCACTTTCAGCCGAATGCGGGTCAGCCACGCCCGCCTCGGACGACGGCACCGTACCTGACCAGTACGGTCCTGTCGCAGGCGCCCTGCCCTCGACCAATACCGCGACCACTCCCTCTGGATCATTCCCGAACGGTCATGGGCCCACTGAAACATGCGTCAGCGAAAAGCAATTCGCCGCCAACGGCTCGGCATGAACGGGAGAAGCTGACGCATGGATGACGTGATCGATACCTACGAGCTGTCGCCGTTGCAGCAAGGCGTCGCGGTTCCCGACACCGACGTCGTCGGTGACGTGATGGCGGACTTCGCCGCCGCGTCCGGAGATTGGCCTCACCGTCCTGCCATCGTGCACAACGGGGTCGCCATCACCTATCGAGACCTCGCAGAGCGGGTCCGTCTTACCGCATTGCGCTATCGGGCACGCCGATTCGCCGCCGACGCGCCATCCGGTCTGATCGGTGCGTTGGTCTCGCACACACCCGCGGTGGTAGAGCATCTGCTTGGGATACTGCAAGCCCGCGCCACCTACTGTCCGATCGACGCCGCTCTTCCGGTCGCCCGCAAGCAGACGCTCGCCGCGGTGCTCGGCCTGGACCGTCTGTTTGCGGTAGCCCCCGACCCGCACGCAGCAACGAACCTGCGGATCGAAACGCTCGACGACGATCCAGTCGCTGCTGATGCCGAGGTGCTGCAGCCTTCATGGCACCGGAGCGATCCGGCGTATGTGCTGTGCACGTCGGGTTCCACTGGGGCGCCGAAGCCGGTGGTGGTCTCGCGGCATGCCCTGACGGTCACGGTGCGCGCGCTACGCGACCTCTTCGCGGTCACACCCGAAGACCGCGTGCTGCAATTCGCCTCGCTCGGGTGGGATACCTGCTTGGAGGAGATTCTGCCCGCGCTGACCGCCGGCGCGACACTGGTTTTCGACGACGCGGCCCATTCCGGCTCGTTCCCGCCGTTCATCCGCATGCTGGCGGAACGGGAAATCACCGTGCTCGACCTGCCGACGGCGTTCTGGCACGAACTCGCGCTTTTCCTGCACGAGGAGCACGCGGCACTACCCGACAGCGTCCGACTGGTGGTGATCGGCGGCGAGCGGGTCGACCCAACCCGATTGCGGCAGTGGCGTGATCTCGACGTCGGGCACGTCAGGTTGCTCAACACCTACGGGTGTACCGAAACGACGATGGTGACCCACGCGGTGCAGCTGGCCGGCCCCGGCACCGAACCAGAAGTCGCGGCTCACGACGCCGAGGCGCCACTGGGGCGCCCGCTGCCCCATGTGCGCGATCGCGTCACCGAGGAGGGCGAACTACTCATCTCGGGTCCCTCCCTAGCCACCGGATACCTGGGGCTGCCAGAAACCACTGCGAAGGGTTTCCCGGTCGCCGATGACGGCTCGGGACCGACCCGGTGGTTCCGCACCGGTGATCTGGTCATCCGCGGCCAGCGCGGCTTGCTGTATTCGCGCGGTCGCGCCGACGAACAGGTGAAAGTCCTTGGTGTGCGGGTACATCCGGCCGAGGTGGAGGCGCAGTTGAACACCCACCCCGAGGTCGCAGGCGCCGTTGTGGTCGGTGAACGGCTACTCGGGCGCACGGCGTTGACAGCGTACGTTGCTCTGGCCAGGACGGCCGGGGCGACTACGCCGGCCGAACTGAAACAGTACCTGCGCGACCGTCTACCCAACCAATTCGTGCCCAGCCGAGTGAAATTCGTTGCCGCGCTCGCTTACACGTCCAGCGGCAAGGTTGACCGGGCGGCAACGCAGCGTGCCGCAGCAGCAGACTACGACAGCAATGGAGCAAGCCTATGAGCGCCGACCACATCGTCGGGATCTTCCGTCGAGTTCTCAACACCCCGGACGTGACTCCGAGTTCCGACTTCTTCGAACTCGGCGGTGATTCACTGCTGGCCACTCGGGTGCTCAGTGCGATCGCCCGGGACTTCGGTACGGAGCTGTTGTTCGAGGACTTCGTCGAAAACCCATCGGCGGATGGGCTATTCGTTAAAGTTGCGGCCGCGGTGTCATGATCGGGGCAGGCATGCGCGTTGTCGTCATCGGTGCCGGCCTGGCCGGACTGACCGCCGCTGTCGACTTGGCGGTGGCGGGCGCGGAGGTCACCGTGCTGGAGGCGCGTGACCGGGTAGGCGGGCGGATGCTTGGTGTCCCGTTGTCCGCAGGTGTGGTAGCCGATGGGGGTGCCGCCTACCTGGGCGAGCGGCACACCGAATTGCTCGCACTGCTGCGGGAGCATGGACTCGACGTGGTCTCCACCGTGATGGCTGGGGACAGTACATTCCTGGTGTCGGAGCGGAGGACGACAACCGCGACTCGGATGCCCCCTCTGGACGCGGTCGCGCTCGGTGATTTGTTCGATCGACTCGAGGACCTCGTCGCGCAAGTGCAGCCTGACGCACCCTGGGACAGCCCACGGGCGGGGTATCTCGACCATCTGACGGCCGAGCGCTGGCTTGTCGACGAGGTCAGGCATCCAGACGCGCAGACCTTTTTCCCGCTGTTCATCGGCGAGATGATGGCGGCCGACCCAGCCGCGATCTCCGCTCTTCACATGGCTTTCTATCTGCGCTCTGGCGGCGGGATCCGGTATCTCAACGCCTTCGAGGGCGGGGCCCAGCAATGGCGGGTTGATGGCGGCGCGCATCTTTTGTGCGGGGTGCTCGCTGAACGGCTCGGCGAGCGGGTGCAATTGCACCAACCAGTTTGTGCGATCGACCAGAACGGTGACGACGTTGTGGTGCATAGCGTTTCGGCCATCGACGGCACACCGTCCGAGTATCGCGCCGACCGGGTGGTCGTCGCCGTGCCGCCGCTGCTCGCGCAACGGATCGAGTTCCGGCCCGCGCTGCGGACGCCGCGCGCTACAACGGCCACCGGGCGCGGCTGTGCAGTCAAGGTACATCTGAATTATCCGGCTCCGATCTGGCGTGACTACGGACTATCCGGATGGTCGGTCAGTGCGCACGGGCCGCTGCTGTCCACGGTCGATGATTCTCCGCCGGACGAATCCACCGGCGTGCTAACGGGATTCGTTACCGGTGCCGCGGCAGCCGCCTTCAGCCCGCTGTCGCCGGCCGAGCAGCGGGACGCGGCGCTGGCCCACACCCGGCGGCTCTTTCCACAGTTGCCGCCGCCGACACGATGCACGGTGACCGACTGGCTGGCTGAGGAGTACAGCAAGGGCTGCTATGCCGCCCTGTTCGGCCTCGGCGACTGGCTGCGGCTCGGCCCGACACTGACAACACCGCATGACCGCGTCCACTGGGCCGGCACCGAAACCAGCCTGGAGTTCTTCGGGCTGATGGAGGGTGCGATCAGGTCCGGCCGACGCGTCGCGACCGAATTGATCCACGGCGCTGAGCCGGCGACCGCTTCGCGAAAGGGTGTACTCCGATGACCTGGGCATCGGCGCGTTCTTATGTTCCCTTGGAGGAGAAGTGAATCCGATTCTGAGGCGCCGCATCGATCAGATCCGGCGACGATGGTGGGTAGTTCTGGCAATCGCGGGACTCGCGACGCTGTCGGCCGCCCTGCCGCTGCTGCTTACCAAACCAACGTATGTGGCGACATCGACACTCGTGCTGTCCTCACCGGGCCGAAATCCCGTGGAAGACGCAACGATGGTCACGGGATACTCCACCCTTTTCAACGATCCCGCGACGATCGGCCGGTTGAGGGACGCGCATGACCTCCCCGAGGATGTCACCTTCGAGGCCCGGACGGTTGGCGCCAGCCCGATCCTGACCATCGAGGCAACCGCTCAGAGCCCGAAAGTCGCCCAGGATGCGGCGCAGAATATGGCCGCGGCGTTCTGTGACGACATCAATTCGGTACGGCAAAGGAGAAATGAGAAAGCGATCGAGAACACGCAGGACCAACTGAACTCGCTGCTCTCCAAGGCCGGACCCGACGGTTTGATGAATCCGCTGGTGCCCGTCGTACAGCAGCGACTGGACACGCTGCGTGCTGATTCGACTGATCAACTCCAGGAGCTTCAGGTTCGGGCCGGCGTAACCAAGAACGCACCAAACTTCATGTTCGAGGTCGCACTGCGGGCCGCGGGTGGATTGCTGCTCGGTATCCTTGCCGCCCTCGGTCTGGCGGCATTCTCGACACGGCTCACAAATTCGGCCGATGTTCTGGACAAGACCGGCATCGAACCGTTGGTCGAGGTGCCCGCTAGTGGTTCGATCGAGCGGAACACGTTGCGTGAAAATCGGTTGCGCACGCTTGCCAACATCGTCAGCCTCCAAGACTTGCCAAAATCGACGGTCGTCGCCTTGACCGACATCCGCGGCGCTCGAGGAGCGCGAGACCTCGGCGAAGCATTGGCCAGGTTGTCGGCTCAGCAGGGATATCGGACCGTTCTCGTCTACGCCGACAACGACGCGTCGCAGCATACGGAGGATGCCGGGTTCAACGACGTACTCACCGACAGCGGCCTGGTCAACAGTGTGCTGAAAGACGGTGCGGTCGACTCGTTGAAGATCATGACCTCGGGTTCGGTTGTTGCCGACCGCTACTCGCTCGTGAGCCGCGAGAGAGTCGTCGCGGTTTTCGACGAGATTCGCACGGGCGCCGACACCGTTGTCGTCGTCGCTCCATCTATCGCCGACACCATCGATTCGCAACCGATATGTGCGGCGGCAGACCTCACCATTGTCGTCGTCGGCCGACGTTCGTCGCGGGCCGGCGACGTCACCTCGGCAGTTGATGCGCTCGGTGACGCGCACACGGTTCTTCTTGGCGCGGTGTTGATCGACGGGACAGAACGCAGATGAGCGGGTCAGCTCCGCTGGCGGCTGACGTCTCGGCCCACCAAGGAGCCGACGGATCAGGCGCCCCCGTCCGAGGCAGCCGGTTGCGGGCATCGTTGCCTGCCGGTGCCATCGTGGTCGGGATCGTTGTCGGCATGCCGGCGGCGCTGCTGGTGGGTTCGACATCCGGCCAGATGCTGTTTGCCGGTGTCGCCGTTCTGGCGCTCGGACTGTGTGCCCTGATCAGCCCGGTCTTCGCAACGATCCTGCTACTTGTGACGATGTTCCTGCGGCTGCCAATACGGTCAGAGACCGCATTGCCCGTCGAGCTGTTCTTGGTCGTCTTCGCTGCGCTGGTCATAGCGACAGCGCTATGGATGGATCGCACACCGACTCGATTGCGCGGCATCGGAGGGGTCGGGTGGGCGATGTCCCTGTACCTGATGTGGAACGTCTACTCGATGTTGACCCCGCACAAATACCCCGCGGTCGACGTGCTGCTCAGCGAAGGTCTCTCGGTATCTCGGCTCATAGTCATCGGGACGTTGATCCCATTCGCGATGTATGTCGTCGGGCGCTACGCATTCGACCGCACGTCGGCGGTGCGGGCACTGCTTTGGACGATCCTGACATTGGTGGCCTACTCAGCCGCAGTGAGCATCATGCCATTCACCGGGCTGTCCGACTGGGTCTGGCCTCGCTACATCGTTGTGATCGAAAGACCGGGCTGGGCCGGCCGGGCCGTGGGCGTCTTCAACCAGCCGGTCGTCAATGGAATGGTCCTCGCGCTGGGCATTGCGATCGCGATGTTGCTGTTGAGCCGGCGCAGCGAACCGGTGTGGCAGAGGTGCATAGCGTTCGCGATCGCCGTTGCCTCCGGCGTCGGCCTCTATGAGACGCATACCCGAGCCGCCTGGCTCGGCGGAGTGGCCGTGCTCATCATCGGCGCAACCCTGGCCAAGGGATATCGCCATTGGTTCATCACGGTCCTCTGCTTGTTGGTCACGATCGTCGTCACCAACTGGTCGACGTTCACCAGTGACGACCGGGAGGCAGGTGGCGTGGGCTCCCAGGGCGAGGTCGAGTCTCGACTGAACGACATCCAGACCGCGCTTTGGGCATTCGCACGAAAACCCCTCGAAGGCTGGGGAGTTGGTCGATTTCAGGCGGTCAATTCCTATCACCATCAGCAGTGGTCCCCAGACACGGCATGGAGTCTTGGCTTGGGCGAGGTCTCGCACCAAAACGAGTTGGCAGTCCTGGCCGAATTGGGCGCGATCGGCCTCGCAGCCTGGATCTGTGTCCTGGCGCTGGTTGCGTACCGGCTATCGAGTGCGTACCGGACACTTCCGGATCACGATTTGTGCGGCAAGCCGCTCGCGGTCCTGGCGATCATGGGGATGGCCATCCTCGTCTGTGCCGGGATGACTGTCGACCTCCGGTACTTCGAGTTTGCGATAACGGTCATATTCCTGCTCGTCGGAATCACCATCGGATGGGCCGATCGCGACAAACGCGCGAAGGCGGCCGGGAACGGCGACATCCCCGAACGAATACTCCAGCGCCATGGCTGAGCAACGGGCACTGTGGGTTTCCACAAGCACGGAAACCCGAGGCGGCATCGCGAGCTACGTTCGCGCGATGCAGCAGACAGTCCTGTGGACTGACTGGAACATCCGGCACGTTGCGACTCACCGCGACGGCTCCGACGCGGCGAAAATCACGGCTTTCGCGCGTGGCGCGCTGCTGTATGTCGTCGAGTTGATTCGATTCCGTCCCACCGTGGTGCACCTGCATGCCAGTACGCGCGGAAGTTTCATCCGGAAGGCCGCGCTGTTTTGGATCAGCAGGCCTGCCCGTGTTCCCGTCGTAATCCATATGCACGGGTCCGGTTTCCAGGGTTTCTACGAGAATTCACCACGGGTGGCACAGGCGGTGATCCGTGCGACCCTCAGTCGGGCGAGCGCCTTCATTGCGCTCGGCGAGGTGTGGTCGGTGCGGATGCGCGCGATTGCCCCGACCGCGCGGATAATTGCAATCCCCAACGCGGTTCGCCTCGCACGCCGTGCGACCCAGCCGGCATTGGGCGAGCCAGTGCATGTGGTTTTCCTCGGCCGCATCGGCGACCACAAGGGTACGTTCAGACTGCTCGACGCGTGGGCCAAGTTCACCCGCGACCCGGAATTCAATTCGGGCCCCTGGAAGGCCGCAACCTTGACGCTCGCCGGTGATGGCGAAGTGGAGCGCGCGCGCCAAACCATCCGGGAACTTTGCCTGGAAGATACTGTCGCACTGCACAATTGGCTGTCTGAGAAAGAGGTCGGTGAGCTGCTCGACCACGCCCAGGTGTTGGTGCTGCCGTCACGTAACGAGGGGCAGTCGATGGCGGTGCTGGAGGCGATGGCGCGGGGATTGTGCGTGATCGCCAGCAATGTCGGTGGGCTGCCGGAAATGATCGGCGATGAATGCGGCCTAATCATCCCGCCCGAAGACACCGAGGCGATTGCAGCCGCGCTGCGGATCGTTGTTTACGACAATGAGTTGCGCACCCGATACGGTGGCGCCGCCTACGCACGAGTAGAGAGTCGGTTCGACGTCTGCGCAGTCGCGCGCCGGCTCGACGCGCTCTACCGCGAGGTGTCCCGATGAGCGGGCGCCCGATCCGAGTGCTGTTTGTTGTTCCAGATCTGCGGGTTGGCGGCGCTGAGCGACACGTGACCACGTTGCTGCCGCGGATGAACCCTGAGCGGTTCACTCCATCGGTCGTCTGCATCGGCAAGGAGGGCGAACTCTTTGCCGATCTGCTGGCGGCTGGGGTCGACTCGAGGGCACTGCACCTGGGAGGCAAGCGGCAGGCAGCGCGCGCTCTGCGCAAACTCGTCTCAATCACCCGGCGGGAGCGGCCAGACGTCGTGGTGGTGCGTGGCTATAACGCAGAAACGCTGGGCCGAATCGCTGCCCGCGCCGCCGGCGTCGAGCACACGGTCATGTGGGTGCATAACATCGGCGATCCCAACCCGCGAAGCAGCGTCCGCACCACAGTTGATCGTGCGCTGACTCGCTGGACGAGTGCCTATTTCGGTGTCGCCGAGGCACAGCGACGGTATCTGGTGGATGAACTCGGCTACCCCGATGACAAGATTCGCATCATCCACAACGGAGTGGATCCGGCGCTGTTCGATGTCAACACCGACCGAAGCGCCCTGACCGAATTCGGCTGGACCGAAGGCGATCCCGTGGTCGGCATCCTTGCCGAACTCAGCCCGATAAAGGACCACGCCACCTTTTTGCGGGCTGCCCGCATCGTGATCAACGAGATGCCCCGAGCGAGGTTCCTCGTTATCGGCGATGGTGCATGTCGTCCTCAGCTCGAGGCGCTGTGCTCAGAACTGCGGATCACATCGAACGTTCACTTCGCCGGCGTGCGTCGCGATGTCGCTCGATTGCTGCGCGCGATCGATGTTTTCGCGCTGAGTTCGGTAACGGTGGAATGTTTTTCGATCGCACTACTCGAGGCCATGGCGTGCGGCCGACCGGCAGTCTGCACCGCCGTCGGCGGCATCCCCGAGATGATCAATGACGGAGAGACCGGATACCTTGTGCCACCGAAAGATCCGCAACAGCTCGCAGTGCGACTGGTGGACTTGTTGTCGAATCCGCAAACCGCGCGTCGCATGGGCCGGGCCGGGCGCGATCGCGTGGAGACTGAATTCAATCTGGATCGCAGCGTCGAGGCGGCCCAACGGGCGATCGAGGACGTGGTCATGGGTCAATACATGCTGGTTGGTCGGGGGTAACGAAATGACGCGCCACATACTGATTCTCGTCGAGAACCTCTCGGTGCCGTTCGACCGTCGCGTATGGCAAGAGGCCCAGGCGTTGACCGACGCGGGATTCAAGGTCACGGTTATTTGCCCGACGGGTGCCAATCAAGACCGCGAGCGGGAAGCTCTGATCGAGGGTGTGCGGATCCTGCGCTATCCGTTGTTTCAGGCAACCGGCGGGCCGATCGGCTATGTCCTCGAGTACACGCTCGCGCTATTCCACACGCTGCGCCTGGCCATTAGGGTTCGTCGCTCGGGGCCCATCGACATCGTGCATGCGTGCAACCCTCCGGATCTTCTGTTTCTGATCGCTTTGGCTCTGCGTCCAGGCGGCACGCGGTTCGTTTTCGACCACCACGACCTGGGGCCCGAAATGTACCTTTCGCGCTTCCCGGACGGTGGGCGAATCCTGTACTGGCTGACCAGATTTGTCGAGCGACTCACCTTCGCCGCCGCCGACGCAGTGATCTCGACGAACGAAAGCTATCGGCGCGTCGCCATCGAGCGCGGCAAATTCGCCGCCGACCGGGTGGTGGTAGTGCGTAGCGCACCTGACCTGAGCCGTTTCATCCGGCGGGAGCCGGACACCAGCCTGCGACGCGGCAAACCCTATCTGCTCGCGTACCTGGGCGTGATGGGGCCGTCGGACGGTGTCGACTACGCGGTGCGGGCATTACAGCTGTTGCGCGACGAGATCGGACGCGACGACGTCCACTGCATCTTCATGGGTGCGGGCGACACCTACGACGAATTGGTCGCGCTCAGTGAGCAACTCGGCCTTGCAGACTTCGTGGAATTTCCTGGCCGGGTGACCGACGAGTTCGTGCAGCGTTGTCTTTCTACGGCCGATGTGTGCCTGGCGCCAGACCCGCTGAACCCGCTCAACAACCTGTCGACGATGAACAAGGTGGTCGAGTACATGGCGATGCGGCGGCCGATCGTGTCCTTCGATCTTGTCGAGGCGCGCGTATCGGCCGGCGATGCAGCGGTGTACGTACAGCCCAACGACGAACTCGCGTTCGCGAAAGCGATCGACGCCCTTCTGCAAGACCCCGGCCAACGCCGGCAGATGGGTGAGTCGGGATACCGCAGGGTCGCACAGGAACTGTCCTGGGAGGTGTCGCGGCGAGCGCTCGTTCGGTTCTATGAACAGTTGCTCGGCAGGGACACCCCGAGAATTCACGACAAGGAGACAACCATGACCGAAGCCATCTCCAGCGAAACCCACGCCGGCGCACAATATTTCTGCCGAACGGTCCGGTCGGCCGGAGGCTTGGGACCCGAACCGCGGCTGCTCGTCGCGGGCTGCGGTAAGGGCCATGAGGCGCTGTTCATCCGCAGGGAACTCGGCGGATCTGTGGTCGGGGTGGACATCAGCGAGCAATGGGATCCATGGTTGGACGCCGGCGTGACAGATTTCCGGTTACTCGCCGGCAGCATTCTCGAGCTACCCTTCGCCGACGGCAGCTTCGATGCGGTGTTCTACCACCACGTGATCGAGCACGTCGACAAGCCGGCTGGAAGTCTGCGCGAACTGGCCCGGGTGTTGCGCCCGGGTGGGCTCATCTTCGTCGGAACCCCAAACCGGCACCGCGCGGTCGGCTACCTCGGTTCCTTCGACGCGACAACTATGGAAAAGCTGCGGTGGAATCTCAGCGACTACCGAGCGCGCGTTACCAATCGATTTCGCAATGAGCTCGGGGCACACGCCGGTTTTTCGGAGAAGGAGCTTCACGGCCTGCTGGCGGCGGAGTTCACCGACATCCGTTTCATCACCGACGACTACTTGCGCTTCAAGTACGGCGACCGACTGCCCGAACTGCTGTTGCGCGCGGCGCGCTCGCGGGGCATTCGCGACGTGGCCTCACCTTCCGTGTATGCGATCGCGCGCCGCCCGGTCGAGCAGGCGTCACGAACCCCGGTGGCCGCCTATTCGCCGTCGCCGCAGTCGGTGTGAGCGATTCGAAAGACTTGAACCGTGTTCCCTTCCCGAGGCCTACCGCTGTCGCGCCTTGCATGGTATGCCGGTCGCGCGGCGAAGATGTCGCCGCGCGAGATGGTGTGGCGTGCCCGACGTATGGGCGACACGCTGGCGAGCCGTGATGGATTGCGTGAGCAAGCTGACGCCAGGATGCTCACAGGTTCGGTATCCGACTGGGACGCGCTGTTGGAGCGGTTCCGCGACGCCAGTGCGCGGCCGCTGCTGCTCGATCAGGACCGCGCTCTACAGGTTGCGAGAGAACAACCGGCGGAAGTTGGCCAACTGATCACCGAGGCCGACCGAATCCTCGCCGGTGAACGCGCCTATTTCGGGTACCGCAGTGTGAATATCGGTCCCGTCGCCGACTGGAACTACGACCCGATCACCGGTTACCGCTGGCCGGCTATCGCCAGCAGCAGGATTGATCACCGGGTGGCAAGCAGCGACCCGAAATGGATCTGGGAGCTGAATCGCCTACAGCATTTGCCAGTGCTGGCGCAGGCGTGGCTTTTCACCGGCGAATCGCGATACGCCGATACGGTGTTCGACCACCTCGATTCGTGGTTGGACCAGAACCCGATCGGCACCGGAATCGTATGGCGGGGTGCGTTTGAGGCGGGCATCAGGGCGATCTCGGTGGCCATTGCCCTGCAGGGATTGCGGAACTCGCCGGCCATGACCACGCAGAGGTACCGCCGGGTGGTCCGGATGCTCGACGCGAGTGCCCGCTACTGCTGGCACGCCCGTTCCCGGTTCAGTTCGGCCAATAATCACCTGATCGGTGAGCTGACCGGGTTGGTGACCGTTCATCTGCTGTTCCCCGAGCTGGCTGCACCCGCATCGCTATATAGGCGTGCCGTTGACGCGCTCGCTGCCGAGGCCGAACGACTGATTCTGCCCGATGGTGCCGGTGCCGAGCAGTCGATTTCATACCAGATGTTCACTGCAGAGCTGTTCGCGATGGTGGTCGCGCTGCTGCAGCTGGCCGGTGATCGGGTGCCGACAGAGTTGGTCGCGGCGCTGGAGCGTGGTGCGCAATACCTTGTCTCCGTCGTCGGGTCCGACGACCCGGACCCCAGGTACGGGGACGACGACGACGGTTTCGCGCTCAGGCTGGGCGCCGAGCCGAAACGTACGGTCCGCGAACATCTCGGCATCGTGGCGGCGACGACTGCAAACGTCACCGCGGCCCGGTATGGCGAGATGACGCTCACTGGCGCGTGGATCGCGACTGCGCTGGGCACGCCCTTACATGAGCTCGGCGCAGGTGTCCGTCGACGCGAAACGAGCGCGGGCATGTATGCACCGAACGGTGGGCTGGTCGTCCTGCGACCGGGTCCGCACCGGCTGACGATGGACGTCGGGCCGCTCGGCTATTTGTCAACCGCAGCGCACGGGCACGCTGACGCGCTCGCCGTGACGCTGAGCGCCGAGGGTCGAGAGCTCATCGTCGACCCAGGAACCGGCAGCTACTACATGAAGCCGGCATGGCGGACTGCGCTTCGGGGCACCCGCGCTCATCCCACGGTCTGTGTCGACGGCGTCAATCAGTCTGTGATCGGCGGACCGTTCTACTGGAGGCGGCACGCTGCGACTACTGTGCGGTCGGTTGATCTCAACCGCGGCATCGTCGACGCCGAGCACAACGGCTACCGCAGGCTCGACGACCCGGTGATGCACCGGCGTTGGTTGATTGCCCCACCCGGCGACGCGACCGTGGTCGTCGTCGACTTGCTCGACGGCTTGTCAGTGCACGACATCGCGATGTCGTGGCCACTCCATCCGGATCTGGATTGGATTCCTACCCAGGACGGGCATCTGGTCTCCCGCGATGGACTTCCGGTCCTGCAGTTGTGCTATGCCGCAACGTCACCGATCGAAATCGGCCAGGTGCGGGCGGATCCTGATTCTCAGCTTGGCTGGTGGTCGGATCGTTTGGAAGCCAGGGTGCCGGCATGGCTGCTCACAGTGCACGCCCGGACCACCCCCCCTGTGGCAATGCTGTCGGTGTTGCGCACCGCCGATGCGGGGATGATCTCCGTGCCGGAAGTTGTCCGTGACAGTGAGATGCTCGAGGTCAGTTGGTCGGAGTATGGCGTCCGGCGTGGATTGACGATCGACATCAGTGGCCCCGGTGCCGTGGTGAGTGCGGCCTGTCCGTCCCCCGTGAGGTTGGTGAGCGAATCGTGAGCCGTCAAAATTCCTATTCAGTAAGTGTTTTCGGTCTCGGCTACGTCGGATGCGTGACCGCCGCTTGCCTGGCGTCGCGCGGATACCGGGTCGTCGGCGTGGATGTGAACCCGGACAAGATGGAGTCCCTCCGGCAGGGTAGGTCTCCCATCGTGGAGGAGGACATCGGCGACCTCATCGCCGAGGTCGTCGACGCGGGCAACCTCACAGTGACGGCAAATGCCCACGCGGCGGTCTTGGACACCGACATCTCACTGATCTGTGTCGGCACGCCTTCGTCCGCCGGCGGGGGATTGACGACACGTTATCTCGAAGAGGTGACGTCCGAAATCGGTGCGGTGCTGGCCGAAAAGGATGGGTGGCACGTTGTCGTATTTCGCAGCACTATGGTGCCGGGGACGTGCGAGAAGCTGTTGATACCGCTGCTGGAAAAGGCATCAGGCAAGCGTGCTGATGTCGATTTCGGGGTGTGCGTGAATCCCGAGTTCCTGCGTGAGGGAACGAGTATTCGGGATTTTCGTGATCCACCCAAAACGGTTGTGGGGGCTACGGATTTACGTAGCGCGAGGACGGTGCTGGGACTGTACGAAGGCCTTCCCGGCCCGCGCTTCCAGGTCCCCATCGCGGTCGCTGAGATGACGAAGTACGTCGACAACAGTTTTCATGCCGTCAAGATCGGGTTCGCGAACGAGATCGGCGCAATCTGCGCCGCCTTGGAACTGGACTCGCACGCTGTCATGGACATCTTCCTCGCCGATACCAAACTCAACATCAGCCCGGCGTACCTTCGTCCGGGATTCGCCTTCGGCGGCTCGTGCCTTCCCAAAGACCTTCGAGCACTGACTCATACGGCGCGGCGCAATGACGTCGATACGCCACTGCTGGCGAACGTACTCGTCTCCAACGAGGTCCATTTGCGTCGTGCTCTCGACCTCGTCATCGCCGACGGTCGACGCAAAGTCGGGATCTTTGGTCTGTCGTTCAAGTCGGGCACAGACGATCTGCGTGAGAGTCCGATGGTGGAACTGGCTGAACGCCTCATTGGCAAGGGCTTCGACGTCAAGATCCACGACGCGAACGTAATACTGTCACGACTTGTAGGTGCGAACCGCACCTACATCGATGAGCGGCTGCCTCATATCGGCGAGGTGCTGATCGACACGGTCGACGCCGTGCTCGAGCATGCCGAGGTGCTGATTATCGGGTCGCGCGCGCCCGAGGTCGTCGATGCGATCTCACAGGTCGGATCGGAGCGTCTGATCATCGACTTGGTGCGGCTCCCCAACGCTGAGCAACTGCGTGGTACCCCGAACTACCAGGGCATCGGCTGGTAGCCGATGCTGCATCCGTTCATCCATTCTTTGACGAGCGCTGTCGAGACGAACCGCTCCCAAAACGCCGCGCGCCGAGCCCAGTTCGGCATCCACCTTGGTCGGATCCGATGACGTCAGCAGAGCTTGGCGCCTCGCAAGGTGGTCTCAGCGGTGTGCTCAAGCGGGGGATGGGGTACTCGGCGATCGGCGTAGTCGTCTGCCAGATCGTCGTCATCGTCCAGACGATTGTGCTGGGCCGTCTACTCGGACCCCAAGAGGTGGGTGTCTTCACGGCCGGATCAGTGTTGACGGGGTTTTTACTGCTGTTCGCGCAGAGCACGCTCGCGCAGGCGCTCATACAACGCGAGGACGATATCGAGGACGCCGCCAATACGGTGTTGGTCGTGACCTTTGTTACGGGTCTGCTGCTCGGAATTGGGGTCTTGGCCGCCTCGCCTCTGATCGGCAATCTGTTTCACAATGCCCGGGCTGGGCAGATCTCGGCGGCGAGCTCGGGACTTATGCTGCTCTATTTGTGCGTGAGCGTTCCAGAGGCGCTCATGCAGCGCGCATTTCGGTTCAAACAACGAATGATCGTTCAGCCCGCGGCAAAGATCGCGTTCGCGGGTGTATCGATTCTATTCGCGGTGTTGGGATACGGCGCGTGGGCGATGGTCGTCGGTTCCTACGCGTCGATCACCACCCTGCTGGTGCTGAGCTGGTGGTTGGCGAAATGGCGCCCGTTCCGCGGACGCTTTTCGGTCCGGATCTGGCGCGAGATGGCAGTTTTCTCGTTGCCGCTGCTCCTCGACAACATGGCCTACAGCATCCGTGACACCTTCCAGCAGGTGCTCCTCGGTCGTCGTCTTGGGACGGCGGATTTGGGCCAGTACCGTTATGGGTACCAGATGGCGGGCATGCCCGCGATGGCGATCGTCGAGATCTTCGGGTACGTGCTGTTCCCCGCATTCGCGCGAATTTCCGCCAATAGCACACGCTTCCGAGATGCTTTCCTGCGCGCGCTCGGTTGGACTTGGTTCGCTGCACTTCCGATCGGAGCGCTGTTGGTTTTGGTGGGCCAGCCAGTCGCAGTGCTACTCCTCGGCGACGAATGGCGTCCCGCCGGGACTGCCGCCATGGCGATGGCGGGAATCGCCGTGGGTGCAGCGCTCCAAGCGCTTGGCGTGACGGCGATCAAGGGTGCCGGCCGGTCATCGCTGGTGAACTGGCTGAGCGCGCTCGGCCTGGGGCTCCACCTGCCGCTTATCGTGCTGCTCTTGCCGTTTGGCCTCGTCGGGGTCGGCATCGGGCTCTCGCTCACGTTTCTGGTCTGCGGCATCGTCAGCGTCTTGCTCGCGCGCGCGGTGGTCAATGCCTCATTCCGCGATGTCGTTGCGTGCCTGGCCCCGTCGACACTGTCGGCATCTGTCGCCTTCGCAGTGGTTTTCCCCTTGGAGCATCTCATCATCAGGTCCGACCAGTACTTCGAGCCGCTAGGTCTCGCGTCGGTTGTTGGCGATTGCCTGCTTTTCACGGTGGTCTACATCGGCGTCTTACGACTGGTGTCGCCGACCCGGTATCGATCGGTCCGTGGCTTTGCAGAGCAAGCGGCGATGACGCTAGTGGCCTCGCTCAACGGCCGGCGTAAGTGAGGAATTTGGTGTGGGTCTGAAGGTGCTGATGATCGGCACGTATCCGCTTGAGCCGGGTGTCGTGCGCGGTGGAGTCGAGTCGGCGACCGGCACACTTGTGCCGGCGTTGGCCGAGCGCGACGACATCGACAGTGTCACCGTGCTGCGCTTCCATCACGGTGAGGCGTCGACAGATTACCGGCGCGAGGCGCCGAAGATCCAAGTCTTCTACATGCGCGGCCAGTACCGGTGGCGGATGGTCACCGGGGCCTTCCTGGATTTGCGCAAGGCACGCAAGCTGATCGCCGAATTGAACCCAGACGTGGTGCACGGCCAAGAAATCGGCTTGAACAGCGATATCGCGGCACGCTGCAGCCCGAATTGCGTGGTGACCGTGCACGGTATTACGTATGTCGAGACCCACTTATATCACGAGCCCAGTCTCCGGAATACGTTGCGGGCCAAGTTGATACGTAACGTGGCCCGGCGGGTGCTGGGACGCGCCAAGGTCGTCATTTCGATCTCGAAGTACGATGCCGAGGAACTCTCCGGACTGACCCGGGGTTCACGCGTGAGCATTCCCAATCCAACCGCCGTGGAGTTCTTCGCGCTGGCGCCGCCAGCGCCAACCGCGCCGCGGCTGCTGTTCGCCGGTGCGCTCATCCCCCTGAAAAACCCGCTGGGCGTGGTCAATGCGTTCGCGCAGGCGCGAAGGGCTGTGCCCGACGCTCGCCTGGCACTGATCGGTCCGCAACCGGATGCGGCCTACGCGAAGATTGTTCGGGATCGGGTGACAACTCTGGGGTTGGCCGACAGTGTTGACATTGTCGATCTGGTCGACAATGAACGGCTGCGGCATGAGATCGCCACCGCCCGCGCTGTCGTGTCGTTCTCACGGCAGGAAAACTCGCCGACGATCATCGCGCAAGCAATGGCGGCGGGAAAGCCGGTTGTGGCGAGCCGCGTCGGTGGCGTGCCGGAGATGGTCGACGACGGCAAGACGGGATTCGTTGTGGAATCCGAGGACGAAGCCAAGTTGGCCGACCGGCTGCTGACTCTGCTCGAGGATCAGGACCTAAGCCTGCGGATGGGTCAGCGGGGACATGAAGTCGCGCTAGCCCGGTTCACGCCCAAGGCAATTGCCGAGATGACTGTCCAGGCATATCAAGCAGCACTGGGGTAGGAGACATCCATGACGGTTGAGCTAGTCGAGTGCGACGCATCGCCGAACTTGCTGCCACGCGCGGCCGTGAAGGAGCTCGCCGCACGGCTCCTGTGCGCTGTCGGCGTCCCGGCGTTCGCTCGGTGGCGAAGATCCCGGCGACTTGCGATCCTGATGTTTCACGGGATCGAGGGAGAGCCGCTTTCCCCGCCCTGCAGTTACGTTCTCGATGCCGCGACCCTGCGGCGGGAGCTGAAATACGTTCGCCGACACTTTCGTGTGTTACCGCTCGACGAGGCCCTCGAGCGTCTCCATGACGGCACACTGCCCCGCCGCGCGGCGGCGTTGACCTTCGACGACGGGACGCGCAACCTAGCGATCCACGCCGCGCCGGTGCTACGCGACCTTGAACTGCCCGCCGCGGTCTTCCTCGCGACAGGGCCGATGGGAACCGGTGAGGCGCTTTGGCCCGACCGCCTCTGGCTTGCGTTCTCGCGAACGAAGGTGCCCGAAGTCGACCTCACGGCGGCCGGCCTCGGGAAGTTTTCGCTTCGGAGTCCCGCTGACCGCAACCAGACCCGCGACGCGGCCGTCGAACACTTCAAGCATCTCCCCGACGCGGAGCGCATCGCGCGCGTCGAGTGGCTCGTCGCCGCGCTCGGGCCCGAGTTCGACGCCTATGGGGGACCGTTCCAAATGCTCTCGTGGGAGGAGGCGCGTGTCCTCGCGAGCGACGGGCGCGTGACTCTCTACCCGCACTCTGTCACGCATCCGATCCTCTCGCGCTGCTCCGACGAGAAAGTCGAGTACGAGATCTCCGAATCGTGTCTGGCGATTGAGCGCGAGACAGGCGGCGCACCAGAGATTTTCGCCTATCCCAACGGTGGCGTGCAGGACTTCGACCAGCGTGCGAGGTCGGCGTTACACCGCAACGGCGTCCGCTGGGCGCTCTCGACGACCAACGGCTTCGCGGACCGCGATTCCGATCCGCTTGCGCTGCCCCGCATCGGAATTGCGAGCCAGCACTCCTTTGCGCTGTTCCGGCTCAAGGTCTCGGGTTTCGAGCTGCGATTACGTCCTTTTCGCACAAACCCCCGACGTCGATCTGCACGCGCGGCAATACCTCAGGTCGATGAAGCACAGCCGGGGGCACTTCCGCGATTATGATCAATGGCGCTGGAACATATTCCGTAGTTTCGCAATTGGGGAACTCGGCGCAGCAAGCGATATCGGGGACCGGACGACGGAATAACCGGCAGCTGGCCACCACCTGTTTGATTTCGCACCGCCGGCGGGACGGACAGTGGCGCTGCGATTTCGCCGGAACTGACACTGGTGCAAAGCATTTCGGCAAAGGCCCCGAAGTGCTCGTCCTGCGGGAAGTCGGCGGATCACTACGGGTCGACATGGCCGAGAACCGATACGCAAATCTGGGCTCCACATGAAATCGGGGGACGTACGTGGATTGGCCGGGTTGAACCCGCGCCTTACCGCTGGCGACAACGGCGCATGGGGATTGACTTTGCTTCTTGCGCTCGTTGTGCTGTTGAGCCGCTTGCCCTTATTGGGACATGGCTACGGGAGCGATCCAGATGCGTGGCGCGCGATCTCGGCGGCCCAACGCCTACTGGACACCGGCACGTACCTGCCGTCCAGGGTGCCCGGATATCCGCTGCCTGAGTACGTCGACGCGATTATGCTCTACCTCGGGGCCGGCAGTTTTGGGATCGGCCTGATTTCGGCGGTGCTATCCGGCGCGTCAGCGGCGCTGTTCTTCCAATTGTTATTGCCATTGGGCCGAACACGCGCCGTGGCCGGGACCCTGGCGTTGTCGTTGACGCCGGTGTTTTACGTTGCCGGCCTGGGCTCCATGGATTACCTCTGGGGACTGACGTTCTTTCTGGCTGCCACCTTGTGCATGCTGTCGGGCCGCGTCTGGCTGGCAGCGATATTTCTGGGTTTGGCCGCAGCGTCGAGGCCGAGCTATGCGCTGGCGATTATCCCGTTGGGATTGCTGTACGTGGATTATGACCTGCGACAACTGCGCAACCCCGTGGTGTGGCGGCACTTGGCCGCACTGGCGTTGTGTTCGGGCCTGATCACGCTTGCGTTCTTTCTGCCTGCATTCCTCAATATCGGTGTTCAGGTGCCCAAGGTGTATGGCAACTGGGCGTATGTGGCATACAACAGCACTCTGGGTCTGTTCGGCTTCGCCGGCTTCGTCGGGGTTGCCTGCGCCGTGGTCTCGGCCTGGATCAACAAGCGGCGCGGTATCCCGCTGCCCGACTTCGTCGGTCGCAAACTCAACGGCTGGGCCCTGACCGTCCTGATTCTCTACGGCCTGATCTTTGTCCAGCTCCCCGACGAGGCGTCGTATCTCATGCCAGCACTGTTGGGCTTGTACTGGCTGCTGTGCCGGTATGCGCGTTACATCATGCTCTGGGTCTTGACGGCATTGTTGCTGGTGTCCTGTTTTCTCTTTTCGCTGGACCGCCACCAAGGCATCAAGGGCTTCAATATGAGCGGGCCCGTCATCCGCGAGATCGAGATACAGAATGAACGCAGTTGCGTGGCGGCCGTCGTAAAGCGGAAGCTAGCGGCTTCTCCTGACGGGCTCGACTATGTAATCGTGGGGGCGTACCGGCCTCAGTTGCTCGTCCAAGTCGGAGCGCCGCTGTCCGAGCGCGTCCTCTATACCGTGCGGCCGGCAAGCGATGGAAAACTGGTTGACACGGAACGGGTGCCCCTGCCCAGCAACGCCCGGCTGCTGCTGCTGGACCGGACAACGAATCAACAGTCGGAAGAATGGCCGATACCCGAAGGCAGGGTGGCAGTGATGGATTCGTACCAAGATTGCCCTCGCCAGTCGTCAACCGTCTAGCGGGGCATTCACGTTGCGCGTGCACGAGTTCGCGGGGCGTGCCGCGACCTGAGGTGACCGAGCAGGGGATCTATAGCGCAGCTTCTGTGGCTGCGCACCGGAATGCGGCGTGGTACACGATGCCGGTTGGCGCGATGCCGTTCTCCCGATAGTAGCCCTCCTTGTAGTAGACCGAGGGAACCGCGCTACTAGGGACCAGCGTGCGCAAATGGTAAGTCTGGGACCCGTCGGTGAACGTCTGGCGTACACCGTTGTGCCACAACTCGACAAACCCTGCGGAGTCTGAAGTTGACCAGCAGACTTGCATCTTCACATCGTGCCAACTGCCCACGTCGAGGGGAGTACTGAACAATGCAACTTTGCCGAGATAGGCGCCTGGAGAGGATTGCCTATCGGCGAGCAGCGTCCATTGGCCATTCTGCTCACTCACACTCCAGTTGAGCGGCGGAGTGCCCGCGCTCGAATCACCATGCCACTGATTGGTCAAACCCCACCCAAGGCTCGCATGGTCGCTCGGAAAAGTTGGATCGAACTTTGTCGCGAACCGATACCAGCGGACTTGGCCCTCGACCCCGCCCGAGCTGTCGCCCCCACTCACCTCGGAGCGCTCACCACCTCCGAACGGCGCAACATCGCCGGTGCGAACTTCGAAGCGGGCCGCATTCCCGTAGCTGGGGTCTGCGACGATGCGCGCAGAGTACGAACCCGGGAAGCTACTCCCCTCCCCGTTGTAGTCCTTGCATTGCACCCACCACTGACTGAAATCTCCAGTGCTGTAATCGCCGACAAAAGACGCCACGCTGGCATCGAGAATATGCGCTGTTGTGCTTGTGATAGGGGGCAATTCGGTGCCGGCTTCCGGCTTGGCCGCACAGCCACTGGCGATGGCAGCCGCCATGGTCAATGACAGACGTGCGAACTCGCGGCGACCGATCCGCGGGGTGAACGGAACGGTTGATTCGGCGCGAACAATCTCACGCATGGCCCCAGTATGCCACCCAGCAGCCAATTTCGATTTGCCGCATGCTCCCCGGGGTGCACCGATTCGTGGTGTGGAACAGCGTTGGCGACAGTGGGACTGGTTCCGGCCTGTTTGGCTGACGACCGCTATGCCGTTTGGTGTCAACATCTTTCAACGCCGGGTGCCACGCCCCGGGTGTTGTTGCGGGACGGTGAAGGTACGGTCGGGCGGTGGCGGGCACGCCAACCCGAAATGACCGCTGCCTGCACAGCGGCACGCTGCAAACCGAACTGGACCGCCCGGCCCGATTACCCGTCGCCGCAGTCATGATCAATCGCCTTTTCCGCCACGCCGAAGTCATCGCACTCAAGGAGGCAGCTACCGCATCCAAGACCGAGGCCTCGGCCGCGTCCCCACCGTCACGGGCGACGACCAATGAACCCAAGCTGGTCAATTTCACTTACCGCCAGGCTGATCGGTTCGGCTGCCGTTGACGTAGTGAACTCCGCTTCGATTAGCCGGGCTGTTCCTCCGCACGAGCTCATACGGCGAGGTGGTTCGCCTCGAGTCGCCTAGAAGCCGATGCTCGGCGCGAAAGCGAAGGCGTGGCTTCTGGACCACGGTCCATGACAATGTCTCGGTGCGGTTCCCGAAGCTTCGTTTCAGCCGATTCTCGCCGGCCATGAAGTCATAGACTTCGGCGCCCTCCTGCCACGCCCGATTGATAGCGAGGGCATGGGCGATGACGCCGGGACGTTCGTGTGCCTCCGGCTGAACGAAGCCGCTCTGGTAGGCGTACACGCGGGCGGCGCGGTGAAAGTTGTAGAGGATGCCGAGCGTGCGGTCCCCGCTCGAAACACGCAGGAGTTGGATCGCTCCTTCGGCGAACCCTCGCTCGATGAGGCGTTCATGGAAGCGCTCGAAGAACTGGTGGACAAACGCGTGCGGCAGGCCGCGCCGCTCCCACCAGGGGACGTGGAGTTCCTTGAGGATTCGGAAGAAGGCCAGCGCCTCACCTTCGCTCGCCGCTGCTTCGATCCTGAGCGGCTCGAGCTTGTGCATTGCTCGTCGGAGCTGAGAGCGTGCGTTGTGGCTGAGAATCGCCGCGACGTCCCCGCCACTGGCGGACAGCGCGCCAAGCTCCACCGCGAAGGACAACTCTTGCGCCTCCCCACGAAGCAGCCCCCGCTCCTCGACCAAGGAGGCGGGCGGGGGGGCCGCGACACCGGGGAGGCTTATCTCGTCGACTTCCTTCGTTGCGGCGAAGGCGTCGAGCAGACCGTCCCAACCGATCTGCGGCTCGGCTAACAACCCGTTGTGCTCTAAGTGGACGCAGTCAAGCGCTGGATCGCCGGTGGCGTTGAGGACCCACCGGCGAGCGCGGATTATCCGGCGCCGACGTATCTCGGCGTCCCCCAGCACGGCGAGCGCCACCGTCCGTCCCGCCGCTGTGCCACGCAGCAGGCGCGGTTTCGCCTCCGGCGGGACCATCTCGAGCAGAGTGCCGATCCAGTTCCACGACACGAAGAACGATGGCGAGGCCTCGATCTCCAGGCGCCGCCACTCTGGCTCGAGCTCGTCAAGCGCGCCGATGGGCTCGATGCTGAAAACGATGTCTTGCTGACCCGTCACGCACCTGCTGCGCCGGATGCCGTCGCGCGTCTGGTCACCCTGGATCATTTTCCGTTCAGGCTTCTCTTCATGGGGGCCAGTCGCCCCGGCTACCAGGGCACACACACAAGCTCGCTGTAGAGGTAGTCGATCTGCTCGGGTTCCAGGTTGGCACTGCGGTACATCTTGGGCCAGTTGTTCAGCTTGAACGACAGAGGTGGCTTGTGCTCAATGATCCGCAGCTCAGCCAGGGTCGCCACTAGCCGATGACGAACCAGCAGATGACGGGTCAGCGGGATCAGAGCACGATGGAACAGCTCAGGATTGCTGACGTGCAGGATTAGAGCGACCGGCTTATCCCTGTACCTAGACTTCCGGTACATGACATAGCAGGAGTCCTGGCCGCGGGTTAGCACGAGGTGATGCGCGGCGAGGGCTTGTGCGTGGTCGTGGTAGAGCTCCAGCTCCGCTCCGGTGAGCGCTTTTTCGATAACGTCTGGATCGGCACTGATTCTCGTTCTGCCCGGAAGGGTGGGCCACGGCAGGTTGGGAACGAGCGCTGCAGACGTATCCAGGTAGCGGAACCTGAACCACGCGAGGACCTCCTGCGGCCCCACGTCGGCCGTCAGGACTGTGAAGTGGTAGCCCTCCTGCTCCAGCAGCGCCTTGAGCAGCAAGATGCTCCGGGACCGGTAGGTGGGCAGTACGCACCACGACCCCATGTTGCAGAACCGCTCTACCCGTCCTGCCACCAGCCGCTCGGAGTAGAGAGCCAATAGTGCGCCCACGACGCGCTGCCCGTCCCGGAGCATAAATCCGCGGTTAGGTGCCTCCACCTTCCATGGCGCCGCTGAGCATGCTAGAGCCCAGGGGACTCGGTCATTGAGATTGGCGTGCAGGAAGTCCGCCACCGCGGCCACGTCTTCGTCCGTGATCGGAGCCAACTCGACGGTCTTCATGGCGCGCCGCTTCGAGCATGGCGTTGCTGGGCCTCAGCGACGAATGCGGCGAACGTCGCGGCGTGCTCGGGCAGGAGCATGGTGTCGCCATTGCAGTCGTCGGGTCCGACGAACACGGTGGAGCTCGGGGCGAGGCGACTCCAGCGCAACGGATGGGTCGACGAATGCTTCCACGACTCGCAAGGAATCATGAAGTCGATGTGGCTGCTGGACGGCTTCGGCGAATACGCGCGCACCGCGGCCAGCGTCGCCTCCACGACGGCGCCGCGTCGGATCAGGACGGGATCGGAGGGCTCCTCAGCCTCGCGGTGCAGCAGCACGCGCGCGCGTTCGGCGAGATAACTCGCGCGCTGGGCGAGATAACTCGCGCGCTCGGCCACGGGAATCGCACGCAGCGTGCGGGCATGCATCATCGAACGGCTGCTGTAGTAACGTGCCACCGTCGTCGTCCACTGCAATCGACGATAGAACTTGCAGTAGGGCGCGCCGAACAGGATGAGATTCGTGATGCACGCACCCGAATTCGTCAGCTGGCGCGCAAGTTCGAACGCGATCGCGCCGCCGGCGCAGTAACCGGCGATGGACATGGGCCCGGCGGGCCAGAACGCGCGGATCTGCTCCGCGAAATAGCGCGCGATGTCTTCCACGCGCGTCAGCGGCTCGCCGCCTTCCTCGAGCCCGGGCGGCTGCAGGCCGAAGAACGGCTGGTCCGGACCGAGATGTTGTGCTAGCGCGCGATAGGCGAACACGTCGCCGTTGTGCCCGGCCACGGCGAAGATCGGCGTTCGCGTTCCGGCGGATTCGAGCGGCACGATTGCGCGCTGCTGCGCGGCAAGCCGCTGCGCCTCGCGCAGGAACGCGATGACTTCGGGCTTGCGCTGGGCAAGGTCGCGCTTGCGTTCGTCGGTCAGGACCCCGACCGGCGCATTGAGGCGCAGGCGGTCGCCGTCGAGCACAACGTGCACGTCGAGCTTGCGTAGCTCGGCGAGAAGGTCGGCAGCGGTCACAGCTCGATCTCCTCCCTCTCGCCGTGGCCGGCGAGCGCGAGCGGAGCGCTGCCCATTGCCGTCCAGGACAGGGCGTCGATCGCGACGGCGAGCTGCTCGGGTGTCGGCCGTTCGAACAGGTTGCGCAAGGGCAGTTCGACGCGAGCCATCTTGCACAGGTTCGCCATCACGCGCGCGGCCATCAGCGAATGGCCGCCGAGGTCGAAGAAATTGTCGAAGACGCCGACATCGCTGCGGCGGAGCACTTCGTTGAACGCGGCGACGACGAGCGCCTCGCTCGACGAACGCGGATCGACGATGTCGCGCGGCTGGGTGTTGGCGGGTTGAGGGGCGGGTAGTGCTTTGCGGTCGAGTTTGCCGCTGGTGGTTAGTGGGAGTGTGTCGAGGTAGTGGAAGTGTGCGGGCACCATGTATTCGGGTAGGCGTGTGTGCAGTGCTTGGCGTAGGTCGGCGGTCAGTGTGGGTGGTGCGGTGTTGGTGACGAGGTAGGCGACGAGTTTTTTGTCGCCAGGGGTGTCTTCGCGGTCGATGACGGCGACTTGGCTTATGGCGGGGTGTTGCGCGATGGTGGTTTCGATTTCGCCGAGTTCGATGCGGAAGCCGCGGATTTTGACTTGTTGGTCGATGCGGCCGAGGTATTCGAGTTCGCCGGTGCCGAGGCGGCGGGCCAGATCGCCGCTGCGATACATGCGCCCACCGTGGAACGGGTCGGGCACGAAGCGCTGCGCGGTCAGTTCGGGGCGCTTGAGGTAGCCGTCGGCGACGCCGGCACCGGCGATGTACAGCTCGCCGGCGACGCCGGTGGGGACGGGTTGGCCGTGGGTATCGAGTAGGTAGATGCGGATGTCGGGTAGCGGCATGCCGATGATGCTGCCTGCGCCCGCGGTCAGGTCGGCTTGGGTGATCTGCTGGTAGGTCACGTACAGGGTGGTCTCGGTGGGGCCGTACATGTTTATGACTTGTGGGGTGTGGTCGCCGTAGCGGTCGAACCAGGGTTGCAGGGTTTGCAGGTGCAGCGCCTCGCCGCACAGCAGGATGTAGCGCAGGGCGAAGGCGCCCGGTGGTGCGCTGCGGTCGGCGTCGATGAGCGCTTGGAACCCGGTCGGGGTTTGGCTGAGCACGGTCACGTGTTCGCGTTCGAGCAGCGCGCGGAAGGCGGCCGGGTCGCGGCTGGCGTCGTGGGGCACGACCACCAGGCGCCCGCCGACCAGCAGAGCGCCCCACAGTTCGGAGACCGAGATGTCGAAGGAGTAGGAGTGCCACAGGGTCCAGACATCGTGTGGGCCGAAGCCGAACCGGGGCACGGTGGCGGCGAACAGGCGCAGCACGTTGTGGTGGGTGACGCGTACGCCTTTGGGTTGGCCGGTCGAGCCTGAGGTGTACATGACGTAGGCCAGGTCCTGGCCGCTGCCGGCCACTGCCGGTGGTGGGTCGGCCGGGGTGGGTGGCAGTGGTTCGTCGATGCACACGCAGTCGACGGGCAGGGCGGCCAGTTCGCCGGCTAGCGCGCGTTGGGTCAGTACCACGTGCACGGCGGCGTCGTGGAGCATGAACGCGACGCGTTCGGTGGGGTAGAGGGGGTCCAGCGGGAGGTAGGCGGCGCCGGCTTTGAGGATGGCCAGGATGCCGATGACGACGTCGGGGCTGCGTTCGACGCGAAGACCGACGACCTGGTTGGCGCCCACACCCAGGGTGCGCAGGTAGGTGGCCAGCGCCTCGGCGCGGTGGTCTAGTTCGGCGTAGCTCAACTGCACCCGCCCGGCGGAGGTCTCTGCGCTAAGGGCGATCGCCTGCGGGGTCGCTGCGGCCTGGCGGGCGAACCCGGCGTGCAATGTGGCATCGCGGGTGGTCAACGTCGGGATCGGGGACTCGCCGACCAACTCGGCGTGTTCGGCCGGTGTCAGCAGCGACAAGGCAGCGAGCGGAACCGTCGGCTCCGCCACGACCTGTTCGAGCAGCCGGCGGTACTGCGCAAGCCAGCGCGCGACTGTCGAGTCATCGAAAAGGTCTGCATTGAACTCGCTTTCGAGCACGACGCTGTCACCGTCGGCGGTCGCGGTCAGGCCGAACTCGAAGTTGTAGAACGCTTTTGGCATCTCGACGCCGGCGACGGTGACCTCGCCGAAATCGAACCGGCTGTTGAACTTGTCGTTGAAGAATATCGACACCAGCGGCATGCGGCCCGGGTCGCGGGGCAGCCTGAGCTTCTGCACGAGCGTGCCGAAGGTGAGGCGCTGATGTGCCTGTGCATCGAGAAATGATCGGCGCGCCGCTCGGAGGTGCTCGGCGAACGTCTGCTGCGAATCGACGCGGCAGCGCAAGGGAATTGTATTGACGCCGTGCGCGACGAGGTGACCGTTCTCCTGCAGCGCCTGGCTCGCCATCGGCACGCCGATGATGAAGTCGTCGACGGAGGTGAGGCGCGCGACGAGCACTTCGAATGCGGCGAGCAACGCGACGAACGGCGTCGTGCCCTGCTGGGCAGCACCCGCGCGAACGGCCTGGAAGAGCGCCTTGTCGATCGTAAGGATCTGCCGGCCGGCGGGGTAGGTCTTGAACACCGGGCGCGTGCGATCGAGCGGCAGTTCGAACACCGGCACGTCGTTCGCGTATTGCGCCGCCCAGAACTCAAGCGCCGCATCCATTTCCGCGACGACGGCAGGGCTCTGCTGGTCATCCACGAACTCGCGAAATGATGCGGCTGGAGGCAAGGTCGCCGGCAGGCCGACGCGATCGGCGGCATAGAGTTTCGCAAGATCGTCGAAGATCACCGTCGAGGACCAGCCGTCGACGATGACGTGATGCGCCGTGAACACGAGTTGATGCCGGTCGGGCGCTTCGCGGATGACTTCCGCACGCCACAACGGCGCGGCGCCTAGATCGAACGGCGTGCGCGTCTCGCGATCGACGATGCGCGTGATCGCAGCATCGCGCTCCGGCTCGTCCAGCGCTGCGAGGTCGGTGAGCGGAAGCTCCACTGCGACGTCGGGCAGCACGTGTTGCGACTCGCCGATCAAATCGATCGAAATGCGTAGGGCAGCATGGCGTCGAACGACGTCGGCGAGCGCTGTGTGCAGCGATTCCACCGACAGCGGACCGTGCAACTTCAATATGAAGCACTGGTTGTACGAGCAGTTCGCGTCGTCGCCCATCAGCGTCGCGGCACACATCTCGCGCTGCGGTTCGGTTAGCGGGAAATGTGCCTCGACTTCCGCAAATGGATCGAAATCGACCGGCTTGTAATGACTTTCGTCAAGCATTGATGTCGGCCACCTCCAGATACTTGCCCGGACGATCTGGGTCCGGAACGAACCACGCCTCGCGCCCGGAAGGGTCGCGGCCCTTGCGTGGCGCGTCGGCGCGTTTGGGCAGGAAATCGGCGGCCTGCATTTCCGCGAGCGTCGCGCTGAACGCGGCGACCACGCGGTCGAGATCGGCATCGCTGTGCGCCAGTGTCAGGAAGGACAATTGGCCTTCGCACGTGTGCACACCTTTCTCGCGCATCAGCGTGTAGTAGAGCGGCGCGAGCGGCAGTTCGTGCGGGAACGACACGAGGAACCACGACGAGAAATGATTGACCTGCACAGGTGCGCCGAGCTCGGCGACAACCTTCTTCAGCCGCCCGACCAACGCCGTCGTGCGCAGATTGAGGCCGCGCTGCAGCGCGGGACCTTCTTGCTTCAGGCGCAGTAGCACCGCGTGCACTGCTGCGAGCGAGAGCGGATGGCGCACGAATGCGCCGGCGAAGTAGGTGACGCCGCTCTCGGGGCCGGAGTCGTCGCCGAAGCGCCAGCCGCCTCCGTCGAGTGCGTCGAGGTACTTCGCGCTGCCGGCGATCATGCCGATCGGGAGGCCGCCGCCGATGACCTTGCCGTACGCCGCGATGTCGGCGCGCACGCCGAAAAGCGCCTGTGCGCCGCCCGGATGCACGCGGAAGCCGGTGAGCACTTCGTCGAAGATCAGCGCGGTGCCGCTTTCCGAGGTCACTCTGCGCAACTCGTGCAGGAATTCGCGGGGCTGGAACTCGGGGCGCCGGCTCTGCACGGTTTCGACGAGCACCGCGGCCAGTTGCCCGTTCAGCGACTTGATCGTTTCGAGCGTTTCCGGTGTGCCGTATTGGAGCACGAGCATGTTGTCGGTCATCTCGGCCGGAATGCCGGGTGCGATCGGCATTGCCCGGCCGTCGGTGCCCTTGGTCGGGCGCACAAGCACTTCGTCGAAGGCGCCGTGGTACGCGCCGGTGAACATCACGACCTTGTCGCGCCCAGACACCGTTCGCGCGAGACGGATGGCGGCCATCACGGCTTCGGAACCGGTGGTGCAGAACGCGGCGCGCTCCATGCCGACCATCTCGCAGAGAAGCTTCGACACTTCGCCCGCCAACGGTGTCTGCGGACCGATTTCAATCCCGGCGTCGTACTGCTTGTCGACGGCCTCGCGAATGAACTCCGGGTTGTGGCCGAAGAAGATCGAGCCGAAGCCGTTGGTGATGTCCACATAGTCGTTGCCGTCGAGGTCCCAGAGGTGTGCCCCGGATGAGCGCACGGAGACGATCGGGTAGACCATCTCCTTCCAGCTCTTGCGGAAGCCCGACACCGAGCGCGGATCGGCGAGATGTGCGCGGTTCGCGTCCGTCGCGGCTTTCGATTTCGCGGTCTTGCGGTTGTAGCGCTCGACGATCGCCGCGAGGTGCTTCTGCTGCTGATCGGTCAGGCCGCCGGTCGGGCTGGGCGTCGGTGCCGGGGCGGCTGTCGGCATCGCGAACGCGGCCGCTGGCAACGCGTCATCGGGCAACGTCGGCAGGATGTGCTCGACCAAGAGGTTCAACGTCGGAGCATCCTCGAGCAATGTACGCAGGGTGATCTTCGTCGCGAAGTGCTTCTGCAGCGCGTTGCTCGCCTGCGTGAGGAACAGCGAATCGAAGCCGATCTCGAGGAAGGTCGCGTCCGGCGTGAGGAGCGCCGGGTCGAAGCCGGAAAGATCCATGAACACCGTTTGCAGGCGCGAAAGTAGGACTGCGGATCGGTCGCTGGTCGCGACGGTGATGTCCTGGGGCGGAACGGAAGTCGGAGTAGTCGCCGCAGGAACGGGTGGTACGGCGGCGGGGAGCGCGTCGCTCTCCGGGATCGGGTCAACCCAGTGACGCCGGCGTCGGAAAGGGTACGTAGGCAGCGGCACACGACGACGCGGCACATCGCCGTGCAATCTGCGCCAGTCGATGTCGACATTGCGGGCCCAGAGCTGGCCCGCGGCCGCGAGCAGGTGCTCGATATCCGCGCCCCAATCCTGGCCTGGATGTAGCGACGTCGTGATCAGCTGCTGCGGGAGACGCCGGTCGTGTTGACGTGACAGAGCTGCGAGCGTCTGGCCGGGACCGACCTCGACGAGCGTGAGATGTGCATCGACAAGCTCGCCGACGCCACGTGAGAACTGCACCGGCTCACGCAGTTGTCGTGCCCAGTAGCGTGGGTCGACCGCTTCATCATCGCTGATCGGACGGCCGGTGAGGCTCGAGATCCAGCGTAATTCCGGTGCGCGACAGGGTATCTCGGCGACCATATTCGCAAACGGCTCCGCGACGGCTTCCATCATCGGTGAGTGATACGCGTGCGATGTATGCAGGCGTCGGTGCGCGATGCCTTTCGCTTCGAGCCTCGTCTCGAAAGCGGCGATGGCTTCGTGGTTTCCGGAGACCACTGTGTGTTTCGGTGCATTGAGCGCGGCGATCGACACGTCGGGCGTCAGCTCAGCCGTGACTAGGTCCGCAGGAGCGTGCACGCCGAGCATCGCACCGGCCGGCATGCACTCCATCAGGCGCGCGCGGTGCGCGACGAGCATGAGAGCGTCGTCGAGCGAGAAGGTGCCACCAATGCATGCGGCGACGTATTCGCCGATGCTGTGACCGATCATCGCATCCGGCTTTACTCCCCACGACATCCAGAGCTGCGCCAGCGCGTACTCGATCGCGAACAGCGCCGGCTGCGTTATCGCGGTCTGTGTCAGCTTCGCCTGCGCGCTGTCGCGGTCCGCTTCGCTCGGATAAATCACGTCAAGAAGATTGACGCCGATCTCCGGTTGCAGCACGCGCGCACAGGCGTCGATCGTTTCGCCGAACAGCGGCTCGGATTCATAGAGCCGGCGGCCCATGTTGACGTATTGCGAACCCTGGCCCGGGAACATGAACGCGATGGGCGACGGCTCAGCGTCACCGGTGAAATCGTGCACGCGCTTCGGATCGGCGGTTGTCAGCAGCGCTATCGCATCGGCGCGATTGCGGCAGACGATGGAGCGCCGATGATTGAAGCGGCGGCGGCCGACTTGGAGCGTGTACGCGATGTCGGCGAGCTCGGTGCTCGTGTCCTGTTCGAGATTCTCCTTGAGGTTCTGCGCGGCGCGATCGAGGCCTTCCGCGTCGCGGGCCGACAGCAGCAGCAGCTGTTCGGGGCGCGACGCGGACGGCGCTGGTTCCGCGCGCGGCGCCTCTTCGAGCACGACATGCGCATTTGTTCCGCCGAGGCCGAACGAGCTGACGCCGGCCCGGCGCGGTGTCGGCCCCTCGGGCCAGTTGCGTTGCGCTGCATTGACGAAGAACGGCGTGCTCTCGATGCCGAGCTTCGGATTCGGCGATTCGAAATTGATGCTCGCGGGCAGGATCCTGTGATGCAGCGCGAGCGTCGTCTTGATCAATCCCGCGACGCCCGCCGCGACGTCGAGATGACCGATGTTCGACTTGATCGAGCCGATCGCACAGAAGCCGTTCTCTTCCGCGCCGCCCGCGCGGAACGCCTGCGTCAGGCCCGCAATCTCGATCGGATCGCCGAGCGCGGTGCCGGTGCCGTGCGCTTCGATGTACGAAATCGTCGCGGGATCGATGCCGCCGAGCATCTGCGCCATCGAGATCACCTGCGCGTGGCCGTCGACGCTCGGCGCGGTGAAGCCGACCTTCGTGCTGCCGTCGTTGTTGAGCGCCGCACCCTTGACGACCGCGTAGATCGTGTCGCCGTCCTCGATGGCGTCGCGCAGCCTGCGGAGCACGACGACGCCGAGCCCGTTGCTGGACACCGTGCCTGCGGCGTCGCGGTCGAATGCACGGCAATGGCCGTCCGGCGCGAGGATCGAGCCTTCCTCGTGGAGATAACCGCGCCGCTGCGGCAGCATGATCGATACGCCGCCGGCGAGCGCCATATCGCATTGGTATGTCTGCAGGCTTTGCACCGCAGTGCAGACCGCGACCAGCGAGGTCGAGCAGGCGTTCTGGATGTTGAGCGCGGGACCCTTGAGATCGAACTTGTACGACACGCGCGTTGCGACGTAGTCGTTCGCGTTGCCCATCATGATCATCATCGGGCCGAGCGGGTCGGTGACGTCGCTGCGCGACAGCAGGTTCTGCAGGTGATAGCTGTTGGTCGTCGCGCCGGCGAACACGCCGATCGGGCCGTCGAAGCGCTGCGGGTCGTAGCCTGCATGCTCGATCGCTTCCCACGCGGCTTGCATGAAAAGACGCTGCTGCGGATCGAGGATCTCGGCTTCCTTCGGCGTGAAGCCGAAGAACTCCTCGTCGAACTCGTCCACGCCTGCGAGGACGCCGCGCGCGCGCACGTAGTTCGCGCTCGAGCGCGCGAGCATGTCCTCGCGGCGCGCGGGCTCAAGCTCCTCGGGCGCGAAGCGTGTGATGCACTCGCGCCGCGCGAGCAGGTTCTGCCACAGCGCAGCGACGCTCGGCGATTCGGGAAAACGCCCGGCCATGCCGATGACGGCGGTGCCCTCGAGCGGATCGTAGGCGTCGGAGTAGGCCACGGCGTCAACGTCTCCCGGTCAGATTGCGTTGGCGCGCATAAGCTTCGCGTTGTTTGCGTGCGCGATCCATCGCCGCGCCGGCCGATTCGGCGCCATTGCGCTCGCCAGCGAGGTGGCGTGCGAGCGTGCGCACGGTCGGATACTGCAACAGCGCGACGATTGGCAGGTCCGCGCGGAGCTGATCCCTCAGCTGTGCGTGCACCCGGATGCTGAGGAGCGAATCGCCGCCGAGCTCGAAGAAGTGATCGTCGAGACCCACCCTGTCGACGCGCAGCACGGCCTTCCAGACGTCCGCGATCGTCTCCTCGGCTGGGTTCCGCGGCGCGACGTAGGGACTG
>NZ_DATENY010000108.1:0-46151 GCF_035274705.1 Mycobacterium sp. | reverse complement strand
TCGACGAGACCAAGTCAGCCGCCGGCCGCCGCACCATTCCCCTGCCCCGGTTCGCCGTCGAGATGCTGCAGAAGCGTCGGCATCTCCCCTACCTCGGGGAGCAGACCGTCATCTTCCCGTCCACGGCCGGCACCCTCCGCGATCCCAACAACTTCCTGAAGCTGTGGCGCTCGGTACGAGAGGAGCTCGGCGTCCCGGATGCCACCGCCCACAGCTTCCGCAAGACCGTCGCCACCCTGATCGACGACGAAGGGCTATCCGCCCGAATCGGCGCCGATCATCTCGGCCACAGCCACGTCAGCATGACCCAAGACCGCTATATGACCCGCGGCCGAATCCACACCCAGGTGGCCGACCTGCTGGATCGTACGGTCCGCATAAACGATGAAAAAACGATGACTCAAGATGAACGATCTTGAAAAATAGCCTCTGAAGTGGGGCGGGCGGGGCTCGAACCCGCGACCAACGGATTATGAGTCCGCGGCTCTAACCAACTGAGCTACCGCCCCAGGCGTGATCTGCGCTGCACCATGGTCGCATACGCGATTGTCCGCCCAGCGGGCGACAAAGTCGCCGCCTGGCGGGCAAAACGAACTAGCACCTCCGGCCGCTAGCTCGCGAAGACCGTCTGCCCCTGCTCGTCGATCCGATACTCTTCCGTGCCCTCCGACACCCGCGGCGCATCGGCACCCATCGCCACGGCGATCTTGTTACACGCGTTTCGCATCACGTCCAGTGTCAGCTCGAACGCCTCGTCCTCGGTGAAGTGCTCCCGCACCCCGGCGGCGACCTCCGCACCGATCCGCGACGGCGTCCAGATCAACGCATCGACATAGCGCAACGCAGCCTTCTGCGCATCCGTCAGACCGTCCGCTGACTCGTAGTGCTCGATCTGGGTGTACAGGTCCTCCGACCCGCCAGCCCCTAGCGCGGTGCTGTCCCGCAGCGACTTACACAACCGGCAGTTGTGCTGCGCCGCCCCGCGCAGCCGCACGACCTCCGTCGTCACCGGGTCCAGCTGGCGCAGACGCGCCACCGCAGACACGAAACCGTTCAAGAGCGCCTCCACCGGATCCGCATCGTGGTCCCACTCGATCGGCTCACCATTGCCCGGCTTGCCCAGGCCCAGCGCGTCGAGACCGGCCCACACCCTCGGCACGAAGTCGGCGATGTAGATCGCTACGACGACGCGAAAAGCTCTGTCGCCCAACGTCGCAGCAAATTGCCGTCGCTGATGGTCCCCGATTCCCGTCACGTCGACGGCGAACTGTTCGGCGAAGGCCGCCACCACCGCCTCGTCATCCGAAGTTCCGTCGACCAGGTCAACCTCTGCCGGCAACGGCCGCAACGCCAGCGCCCGTCCGCATGTCAACCGGATCAGCGCGTCAAGCCGCGCGTCGCCCGACGACAATGCGACGAGACCAGCAAGTCGTCCGGGCACTTCTGTGTCGGCCATCCATGGATTATTGCGCCTGGCTGACCGACGACATGTGAAAGTCGGGGATCCTCAGCGACGGCATCGCGGCCCTCGTCGCCCAGTCGCCCCATTCCCGCGGCAGCGTCACCTCGCTGACGCCTGCCTGCGTCGCCCGCCGCAACAGATCCAGCGGGCTCTCGTTGAACCGGAAGTTGTTGACCGCCGCGGTGACCTCGCCATCCTCGACCAGATACACGCCGTCGCGGGTCAACCCCGTCAACAGCAGCACCGCAGGATCGACCGTGCGGATGTACCACAGCGTCGTCAACAGCAGACCCCGCTCTGTTCGCGCGATCATGTCCTCAAGACCCGCCGAGCCGCCCGTCATCAACAGGTTGTCCGCCGGCACCGCCGCCGGCGCACCGAACTCGGCGGCCGCCGCCCGCGGATAGGCCAACGCATTGATGACCCCATCGCGGATCCAGTCCACCCGCCCGATATCCATGCCGTTGTCGAACACCGACACCCGCTCCGACGAGGTCGCCACCGCGACGAACGGCGTGCACGCGAGCCCACCAGCCGACGGGTCCGAGTACAGCGTCAACGGCAGATCGGTCAGCTTCTCCCCTACCCGCGTGCCTCCGCCGGGAGCTGACAATGCGGTGCGCCCCTCGTGCGCCCCGCGGCCGTCCATCATCCACGCCAGATAGATCATCATGTCCGCCACCGTCGACGGCGGCATGATCGTCTCGTACCGTCCCGCAGGCAGTTCGATAGTCCGCTGCGCCCACCCCAGCCGCCTCGAAAGCTCAGCGAGCAGCGAATCGATCGGCACATCAACGAAATCCGGAGTGCTGACGCCCGCCCAGGCGCTGGCGCCGTCACGCTTGGCGTTGATCTCCACCGAACCAGTCGGCTGCGTGTATCGCCTCCGCAATCCACCAGACGTGGCCACGAACGTCGTCTCCATGATGTGCCGGGCGTACCCGTACAGCCGATCCGCGGCGCGAAAGCCTTGTGCCAGAGGACCGGCCAGCTCGGAGAACACCTCAGCCCCCGTGACTGCCACCGGCTCATCCCAGTCGGGCGGCACATCGGTAGCCGGCAGCGGCGGCGCGCTGTCGCGGGCTTCGGGCGCGGACATCGCCGCTTCCTGCGATGCGGACACGAGATCCGCGATGACCGATGGGTCGACGTCGCTGGACCGCACCGAACCGACTTGCGCCTTAGCGTCTTGGCGCACAATCGAAATCACCGTGGTGTGCCGGCTCACCGACTCACCGTTGGTGGTCATCGAATTGCCCGCCCATCGCAACGCCGCGTCCGCGCGATCGGTCACCAACACTATTGTCTCGTCGGCCTTACCCAACCTGCCGGCGGCGGCCAGCGCGATGTCAACGACCTGCTGCGCGCCGATCACCGACTACCGCCCCGCCTCGGTACGGGTGTTGAGCACGTTGACGCCGCGGAACAGCGCCGACGGACAACCGTGGCTCACCGCGGCGACCTGGCCGGGCTGGGCCTTGCCGCAGTTGAACGCTCCACCGAGCCGCCACGTCGACCGCCCGCCAATCGCTTCCAGCGATCCCCAGAAGTCCGTCGTCGTGGCCTGATACGCGACGTCACGCACCTGGCCGTCCAGCCCGCCGTGGCGGATCCGGAAGAACCGCTGCCCGGTGAACTGAAAGTTGTAGCGCTGCATATCGATTGACCACGATTTGTCGCCGACCACATAAAGACCGTCCTCGACGCGGCCGATGAGATCCTCCGTGCTGAGGTCATCAAGACCCGGTTGCAGCGATACGTTGGCCATCCGCTGAATCGGCACATGATGCGGCGAGTCGGCATACGAACAGCCGTTAGACCGGGCCACCCCCAGCCGCGGCGCGAACACCCGATCCAGCTGATAGCCGACGAAAAGGCCGTCGCGCACCAGATCCCAGCTTTGCGCCCGCACCCCTTCGTCGTCGAAACCAACAGTGGCCAAACCATATTCGACGGTCCGGTCCGCCGTCACGTTCATCACCGGTGAGCCGTAGCGCATAGATCCCAGCTTGTCCGGCGTCGCGAACGATGTCCCGGCGTAGGCGGCTTCATAGCCGATGGCACGGTCGTATTCGGTGGCGTGGCCGATCGATTCGTGAATCGTCAGCCACAGATTCGACGGATCGATCACCAAGTCCGTGGGCCCGGCCTGCACGGACGGCGCCTTGGCTTTCTCGGCGAGCAGCGGCGGCAGCTGCGCCAGCTCGTCGGTCCAGTTCCACACGTCGTCGCCCGCGGCATACTCCCAGCCGCGCGCGGTCGGCGGCGCCAGCGTGCGCATCGTCTCGAAGGTGCCCGCCGCGGCGTCCACTGCCACGGCTTCCAAGGTGGGCTGCACCCGCACCCGCTGCTGGGTGATCGTGGAGCCGAACGTGTCGGCATAGAACGTCTGCTCCTTCGCCGCATGCAGGGCCGTCGAGACGTGGTCAACGCCGTCGGAGGCCAACAACCGTCCGGAGTACTCCTGGAGGACCGCAATCTTGTCGGCTTGCGGAACCGTGAACGGGTCGATCCGGTAGTCCGAGACCCAACTGACATCGGAGTAGACGGGCTCGGCGGCCAGCTCGATGCGCTCGGCATTCAACGGTGCCAGCGCCAGAGCCACTCCCACAGCGCGCCTAGCCGTGTCTGCTGCCACGGCCGTATCCAGTTCGGCATGGGAAGCGAAGCCCCACGTGCCGTCGACGATCACCCGAACCGCCAGCCCGATCTCACGGTTGACGACGGCGGTCTCCAGTTCGCCGTCGCGCAACTGCACGATCTCTGTCGTGACGCCGTGTATGCGCAAGTCGGCGTAGCTGGCACCGGCGGCGACTGCGGCACACAACGCCGCGTCGGCCAGTTGATGTCGAGGCAGCTCGAGAAAGTCGGCATCGACTGGTCGGTGCACTGTCACGTCACCACCGTAATCGCGGGACGGAGATCCGCAGCGCAGCCCAGCGCGGTATTTGCGCTAGCAATGTTTGCTATTGACGCTAATGATAATTACGAGTAGGAATAGGGATACTGAGTCAGACTTGGGGAGGGGGAAATGCCCGCCTAGCGAGCGACAACGTTTCCGCTGTTTGCCACCATCAGTATGTTGTCGCTTGCTAGGTTGGCGCGATTCCCGGCACCAACTGGTTCGAAAGCGCCACTCGCCGGCGCGTCGGGTTAGAACCCGCAGCCGTCACGTCGTCGTCTCGCGCTACTCGACGAACCTCTCGGGCCGTTCAGGTGATGCGTGTCGTCGTAGCCAGAGCTGGGAGGCGGGCCTCAGTCTGCTTGAGAACTCCGAGATCGACGTCGACGTGATTTGCCTTGCACTCGGAGCCCCAAGGCACTCACATCCCAAGGGTCTAGTGCGTACTGCGTCAGATCTCGTCATCAATTGCTGACGAGCGCGGAGAGTCTAGTGCTCGTCTGCGCAGCGATTCTCGCGCACGCATCCTGTGCGACGTCTGGCGCCTGTGCCTAACGTGTTCCCAGCAGAGTCAATTCCAGCGCCAGCGCCGCCGCGCACACCAACACGACGATCGAAAGCGCGACCCAGTCAATGCGTTTGGGCTTCGACGGCGCCGCGGAGATCTGACCTGCACCACCTCGGGCGGTGATCGCATCGCCCATCTCGTCGGCTCGCCGAAGCGCCACCGCGATGGCCGCCGCGAGCAGGTCGATGACCTCCAACGCTCGCCGTCGGCGACGGGCCCTGCGCGTAACGGGCACCTGTTTGGGCCGAAGCCGACGGGCGGCATAGAGCACCCGGAACTCGTCGATGAGCATCGGAAACGCTCGCAACGCCAACGCCAAGGCCACCGCCCAGTCGTCGACCGGTAACCGTAATGCCCGCAGCGGCCGCCCCAACGTTGCCACCGCCGGGGCGATTTCGGCGACGTTGGTCGTCCACGACACCATCGCACCGAGGCCGAGCAAGACGATCGACAACACAGTGATTTGCACGAAGCTCAACACTCCGCCCAGCCCTACTTCGACCGAGCCGAAGTTGATGACCGGGCTGCCGCCGGCGAACGTCGCCGTGACACCGCCGAGGACCAGCAGTAACCACAGCCAACGCGGCACCGACGGGAGCACGCCCCTCGGAATCCGAGCCAGCCGTGCGGCCACCAACACCAGCGCGGCGACGAACGCGATCGGTACCCAACCCGGATAGAAGGTCAGCAACACACCGATACCCGCCGCCACGATGAGTTTCGTTCCGGCCCACAGATCGTGGATCACGCTGGGGCCCGGAACCGGTCGCAGCAGGACGACGGGCTTGCGCTGCCTTTGGGTCGCGGACGCGGTCACGACATCCCTCCCGCGGTCGTCGGCGCCGGTTCGAGCACTCCGTCGTGCAAGTGCAGCGTGCGTGGGCACAGGTCCTCGAGTCCCGAAAAGTCGTGGGAGATCACGACAATGGTGAGGCCGGCGCGTCGTCGCAGGTCCTCCAGCAATCGCAACAGGCCGCGCTGGCTCGCGGCGTCCAGGCCGGCCAGCGGCTCATCGAGGATGAGCGCACGCGGCGAGCGAGCCAGCAGCCCGGCCAGAACCACCCGGCGCATCTGCCCGCCGCTGAGCTGATCGATGCGCCGCTTCGCCAGGGCCGGATCCAGGCCGACGGTCGACAATGCCTTAACCACCCGGCCTCGATCACGAAGCGAGAACCCTGCGGCCGAAGCGACTTCCAGGTCTACCCGGCTGCGCATCAACTGCAGGCGCGCGGCCTGGAACGAGATGGCCACCGCGCCAACCTGATCGGACGCAGGCGCCCCGTCGAGTAAGCACTCACCGACGGTCGGCACGGTGAGGCCGGCCATGATCCATGCCAGAGTCGACTTGCCCGATCCGTTCAGGCCGTGGATCAACAAGCCGTCGCCCTCATGAACGCTGAAGGTGATGTCACGCAAAGCTGTTTTCGCCCAAGGCGTTCCACTGCCGTATTCATGGCCGACACCGTTGAGTTCGAGCACCGGCCGCTCAGCGGCATGCCCCGGCGCTACGGTGGCGGCCGGCGCCGCTGCCGTCTCCACCATCTCGGTGTTGTCGGCAGCTCCGCCATTGCCGGTCAAGTTGATCGTGCGGTCGGCGGCGTCGGCCTCGGTGTTGTAGTGGGTGATATGGACCAGTGACATGCGATGGTGCTGAGTCAGCCCTGACAGCACCGACATCAGCGCCTCGCGTCCGTCCTGGTCCACCATGCTGGTGACCTCGTCGGCGACGAGCAGCGACGGCTCCCGCGCCAACGCCGCCGCAACCGCGAGCCGTTGCAACTCACCGCCGGACAGTGCGCCCGTGTCGCGTTCGGCCAATCCGTCCAGACCGACCTCGTTGAGTAGCTGGTGCACGTCGGTGTTCTTGCCGGGCGGCAGTCCCCAGACGACGTCGTCGGCGACGCGGGTGCCCAGCACCTGGCTCTCCGGGTGCTGCATGATCACCGCCGTGCCGCCGAGCCGGCCGAGCCCGACGGCTCCGGGTCGCTCGATGGTGCCGGAGCTGGGTTCGCGCCCGGCCAACATCAGCATCAGCGTGGTCTTGCCCGAGCCGTTGGCGCCCGTCACCGCGATGTGCTCACCAGGTTCGATGCGGAGCGACACGGGACCGAGTGCGTCGTGATCGGCCTTGGGGTAGCGGAAGCGGACCTCATCCAGCAGGGCCGGCACAGGCTCGATCGGTTCGGTGTCGGTGGACGACTCGAGCTTGTGCACGTCGGGAATGCCCAGCAGTCGTGACATCACGCGTGACAGCGCCCACCAGCCGATCAGGCTGACGATCATGATGGACAGCACAGACATGCCGAAGAACAGATACGGCCAGTAGTCCAGAGCGGTGGCGAAGTCGCGCTTGAGCCGATCGGCGACTGGCTGCATGTCCGGGATGCGGGCGAGGATCGCGGCGGTTCCCTTGACGTTGGCGGTCACCGATTCGAACAGCAGGTGGCGCAGCCGCGCGAAGACGGCAAGGGCCGCCACCACAGCCACGCCGAACGCCGCTCCGGCGGCCAGTGCGCTGACGAAGACCGTCGGTGTGCCGTGTCCGCGACGCTTGACGATGCCGGTCAGCCCGCCGACGTAAGCACAGTTGAGGACCGTCATGAATCCGCCCATGCCGGCGATCAGGAACGCGATGACGCCGCCTGCGACCGTCGCGGCGATCAATACGCGCAACCGGTAGCGGTAAGCCAGCAGCCCCATCGGCACGGTACCCAGCATTGAGAGTCCGGCCGCGAACGGAACGATGACGGCAATGATCGCGGTTGCCGCGCAAAGGGCTGCCATCACCGAGGCTTGCGCCAGCTCGACCGGTTGCAGCCGTCGGCTCCCCACCCCGGTCACCGTCATTTCTCGATTCTGCCAGCCGCCGGCCGAGAGCCCCTGCGACCACGCTGTGACCGGCGCCACCGGCCGCGTCGTTTGATACGCATAGTGAACCTATGTAATTATGGAGTCATGTCCCCGACGCTCGGTGCTGATCTGCTGTCCGTGGTGGCCCGCATCAATCGAATGGCCACGCAACGGGTTCGGATGCCGCTTGGCTTTGCCCAGGCGCGGCTGCTGTCCACGATCGAGGACCAGGGTGCGGCGCGGATCTCCGACCTCGCCGCCCTCGACCACTGCTCGCAACCGACGATGACCACCCAGGTTCGCCGTCTCGAGGACGCCGGCCTGGTGTCGCGAACCATCGACCCCGACGATGCGCGGGCAGTGCTGATCCGCATCACACCGAAGGGCATCGACACGCTCAGACAAGTCCGTGTCGACCGCGGCGCGGCCATCGACCCGTATCTGGAGCGGCTTGATGCCGCAGACCGGCAGACGCTGAGCGACGCCGTGCGCGTGCTGCGTCGCCTTCTGGAGGACGCGGCCGCCCCCGCCACCACCAAATAACCGAAAAGGAGTAGCCGCACGCTATGTGGCACCAACCCAAGGCCGTTTGGGCCGTTGCTTTTGCCTGCGTCGTCGCGTTCATGGGCATCGGACTCGTCGACCCGATTCTCAAACCGATCGCCGACAACCTCAACGCGTCGCCGTCGCAGGTGTCGCTGTTGTTCACCAGTTACATGGCGGTGATGGGCGTCGCCATGCTCATCACCGGCGTCGTGGCGAGCCGGATCGGCGCCAAACGCACACTGCTGCTGGGCCTGCTGGTGATCATCGCCGGCGCAGGTCTGGCCGGCATGTCCGACACGGTGGCGGAAATCGTTGGGTGGCGGGCATTGTGGGGCCTCGGCAACGCGTTGTTCATCGCGACCGCGCTGGCCACCATCGTCAGCTCGGCTCGCGGGTCGGTGGCCCAGGCGATCATCCTGTACGAGGCAGCACTCGGCCTTGGCATCGCCGTCGGGCCTTTGGTCGGCGGCGTTCTCGGCTCGATCTCGTGGCGCGGACCGTTCTTCGGCGTCTCGGCGCTGATGGCATTCGCACTCGTCGTCACCGCGTTCCTGCTGCCGTCCACGCCGCGCGCAGAGCGTGCGACGTCGCTCGCCGATCCGTTCCGCGCGCTGCGGCATCGCGGTCTGCTCGGCGTCGCAATCACCGCGCTGCTGTACAACTTTGGCTTCTTCACACTGCTGGCGTTCACACCGTTTCGGCTCGACATGAGCGCGCATCAGATAGGCCTGATCTTCTTCGGTTGGGGCGTGGGGCTGGCGTTCACCTCGGTGGTCATCGCGCCGCGGCTGCAGCACCGCTTCGGTACCGTGCCCACGCTGTTGGTCAATCTGCTCGCAATGACGGCGACGCTGGCGGTGATGGCCGTCGGCACCGACAACAAGGCGGTGCTGGCGACGTGCGTGGTCGTGGCGGGCCTGTTCATCGGCATCAACAACACGTTGATCACCGAGACGGTGATGAAGGCGGCGCCCGTCGAGCGAGGTGTGGCCTCGGCCGCGTACAGCTTCGTGCGGTTCGCGGGCGCGGCACTGGCTCCGTGGCTGGCCGGTGTGCTCGGCGAACAGGTCAGCGTGCACCTGCCGTTCTGGGTCGGCGCCGCGGCTGTGCTGCTCGGCGCGGGTGTGCTTTTCGCCACCCGGCAGTATCTGGTCGGCTTGGATATTGAAGACGTCGAGGAGTCCGAACTCGATGAGCTCACCGAGCAGGCGACCGCGGTCACCGTCGGCAGCGACAGCTAAGTCGTCACGGTGCCGACGAGGGTTCCGACCGCATAGGTCGCGGCGATCGCGACCCCGCCGAATGCCAACTGCCGCAAACCCGCCCACCACGGCGGCTTGCGCGTGAACCTGGCGGCCACGGCACCGGCGATGAGCAGGCCGACTCCGCCGCACGCAAGGCCGGCCCACAAGGATTCGAGCCCGAGAAGGTAAGGAATCAACGGGACGATCGCGCCGATCGCGAACATCACGAACGAGGAGCCGGCGGCAACCCACGGGGAGGGCTTCTCGCGCGGGTTCACCCCGAGCTCCTGTGTCACATGCACATCGAGCGCGCGGTTTTCGTCGCGGTGGATCTCCTCGGAGGCCGTCTCCGCGGTTTCCGGCGTCATGCCCATCTCCACGAGCATCCACACCAGCTCGGTCTTCTCCGCCTCGGGATGCTTGCTCAAGGCGCGCCGCTCCGTCCGAACCTCGGCTTCGAGTTGCTCGTTGGCGGTGCTGACCGAGGTGTACTCCCCCAACGCCATCGAGAATGCGCCGGCAAGCAGGCCTGCCACACCACTGAGCACGACGGTGTGAGCGCTCGCGCTCGCCGCGACGCCCGCGATCAAAGCGGTGTTGCTGACGAGCCCGTCCATCGCACCGAACGTCGCGGCCCGCAGCCAGCCGCCGGACACGTCGGAGTGACGATGACCCGGAATGTGCGGCATGCCGGTCGGCGATACCGGCGCCTCGTCTGACTCGGTCATGCGTCGATTCAACGCTACGGGTTTCGCCTGGTCTAGCGAGGTTTGCCTACGTTTCCCAGATCACAGTTTGCGCGGGCGCGCAGCGGGCTACCGTCGGGTATGACCACCACTGCGGAGCATCTGCGCAACACGCTGGACGGCCGTTGGCGCGATGTGAAGAACCGGATGCGGGAAGAACTCTCCACCGAGGTCTTCCGCCCGCATTACACGCCGAACACCGTCATCGCCCGCACCAAGGTTGCGGAACAGCTGAAGATCATGGCCGCGCACGGTGCCGCCGAGGACGGGTTCAAAAAGGAGCACGGCGGCAACGGCGATGTCGGCGCGGCGGTCACCCAGATCGAGATGCTGGCGATGTCCGACCTGTCGCTGATGGTCAAGGCTGGCGTGCAGTGGGGCTTGTTCGGCGGCGCGATCGAGAATCTCGGCACCGAGCGCCACCATCAGGCGTATGTGCAGCGGATCATCAACCTGGACCTGCTGGGTTGCTTCGCGATGACCGAGACCGGCCACGGCAGCGACGTGCAATCGATCGAAACCACCGCGACCTACGACGCCGCGACGCAAGAGTTCGTCATCGACTCCCCCACGCGAACCGCGCGCAAGGACTACATCGGCGGTGCCGCCGAAACAGCAACTGTGGCAGCGGTATTCGCCCAACTGATCACGCCTGACGGAGTCGGCCACGGCGTGCACTGTTTCGTCGTGCCCATCCGTGACGAGGATGGCAACGACCTCCCCGACGTCACCACCTCGGACTGCCACTACAAGGGCGGGCTGCCCGGCGTGGACAACGGCCGAATCCAGTTCGACCACGTTCGCGTTCCGCGCGAAAACCTGCTCAACAAGTACGCCGACGTGGCGGAGGACGGCACGTATTCCTCGCCGATCGAGAACCCCAACCGCCGGTTCTTCACGATGCTCGGCACGCTGATTCGGGGTCGGGTGACGGTGGGCGGCAGCGCCGGCGCCGCAGCCCGGGTGGCGCTCGACATCGCGACCCGATATGCGTTGCAGCGCAGGCAGTTCGAGGCACCCGGCGATGACCACGAGGTGCTGCTGATGGACTATCTGGTGCATCAACGACGGTTGTTCCCGCTGATCGCGCGGTCGTATGCGCTGCAGTTCGCGCAGAACGAGCTGGTCGCCAAGACCCATGACCTGCAGACCGCCGAAGACCCCGATCCCGAGGAGCAACGTGAGCTGGAGGCGCGTGCCGCCGGGCTGAAGGCCGCCAATACCTGGCATGCCTCCCGCGCCATTCAGGAAGCCCGCGAAGCATGCGGCGGCGCAGGCTATCTCGCCGAGAACCGGTTGATCGCGCTGCGCGCCGACACCGATGTGTTCACCACCTTCGAGGGCGACAACCACGTGCTCACCCAGTTGGTGGCCAAGGAGCTGCTGACCGCCTACGCCGACGACATCAAGGGCATGAGCCCGGTGGAATGGGTGCGGTTCGCGGCCAATTTCGCCGGCACTCAGGTGGTGAAACGCACTGCGGCAGAGACGATCATGCAGACCATCCTCGACACCCGGCAGGACAACGAAGAAGAGGGCAGCCTTTTCAACCGCGGTACCCAGGTCAAGATGTTCGAGGACCGCGAGGAGTACATGATCTCCACGGTCGCTCGCAGGCTGCAGGGCAAGTCGAAGGAGATGTCGGCGTTCGAGGCGTTCAATGCGGTGCAGGATCACGTGTTGCACGCCGCGCAGGCGCACATCGATCGCGTCGTCCTGGAAGCGTTCGTGGCCGGCATCGACTCATGCGAAGACGACGAGGCGCGCAAAATCCTCGACATGGTGTGCGATTTGTACGCGTTGTCGGTGATCGAGGACGACAAGGCGTGGTTCATCGAACATCGATTCCTGTCGACCGAACGCGCCAAGGCCGTCACTCGCGGCATCAACGAGCGCTGCCGCACGCTGCGGCCGTATGCCGAGACGCTGGTCGACGGGTTCGGCATACCCGAGCAGCTGCGCTACGCCGAGATGCTGCACCCGGAGAACATCCCCGACGAGTAAGCGCGAGCAGACGCAAACTGACCCGACACGCCGAGAAAATGGCGCGCTTTGCGTCTGCTCGCCGGAAAAGCGGCTAGCCGTTCGGGATCGGGTCGAGCGCCTTGAGCTTGCCGTCCTCGATTTTGAAGCGGACCGTGGCGATGCCCGTCGGGCAGCACGCGGGGTCTTGGCCTTGACGCCATTGGTACTGCACCGCCGCGGTGTCATTGCCCATCGCGGTGATGGTGATGTAGGGCCGAGGGTCCGGGGTCGGTGTGCCGATCGGCGACTTGCGGTCGAAGAACAACACCTGCTGCGGGCTGTCCGACGCGTCGCCGGAGGTGACGACGACCCAGTGCAGGTTGCAGTCGGCGGTGTGCCCGCTGACCACCTCCATCCACTGCGCGGCGGGCAGCTTGGCGATCTCAGCGGCGACGGTGTCTGTGCTCGGCCCGTCTGCCGGGGTGCAGGCGGCCGAACTGGTGGGAGGTGGACTGGGCGGGCTCCATCCGCAGCCAGCCCCAATCAGGCCCAGGGACAGCAGAACGGCGATCAACCGGAAAGGGCGCATGGCCCTGAGCTTACGGACGGCGCCAAAGCAGTCGGCCCGCCACCGGGCTGATGGCGGGCCGACCGGAATGGGCCGCGACTAACCGGCCGCAAGCTGCTTCTTGCCGTACACGCGCTCCAGCAACGCCGTATCCCCGTGCATCTCTGCGCGGACGGTCTTGCCGTCGCGAACCGTGAAGACGTCGGCGTCCTCGCCGGTCTCGCCGCCAGCGGTCACTTCGGTGATAGCGACGACCGTATCGCCCTCGGCGATCAGTCGGTTGAGCTTGACTGTCAGTGATTTCTCGGCCAATCGCCCGAGTTCCTCCATGACTTCGGTCTTGCCGTGGAAGGTCCCGCTGACCGAGCTCTGGCCCGGCTGCACCCATTCGATGTCATCGTCGAATAGGTTCATCACCGCGTCCATGTCACCGGCGGTAAAGGCTTCGTAACCCCTCTTGATGACATCTTTGTTGTCCTGCTCCGACATATTGACCCCCTTCGTGCGTATCCGATATTTCGGCCGGGATACGAGTGGCCGGTCGAGGAATCGCGCGGTACGGGCCCCCGATCAGTCAGACCGTTCGCCGCCGTGTCGATTATCGGCCGCCGGGGAATGCGCGGTAAGCGCAATCAGCACAAATTAATTGGCGCCATTGCCAATGCAAACAGAAGTGCTTGCACTGTCAGAGATTTCGTGCGCTCGCTCAGATCAACACCGTCACGCCGACGGGGATGCCGACATCGTCGAACGCGCGGTCGATCGCGTCGAGCTGGGCCGCGGTGAAGCCCAACGCGTCGGCCGAATCGAGGACGGCGGCTCGCCCGTCGGCGAATGTCGCGCCTGGGCTCAAGCGGTACAGAGCGTGGTAGAAGACCTTCGCCCACGTCTGTTGCGAGATCGAAGCTGTGGCGGCATCGGTCATCATCTCGTAGGCGGCGTGGCTGAAGATGGTGCTGTTGATGTGCTCGCCGCCGTCGTCTCCCGTTCCGGTGTAGCGGGTGGCGTAGGTCTGGCGATACGGCCCGTATGCCGTCGTGATCGCCGATGGGTTGGCGAGGTTGCGTACCGCGCCGCCGGCGAAGTGTGAATCCTCGCCTATCAGCCAGCGGCCGGTCCCGGATTTGCCTTCGATCAAACTGCCCATGATGTCGGCGAAGGCCTCGTTGAGTGCACCGGACTCCCCGTAGTCGAGAACCGAGCCGCCGTCACCGACGGCATAACTCACGACGGCATGGGTGAACTCATGCCCGACGACGTCCAGCGCGGCCTCGAGGTCGCCGCCGTTACCGAATACGAACTGCTGCCTGCTCGGATCCCAGAAAGCGTTGTTGTACCCGCTGAAATAGTCCGACCAGGTGGCGTGCGGGTTGTATGCGACGCTGACGTTGATCGCTGCACCGAGCCCGTTGAAGGACGTCAGGCCCAGCACGTCCTTGTAGTAGTCGTACACGGCTGCTTCATTTGCGTGTGCCGAGACCGGTGCGGCGTCCCAGCCGAACCAGCCCGGGTTCACGATGCTGCCGGGGAGTACCGGCGCGCCCCATCCGAAGAATTGGTAGGACGTCCAATACGTCGCGATGTTTCGGGTGGTATCGCTGAGCGCCGAGGTGTGGAAGAAGAACCAGACGGTCGTGTCCACGACGTTGATCTGGCGGGTCTGCCCGAGCACGTCGCGGGCGGTTGTCGTGGTGGACAGGGCCTGCACGTTGGGCGTGTCCACGATCACCGTGCCAGCGTCTGCGCCATTGGCGTAGACGAAATACGTGGCGCCGGGATCCGGAGCTGTTAGGCCCAATTGTTGTGGGATGTCGGACGGTTGGACGACAACCCGCCACGCCAGCCTCGGCGGTGCGCCGGAGTCGAGTGCATAGACGACCAGCTCGGGATCGAACGTCGACGAGGCGACGAACGCCGCGACGGACGTGCGATCGGTTTGCCCGGTGGTCGAAGCCAGGTAAGCCGTGGCCGCCACCGCGACCGCCTCTGCCGGGTTGTCGAGGCGTGCGTCGGGCGTGATGTCGGTGTCGGCGATGCGGTCGTCGTGGTTGTTGAACAGACCGGTAACCGTGCCCCTGGCGTCGGTCACGAGGATCACGTCGCTGCCCAAAACAGTTATGCCATCGATGGTTTCGTGCACGCGATAGAACGTCTCGGCAACATCTCCAGGGGTGGTGCCCACGTGTTGGACCGTGATGTTGTCGGGACTGGCGAAACCAGTGGCGGCGCCCAGCATCGGGGCCAGCCCGTTGAGGAACTGCGCCGCGTCGGCCGTCGTGCGGACGGTCGTGTCGGTGGATGTCCTGCCGGCCGTCGTCGTGGTGGGTGAGACGCTGACGGTGACCGTTGCCGACGTCGGCCCGGCTTGGCCGATGAGGCCGAGGAGTCCATGGACGTGTAGCGGGTTGCCGACGGTGTCGTCGACGGTGATGGTGAAGCTGTCGGTGCCGCCGGTGGCCGCCCACTCGGGATCGGGCGTGTAGGTGAAGATTCCGGACTCGTCGACGACGACAGTGCCGTGCTCGGGTGCACTCGAGACCGTAAGCGTGATAGTGCCGTCGTCATAGTCGGTGGCGTTGACGCGGCCGGTGACCGTGCCATCGGGGCCCTGGCCCGAGACGGTGGGCTGCGCGACGGGGCGCTGGTTGTTCAATCTGTACTCGGCTTCGCGCACCGCCAGCCATAGCCCCTCCACCAGTGAGGAAACCGGGGCGGCAGGGACGGGCAGGCCGTTCGCCAACGGCCCCAACCCGATCCATGTCAGAACGTCGGTGACCATGCTGGCCACGGTCACGGGTGCGGCCGCAGGCGGTTGTGCGGCAATGGTCTTCACGGTCGTCTGGACCGCGGTAGTCGTCTGCACGGCCATGGATACGGTGGTTGGAGTTGCGACGTTGACCGTGGGCGTTGCGGCGGACCGGACGGACAGCGTCTGCGCGGTCACAGCGGCAGCCTCGTGACTGGCCGGTGTCCGGGTCTCAGAGTCCGCCGTAGTGGCGTCGTGCGCACTGCCCGACTTGTTCGTCGTCTCTACGTCGGCCGTCGTCGCGCGCGTGCCAGTTGAATCGGATCCTTTTGCGGTTACTACACTTTCGCTGCTCGCCTCAGTTGACTGCTCTGATTTCTTTGCGGTCTCGGTAGCGGCAGTCGTGCTGTCGCCGGTGTTCTGCTGGGCCGACACCGTCGAGGTAGGGCCCGTCGATGACGACGTCGATGCCGAAGAAGCCGATGAGGAGCCGGACGTCCCACTGGCGGCGGTGGTTGCGCCGGTGGCGGTCGTCTCGGTTGTGGCCGAGCTGTCGGTGTTGGTGGACTGCGCGGAATCCGTCGTGTCTGCGGGAGCAGCGGTGGCGATACCTTGGCCAGCGGTAACGGCGGCGCCCAGACCGACGGTCAATGCGCCGACGCGCAGCCACTGTGCGCACGCCCCTGGCGAATCGCGGCGATGCCGACCTGCCAACGTCGTCCCCCCTAGGTGCTCCGCGGTCTGAGCGGCAAATTACCAGGAGTTGACGCCAATATATTGATAAACACGTCAATTTTGGGCAAACAGTTTTGTTTGCTCCCCCGGCTGGACTCGAACCAGCAACCCTTCGGTTAACAGCCGAATGCTCTGCCAATTGAGCTACAGGGGATTGCCCTCCCGCAGCGTTGATTGTGCCGCGGGCCGAGGCATGACTCTAGCGCACGTGCGGTTCGGCTCGCCAATACGCCGCCGCCTGGGACGGACCGCGGCGAGTGAGGCAGGATGGAACACGTCGCACCGTCGTCTGGGAGGGGTCCTGTGATCCGGTATCTCGTCGTATTGGCTGTCGGTTACGTCTTGGGTTCGAAGGCGGGCAGGCGCCGATATGAGCAGATCGCCGGAACATACAAAGCGGTCACCGAAAGTCCGGCCGCCAAGGCCGTGATCGATGCGGGACGACGCAAGATCGCTGACCGGGTATCGCCCGACCCGGCGCTGGTCACGCTGACGCCCATTGACTCCGACACCTCGGTGCTGGCACCGGGGACGACGGCCAAAAAGCAGGGCTAGCGGGCCTAGCCGATGCCCTGATTGATCGTGGTGCCGGGCAGCAGCGGCCCGCTGCTCCAACCGGCGTCAGGACCGTTGCCGCCATTGAACACCGGCGTTCCGACGTAGACGGGCTGGCCGTTCGAGTACGACAAGCACTTGCCGTCTTCCTTGTTGCCGAACCACGCCAGGCATGCGGGCTGCGCGCTGACCTGCGGCGCATCCAACGTCACAGTTGCGGCATAGAGCGGGACGGCCACACCGGCGGCCACGAACGCACCGGCGATCAGCCGAGTTCGAATGGTCATCAGCTCGTCTCTCTTCTCGGTTGCCCCGACAGCCCATACACCATAACCTGCTTAGCGCATTTACGCAGTAAGGTCGTCGCCGCTGGCCTGCTCGAGAAGGCTGCGGCGATAGGCCTCCATCGCGACCAGATCACCGAACAACGCGTGGTATTCGTCGCCTTGTTCCACCGGCGACATGCGCTGCAGCTTGGACTTCACCTCGGCGATCTGGCGACCGACCCACACTTCCTGCAGCCGCGCGAGTACCCCACCGATGTAGCGCGGCAGTCTCTCGTCGTCGACGTTGATGGCCTCCACACCCAACTCGTTGACCAGGCCGGCGCCCGCGGGCGACGCGGTCTGCTCACGCACGGCTTCGATCCATTGGGCACCCGAATGGCCCGCCGACGTCCCGCCGGCCGCATCGATGGCCGCCCGAACCGCGGCGTATCCGGGATGAGTGAAGCTCTCCACCGTCAGCGAGTCGAAAACCGGCCCGGCGACAGCGGGATATTGCAGCGCCGACTTCAGCGCCTCCCGCTGCGGCCACAGTGTTGGATCGGCAGGATCGGGCCGCTGCTGCTTGACCGTTACTTCGGCGGAAAGGGTCCCGGCTCCCGAGAGGCCAGCCGTCCGCCGCTTGCTTCGGTCGGGCATGCCGCGCTTCTGCGCCTCCTCACGCACCCGGCCGATGACCTGGGCGACGTCGGCCCAGCCCACCCATCCGGCCAGCCGGCGGGCGTACTCGTCGCGCAACATGCTGTCCTTGATGCCCGCCACCATCGGCACGCATCGGCGCAACGCCGACACTCTGCCTTCCGCGCTGTCGAGGTCGTGGTCGGCAAGTGCGGTGCGAATGGCGAATTCGAACAACGGTGTCCGGCGCGCCACCAGATCGCGCAGCGCTCCGTCACCGGACTTCAACCGCAGATCGCACGGATCCATCCCCTCGTCCGCCACGGCGACGAACGACTGTCCGGCAAGGTTCTGTTCGCCTTCGAACGCCTTGACCGCCGCGGCGCGTCCGGCCGCATCGCCGTCGAACACGTAGATCAGCTCGCCGCGAAAGAAGTTGTCGTCCATCATGAGTCGCCGCAGCATCGACAGATGCTCATCGCCGAACGCGGTGCCGCACGACGCGACGGCCGTCGTCACCCCGGCCAGATGCATGGCCATCACATCGGTGTAGCCCTCGACCACCACCGCCTGATGCCCCTTGGCGATATCGCGCTTGGCCATGTCGAGGCCGAACAGGACCGACGACTTCTTGTAGAGCACGGTCTCGGGGGTGTTGATGTACTTCGCTTCCATCTGGTCGTCGTCGAAGATGCGTCGCGCCCCGAACCCGATCACTTCACCGCCGGCGGCCCGGATCGGCCACAACAGCCGGCGATGAAAGCGGTCCATCGGGCCGCGGCGGCCCTCTCGCGACAGCCCGGCCGCTTCTAGCTCCTTGAACTCAAATCCCTTGCGCAGCAAATGCTTTGTCAGCGACTCCCAGCCCGACGGCGCAAACCCGCAGCCGAAGTGCGCGGCGGCCTCGGCGTCGAAGTTCCGGTCGAGTAGATACTGCCGTGCCGGTGCGGCCTCGTCGGACCGCAGCGCCTCCGCGTAGAACTCCTGGGCGGCGGCGTTGGCGGCGAGCAGCCGGCTGCGGCTACCGCGGTCGCGCTGCACATTCGTCGCGCTCGCACCGGTGTAGGTGACGGTGTAGCCGACGCGATCGGCAAGCAGTTCGACGGCTTCGACGAAGCTGACGTGCTCGACCTTCTGCACGAATGCGTAGACGTCACCGCCCTCGCCGCAGCCGAAGCAGTGGAAGTGGCCGTGGTTGGGCCGCACGTGAAACGACGGCGACTTCTCATCGTGGAACGGGCACAGTCCCTTCAGCGAATCCGCACCCGCGCGGCGAAGCTGCACGTAGTCGCCGACGACGTCCTCGATGCGAATGCGTTCGCGAATGGCCGCGATATCGCGATCAGGGATGCGGCCGGCCACCGGCTCAGTCTAGGCGCGCGCGCCGGGCCGGCTAAGCGGGTTCCAGACGCTCGAGCCGCCCCTCGGTGAACGACGCGATCTGGTCGACGACGACCCGCAGTCGCGCCCCGTCGTCGTCGGCGTCGTTGAACGACGGGACGAAAATGGGATCGAGCGTCGCCGGGGCTCCGGCCAGCAGCCACTGGGCGACGCGGTGGATCCGTTCCCGCTGCTGGGCCTGAAGTTCCAAGTGCCGCGGGTCCGACATGATGAACTGCAGCGCCAGGATCTTCAGCACCGCAACCTCCGCCCGCACCAACTCCGGTACCCGCAGCTCGGCCTGGTAGCGCACCAGCGGACCGGGTCCCGCCGCCTCGCGAGTCGCGGCGATCGCGGCCGACGCGAACCGGCCCACCAGCTCGCTGGTCAACCTTTTCAGCGCGACCGACGCGGCGAGCGTGGCGTCGTATTTCCCGACGGCCGCGATCACCGGCAGGTTCGACAGACGCTCGGCGGCGGCCACCAGGTCGTCGGCGCGCAGTCCCGCGCCCACTCCACTGGACTCCCCCAGACGGCCGAGCACCGCGGCCGCGTCGTCGTCGGCCAGAACCCGCATGTCGATGCGGCCGGAGATGACGCCGTCCTCGACGTCGTGGACCGAGTAGGCGACGTCGTCGGCCCAGTCCATCACCTGGGCCTCCAGGCAGGGCCTGCGCTGCGGCGCGCCGGAGCGCACCCAGTCGGCCGCCGCGGCGTCGTCGTCGTAGAAGCCGAACTTGCGCTTCTGCGCGCCGCGCCACCACGGGTACTTCGTCACGGCGTCCAGTGCTGCACGGGTAAGGTTCAGCCCGGCGCTATGGTCTTGGGGGCCAAGGACTTTGGGCTCAAGGCGGGTCAGGATGCGGAAGTTCTGTGCATTGCCTTCGAAGCCACCGTGCTCGGCGGCCACTTCGTCGAGGGCCCGTTCGCCGTTGTGACCATAGGGCGGATGCCCGATGTCGTGGGCCAGGCCGGCCAGGTCGACGAGGTCAGGATCGCAGCCGAGCCCGATGGCCATGCCGCGGCCGATCTGCGCCACCTCCAGCGAGTGGGTCAGGCGTGTGCGGGGCGTCTCGCTTTGGCGGGGGCCTACTACCTGCGTCTTGTCGGCCAGCCGGCGCAACGCGGCACTGTGCAGCACTCGCGCCCGGTCGCGGGCGAAGTCGGTGCGGTGTTCGGAGTCGGTGCCCGGCAGTGCGGCACCCTTAGGCGGCTCGACCACAAAACGCTGCCGGTCGAACTCGTCGTATAGATCACCAATTACAGCCACCGGTGCACAGTCTGCCAGTACTACATTGTGGGCCATGCGCATCGCCCGTTTGCTCGGCCTCGTGCTGGCGGTACTGACCGTCGGCGCTCTGCTGGCGCCGACCGCTGCTGCTAAACCGCCGTTCCGGCTGCCCAGTTACATCACCGACGGCGCGAACGCGCTCAGCGGCTCGGAATTCAGCGACGTTCAGCAGGCGGTCGACAAGCTGTACAGCAACCGGCACATCCGGTTGTGGGTCGTCTATGTCGACACGTTTTCCGGTAAGAGCGCCGTCACCTGGACCCAGGAGACGAAAAGCTTCAGCGATATCAGCGGCCAGGACGCGATTCTCGCCGTCGCCACCGAGGACCGCGCCTACGCGTTCCTGCCTCCCACCACCGCTCCGGGTGGCTTCGACGTCACGTCGCTGCGCACCAACGACATCGAACCCAAACTGCGCCAAGGTGACTGGGCAGGTGCGGCCATAGCTGCCGCCGATGGGCTCAACGGGACGACGACATCGTCCGGGAAAGGCATCTCGTGGTTCGGGTTCGTGGTGGCGTTCGGGGTGCTGGCCGTCGCGATCTTGTTGATGTGGCTGTGGACTCGGCGCCGCCGCCGCAAGCGGCGCGAGGCTGAGTTCGCCGCGGCCCGCCGCGCGGATCCGGCCGACCCGAATGCGTTGGCCGCGGTACCAATCGACGCCCTCGACGACCTCTCGAAGTCGATCGTCGTCGACGTCGACAACGCCGTGCGCACCAGCGATAACGAATTGGTTTTGGCCGTCGAGGAATTCGGCCCTGGGCAGACCGCCCCGTTCAGTCAGGCCGTCACCAATGCGAAGACCACGCTCGCGCAAGCGTTCAACGTACGGCAGATTCTCGACGACGCGGTTCCGGAGTCACCGCAGCAGAGGCGTGATTTGTTGACCCGCGTTATCGTCGCCGCCGCCAAGGCCGACCGTGAGCTCGACGCCCAACGTGACGCGTTCAACCAGCTGCGAGATCTGGTGATCAATGCCCCATCCCGGTTGGACACGCTCACGCAGCAGATGGTCGATCTGACCGCCAGGATCGCGCCGTCCGAACAGGCGCTCGCGGCGCTGCACAAGCAGTTTTCCGATTCGGCACTGACGTCGGTGGCAGGCAATGTCGAAACAGCCAAGCAACGATTGGCGTTCGCTGACCAGAACATCACGAATGCCCGGACCTTGGTCGCACGGCCCGCAGATCGCCAAAGCGGACTCGTGGACTCTATCCGAGGCGCGGAATCGGCTCTGGGACAAGCTCGTATGCTCATCGACGCCGTCGACAGCGCCGCGACCGACATCAACAGCGCCGCAGCGAGGCTTCCAGCGGCCATCGCCGACCTACAGAACGGGATCAACCAGGCGGGCAATCAGCTTGCACAAGGCGGCGTGCCGCGTGCAACCGAACTAGGTGCCGCGCGCGACGCCGCGGTCAAGGCGGTGACGCACGCGCAGAGCATCGGTGCGGCCGACCCACTTGGTGCGTTCACTCAGTTGACGCAGGCCGATGCCGAGCTCGACCGGCTGCTCGCCGAGGTTTCCGAGGAGCGTGAGGCCGCCGAACGGCTCAGCCGCACGTTCGACCAGGCACTGTTCACCGCACAATCAAGGGTGCGGGCGGTGTCCGACTACATCGACACGCGACGCGGCAGCGTCGGTCCCGAGGCGCGCACCCGGCTTGCCGAGGCCGTGCGCCAACTTCAAGCGGCCATGGACACCAAGTCGGTCGACCTCAACGAAGCCATCGCGCACGCGAATGGCGCCGCGATGCTGGCCAACCAGGCGCAATCGATGGCCAACGCCGATGTGACTGCGGCGCAACGGAGTTACACCTCGCGGTATGGCAGTGGCGGCGGTTCCAATATGGGTGCGGTGATCGGAGGCATCATCATCGGCAACATCTTGAGCGGAGCACTGCGCGGCGGGATCGGTGGCAGCATGGGCGGCGGTTGGAGCTCGACATCGTTCGGCGGCTCGGGATCGTCCGGCGGCGGTTGGGGCGGTGGCGGCGGCGGCCGCTTCTAGACCCTCCGTAACACGGACCCTTTCGCGGACCGTCAGCACATGTTGACGGTTTCGAGAAGGCACCCTTCCCCGAAGCGCCTCCGCGCGTCAGACTCGGTCAGCAGCCCTTCAGCCGTGCTGCCAGATAGTCGCTGACGCTGTCGATCGCGACGCGGTCCTGGGTCATGTCGTCTCGCTCGCGGATCGTCACGGCATGGTCCTCGAGCGTGTCGAAGTCGACGGTCACACAGAACGGCGTGCCGATCTCGTCCTGGCGGCGGTACCGCCGGCCGATCGCGCCAGCGTCATCGAATTCGACGTTCCAGTACTTGCGTAACTCCGCGGCGAGATCACGCGCCTTCGGCGACAGATCGGCATGCCGCGAAAGCGGCAACACCGCCGCTTTGACCGGCGCCAAGCGTGGGTCGAGCCGCAGCACCGTTCGCTTGTCCACCCCGCCCTTGGCGTTGGGCGCTTCGTCCTCGGCGTACGCGTCGATCAAGAACGCCATGAACGATCGTGTCAGCCCGGCCGCCGGCTCGATCACATACGGCACGTACCGCGTATCGGTGGCCTGGTCGTAGAACGACAGATCGGCACCGGAATGCTTTGAGTGCGTTGACAAGTCGAAATCCGTGCGGTTGGCCACGCCTTCGAGTTCGCCCCACGGATTGCCCTGGAAGCCGAATTTGTACTCGATGTCGACCGTCCGGTCGGAGTAGTGCGACAGCTTGTCCTTCGGATGCTCGAACAGCCGCAGGTTGTCACGGTCGATGCCGAGATCGACGTACCACTGCAGTCGTTCGTCGATCCAATACTGGTGCCACTCCGGGGCACTCGCCGGCTCGACGAAGAACTCCATCTCCATCTGCTCGAACTCACGCGTGCGGAAGATGAAGTTGCCCGGGGTGATCTCGTTGCGGAAGCTCTTGCCGGTCTGGGCGATTCCGAACGGCGGCTTGCGACGTGCCGTGGTCACCACGTTCGCGAAGTTGACGAAGATGCCCTGTGCGGTCTCGGGCCGCAGATAGTGCAGACCCTCGTCGGACTCGATCGGGCCCAGGTGGGTCTTGAGCATCATGTTGAACTCGCGCGGCTCGGTCCACTCGCCCTTGGTGCCGCAGTCCGGGCACACGATCTCGGACATCGGCACCGAGTCCGCATCGTTGACGCCCTTCTTCGCGGCGTACGCCTCCTGCAGATGGTCCTGGCGATGCCGCTTGTGGCAGTTCAAGCACTCGACAAGCGGATCGTGGAACACCTCGACATGGCCGGAGGCCACCCACACCTCGCGCGGCAGGATGATCGCGCTGTCGAGGCCGACGACGTCGTCGCGGCCTGTGACGACCGACCGCCACCACTGCCGCTTGATGTTCTCCTTGAGCTCCACACCGAGCGGTCCGAAGTCCCACGCCGACTTCGTGCCGCCGTAGATCTCGCCGGACTGGTAGACCAGCCCACGCCGTTTGGCCAGGTTTGCGACGGTGTCGATGATGGAAGCCACGGGTGAACAGCCTAACGACACCCGGCGCATCGTTGACATGCGCGGTCACGCATGTAATCTGGCGCCATAATGAAAACGGTTTCCACTTTGGCTGAGCAGGAGGCGCACGACCACAGCGGCGCGCCTACGCCAGAGCTGCCGCCCCGCGACGTCCTCGACACCGCGGGCGATCTGCTGCGAGCCCTGGCCGCGCCCGTGCGTATCGCGATCGTGCTGCAACTGCGCGAATCGGCGCGCTGCGTGCACGAGCTCGTCGACGCGTTGGCAGTTCCTCAGCCACTGGTCAGCCAGCACCTGCGGATCCTCAAGGCCGCCGGCATCGTCGAGGGAGAGCGTTCGGGCCGTGAGGTGATGTACCGGCTCGTCGACCACCACCTCGCCGACATCGTGGTAGCCGCGGTCACCCACGCGGGCGAGGGCGGCGAGTGAGCTCTCCTGGGGTGCGCGCCACCCGCCAGCGTGCCGCGATCTCCGCGCTGCTCGAGAACCTCGACGACTTCCGGTCCGCCCAAGAGCTACATGACGAACTGCGCCGCCGCGGGGAGGGCATCGGCCTGACTACGGTGTACCGCACCTTGCAGTCGATGGCCGCCAACGGACTCGTCGACACGTTGCGCACCGACACCGGCGAATCCGTATACCGTCGCTGCTCCGAACACCATCACCATCACTTGGTCTGCCGAGCGTGCGGCTCAACGGTCGAGGTTCAGGGGCGCCAGGTCGAGGCGTGGGCCGCCGAAGTCGCCCGCGAGCACGGGTTCTCCGACGTCAGCCACACCATCGAGATCTTCGGCCTCTGCGGCGACTGCGCGAAGGCGTCAGGCAACTAGGGCACGCCGCACGTCGGCGCCGGTGGCCAAGACCATGAGAATCAGCGTGCGCAGCGCATCGTCGGACAGGCCGCTGGCGGGAAAGTTGTAGCGCAGCAGCACATCAGCGGTTTTGCGCGAATCACGTTTAGCGCCAGCACTTTTCTCGGCCAACGACACTGTGCCAAGCAGCGTGTCGGCGGCTTGCTTGGCGACCTTCGCGCGAATCTTGCTGTCCAACGGGAGATCCCACGCGAGCACCTGGGTGAGCGACACCATGTCGAGGCCCTCCGCGATCGTCACCACACGCAGCGATGCGAACGTCTCGTCGTGGTGCACGGTGATCCCACCGTCCTCTTCCTGCTGGGTCGGCAGGATCTCGTCGAGGACGGTGACGAGGCGCTCGGAGAGCGTCACTACGCCCCGCCGAAGCGCCGGTTGCGGTTGGCGTATTCCTCACACGCCGCCCACAGATCGCGGCGATCGTAATCAGGCCACAGCTTTTCCTGGAAGACGTATTCGGCGTAGGCCGCCTGCCACAGCAGGAAGTTGCTCGCCCGCTGCTCCCCCGACGTCCGGATGAACAGGTCGACGTCGGGAATGTCGGTGCGGTGCAGATGCTTGGCGATGGTCTTCTCGGTGATCCGGTCCGGGTTCACCTTGCCTTCGACGGCTTCGCGTGCGATGGCCTTGGTCGCTTCGGCGATTTCCGTGCGGCCGCCGTAGTTCACGCAGTAGTTGACGGTGATGACGTCGTTGCCGACCGTCATGTCCTCCGCGATCACGAATTCCTTGATGACGCTTCGCCACATGCGCGGGCGAGAGCCGACCCAGCGCATCCGCACACCCATCGCGTCGAGGTTTTCCCGACGGCGTCGCACCACCTCACGGTTGAAGCCCATCAGGAACCGCACCTCCTCGGTGCTACGGCTCCAGTTCTCGGTGGAAAACGCGTACACCGTCAGGTGTTTGACGCCGATTTCGATCGCGCCGCACGTCACGTCGATCAGGACCGCCTCGCCCATCTTGTGGCCCTCGGTGCGATGCAGCCCCCGCTGCGTAGCCCACCGGCCGTTGCCGTCCATCACGATCGCGACGTGGTTGGGCACCAGCTCGGCGGGAATCTGAGGCGCGACGGCCTTCGATGTGTGCTGAGGCGGCCGGCTGAACTTGCCGTTGGTGCGCGGCGGCAACTCGGGAAAGATGACCGGCCAGGTGGACGTGTCGGGGAAGGTCGGATAGTCGTCAGGCGCCTGAGGCAATTGGGGGTATTGGGCCTTGCTCGCCCGTCTGATTGCCATGGGCCACATCCTGCCCGAACACGGCTACTCGATGGTCGGCGACCGTGCGATCCACTTGATAGAAACGCTCGACCAGCGGCAATGTCCGCAACTGACGTTCGAGATGCCACTGCAGATGTGCGGCGACCAGCCCGCTGGCCTGGTTGCGGTACGACTGCGGCGAGGCCTGCGCATGCTCCCAGTCGCCGTCGTACAGCGCAGCCATCAGATCCAGCACGCCCTGCGGCGGGGTCGCCGAGCCGGACGGGCGGCAGTGCACACACACGCTGCCGCCTGCCGCGACGTGGAACGCCCGATGCGGACCGGGTGTTGCGCAGCGGGCGCATTCGGTCAGCGCCGGCGCCCAGCCCGCGATTCCCATGGCGCGCAACAGATAAGCATCGAGCACGAGTTCGCGGGGCCGGTTGCCGTCGGCCACCGCCCGCAGCGCGCCAACGGTCAGTCGGTGCAGCGCCGGCGCCGGGGCCCGCTCCTCCCCCGCCAGCCGTTCGGCGGTCTCGAGCACCGCGCATGCACAGGTGTAGCGCCCGTAGTCGTTGACGATGTCGGTGGCGAACGCGTCGATGGCTTGCACCTGGGTGACGATGTCGAGGTTGCGGCCGGGATGCAGCTGAACATCGATGTGCGCGAACGGTTCCAGCCGCGCCCCGAACTTGCTGCGGGTGCGCCGCACGCCCTTGGCCACCGCGCGCACCATCCCGTGGTCGCGGGTGAGCAGGGTGACAATCCGGTCGGCCTCGCCGAGCTTGTGCTGGCGCAGCACCACCGCCCGGTCCCGGTACAGCCGCATCGATACAGTCTCTCATTGCGATCTGACAGTTGCTGGTACGCAGCGCCGATATTCTTTTATGTGATGGTCGACTCAAGTTCAGGCGGAACCCGACGCCCCGCCTTCCCTACCCTGACCAATCAGCTTTATCAGCTCGCCAGCGGCACCGTAACGTCCGACGAACTGGTACGGCGATCGCTCGATGCGATCAACGCGAGCCAGTCGAGTCTCAACGCGTTCCGGGTGGTGCTGACCGAACAGGCGCTGGCCGACGCGGCGGAGGCGGATCGCAAACGTGCGGCGGGCCAGGATATTTCAGACCTTCCACTGCTGGGCATTCCGATCGCGGTCAAGGACGACGTCGACGTGGCGGGCGTACCGACCCGGTTCGGCGCCGACGGAAAGATCGAACCGGCCGAGCGCGACGCCGAGGTGGTACGGCGCCTGCGGGCGGCCGGCGCGGTGATCGTCGGCAAGACCAACACCTGCGAGCTCGGCCAATGGCCGTTCACCAGCGGGCCGGCGTTCGGCCACACCCGCAATCCGTGGTCGCGCGAGCACACGCCGGGCGGCTCGTCCGGCGGCAGCGCCGCGGCGGTGGCGGCCGGGCTGGTGGCCGCGGCGATCGGCTCGGATGGCGCGGGCAGTGTGCGCATCCCCGCCGCGTGGACCCATCTGGTCGGCATCAAGCCGCAGCGCGGCCGGATCTCCACCTGGCCGCTGCCCGAGGCATTCAACGGCATCACCGTCAACGGTGTGCTCGCCCGCACGGTCACCGACGCCGCGCTCGTGCTCGACGCGGCGTCGGGCAATGTCGCCGGTGACCTTCATCAGCCGCCGCCTGTGCGGGTGTCGGACTACGTCGCCCAGGCGCCGGGACCGCTGAAGATCGCGTTGTCGACGAAGTTCCCGTACACCGTCTTCCGCGCCAAGCTGCATCCGGAGATCCGTGCGGCCATGGCGGCCATCGCGGGTCAGCTCGAGGAACTGGGCCACACCATCGTCGAGGCCGACCCCAACTACAACCTGGGCATGTCGTGGAGCTTCCTGTCGAGGTCCACCTCTGGGCTGCTGGATTGGGCCGATCGTCTGGGCTACGGCGTCACGCTGGACAAACGTACGAAAGCCAACATGCGGACGGGCCGGCTGCTCTCGGAGATCGTGCTGCGCAAGGCGCGTGCCCGTGAGGCCGCGTCGCAGCGCCGGATCGGGTGGATCTTCAACCTCGTCGACGTCGTGTTGGCGCCGACGACCGCACAGCCGCCACCCGAAGTGCACAAGTTCGACAAGCTTGGCGGGCTCGGCACCGACCGCACGATGATCAAGGCGTGCCCGGTGACGTGGCCGTGGAACCTGCTGGGCTGGCCGTCGGTCAACGTGCCGGCCGGGTTCACCTCCGACGGGCTACCGATCGGCGTTCAGCTGATGGGCCCGGCCAACAGCGAGCCGCTGCTGATCTCGTTGGCCGCCGAGCTCGAGGCGCTCAACGGCTGGGTGATGAAGCAGCCGGAGATCTGGTGGAACACGCCGGAGGACCAGAAGGCCGTGCCACCCGAACTGATCGCCGAGGAGCCGGAGGCCGTCGGCAATATTGCAGCTCAAGCCCCAGTGCCCGACGAGGTCGCGTAATCTCCCGAACGTGACATTCAGCCATACCGCACGCCGCTGTGCACGCACGCTGCCCGTCCTGGCCGTTGTAGGCGGGGCGATCGCGGGCATGCCGGACGCGCATGCCGACAACAGGCGGCTCAACGACGGGGTCGTCGCGAACGTGTACACCATTCAGCATCAGGCTGGCTGTACCAACGACGTGAAGAAGAACCCGCAGCTGCAGCTGGCCGCGGAGTGGCATGCCAACGATGTGCTGAACAACCGCGCGCTGGACGGCGACATCGGCTCCGACGGGTCGACGCCGCAGGACCGTGGCAACGCCGCCGGCTTCAAGGGCGCCGTCGCAGAGACCGTCGCGATCAACCCGGCGCTGGCGGTCAGCGGCATCGAGATCATGAACAACTGGTACTACCGGCCGGACTACATGGCGATCATGAGCAACTGCGCCAACAGCCTGATGGGCGTGTGGTCGGTGAACAGCCTGGACCGCACCGTAGTCGTCGCGGTATACGGCCAGCCGGCTTAGCGCTTCCCCTAATCCCCTAACGCGGCCACCTCGCAAAGCCGCAGCCCGTGCAGCACAGCGAGGGATTGCGCCCCGTTATGGATATCGCTTCGCCTTCATACGGTGCTTGTACACCGCATGAAAGGAGTTGGAGCGATGACGCACTGTCGGTATTGCAACCGATTCCGGTTGATCCGCGTGGCCGGTTGCGGCACTTGGCGTTTGGACTGCGGGCACACGTATCTCCCGCTGCCCAGCGAGGCGCAGCGCTGGGCCGCCTACAGCATCAAAAGCCAAGCCGCCCCAGCTGTTTAGGATCGCGCTGCCAATTTTTGGCGATCTTGACCCGCAGATCCAAATACACCTTCGTGCCGAGCAGCTTTTCGATCTGCGTGCGCGCGGCGGTGCCCACCTCGCGTAGCCTGGCGCCGCCCTTGCCGATGACGATGCCCTTCTGACTGTCGCGCTCGACGTAGAGGATGGCGTGCACGTCGATCAGGTCATCGCGGCCGTCGCGCGGGGTGACCTCATCGATGACGACGGCCAAGGAGTGCGGTAGCTCGTCGCGCACGCCTTCGAGGGCGGCCTCGCGGATCAGCTCGGCCATCAGTACTTCTTCCGGCTCGTCGGTGAGCTCACCGTCCGGGTAGAACGCGGGACCCGGCGGAAGCTGGGCGACCAGCACGTCGGTCAGCTCGTCGAGGTTTTCGCTGCGGGTCGCCGAGACCGGAACGATCTCCGTGTCCGGCCCGACGAGCTCGCTGACCGCCAGGAGTTGGACGGCCACGCGGTCCTTGGGAAGCTTGTCGATCTTGGTCACGATCGCGATCAGCGTGGTGTTCGGCGCGATCGCGCGGATCTGCTCGTAGATCCAGCGGTCACCCGGCCCGATCTTCTCGTCGGCCGGGATGGTCAGCCCGATGACGTCGACCTCGGAGTAGGTGTCCTTCACCAACTCGTTGAGCCGTTGACCCAACAGCGTGCGAGGCCGGTGCAGGCCCGGGGTGTCGACGAGGATGATCTGGAAGTTCTCGCGGTGCACGATGCCGCGAATGGTGTGCCGGGTGGTCTGCGGCCGGTTGGACGTGATCGCCACCTTCGCGCCGACGAGCGCGTTGGTCAGCGTCGACTTGCCGGTGTTCGGCCTGCCGACGAAGCAGACGAAGCCCGAGCGGAACGAAGTTTCTGCGCTCATCGCTCGCCGAGACTGCGGGGAGATCCTGTTTTGGGCGCGATTCGCGATCTGTCCGCAGTCTCGAGGCTCATTCGACGACCTTCCCGGCCCGGTCGGTGACGATGATCGCCGCGTCGGCCGACAGCTCACGCACGGCGGCCACCCCGGCGTCGTCGGCCGAGCCGCCGAGGAGAACCGCTGCCTCCAGGCCCGTCACGCCGCTGGACACCGCGGCGGCCACCGCGGCCTGCAACGCGGTCAACTGCAGTGCGTCGAGCGCCACGGGTGCACCAGCGTAGGTGCGGCCGTCGAGGTCACGTACCGCCGCGCCGCTGCTCGCTTCGGCCCGGCCCATCGCTCCGCGGGCCAATACCACCAGCTTCGCGTCCTCGGCATCGAGCTCACTCATCGCTCTCCTCGGGCTTCTCGGTCGGGCTGACCAGGACCGTACCGATCCGCACGCGGCCGCGATGGTCTGGCCCGCCTTCGGCGCGCAGGCGCAGCCCATCCCACGTCACCTCGGCACCCGGCAGCGGGACACGGCCCAGCTCCAAGGCCACCAGTCCGCCGACCGTGTCCACGTCGAGGTCCTCGTCGAACTCGATGTCGTACAGCTCGCTGAGATCCTCGATGGGCAGGCGCGCCGATACCCGAAAATGCTTGTCGCCCAGGTCTTCTACCGGCGCGACCTCGTCGGTGTCGTACTCGTCGGCGATCTCACCGACGATTTCCTCCAGCACGTCCTCGATCGTCACGAGCCCGGCGATCGCGCCGTATTCGTCGACAAGCAGCACCATGTGCACACGGTCGCGCTGCATCTCTCGCAGCAACGCGTCGAGCGGTTTGGAGTCCGGCACGAACACCGCGGGGCGCATCACGTCGGCCACCTCGGTGTCGCGCCCGCCGTTTCTCGAGTAATACGTCTTCTGCACAAGGTCTTTGAGGTAGACCACGCCGACGATGTCGTCGACGTTCTCCCCGGCCACCGGGATTCGCGAATGGCCGCTGCGCACCGCCAACGACGTCGCCTGCCCGGCCGTCTTATCGCTTTCGATCCACACCATCTCGGTACGCGGCACCATCACCTCGCGGGCCGGGGTATCCCCCAGCTCGAACACCGACTGAATCATCCGGCGTTCGTCATCGGCCACGACGCCGCGCTGCTGGGCCAAATCAACGACCTCGCGCAGCTCGATCTCGGAGGCGAATGGACCGTTGCGGAAGCCGCGACCGGGTGTGAGCGCGTTGCCGATCAGCACGAGAACGCGGCTGATCGGGGTGAGCACCACCGAAATAGCCTGCAGCGGAAGCGCGGCAATCAAAGAGATGCTGTAGGCGTTCTGCCGGCCGACGGTGCGCGGGCCGACCCCGATCGCGACAAAGCTGACCACCACCATGATGGCGGCGGCGGAGACGAGACCCCAGCGGACGCCCGTGTAGTCATCTAGGTATGCGGCCAATAGGACCGTCGCGCTCACCTCACACGCGATGCGGAGCAGCACAACGAGATTGATGTAGCGCGGACGCTCGGCCATGATCTTGTGCAGGCGCACCGCACCGGGGCGCTCGTCGCGGACGAGTTCCTCGACGCGGGCTATCGACACCGTGCTGATGGCCGCGTCGATGGCCGCGAACAGCCCACCGAACGCGATGAGCGCGATCGCGGCGAGCAGCTGCCCCAAGCCGGTCACGGCTCGTCGAAGTATCGGGACTTGTCCAGCAGCCGCCGGTCCTTCTCGGACTGGCGATCCTGGTGATACGCCTCGACCTGGTCGGCGACCCACTCCTCGAGCAGTTGGCGCTGCAGGGCGAACATCTCCTTTTCTTCGTCCGGCTCGGCGTGGTCGTAGCCGAGCAGGTGCAGTACGCCGTGCACGGTCAGCAGCGCCAGCTCCTGGCCCAGCGTGTGCCCGGCCGCGGCGGCCTGATCGGCAGCGAACTCGGGGCACAACACGATGTCACCCAGCAGCGACGGGCCGGGCTCGGGCGCATCCGGCCGGCCACCCGGTTCTAGCTCGTCCATCGGGAAGCTCATCACGTCGGTCGGCCCGGGCAGATCCATCCACCGCATGTGCAGGTCGGCCATCGCCGCGGTGTCGAGCAGCACCATCGACAGTTCGGCGGCGGGGTTGACGTTCATCTTGCGGATGACGAAGCGAGCGACGCTGATCAGTTCATCTTCGGAAACGTCGATACCCGATTCATTGGACACCTCAATGCTCACGGGGTCACCTTCGCGGACGGGTGCCCGACGCACGCCGCTGCGCCCGATTCATCAATGCGGGCTCCTCGGATTTGGCGTAGGCATCCACGATCTCGGCGACCAGCCGGTGGCGCACGACGTCGGCGCTGGTGAGTTCGGCAAAGTGGATGTCGTCGATGCCTTCCAGAATCCGCATCGCGGCGCGCAGCCCCGAGTTGGCCCCGCCGGGCAAGTCGACCTGTGTGATATCGCCTGTCACAACGACTTTCGAGTTGAACCCTAGCCGTGTCAGGAACATCTTCATCTGCTCGCCGGTGGTGTTCTGGGCCTCGTCGAGAATGATGAACGAGTCCGAAAGCGTCCTTCCCCGCATGTACCCGAGCGGCGCGACCTCAATTACGCCGGCGCTCATCAGCTTCGGGATCAGCTCGGGGTCCATCATGTCGTGCAGCGCGTCGTACAGCGGCCGCAGATAGGGATCGATCTTCTCGCTGAGCGTGCCTGGCAGGAAGCCAAGGCGCTCACCGGCTTCCACGGCCGGGCGAGTCAGGATGATTCTGTTGACCTGTTTGGTCTGTAATGCGTTGACGGCCTTGGCCATTGCCAGATACGTCTTGCCAGTGCCCGCAGGCCCGATGCCGAAAACGATGGTGTGCGCGTCGATCGCGTCGACATAACGCTTCTGGTTCAGCGTCTTTGGCCGGATCGTCTTACCGCGCCGCGACAGGATGTCGAGCGTCAGCACCTCGGCAGGCGACTCGTTGCCGGTGCCGGTGAGCATCGCCACGCTGTGGCGTACCACGTCGGGTTTCAGTGCTTGGCCGCTGGCCACAATTGCGATCAGTTCGGAAACAACTCGCTCGGCCAGCGCCACGTCCGCAGGCTCACCGGAGAGGGTGAGCGCGTTGCCACGCACGTGGATATCGGCGGCCAGGATGCGCTCAAGTGCACGCAAATTCTCGTCGGCGGAACCGAGCAGGCCCACGACGAGGTCGGGCGGAACATTGATGCTGCTTCGAACCGGCGCGTCCGAGTCAGCGTTAGTCTCGCTGGGCGTCACGTGGGGCTTTCTGCCTGCTTTCTGAGTTCTGGCCTGGTGGTTTGCTCTCGAACATCCAGTTTACCGCCGGCGCCCGACGCATCCCAATGCTTAACCATGCAGGCCGACTCATAACCACCGCGGCGTCAAAACGCCCAGCGCACCCAACGCGACCGCGGCGGCCGTCGATGTCCGCAACACCGTCGGACCGAGGCGCACCGGCGTCGCGCCGGCATCGGCCAAGGCGGCGATCTCGTCGTCGGCGATTCCGCCCTCCGGCCCGACGATGAGCATCAGCGAATCCGCTTGCGCCACGGGCACTTCTGCCAACGGCGCCGTCGCGGACTCGTGCAGGACGAGCACCGTCGCATTGTCATCGCGCACACGCTTCACCAACTCCGCCGTCGACACCACACCGGTGACCGGCGGGATGCGTGCGCGACGCGATTGGCGTGCGGCCGAGCGGGCCACCGCGCGCCAGCGCCGTAATCCCTTGTCCATCCGGGCACCGTCCCAGCGGGCGACACACCGCGACGCCTGCCAGGCGATGAACGCGTCCGCTCCAGCTTCGGTGGCCAGCTCGATGGCCAGCTCCGAGCGATCGGATTTCGGCAGCGCCTGCACGACGATGACCGGCGGGGCGGCTTCGGGGACGGTGGAACGGTCAAGGACGCGGGCTGACAGCCGGCCTTTGCCGACGTCCTCGATGACACAGTGCGCGAGCGTTCCGGCGCCGTCGCTCAGGTCGAGTTTCTCGCCGGGACGGATCCGCCTGACGTTGGCCGCGTGAAAGCCCTCGTCGCCGTCGACCACCGCGATGTCACCGACGGGGGGCAACGTGTCGACGTAAAACAGCGCGTCGGTCACAACCTGTTATCGGCCGGTGAAGGTTTCGCGCAGCCGGCTGAAGAATCCGCTACCGGTCGACGTGCTCTGCGTCGAGCGCACCCCGGCGACATCACGTGTGCGATTTTCCTTGAGCTTGCGCAGCAGCTCGATGTCCTCGTGCTCGAGCCGGGTCGGAACCTCGACCTCGACGTGCGCGTGCAGGTCGCCGCGCACTCCCGACCGAAGATGGGGCATTCCGTGGCCACGCAGTGTGGTGACGGCGCCGGGCTGGGTACCGGCGGGGACGGCGATGTCGATTGGGCCGTCGATGATCCCGTCAACGCTGACCGTGGTGCCCAGTGCGGCGTCGACCATCGGCACCGCGATGGTGCAATGCAGGTCGTCGCCGTCGCGGACGAAGATCTCATGCGGCTTCTCGTGCACCTCGACATACAGGTCGCCTGCGGGCCCACCGCCCGGGCCGACTTCGCCCTGCGCAGCCAGCCTCACCCGCATCCCGTCCCCGACACCGGCTGGGATCTTGACGCTGATGTCGCGTCGTGCGCGCACCCGGCCGTCGCCGCCGCAGCGGTGACATGGATCGGGGATGACCTCGCCGATCCCTCCGCACACCGGGCACGGCCGCGACGTCATCACCTGGCCGAGTAGCGAGCGCTGGACCGTCTGGATCTCGCCGCGGCCACCGCACGTGTCACATGCGACCGGCGTCGAGTTGCCGTGGGTGCCCTTGCCCTGACACAAGTCGCACAGCACCGCCGTGTCGACAGTTACCTGCTTGGTCACGCCGGTGGCGCATTCCTCCAGGTCAAGCCGCATCCGCAGCAGCGAATCCGAGCCAGGCCGCACGCGCCCGATCGGTCCGCGCGAGGCGGTGCCGCCGCCGAAGAAGGCCTCGAACACGTCGCCGAGACCACCGAATCCGCTGAAACCGTTGCCCGCGGCGGCGGCCGACTCCAGCGGGTCGCCGCCGAGGTCGACGATGCGCCGCTTCTCCGGATCGGACAGCACCTCGTAGGCGACGCTGATCTCCTTGAACCGTGCCTGCGCCTCTTCGTCGGGGTTGACGTCGGGGTGCAGCTCACGGGCGAGCTTGCGGTAGGCGCGCTTGATCTCCGAATCACTCGCGCCTCTGCTCACTCCGAGCAGCCCGTAGTAGTCGCGTGCCACGCTGACCTTGCCTGCCTGTTCCGTGCCGGGTTACCGGCTGCCTAAGACTTCACCTATATAGAGAGCAACCGCAGCGACATTAGCGATAGTTCCCGGATAGTCCATCCGGGTGGGGCCCAGCACACCCATGCCGCCGTACACCTTGCCCCAACTGCCGTATGCGGTGCTGACCACCGACGTGCCGACCATCTCCTCGGCTTCGGTCTCATGCCCGATGCGAACCGTGACCTTGCCGGCCTCTTGCTGCGCCGCGAGCAGCCGCAGCACCACGACCTGTTCCTCGAGCGCTTCGAGAACCGGCCGCAGTGAGCCGCCGAAGTCGGCGGTGTTGCGGGTCAGATTCGCGGTGCCGCCCAGCAGCAGCCGCTCCTCGCTGTGCTCGACGAGCGTCTCGACAAGCACCGTCGCAGAGCGCCCGACGGCGTCAGGAAACCCGCCGTGGCCGTTGAGGTGTGAGGCGAGGTCCGACACCGCGACCGATGCGGCCGCCAGCGGTTTGCCTTCCAGCGCCTGGCCGAGCAGGTCCCGAAGCTTGGCAACTTCATGTTCGTCGAGGGCATCGCCGAGCTCGACGATGCGCTGATCCACTCGGCCCGTGTCGGTGATCACGACGAGCAGCAGCCGGGCCGGCGTCAAAGCCACCACCTCGAGGTGCCGCACCGTCGACGTCGACAACATCGGGTACTGGACGATCGCGACCTGACGGGTCAGCTGGGCCAGCAACCGCACCGCGCGGCGCAGCACGTCGTCGAGGTCGACGCCCGATTCCAGGAACCCCAGGATCGCGCTACGTTCTGCGGCCGAAAGCGGCTTGATGTCGTCGAGCCGATCGACGAATTCGCGGTAGCCCTTCTCGGTGGGCACGCGGCCCGAGCTGGTGTGCGGCTGAGTGATGTAACCCTCCGCCTCGAGGACCGCCATGTCATTGCGAACGGTCGCGCTCGAGACGCCGAGATTGTGTCGCTCGACGAGCGTCTTGCTGCCGATCGGCTCCTTGGTGGCCACGAAGTCGGCGACGATGGCACGCAGCACCTCGAAGCGACGATCGTCGGCACTACCCACTGTTCACCTGCCCTTCTCAGCTAGTCAGCGTTCATTTTACGGTCATCATCAGCGCTGATACCGCGCGAGCCGTCCTAGGTGTGGCGAACCCGCTGGTTGGGACTAGCCTTTGCAGGGTGAGCCGGGCCTCCGAGAGATCAGCGCGATGATCTTCAAAGGTGTGCGCGAGGGCAGGCCGTACCCCGATCATGGGCTCTCCCACCGGCAATGGGCGCAGATTCCGCCGCGGCAGATCCGCCTCGACGAGTTGGTCACGACCACGACCGTGCTCGCGCTGGATCGGTTGCTCTCCGAGGATTCGACGTTCTACGGCGACCTTTTCCCTCACGCGGTCAGGTGGAAGGGAATCGTCTACCTAGAAGACGGGTTACACCGCGCCGTGCGCGCCGCGCTGCGGAACCGGACGGTGCTACACGCGCGGGTGTTCGATATGGACATGCCGTCCCCAGCTGGCGCGTGGGCCCAGGCGCAGCAGGCGTAGTCGGCTCGGGGGACAATCATTCCCAAGCCGTCAGCGATTGTTGACGCTTTCCGAAAGCATGCACCCGCAGGCTGCGAGCCTCATCCTTTGCGCGCCCCCAGCAAGAGGAATCCGGTGAGTATCTGCCAGGCCAGGATGGAGTAGACGCTGCCTCTCTCCAAGGCTCCGGCGGGCAGGCCGGTTTTCGACGTAGCGATGCTCAACAGCAACATGCAGACGAACCCCACCACCGCGATCACCAACGAGACCACGCGATAGCCCCGGGCTGTGATCGCCTGCCGAATCGCCGACGAGCCGACGACGATCGCGGCGTTGCCTCCCACGATGACGAGCACCGCCCCGACGACGTGCAGCCCCGCGTATCCCGCGGCGACCAGCGCCGAGCCGCCATGGGCGATCGCGACGAGGATGTTTCCGACGGCATTCGCCACGGCCAGCCAGACGAACAAGCGCCCTCGTCCAAGTGCCCTGGTGATCACGACAGCACCAGCCAGGAAAGCCAAGCCCTGGACCCAGAACGCGCTGTTCATCAACGCTGCCTTGGGCGACCACGCAGGCACGCCGAGGTCGCTGATGTAACCGTGTGCGTAGCTATACGACGGCACCACAGCGGCAGCGGCCATCGCCTCGAACGCAAGGAAGATCAGTGCGGCCGCGATCCACAGCACGCCGGCAACGCTGAGCCCACGCCGTGGAGTCGTCACGACCACCTACCGTAGGGCAACGCCTCTATTCAGCCGAGTTACCCGCGCACCTCACGCTGTTCAAACGGCCCCGCGGCACGATCAGCGTGTGCTTGATGACGCGGATCCGATTGGAGAAATGCATGAGCGTAATACGAAGGACAGCAATGCATGTCGCGGCGATCCGCACCGGCATCTGTATCTTCTGCTGACCTTCCGGCGTGTTCTGCTTCTGTTCGATCGTCGTGCGCCACTGGAGATTTTCGTCCAGGCGCCGCTGCAGCAGCTGCTTGCGATGATCGGCCGGCAGGGCAATGAAGTTCTGCAGTTTGGTTTGCGCCTGCGGGTTTTGGTCGAGGGCGGCCGCCAAATCCAGCGCTGCCGACCCGATGCCCGTTGACAAGGACGCGGCGGCTACCGGGCCACCGAACGCCATCGCGGCTCTCACAGACAACGAATCTGTCATGGCCCCATCAGCGACCGTGTTTGGTCAGCGCTAGGACGGTAGCGTGAGTTCATCGGTGATTGGAAAGGATGGCCATGGACCTGTCGGGAGTCGGGGTGTGGAGTTCTCAACTGCGATACGGCCACCCCGCCAAGTCGGCCGAGGCCGCAGCTGAGTTAGAGGAACTCGGCTTCTCCGCGCTGTGGATTCCCGACGTCGGCGGACCGGTGTTGGACTCAGTGGCCCTTCTGCTTCCCGAGCAGGCAGTCCTGCTCACAGACAGCCGCGACGCACCGCGCCGTCGGAACTGATTGGCTCCGTAGGTATCTCGCGCTGCCGAACTATGCCAACAACCTTCTACGCTCCGGGTTCACCCAGGATGACCTGGATTCGGTCAGCGACGGATTGTTCGACGCGATCATCGCATGGGGCGACGAGGACGCCGTCGTGCAGCGGGTGAATGAGCATCGCGCAGCCGGCGCCGACCACGTCTGCGTTCAGGCGCTCGCCACCGACCCTCTGGAATTCCCGCGCGAACAGTGGCGCCGCCTGGCCGCCGCTTTGACGTAGCGGAACCAGATACGGCGCCTAGCACGCTGCCACGCTCCCGGACAGCGATGAAATCGGTGCCTGGTTGGTGCGCAGCGGGCTTACCGCAGCGTGGTGATCGCCAACGGCTCGTTGCTGCCGGTCACCCGGATGTCGACCGTGCGGATCTGCGAGGTCGGGATGCTCGTCGCCGCCGACAATCCCTTCGCCTCGTCCCCGGCTGGCTTCCACGAGCCGACCGCAGCCTGGACGCCGTCGTGCGTCGTCACGACGATGTCGTAGCTCTTGACGTTCCTCGACCAGTCCTTGGTGTATTCGCAGGCCCAGTTCAGCTCGGTGCCCCACTTCTTTTCGTTGACAGCCAGCTGCGCAGTGAGTCCTCCGCGCGGGGTCGGCTGCATCTCCTGCATCGCGACGGTTTCCACCGGCGCGGTCGTCTGCGCAAAGATCGTCGCTCCCACGATGCCCCCGGCGATCAACAGCGCCGCCGCCGAGGCCACCGCGGCCGCTAGCCACGTGCGCCGGGACCGCCGCTTTCGTTGGGCCGCCGCCTGTGCGAGCGAAGCCACGTTGTCATGCCGATCGTCGGATGGTGGTGCGCCCGCAAGGTCGGTCAACGCGACCGCCTCGTCTCGGCTGAGCGCGTTGAGGATGCCGGGCATACCCGCGAGCTCAGTCAGCTCAGTGGCACGGGCGGGGTTGGCCGCCAGATAGCCTTCGTAGGTGCGCCGCTCCTCGAGGCTCAGCGCGCCAAGGACATACGCGGCGTCCCATTCGGCAAGGTCGTCGTCGGGCTTGAAGTTCGTCACCGGACAACCCCCCTTTCTTGCAACGCAATTCGCAACGCGCGAAGCGCATAGTGCAGCCTGGATTTAACGGTGCCCTCCGGAATCTGCTCCTGCTGCGCAATGTCGGCGACCGTTTGGCCCAGATAGTAGGCGCGCACAATCGCGGTGCGGTGGTCCTCCGATAGCGACAGCAATGCATCGGAGAGGATCCACTTGTCGAACGCCGGTCCGATGGCGTCGGGCGACGGTCGTTCGGGAACCATGTCGGTTCGCAATTCGCGGGTGTAGCGCGCGCTGCGGCGATCGTCGATCACCAGGTTGCGGGCGACGGTGAACAACCACGCCCGAATCGAATCGCTGGGCTGCTCCAACACTTCCGGCTTGCGCCAGAGCCGAAGAAGCGACTCCTGCACGACGTCTTCGGCGAATGGCATATCGCCTCGGGTCAACCGCAACACGTACCGCAACAGCGACTGGCTGTGGGCGTCGTGAATTGCACGCAGCAGGTCGGCCTGTTCTTCAGTCATGACTCATGCCCCGCGCATCCCTTGCTTTTAGTCGGCCTCTGTAGACCACAACGATGCGGCATCGGTGAACCGTTCAACGCAATTTTCGCCGATTGGCGCCAGTCGAGCAGAGTGTGCGAACGGCAACACAATCCGACGGCACGTCGCCTCCGAATAACGAGCATGAAGCGACGCTCGGCTCGAACCAGGACCACCTATCTGGTCCGCGACCGCCTGCACGCAGAGCGCACCGTCCGAGTGCCGGCCCACGAGATCGCCGCCACCATGTCTCGGTGGTTGGCCGAGTTGGGAGCTCACAGCCCACTTGTCGAGGACCTCGAGCGCGCGGTGCGCACCGGCGATTGGCTCACGGCCTGCGGCATTTCTGAGTATTTGTCCGTTGACGTCTCGATCGCCTGACGACACGGCGCGCCACTCGTTTGATTAGTCGAGCAGTGTGCGGATCACGCCGTCGGCCAGCAGTCGGCCGCGGTCGGTCAGCACCAACCGGTCGGCGTGGCGTTGGAGTAGACCGTCGTCGATCGCCGTCTCGGCGCGCCCGCGTTCGGCCTCGCTCAGCAGCGCCACCGGCAGGCCGTCGCGCAACCGCACCCGCAGCATCACGTCCTCGATGTGCCGCGTCGCCACGTCGAGCCGTTCGAAATCCGCGACGGGCAAATGCCCGTCAGCCAACGACTGGGCATAGGCGTTGGGGTGCTTGGCATTCCACCACCGCATCGACCCGACAAAGCCATGCGCACCCGGTCCGGCGCCCCACCATTCGCCGCCGTTCCAGTAGCCCATGTTGTGGCGGCACTCGCCGCCGGGGCGGCTCCAGTTGGACACTTCGTACCAGCCAAGGCCCGCCGCTGACAGCCGCGCATCGAGTAGCTCGTAACGCCGCGCCAGCACCTCGTCGTCGCTCATCACGATCTCGCCGCGCCGGACCCGGCGCGCCAGCGCGGTTCCGTCCTCGACGATCAACGCATAGGCGGAGACGTGGTCCACACCTGCTTCGAGCGCCACGTCGACAGAGCGCAGCAGATCGTCGTCCGTCTCCCCCGGTGTGCCGTAGATCAGATCGAGGTTGACGTGGTCGAAGCCCGCCGCGCGTGCTTCTTCCGCTGCGTCGAGTGCCCGGCCCGGCGAATGCACCCGGTCCAGCACGGCCAGCACATGCGGGGCCACCGACTGCATGCCGAGCGACACCCGGGTGAATCCTGCCGCCCTCAACTGCTCGAACAGGCGCGGCGACGTCGACTCCGGATTGGCCTCCGTGGTGACCTCGGCCTCCGGCGCCAGGACGAAATGGGCGCGGACCGCGTCGAGCACCGCCGTCAGGCCGGCCCCGCCCAGCAGCGACGGCGTTCCACCGCCCACGAAGACGGTGTCCACTGCGGGTGGCGAGCCGAGCCGGGAGGCCGCGAGCTGCAGTTCGACCCGCAGAGCCGCCAGCCAGCCGTCTGGGTTCGCGCCGCCCAGCTCAGCCGGTGTGTAGGTGTTGAAGTCGCAATATCCGCAACGCGTGGCGCAGAACGGAACATGGATATAGATGCCGAACGGTCCGCCCGGCCTGGCGATCAGGTCGGGCAGCGCAGCTGGCGCCGTTCGGACGGTCATGCATCCAGTTTCCCAGACCGCGGTCACCCAATATCTGGCCCGAACGTTCCGTACCGCTCGAAAAATCTCCGTAACTTCGAGCGGTACGGAACGTTCGCCCGGGCTCGCAGCGGGTTTTGCTCACTGTGAGCGCAAATCTCCCCCGGTTAGGGCTGGTGCGAGTATCCGTGGCACAATTGGCGACGTGATCGCCGCCCGCAGCTTCCAGCGTCGTGTTTCGTTGGTGGCGCGGCGGCATGTCGACTTCAAGCGCGTTTGTACCTGTTGTTGTCTGCCTTGATGCGCTTGATCTAGAGGACCCAGCCCACCCCGAAACTTCAGCTGGCCGCCGGATCTGCGCCGCCGGACAGCCCAACCGGTGATTGCGCGCGATCCGGCTCCAATAAGGAGCCAATCTCATGACCACCGCAAAGCCGGTCAAGCGCCCGCGTGGCGAGGGCCAGTGGGCCCTTGGTTATCGCGAGCCGCTCAACCCGAACGAGCAGTTCAAGAAGGATGACGACGCGCTGAACGTGCGCGGTCGCATCGTCGACATCTACTCCAAGCAGGGTTTCGAGTCCATCGACAAGCAGGATCTGCGCGGTCGGATGCGGTGGATGGGCCTCTACACGCAGCGCGAGCAGGGCTACGACGGCACGTGGACCGGTGACGAGAACGCCGACATCCTCGAGGCCTCCTACTTCATGATGCGGGTGCGTTGCGACGGCGGCGCGCTGACCACCGCGGCGTTGCGCACGCTGGGCGAGATCTCGACCGAGTTCGCGCGCGACACCGCCGATATCAGCGACCGCGAGAACGTGCAGTACCACTGGATCCAGATCGAGGACGTCCCGCAGATCTGGGAGCGGCTGGCCGCGGTCGGTCTGCAGACGACCGAGGCCTGCGGCGACTGCCCCCGCGTGGTGCTGGGCTCGCCGCTGGCCGGCGAGGCCCTAGACGAGGTGCTCGACCCGACCTGGGCCATCGACGAGATCGTTCGCCGCTACATCGGCAATCCCGAGCTCTCCAACCTGCCGCGAAAGTTCAAGACCGCGATATCGGGGTTGCAGGACGTCGCACACGAGGTCAATGACGTCGCGTTCATCGGCGTCAATCACCCCGAGCACGGGCCGGGCCTGGATCTGTGGGTGGGCGGCGGGTTGTCGACCAATCCGATGCTGGCCCAGCGCGTCGGCGCGTGGATTCCGCTCGAGGAGGTGCCCGACGTCTGGGAGGGCGTCACCTCGGTGTTCCGCGACTACGGCTACCGGCGGCTGCGGGCCAAGGCGCGGCTGAAGTTCTTGATCAAGGACTGGGGCATTGAGAAATTCAGGGAAGTTCTCGAACAGGAGTACCTTGGCCGCAAGTTGATCGACGGCGCGGCGCCCGAGCCCGTCAAGCATCCGATCGACCATGTCGGTGTGCAGAAGCTGAAGAACGGCATGAACGCCGTCGGAGTCGCGCCGATCGCGGGCCGGGTGTCCGGCACCATCCTGACCAAGGTGGCTGACCTGGCCAAGGTCGCCGGTTCGGACCGCATCCGGTTCACCCCGTACCAGAAGCTGGTCATCTTGGATGTGCCCGATGAAAAGGTGGCCAAGCTCGTCGAACAGCTGGACGCGCTGGGGCTGCCGTCAAGCCCGTCGCATTGGCGCAAGAACCTGATGGCCTGCACGGGCATCGAATACTGCAAGCTGTCATTCGCCGAGACCCGCAACCGCGCGCAGGTGCTGGTGCCTGAGCTCGAGAAGCGGCTCGAGGACATCAACGCCCAGCTCGACGTGCCGATCACGGTGAACATCAACGGCTGCCCCAACTCGTGCGCCCGCATCCAGGTCGCTGACATCGGATTCAAGGGGCAGATGGTCGACGACGGCAACGGCGGTTCGGTCGAGGGCTTCCAGGTTCATCTGGGCGGCAGCCTGGGCCTGGACAGCGGTTTCGGCCGCAAGCTGCGCCAGCACAAGGTGCTCTCCACCGAGCTCGGCGACTACATCGACCGGGTTGTTCGCAACTTCGTGAAACAACGCGAGCAAGGCGAGCGTTTCGCTACGTGGGCAGTGCGAGCAGACGAGGCGGATTTGCGATGAGCGCTTGCGCGAAGAGCAGAGGACACAGATGACAGAAGTGATGACCGAGGCAGAGCTGCAGCAGCTGGCCGCGCGCGGCGCGGCCGAACTCGCGGGCGCCAACGCGAACGACCTTCTGCGCTGGACCGATGAGAACTTCGGCGGCAATTACATCGTGGCGTCGAATATGCAGGACGCGGTGCTCGTCGATCTCGCTGCGAAGGTCCGCCCCGGTGTCGATGTGCTGTTCCTGGATACGGGTTACCACTTCGTCGAGACCATCGGCACCCGCGACGCGGTCGAGGCGGTCTACGACATCAACGTGGTCAATGTCACGCCGGAGAACTCCGTGGCCAAGCAGGACGAACTATTCGGCAAGGACCTGTTCGCCCGCGAGCCCAACGAGTGCTGCCGGATGCGCAAGGTCGAGCCGCTGGGCAAGGCGTTGCGCGGCTACTCCGCATGGGTGACGGGCATCCGCCGCGTCGAGGCGCCGACGCGCGCCAACGCGCCACTGATCAGCTGGGACAAGGCTTTTGGGTTGGTGAAGATCAACCCAATCGCGGCCTGGACCGACGAGGACATCCAGAACTACATCGACGCCAACGATGTGCTCGTCAATCCCCTTGTGTTCGAGGGTTATCCGTCGATCGGCTGCGCGCCGTGCACCGCGAAGCCCGTTGAGGGCGCCGATCCGCGCAGCGGCCGGTGGGCCGGCTCGTCGAAGACGGAATGCGGTTTGCACGCGTCGTGACGCTGATATTGGCCGCCCACGGTAGCGCCGACCCGCGGTCGGCGGCGGTGACACATGCGGTCGCCGGCCGGATCCGGCGGCTGCGGCCCTGGCTCGACGTCCGTCCCGCATTTCTCGAGCAGACCACGCCCAACCTCCACGACGTTCTGGGCGCTGTGCCCGCCCGCGGCGTCGTGGTGCCGTTCCTTCTCGCCGACGCGTACCACGCCCGCATAGACATCCCCGCCCTGATCGAGGAGTCTGGGGCCGCGGTGGGGCGGGCAGGGGTGCTTGGTGAGGATCCGGCGCTGTTGTCGGTGTTGAGGCAACGATTGTCCGAGATCGGAGTGTCGCCGGATGACGAGACGCTCGGCGTGCTCGTCGTCGCGGTGGGCTCATCGAGCGACGCGGCCAACGCGCGGACCTCGACGGTGGCGCGCGCGTTGAGTGCCGGGACCCGCTGGGCGGGCGCCGAAGTCGCGTTTGCGACGGGTCCGCATCCGGGCATTGCGGACACCGCGGCACATCTCTCCGCGAATGGTGCCGAACGTCTGGTGATAGCTCCGTGGTTCTTGGCGCACGGTTTGATCACCGACCGGGTAGCGACCTACGCTGCCGCGCACGGCATTTCAATGGCCGAGCCGCTGGGCTCGCACAACCTCGTTGCCGCAACGGTGCTGGACCGTTTCGACGCGGTGGCCGCCGAGGATCGCGCGGCCGCCTGAGCCGATGTTGGCCAGGCTGCTGCAGGCACTGGTTATCGTCGCGATGATCGCGACGGGATGCGCCCATCACGCGTCTTCACAACCGCTGCCCCTGCGTCCCGTCGGGGATATTCCACTGCCAGGAGACAACTCGCGGTTCGACTACGCGAGCCTCGATGCTCAACGCGGATCACTGTTTGTCGCACATCTGGGCGCCAGCGAAGTCATCGAAATCGATGTTCACGCTGGCCGAGTGGTGCGAACAGTGCCGAACCTCTCGCAGGTGCACGGCGTGTTGGTTGTCGGGTCCTTGAACCGCGTCTACGCCACGGCTACCGGCACCAATCAGGTTGTCGCGATCGACGAGAGCACCGGTACAGAGATCGGACGGGCGCAAACGGGTGAATATCCCGACGGGCTGGCCTACGACTCACGTCGCAACGCGATTTGGACGACGAATGAAGTGGCGGGGACTGAAACCGTCCTCGACGCCGCCACATTGCAGCTACGGGGCACCGTGGAACTCGGCGGTGAAGTTGGCAACGTCGGCTATGACTCGTCCACCGATCGGATGCTGGTCGCCGTACAGGGCCGAAACGATGTGGCCGTCATCGATCCCGGGATATTGACCGTCGAAAGGCGGGTGGCACTATCGGGGTGTGAACATCCACACGGGCTGACGATCGATCCGTCCAGCGCGGTGGTATTCGTGGCTTGCGATCAGAACGCCACGCTGGTCACGCTCGACGAAAAGACCTGGCGTCTTGCCGGTTCCAGCCAGGTCGGTGACGGCCCTGACGTCCTCGCATACGACGGCAATGCGCGCCGGCTGTACGTGGCCGCCGAAAGTGGCACCGTCACAGTGTTAGACCTTCGCGATCGCGCATTGACGTCGGTCGGTTCGGGCCGTCTGGCCGACGGCGCTCACGTTGTGGCCGTCGATCCAAACACCCACCGAAGCTACTACCCGGTACCCGACGGCGCCGACGGGCGACCAGGCCTGCTGATCCGCGTGCCTAGCTGACCAGGCCTTTGCCACCGCCATCGCATACGGACGAGTGGCGGAGCTCACGCATAGTCGAGGACTTTGTGCCCTGGGTGCAGATACCCCATGGGGTATCGTCGAGGCTGCTGTCACATACCCCCGGGTG
>NZ_DATENY010000107.1:0-3061 GCF_035274705.1 Mycobacterium sp. | reverse complement strand
GGCTGGTCGAGTGGCGCGAAGAGGTGGCCGTCGTCAAGCGCAAGTCCTTCGCCGACGAACCGTATTGGGGCCGACCGATTCCCGGGTGGGGGTCGCCGCGGCCGAAGCTGTTGATCGCCGGGCTCGCGCCCGCCGCGCACGGCGGCAATCGCACGGGGCGAGTCTTCACCGGTGACCGCTCAGGGGATTTCCTGTTCGCCGCGTTGCATCGTGCCGGACTGGCCAATCAAGCAACGTGCGTGGATGCCGCGGATGGCTTGGTGCTCAACAACACTCGCGTGGCCGCGGCGGTACGGTGCGCGCCGCCGGGTAACGCGCCAACGCCGGCCGAGCGCGCGACGTGTGCGCCGTGGCTGGACGCCGAGTGGCGGCTGATTGCTCCCGACGTGCGCGCGATAGTCGCGCTCGGCGCATTCGCGTGGCGGGCGGCACTGGACATGATCCGCGACGGCGGTGGCGCGGTACCGAAGCCGGCGCCGCGGTTCGGGCATGGCGTGACGGCGACGCTGGGGCCGGTGACGCTGATCGGCTGTTATCACCCGAGCCAGCAGAACACGTTCACCGGCAAGCTGACGCCGGCGATGCTCGACGACATCTTTTCGCTCGCGGGAACGCACATCGCCAAGGATGCGTTGTGACAGCCATGCGCCTTTCCGTTCTGGACCTCGTGCCCGTGCGCACCGACCAATCGACGTCAGATGCACTGGCTGCGACGACGCACCTTGCGCAGACGGCCGACCGTCTCGGCTACACTCGCTACTGGCTGGCCGAGCACCACAACATGCCCGCAGTCGCGGCCACCAGCCCGCCGGTGCTGATCGCGCATCTGGCCGCGCAGACGTCGCAACTCCGGCTGGGCTCCGGCGGGGTGATGCTGCCCAACCACGCGCCGCTGGCCGTTGCCGAGCAGTTCGCGCTGCTGGAGGCGGCGCACCCGGGCCGCATCGACCTCGGCATCGGCCGCGCGCCCGGTTCGGACCCAGTCACGTCGATGGCGCTGCGCGGATTCAAAGGACGCGACGGCGCTGCTGATCTGCAAGACATCGAGGCGTTCCCCGAGTACCTCGACGACGTCGTCGCGCTGATGAGCGCGCGCGGTGTGCGGGTGCCGTTTCCGAATCAGCGCTACATCCTCAAGGCCACGCCGGTCGCGGTCACGGAGCCAAGGATGTGGCTGCTCGGCTCGTCGATGTATTCCGCACACCTGGCCGCGGCCAAAGGTCTGCCGTACGTGTTCGCACACCACTTCTCCGGCCAGGGCACGGCGGAGGCGCTGGAGGTCTACCGCCGCGAGTTCCGGCCGAGTGACGTAGCCGCCGAACCCGTCACGTTCTTGACGGTCAACGCTGTGGTGGCCGAAACACGCGACGAGGCAATGGCTTTGATCATGCCGAACTTGCAGATGATGGCGAGGCTGCGGACCGGTCAGCCGCTGGGTCCGCTGGACCTGGTGGAGGACGCAGCCGAAATCGAATTGAGCCCGCAAGCGCATGCCATCGGCGAAGCGGCGCTACGGCGTGCGGTCGTCGGCTCACCGACCGAGGCCGCCGATCAGATGCGCGCGCTGGCCGATGAGTTCGGTGTGGACGAGGTGATGGTCAACCCGGTCGCGTCGGCGCACCGCGGCACCGAACCAGCGACCGCGCCGGCACGCGATAAGACGCTGGAACTGCTCGCCAAGGAGCTGTTCTAGAACCGCGAACCAGCAACCTGTGTAACGCTTGGTGAATGTTCGAGCGCTTCACCGACAGCGGCCGGCTGGTGATAGTCAATGCCCAGCGGGAAGCAAGATCGCTCAATCACACCTGGATTGGGACGGAGCACCTTCTTCTGGGTGTGATGACTCAGGAATGCGCAGTGGTTGGACTGCTCGAAGATCGCGGAGTTGAGCTCGAGACCGCGCGCGAGCACCTCACGCAGGGCGCCGAACAGCCGCAGGAGTTCATACCTTTTACCGCTGAGGCCAAAGAGGCGCTCGAGATGTCGTTACGAGAGGCGCTGGAACTCGATCACGACCATATCGGCCCAGAGCTTCTCTTACTCGGCATGTTGGTCGCAGGTGACGGCGCCGCGCGGGTCTTGACCGAGCTACAAGTCAATGTCGAGGAACTCGCGCGCGAGGTCAGGCTGCAGATCGAGGCGTCAGCCTGACAACCGGGATCGGCCGCGACGTCCGCTTCTGGTAGCCGACGTAGCGGTTCCTGTTGCCTCTCATGTTGTTGACGATCGGCCATAGCCGCGCGTAATCGGGGTCGTCCGGTGGCACCGGCTTGGCGACCACGCCGAATCGCTTTGGGCCGACGTTGATTTCGACGTTGGGATTGGCCCTGAGGTTGTGATACCAGCCCGGCGCCTTGGGGTCGCCTCCCTTCGACGCGACGACGAGGTAGTCGTCCCCGTCCCGGGCGTAGCTGAGCGTGTTGGCACGCTTCTGCCCGGTCTTTGCACCGACCGTATGGAGGATCAGGTTTGACGGCCCGCCAGGGATCGTGTGCCCGATCCGTCCGTCGGTGGCCTTGTAGATCTTGTCGTGCAGCATCAGCAGCGGGGCGCCGACGTTTTGCTCGAGCCATCGGGAGATTTCCATGGCATCAGTCTTGTTGAGCCGCGTCCAGTTGCGCCAGTGCCTCCCGCAGCAGCCGGCCGCTTTCCTCACGATCCGGGTCTTTTCGCAGCAACATGCCTTTGGCGAACGAGAGCTTGTCGCCGTTCTGCCGGGGCAGAACGTGCAGGTGGATGTGGAAGACCGACTGGAACGCGGCCTTGCCGTCGTTGATGACGACGTTGTTGCCGTCGGCATGGAGCCCGGACTGGCGCGCGGCGCGGGCAATGCGCTGCGCGATGCGCACCAGATCGGTGACCGTGTCTGCGGGCGTATCGGTCAGGTCGACGGTGTGGCGCTTGGGAATGACCAGGGTGTGACCGCGGGTGAACGGGCGGATGTCGAGGATGGCCAGGTAGTCGTCGTCTTCGTAGATCCGGATGGCCGGAGCCTCACCTGCGACGATCGCGCAGAACACACAGGACATCCCGCCACGGTATCGGCTCAGCTACCGACGTT
>NZ_DATENY010000106.1:0-15962 GCF_035274705.1 Mycobacterium sp. | reverse complement strand
TCTCGAAGCCGCCGCCGGGGTCGGTGTCACCGCCGGCGGCAGCCTGCTACCGATGCGCGACATCATCCGGCTGGCTTCTCAGTCGCATCACTATTTGGTGGTCTACGACAAACACGATCCCCAACAGCTCTACTGCGGCCGCGCGAAACGCTTCGCCACCCCCGGGCAACGCATCGTGCTCCACGCACTGGATCGCGGCTGCACCCGACCCGGCTGCACCGCCCCCGGCTACTGGACCCAAGCCCACCACGTCGACGGCTGGGATGCCGCCCACGGCCAAACCAACATCAACACACTCACCCTGGCCTGCGGACCCGACAACCGGCTGATCGAACAAAGCAGCTGGACCACCCGAAAACGCAAAGACGGCACCACCGAATGGAACCCACCACCCCACCTCGACACCGGCCAAACACGAGTCAACAACTACCACCACCCCGAGAAATACCTACTGCCAGAAGAAGACAAGGATCCATAGCGCCGTAGGTCAGCAAGCCACGTCAACGAACACGGTCTTAGCCGTGACGGTGGTGACGATGTCGTTCATCGCGCCGGGAGCGCCCGAATCCATGCGGGAGAACGTCTGCCCCTGGCGCACGGCGTTCACCACGCACTGGTCGAGCGGAGCAGTGCCGACCTTGTTCACGATGACGTCGAACCCTTGGGACTGCAGCTGGGTGACGGTCTGCGCGGCGGTTACGGCGCCCGATGGCGCCGCGTTAGCCGCTCCGGCAAATCCGAGGGCCGCCAGGGCAATTGCTCCTGCGATGGCCGGAATGGTGAAGGACTTCATTGTTCGTCCTTTCGAAGAAGCTGGATGGCGCGTACCTGACTGCTGTGTGCAGATGCCTTTCATTCGTTACACACGTTGATCCGGATGGGATCGTTCACAGCGGCGATGCGCCCCGAAGGTGTTCGAAGATCAGGGATGTCTGGGTCCCGGCGACGTCGGCGTCGGCGTTGAGGTTCTCCACGACGAACGACCGCAGATCGTCGGTATCACGCGCGGCGACGTGCAGGATGAAGTCGTCGGCTCCAGCCAGGAAGTAGACGTCCATCACCTGCGGCCTGCGGCGGATGTGCTGAATGAAGTTGCGAATCTTGCCGCGCGCGTTGGACTGCAGGCTGACCGAAATCATCGCCTGCAGCGTCAATCCGATCGCTGCGGGATCGATGTCGGCATAGAAGCCGCGGATCACACCGACTTCCTGCAGTCGCCGAACGCGACCATGACAGGTCGACGGGGCGATACCGACCAGTTCGGCAAGCGCATTGTTCGACATCCGGGCGTCGGCGTGCAGCGCGGTCAGGATGCGACGGTCGACGTCGTCGATCTCAACTGGCCGAACATCCTTCGACGACCGGGCCGTAGCCGTTGATTGTTTCGTTGCTCCTTCTGTCATCATTGCACTTTATCGAAGAATCATCGTGATAGTTGCCTTTATATCGACAATTCTTCACAATTCTGGGTAACACAACGACTCTAGGAGAGGTCATGCGCGTCGGCATCCCGACCGAGATCAAGAACAACGAATACCGCGTTGCCATCACCCCGGCAGGTGTGGCCGAACTGGTCCATCGTGGCCACGAGGTGATCATCCAGTCCGGCGCGGGTGAGGGATCGGCGATCTCCGATGCCGACTTCAAGCGGGCGGGCGCCCAGCTGATCAATGGCGCCGACGAAGTGTGGGCCGAGGCGGATCTGCTGCTCAAGGTCAAGGAGCCGATCGAGGCCGAGTACTCGCGCCTGCGCGAGGGCCAGACGCTTTTCACTTATCTGCACTTGGCGGCGTCCAAGCCGTGCACGGATGCCCTGCTCGCTTCGGGCACCACGTCGATCGCCTACGAAACCGTGCAGACCGCCAGCCCAGACGGATCAGTCGCGCTTCCTCTCTTGGCCCCGATGAGCGAAGTGGCCGGCCGGTTATCGGCACAGGTCGGCGCCTATCACCTGATGCGCAGCCACGGCGGCCGCGGCGTCCTAATGGGCGGTGTGCCCGGCGTCGCGCCAGCCGACGTCGTGGTGATCGGCGGCGGCACCGCCGGATACAACGCGGCGCGAGTAGCCGCCGGAATGGGCGCCCACGTCACGGTGTTCGACGTCAACATCAACAGACTGCGCGAGGTGGACGCCGAATTCGGCGGTCGCATCGAAACCCGCTACTCCTCCATCCTCGAGCTGGAGGACGCCCTCAAGAACGCCGACCTGGTGATCGGCGCAGTCCTGGTGCCCGGCGCGAAAGCTCCGAAGTTGGTAACCAATTCGACTGTGGCGCATATGAAGTCGGGGGCGGTCCTCGTCGACATCGCGATCGACCAGGGTGGCTGCTTCGAAGATTCGCGGCCAACCACCCACGACGATCCCACCTTTGCCGTGCACGACACGCTGTTCTACTGCGTGGCCAACATGCCTGGCGCGGTGCCCCGCACGTCGACCTTCGCGCTGACGAACGCCACCATGCCGTACGTACTCAAGCTGGCCGACAAGGGCTGGCATGCGGCGTGCGAGGCTGATCCAGCCCTCGCGAAGGGTCTGTCCACACACGACGGTGCACTGCTGTCAGAGCAGGTCGCCTTCGACCTCGGGCTGCCCTACACCGATCCCGCGACCGTTCTGGCCTGAGGTCGATCCCCGCGGCGGTAGGCAGGCCGCTTGAGCATCGGACTCCATCGAGACAGCAAACCATGCTGACCTTCGGGCAAATGCGTCCAACAGCTGCCTCGATGAGGTTCGCTCAACCGGCTACGGGACGCCGTTCGCCGAATGAGATGACGCCGAATCCGCACCGATGTCATGCGTTCGAACGATCTCCAGGCCGTCCAGTCCTGGGCTCTATAGTGCCGGTTCGCTATTTGCTAATGCCCTTATTTTGCAATCTCGCCCTACCGAAAGTCGAGTAGTGCTCTACTCGGTTCAACCCCGCTTTGCAGGCATACGATCAAAGCTCACAAATGAAGAAGCGCGAGGAAACACAAGAGAGGAGGAAGATCGGCACTGTCCAGCCTCAGTCGCTAGCACCGCGCGCGATGACGAGGACATGCAAGGCTTCGCCACCCGGCTTCGAGGGGTTGCCGGGCGGGCCTCCGCAATAGGGACGCGGCGCGTTGCTCGGACCAGGTCCACAAACGTCTTAATAAAGCTCGAATGTTCTCAGCACTGCCGAGGACGTGAGAAGCAGATGGGAAGCGGACGCCGGCGATCGCGCCGGGGCTGCGTCGCAAATCCTCGATGTCGCGAACCCGTGTCCCCTCGTGGCAACCTGCTTCAGGGCTCGATCACAACTCCTAGCCAACATTCCGATTGGCTTTCGTCATCTGCTGTAACAGCGACGGCTCGGCCCCTACATATCGTCGACGTTGACTATGCCGTCCTGAATCGCGCGGGCAACCAACGCTGCCTTGGTCGTCGCCGGACGGCCCACGGCGGCGTACTTGGCGCGGACCCGTTGCAAATGAGTCCGCACTGTCGTGGGTGCAATCTGCAGCTGACGGGCGACAAGGTCCTTGCTTTCGGTCCGAAACCACGCAATCAGCACTTCCTTCTCCCGTGGGGCAAGATTCGGGCGACCCGCCGTGCTGTCGTTCAGCATTGCCCCGGCCATAAGCGGTCCGACATATGGGCGGTCTGTTCCCGCCGCGCGGATTGCGTCGAGCAGATGGTCCTTGCGCTCCGACTTCGCCAAATACGTGACGGCGCCACGATCCAAGGAAGTGAGAATGACTTCGTCAGTTGCCACGTGCGAGTACACAATTACACGGTGCCCTCGGGCAACGATGCGGTCCAGCGCGCTGAAGTCCACGTGGTTCCGCTGCGCCTCGAGTTCGAGCACGACTGCGCCGACCCTCGACTTACCGGCGGCCGGATGCTCTTCGAGAAACTGATTGGCCGAATAGAAATTGCCCGCGAATCGGATCGGGGGGTCGGCCTGCGAGCACCATAGCTCCACGGCGGCATGGATCGCATCGTGGCTATCGATGACTGCCACCGAATGCGTCTGCTCGTGTCCGTTCAACGTCGATGTGTTAGCTGTTCCGACGCTTCTGGAATGGCTAGACGAGTTCGTTCGGTGACGATCGGTAGCGACGTCCGTCAATTGTCGATCCATCCAGTTATCCCCCACCGATCTCAATCCTCCCCATCCAGCAAACGTTCCGTCCGCGTCGCAGTGCCTGCACCAAGCGCACACTGTGCAAATTTGCGGTCCAAACGTATGACAAGACGGTCCGGCGAGAAATCGGGCGTTTCCCTAGATGTGACACCTATGCCAGCGGTAGTGGCAGCACCGGTGTGCAGGGGCGATCAGCCAGCGATGGACCGAAGGGGCTGCGGCAGCGATCGTTTCGACCGCGCAGGGCCGAGCACGGCGGCGCCGAACGGCCGGGTCAGCAGCTTGTGCGCCACGGCGTTCACCTCGTCGAGAGTGACCTCGTCGATTTTGGACAAGGTGTACTCGATGGTGCGGTGCTCGCCGTAACTCAGCTCGCTGCGCCCGATCCGGTTCATCCGCGAGTTGGAGTCCTCGAGCCCGAGCACCAGCCCTCCACGCAGTGAGCCCTTGGCGATCCGGCATTCCGCTTCGGTGATGCCGTCGCGGGCCACGGTCGCGAGAACTTCGGCCGTTACACCGACCACCTCGTCGAACCGTTCCGGTAGGCATGCGGCATAGACCGACAGCGCTCCCGTGTCGGAAAACGTGTCGACCGCCGAGTAGACCGAGTAGGCCAGACCGCGCGTTTCCCGGATCTGTTGGAAAAGGCGCGAACTCAGACCGCCGCCCAACGCGGAGTTGAGCACGGACAACGCCCATCGGTGGTTCCAATGCCGCCCAGGGGTTCGTACGCCGATCGACAGGTGCATCTGCTCGCCGTCCCGGGCCAGCATTTTCAGGCTAGGCTGGCCGGCCACCCTTCCCGCGCCCGTACGCGGGGCCACCGGGCTGCGACCACGGACCAATCGGGAATCGAAGTACTCGCGCACCAGAGCAACCACCTCGTCATGCTCGACGTTGCCCGCGACCGCCACCACCATCCGCTCTGGGGTGTAGCGACGGGTGTGGAAGGAATGCAGTTGCGCGCGCGTCATCTCCGAAATCGAGTCGACGCTGCCGATGACAGGCCGGCCCACCGGATGGGCACCGAACAACGCCCCCAAGAACACGTCGCCGATCGTGTCCTCGGGATCGTCGTCGCGCATGGCGATCTCCTCGAGTACGACGTCGCGTTCGACCTCGACATCGTCGGCGGCGCAGCGCCCTCGCAGCACCACGTCGGCGACCAGGTCGATGGCCAGCTCGAGATCGGAGTCGAGCACATGTGCGTAGTAGCAGGTGTGCTCGCGGGCGGTGAACGCGTTCAGCTCGCCGCCGACCGCGTCGACAGCCTGGGCGATTTCGACCGCGGTGCGCGTCGGCGTCGCCTTGAACAGCAGGTGTTCAAGGAAGTGGGCGGCACCGGCCACACTGCGGCCCTCGTCGCGCGAACCCACGCCGACCCACACGCCCACCGAGGCCGAATGGACCGACGGGACGTGCTCGGTGACGACCCGAAGGCCGCCAGGCAGAACAGTGCGGCGCAGCGCGCCCGCGGTTTCGTCGCTGCGCCGGCCCCGGCGCAACGCGCTAGTTGCTCGCCGTTGCGGCATCGACAGGTTCGGCGCCAGAGGCCTCGCCCGCTGCTTCTTCCTCGGCGACGAGGATCAGCGAGATCTTGCCGCGGTTGTCGATGTCGGCGATCTCCACGCGCAGCTTGTCACCGACGTTGACCACATCTTCGACCTTCGCGATGCGCTTGCCCCTGCCGAGCTTGGAGATGTGCACCAGCCCGTCGCGGCCCGGCAACAGCGACACGAAAGCGCCGAAATCCGTTGTCTTGACGATGGTTCCGAGGAACCGCTCGCCGATCTTGGGCAGCTGTGGGTTGGCAATCGCGTTGATCTTGTCGATCGCGGCCTGGGCGGCCTCGCCGTTGGAGGCGCCGACGAACACCGTGCCGTCGTCCTCGATCGAGATCTGCGCGCCAGTCTCCTCGGTGATCGAGTTGATCATCTTGCCCTTGGGGCCGATGACCTCGCCGATCTTGTCGACCGGCACCTTGATCGTGGTGATCCGCGGCGCGTAGGGGCTCATCTCGTCGGGTGAGTCGATGGCCTCGGCCATCACCTCGAGGATGGTCAGTCGCGCATCCTTGGCCTGCGACAACGCACCGGCGAGCACCTGCGACGGGATCCCGTCGAGCTTGGTGTCCAACTGAAGCGCGGTGACGAAGTCTTTGGTGCCTGCGCACTTGAAGTCCATGTCGCCGAACGCATCCTCGGCGCCGAGGATGTCGGTCAGCGTGACGAAGCGCCGCTCCGTGCCGCCGCCTTCGACCTCGACGTCATCGGACACCAGGCCCATGGCGATGCCTGCCACCGGAGCCTTCAGCGGCACACCGGCGTTGAGCAGCGACAGGGTCGACGCGCAGACCGACCCCATCGACGTCGAGCCGTTGGAGCCGAGCGCCTCGGAGACCTGCCTGATGGCGTACGGGAACTCTTCGATGCTCGGCAGCACTGGCATCAAGGCACGCTCCGCGAGCGCACCGTGGCCGATCTCACGACGCTTCGGCGAGCCGACGCGACCGGTCTCACCGGTCGAATACGGCGGGAAGTTGTAGTGGTGCATGTAGCGCTTGGTGGTCTCAGGCCCCAGCGAGTCGATCTGCTGGGCCATCTTGATCATGTCCAGCGTGGTGACACCCAGGATCTGGGTCTCGCCGCGCTCGAACAACGCGCTGCCGTGCGCCCGCGGCACCACGGCCACCTCGGCGCTCAGGGCGCGAATATCGGTGATCCCGCGACCATCGATGCGGAAGTGGTCGGTCAGAATACGCTGGCGCACAAGCTTTTTGGTCAGCGACCGGAACGCGGCGCCGATCTCTTTCTCGCGGCCTGCGAATTGCTCAGACAGTCGCTCGAGCACCTCGACCTTGATCTCGTCGGTGCGGTCGTTGCGCTCGTTCTTACCCGCGATGGTCAGCGCCTTGGACAGTTCGTCGGTGGCGATCGACGCGACGGCGTAGTAGACGTCGTCGTTGTAGTCGGGGAAGACGGGGTACTCGCCGGTGGGCTTGGCCGCGCGAGCGGCCAGCTCCTGCTGCGCAGCGCACAGCGTGGCGATGAACGGCTTGGCGGCCTCGAGACCTTCGGCGACAACGGCTTCCGTCGGCGCTTGCGCTCCACCGGCGATCAGCTCGATCACGTTCTCGGTGGCCTCGGCCTCGACCATCATGATGGCCACGTCGTTGTCTTCGAGCACACGGCCCGCGACGACCATGTCGAACACGGCGCCCTCGAGCTGCTCCACTGTCGGGAAGGCGACCCAGGTAGCCCCTGTATTTCCAGCATCCGAGATCAGCGCGACGCGCACCGCTCCGATGGGCCCGGAAAACGGCAGGCCCGCCAGCTGGGTGGACGCCGACGCCGCGTTGATGGCCACCACGTCGTACAGATCGTTCGGATCCAGGCTCATCACGGTGACAACGACCTGGATCTCGTTGCGCAGGCCGCTGACGAACGACGGGCGCAGCGGCCGGTCGGTCAGCCGGCAAGTCAGGATCGCGTCCGTTGACGGGCGACCCTCGCGGCGGAAGAACGAACCGGGGATCCGGCCCGCGGCGTACATCCGCTCTTCGACGTCGATCGTCAGCGGGAAGAAGTCGAAATGGTCCTTGGGGTTCTTGCTGGCGGTGGTCGCCGACAGCAGCATCGTCTCGTCGTCGAGGTAGGCGACGACCGACCCGGCGGCTTGCTGGGCGAGCCGACCGGTCTCGAAGCGGATGGTGCGGGTGCCGAAGCTCCCGTTGTCGATCGCGGCGGTGGATTCGTACACGCCGTCTTCAATTTCAACTACAGACATGGACGTCCGTAAGGCCTCTCTGGGTTCACTGTTCAGCTGTTTCGCGTCGTCACAGCGTCTGAACCACCGGCCTAGATGCGACTACGGCCATCGATCGAAGCTGTCGGACCCGGCCCCTCAAAAGAAGGGGAACCCGGCAGCCACTACCGAAGACCGCGCGATCAGGCGGGTCCTGACATGACGCGCGGGAACGGTGCACGCGGAACTGCGCGAACCGCACCCTCGTGTTCGCACCAAACGGCTGGCGAACACACCTATGTTACAGCGCAGCAGGTACGCGACCGAATAAGGGCTCGGGCGTCAGCGACGCAGGCCAAGCCGGTCGATCAGCGAGCGGTAGCGCTCCACGTCGACCTGTGCGACGTACTTCAGCAGACGACGTCGCCGACCCACCAGCAGCAGCAGGCCCCGTCGCGAGTGGTGATCATGCTTGTGCACCTTCAGGTGCTCGGTCAGGTCCGCGATCCGCTTCGTCAGCAGCGCGACCTGAGCTTCCGGCGACCCGGTGTCGGTGTCGTGCAGGCCGTACTGGCCCAGGATGTCCTTCTTCTGTTCGGCTGTGAGCGCCACGAAAATAACTCCATATCCATCGGTCCGCGACAAAATCAGTGCCCTTCAACAAAGAAGGGCGACGCGGCCGCCGCGAACTGCAGCACACGTCGTCGTCGACAGGCAGCTTATCTCATGGTCAGCGCGCGGACAGAATCGTGCGGGCGTGCTCGGTGTCGATGCCCATGGTCGCGACCAGGTCCTCGACCCGTTCGAACTTCTCCTGTCCCCGGATGCGGGCGACGAAGTCCACGGCCACATGCTGGCCATACAGGTCGGCAGTGGTGTCCAGTATGAACGCCTCCACCGTGCGTGTACGCCCGGAAAACGTCGGGTTGGTGCCGACGGACACCGCGGCCTGGTATCGCTCGCCGGGGATGACGGTGCCCATCACCGGGCCGTGGCCGAGCACCGTGAACCAGGCCGCGTAGACGCCGTCGGCGGGGATGGCCGAGTACATCGGTGGTGCGACGTTGGCAGTGGGAAAGCCCAGCACCTTGCCGCGACCGTCGCCGCGGACCACCACGCCCTCGACGCGGTGCGGCCGGCCCAGCGCCTCCGTGGCGGCCACGACGTCGCCCGCATCGACGCAGGAGCGGATGTAGGTCGACGAGAACGTCACGGTCTCGTCCTGGTGATGCTCAGCCACCAGCGACATGCCTTCGACCGCGAAGCCGAACCGTTCTGCGGCTTTGCGCAGCAGGTAGACGTTGCCTTGCGCTTTCTTGCCGAAGGTGAAGTTCTCCCCCACGACGACCTCGACCACGTGCAGGCGTTCCACCAGCAGCTCGTGGATGTAGCGCTCGGGGGTGAGCTTCATGAAATCCGAGGTGAACGGCATCACCAGGAACACGTCGATGCCCAGTTCCTCGACGAGCTCGGCGCGACGCGTCAGCGTGGTCAGCTGGGCGGGATGACTGCCGGGAAACACGACCTCCATCGGGTGCGGGTCGAACGTCATCAACACGGTCGGCACGCCGCGGGACCGGCCGGCCTTGACCGCGTGGTTGATCAGTTCCTGATGGCCGCGATGGACACCGTCGAACACGCCGATGGTGACGACACATCGGCCCCAGTCCGTCGGGATATCGTCCTGCCCCCGCCAGCGCTGCACGCCGCAAGCCTACGGCGCAGCGGTGTGCCTGGCGTCGCTGGATCACCAGATCAGGTGAAGATTGCCTAAACTTTCCAACTGTGAGTCCTGACAGTGACCCTCGCGACCTGAGCACGGTTGCCCAGGACTATCTGAAGGTCATCTGGACCGCGCAGGAATGGTCTCTGGAGAAGGTCAGCACCAAGATGCTGGCCGAGCGGATCGGCGTGTCCGCAAGCACCGCATCCGAGTCCATCCGCAAGCTGGCCGACCAAGGGCTGGTCGATCACGAGAAGTACGGCGCGGTGACGCTGACGGAGGCGGGTCGGCGGGCAGCCCTGGCGATGGTGCGCCGGCACCGGCTGATGGAGACGTTCCTGGTGAACGAGCTCGGTTACAGCTGGGACGAGGTGCACGACGAGGCCGAGATCCTCGAGCATGCGGTGTCGGATCGGATGCTGGACCGGATCGACGCCAAACTCGGACATCCGACTCGCGATCCGCACGGCGATCCGATCCCCGCGGCCGACGGGCAGGTGCCGACACCGCCGGCGCGCCAACTATCGGTCTGTCACGACGGCGACGCCGGCACGGTGGCCCGGATCTCCGACGCCGACCCGGAGATGCTGAGGTACTTCGACAGCGTCGGCATCAGCCTGGACTCGCGGCTGCGGGTGCTGGCCCGTCGCGACTTCGCGGGCATGATCTCGGTGGCCATCGAGTCCGCGGATGGCGAGGATACGACAGTCGATTTGGGAAGCCCTGCCGCAGAAGCGATTTGGGTGGTTGGTTAGCCTTCCGGCAGTCCGACGCGGTCAGCCGCGGGTTTCTTCAGGTCAGCTGCCAGCACAAGAGCCGACAGGACGATCGCGCCGAGTAGCAGCGCCGGCACGTCACCCCACAGGTGTCCCATGTGGTGCCCGTGGCCGAAGGACTGCACGGCCATGACCGCCGCGTGCACGAGACTGGACCACACTGCGAACCAGATCAGGCTCAGGTTGGCCTCCGGACGTCGTGCGGCGATCAACAGAAAGACGCCCAACGTCGCGTAGATGCCGACGATCATCATGAAGTACTGCGAATCATGCGGTGGACCGGAATGCCATGCCCATCCCGACGGCCACACCAGTGCAAGGGGATACAAGAGCAAAGCAACCAGGCCGAATACCACGAGTGTCAGCTGAAGAAGTTTGTAGGCCGATGGCATCGTGCGCTCCTGACGCTCGCGGAAGATGTCAGTATGCGCTGTTGACCGGTAGCGCCGTGCCGAATTCTAAAGAGTAGCGGGGCGCAATACCACGACAGATTTCGTACGGTTCGCATCGTCTTTCAACAATGCGATGACCTGACCGTCGGCTGCGGTCGCTGCGTAAACCCCTTCGATTCCAACGGGTTTCAGTGGCCTGCCATGCCGGGTGTGCTCTGCCTCCTCGGCGGTCAGGTCACGGCGCGGAAATGACTGCAGGCACGCCTCATCGAGGCTGTAGGACAGGCGGGGGTGGTCGGCCAGCTCATCGAGGGTGCGGGCCTGGTCGAGGCCGAACCGGCCGACGCGGGTGCGGCGTAGCGCGGTGAGGTGTCCGCCGACTCCGAGTGCAGCGCCGACGTCGCGGGCCAGCGCACGGATGTACGTGCCGCTCGAGCAGTCGACCTCGACATCGACGTCGACGAGGCCGTCATGGTGCCGGATGGCCAGCACGTCGAACCGGTCGATGCGGACGCCGCGCGGTGCCAGTTCGACCGCCTGTCCCTCGCGGGCCAGCTTGTAGGCCCGCGTGCCGCCGACCTTGACCGCGCTGACCGCCGACGGGATCTGATCGATGTCGCCTCGCAGCGCCGCGACGGCGGCTTCGATCTGGGCGTCGGTGACAGCGTCGGCTGAAACCGTTTGCAGGATCTGACCTTCCGCGTCCTCGGTCGAGGTCGTCTGGCCCAGCCGGATGGTCGCGGCATACGACTTGTCGGTCGCGGTCAGCAGACCCAGGATCTTGGTCGCCCGCTCGATGCCGACGACCAGCACACCGGTGGCCATCGGGTCCAGAGTTCCGGCGTGCCCGACCTTTCGGGTGCCGAATATCCGCCGGCAGCGGCCCACCACATCGTGGCTCGTCATGCCCGCCGGCTTGTCGACGACGACAAGGCCAGCGTCGGTCATAAGATGATCGCCGTCAACGCCAGACCATCCCGCACCGACCACCGTCCGGACAGGGTTTCCAACGGCGGTCCCGACAGCGCGGCCGGGTCGATCAGAATTCGCGACGTGAATCCACCGGCCACCCCCGTGTCATCGATGTCGAACGCGATGTGGGCGTCCTCGAATCCCAGCCACCGCCGCGTCAGCGGAAACCACGCCTTGTAGGTCGCCTCCTTGGCGCAGAACAGGATCCGGTCCCAGTGCAAGCCCGCCGGCATCGCCTGCAGCTCGGCCCGTTCCTCGGGCAGGCTGATCGCATCGAGCACGCCTTTGGGCAGCACGTCGTGCGGTTCGGCATCGATACCGACCGAACGCATCTCGCTAGTTCGCCCGACGGCAGCGCCGCGATAGCCCTCACAATGCGTGAGGCTGCCGACGACCCCGTCGGGCCAGCATGGTTCGCCCTTCTCCCCCTTCAGAATTGGCACCGGCGGCACACCCAGCTCGCCGAGCGCCTGTCGCGCGCAGTAGCGGACCGTGATGAATTCGTTGCGGCGTTTGGCCACCGACTTCGCGATCAGTGGCTCCTCTTCGGGCAACGGAGCCAATTCCGGTGGATCCGAGTACATTTCGGCGGCGGCCAGGGCCTGCACAGCGCCTGGCAGCACATCGGAGAGCAGAGACGCGACCACGGTCATCGCGACTTCCTGTCCTTGATTCGTTGCTGCATCTTCTCGGCGTTGTCCCGCATCTCCTGCGTGATCTGGAAGTGGCCGCCGAACTCGTTGAGGTAGCCGGGAGCGTATTTCGGGTCGGGCAGCACTTGGCGCAGCCACCGAAATGGCTTGCGGCGCCGCCATTCTCGCGGATATCCGACAGAGACCTCTTCAAATCGCACATCGTCATACCACGTCGTACGCGGAATATGCAGGTGGCCGTAGACCGAGCAGATGGCGTTGTAACGAGTATGCCAGTCGGCCGTGGCGGTCGTGCCACACCACAGCGAGAACTCCGGATAGAACATCGCGTCACACGGCTCGCGCACCAGCGGAAAATGGTTCACCAGTACGGTCGGCGTCATCCAGTCGAGGTCTTCGAGTCGCTTGCGGGTGTAGGCCACCCGATCACGGCACCAGGCGTCGCGAGTGGCATACGGCTCCGACGACAGCAGGAACTCGTCCGTTCCGACGACGTTGCGTTCCCGCGCGATGGCCAATCCTTCGGCCTTGGTGGCCGCGCCCTGCGGCAGGAACGTGTAGTCGTAGAGCAGGAACATCGGCACGATGGTGGCCGGTCCGCCTTCCTCGTTCCACACCGGAAAGGGGTGCTCCGGCGTGACGATGCCCATCTCGTCGCACATGTTGACCAAGTAGTCGTAGCGAGCCTTGCCGAAGATCTGCATCGGATCGTTGTTGGTCGTCCACAGTTCGTGGTTGCCCGGAACCCAGATGACCTTGGCGAACCGTTTGCGGAGCAGATCGAGCGACCAATGGATCTCGTCGGTGCGCTCGGCGACGTCTCCGGCGACGATCAGCCAGTCCTCGTCCGACGACGGGTACAGCGACTCCGTCACCGGCTTGTTGCCGGTGTGACCCGTGTGCAGGTCGCTGATCGCCCACAGTGTTGGACGTCGCCGGCCCGCCGGCTCCCGTGGGGCCGCCGGATCATCACGTGTCACAGCCGACCAGCCTACTTGCGCCGCGATCATGACCCGCCCCGGCAACTAGAACATGTTCTTGTTTCAGCTTCGACCGCTGACAGGGGGCCGCTACACTCCCCCGCAGGGTCGGACAACGTGAGGGGGTGTGATGGTCGCCAAACTGCGCCTGATCTCAGCGCTGTGTGCGCTGGTCGCGGCGGTGATTGTGGTATGGCAGACCAACGCGCCCGGCCCCGCAGCGGGCGGCCCGGTGCAGCTGCGATCGACGGCCATCCCGATGACCAATGTGTCCACCACGATCAAGTGGCCCGTGGTCGAGACCGTCAATCCGCGGCCATTCGATCCGTGCGAGGACATCCCGCTCGACGTGATCAAGCGGATCGGTTTGGCCGCGACCCCGCCGGCGCACGAGGACAGTCTGCGATGCCATTACGACGCCGGTAACTATCAGATGGCGGTCGAGGCGTTCGTCTGGCGTACCTATGAGGAGACGCTGCCGCCCGATGCTGTCGAACTCGACATCAACGGCCACCGCGCCGCGCAGTACTGGATCATGAAGCCGACGGACTGGAACGACCGCTGGTGGATCACCTGTGGGATCGCGTACAAGACCAGCTACGGCGTCATTCAGCAGACGCTGTTCTACTCGCCGATCTATGCCGCCGACGACGTCGACTGCCTGCAAACCAACCTGCAGCGCGGCCGTGAGCTCAGCCCGTACTACGTCTATTAGGCCGGCGGCTCATCCGCCGTGCGCAACCTTGGCACTGGTGAACCGGTCATCACGGGTCGACGACTGCAATCAGCCACGCACACCGTGCATCTCGCCGACGGCGCCTCGAGACTGGTCCTTCCCGCCGGACCTCAACCGCCGTCAACCGATTGACGCGCGGACCCGCTCGGCTGTCTGTCGCAGAGTGGCGTCATCGTGCACGGGGTCGCCCCATTGCGGATTGACCGGTAGTTGCACCCAGCTGGTGCAGCCGGCGTACTCGGGCGTGCGCTCCAACCTCACGGGTTCGACCAGCGGACTGGCCTGCACCACGAGCACAGTGAGCCGGTGCTTGGGCCGGAAATCCAGCCGGTCCTCGCGGACCGATTCGGAGGTCCAGATGTGCAGCGACGCGACCTCGTCGAGCGCATCGGGCCGGTCAACTTCAATGGCGGCAACGACTTTGGCGCCCCCGCGCAATACGACTGTGTCCTCGGTGCTGTCACGCGCTGCTGCGTCGAGCAGATCACGGTGTTCCGGCCGCACTCGTTCGGCGTGGCTATGGGCGACCGTCGGGAACAGCAAAAAGCGCGATGCCGTGACGGCGAACCGCTTTTCGTGAATACCGCCCTTGCGCAGCAGCACGATCTGCCGGCCGTCGAGCATCGCGTGCACGGCGGCGCTCCACTCCTTGAGCGCGGGCTGGGTCAGCGTGGTCGTCATCTGGCCGCAAGTCGCGCCCGCACCTCCGGCCGGCGCAACGGCGGAACGGTCTTGGGCGGTTGGCGACGCGGCGGGAGTCCGGACAGCAGCCGCGTGGTGGTGGCGGTGACCTCGGCGACCGCTGTCTCGAAGGCCTCAGCGTTGGCGGTCGTCGGCCGGGTGATACCGCTGACCTTTCGGATGTACTGGCGGGCGGCGGCCTCGATCTCCTCGTCGGTCGCCGCTGGTTGCAGGCCGCGCAGCTCTGTGATGTTTCGGCACATACCGCCCACGATAGGTTCATCCCATGACTGACGACATCCTGCTCATCGACACGGCTGACCGCGTGCGGACGCTGACGCTCAACCGGCCGCAGTCGCGCAACGCGCTATCGGCAGAGCTTCGCCGCCGGTTCTTTGCCGCCCTTCGCGATGCCGAGGCCGACGATGACGTCGACGTCGTCATCCTGACCGGCACCGATCCGGTGTTCTGCGCCGGGTTGGACCTCAAGGAACTGGGCGACTCGTCGGCGCTGCCCGACATCTCGCCGCAGTGGCCGCCGATGACCAAGCCGGTGATCGGCGCCATCAACGGCGCGGCCGTGACCGGCGGACTGGAGTTGGCGCTGTACTGCGACATCCTGATCGCCTCGGAAAACGCTCGCTTCGCCGACACCCACGCCCGCGTCGGCCTGTTGCCCATGTGGGGACTGTCGGTTCGGCTGCCGCAAAAGGTCGGTATCGGGCTGGCCCGCCGGATGAGCCTCACCGGCGACTACCTGTCGGCCGCCGACGCATTGCGGGCAGGGCTCGTCACCGAGGTGGTACCCCACGACGAGCTCCTGCCGACCGCTCGCCACGTCGCGGCCTCAATCGTCGGCAACAACCAGAACGGTGTGCGGGCGCTGCTGGCGTCCTATCACCGCATCGACGACGCGCAGACCAATGCCGGGCTGCGGATCGAGGCCACGTCGGCGACGGAGTGGATGAACAGCGCCAGCGGCGACGACATCGCCGCGAACCGAGACGCAGTGCTGCAACGGGGCCGCGCACAAGTGCGCTGAGCCTCTCAGCGGGTACGAGCGACCACCGCCCAACCGAATTCGTTCGTCTTGACGTGTACATCACGAAAACCCGCCGCCGCCAGACGGTCGGGAAGCGTCGTCGGATCGACAGGGTTGTACGTGTCACCTGCGTGAGCAGCTGCCAGTTCCTCGC
>NZ_DATENY010000105.1:0-24435 GCF_035274705.1 Mycobacterium sp. | reverse complement strand
AGAGGCGGACCACCGGCACAACCGCGGGAAACATCATTGCCGCCATCATCGCCACCCACGCCACCAGAAACGCGACGAACGACATGGTCGGCTGCGGCTCCATCGACATGCCATCGGCGCCCATCGCGCCACTGCCCATGTCACCGGCAGTGACCGCCGACCACCACCAGCCGAGCCCCGCCAGAATGAGCAGCGCGACGGGCAGCCAGATGTCGCTTCTGCCTGCCACTCCACGGACTTCGCTCGTGCTCACGTCGGCCCCCGCCGCTTAGCCGTCAACCAACTATGGCACCGTCAGGGCGCCAAGTCTGCGGATTTGCCGGGGCTACGCGGTCAGTTCGATGTGGTGGCCGCCGACGCTGGCGTAGCGCTCCGGACTGCACGTCAGCACGATGACCTGGCCGTCGCCGCCGACGGCGTTGAATACTGCGCCCATCTTGGTGAGCCGGTCGGCGTCGGTGAAGCCCAACGCATCGTCGATGATCACCGGGACGCTGTCTTCCTTGGCGACCAGCGCCGCACTCGCCAGCCGCGCGACGATGCCCATCTGCTCCTTCGCGCCACCCGACAGTGACTCGTAGGGAACAGTGCGTCCCGACAGCGTGCGGCTGCAGATCCGCAGGTCGCTGTCGATCTCGACTTCGAAGCTTTCGCCGAACACGATGCGGCCCAGCCGCTCGACCTGGGTGCGGAACGGGTCGACATACCGAAGCCGGGTGGCGTCGCGGTGCCGCGCCATCACCGAGCGCAGCAGTTGTGCGGCGCGGGCACGCCGGTGCACCCGCAGATACTCGGCTTCGGCGTGCTCGCGTTCGGTTTCGGCGACGTCGAGGCGGCCCTTGCGGCCTTCGGTGCCGTACACCTTCAGCTGGGTCGTCACCTCACGCAGCGCCTCGGCCGCCTCGTCGTGGCGCTGTTGAAGCGAGTCGGCCCGTCGGATTGCATCGTCGAGCGCGGCGACGACGGTCTCCGGTGCGGTGCGGGCCAATTCGGCGCCGAGCTCCGCGACGAGCCCGGTGGCGCGGCGCGCCTCTTCGCCATGGGCCTGCGCCTTGACCGCCAAGTCGTCGTCGCTGACCGATGCCCGCTGAACGGTCAATCTCTCACGCCCGACCGTCAATTCGGCCTGCGCCGCGGTCAGCTTCTCCCGCAGCACGTTCGCGCGCGTCGACCGCTCCCCCAGCCGCTTCGCCGCCGCTTCGGCCACCTTGCGATGCGTTTCGCAGTCCGCCATCGCCTGCTTGTGAGCGGCCACCGCCCTGTCGAGCTCGGTACGCGCCGCGTCGGGGTCCCCGACGGCATCCCACAGCCCGGCTTCCGTCGGCACTCGGGCCTGAAACCGGGCCAGCCGCGTCCGCAGCTCGTCTGCGGTGTCGTCGCCGGTGAGCGCCTCAAACGTCGCATGCGTCTTGGCGCGGATCGTGACCAACTCGCGCCGGCGCCGGTCGAGAACGCGGGCCGCACCAACATCCTCGACCCCCGCGGTCGCCAGGGCTGCGGCCAGAACTGCTTGAGCCGCTTGAAGTTTGGATTGCATATCGGATGCCGGCGTTCCGGGCACCACGCGCGCGGTCAATAGGCCAGGCACCTGGATATCGGTCGGCGCGCTCACGCCCGACGACCACGTGGTACCTGCGTCGAGGGCGACCGGCTCACCGTCGACGCGTACCTCGACATCGGCTATCGCGGTGATTTCGATGTGGGCCGACGCAAGCTCGACCTGACCGGCGGCGCGGTCAACCGCGACCGCGGCGGCCTCGACCGCGCGCATGCCGTCGTCGGTCAGCGTGATCCCGGCGAGTTCACGGTCCGTCCGTTCCAGCTCGCGTTGGGCGGTACCGATCTTGGCCAGCCGAGCAGCCAGCCGGTCGGCCTCCTCGCGAACGGACACCTGGTCGACGGCGTGGCGCGCGGCGTCGACGCGGGCCTGCGATGCCTCAACTGCGGCCCGCGCTTCCTCGGCGGCGTCTTCGGCCGCCTCTTGCACCGAGGCGGCGGTCGACAGCTCTTCGGCGGCCGCGGCCGTTTGTGCTTCGAGTTCGGTGATCGCCGCGGTCCGCTCGTCGATGTCGGCACGTAGCCTGCGCCGCTCGGTGAGCCCGGCCACTGATGCGGCGTGGGTGGCATCGGCTGCTGCGGCAACCACTTCGGCCTGCTTGAGCTGCTGTGTCAGCGCGGCGACGGCTTCGGCGGTGTCGCGCGCGGCCGTGAGCCGTTTTGCCGCTTCTGCGCGTTCGCGGGCGAGCCGGGCGATGTCATCGGTGAGCGCGGCGTGCCGGCGCACCGCGTCGTCGACCTCGGCGACCGCGGCCGCGCACAGGGCGACTTCCTCGTCGGCGGCACGCAGGCGGCTGCTCGCTGCCGCCCACTCGCCGGTCGGACGGCCGGTGGGTGTGAAGTAGCGCAGATACTCGGCGTCGATGCGGTCGATCAGCAGCGCGTCCGTAGCGCCGGACGCGCTGCCAGAAGATCCAGCGCCCGACAGCTGCACCGCCTCACCGGCCGCCACGTCGAGTGCGCGCGACAGCGCATCGCTCCCGGACAGGTCGACTTCGTCGACGGACGCCGCCTGCAGAACGCGTTGGGCCTGCCACAGGTCCATGTCGACGGTTTCGTCCAGCATCGCAAGCACTCGCTCGTGCGCCTCGTCGCCGGTGAGCTGCTCCCGGCGCGGAGCCAGCACCGTCAGCTGCGTCTCCGCGCGCTTGTGGAATCGCTTGCGATAGACGAATCGGTAAGGGCCCGTTGATATTTCGGCGGAGATCTCGGCGCCGACGTCAGCATGCGTCGGCTTGACCTGCTTGACTTCCTTCTTGCTGGAACGGTCCTTGGCCTGCAGCAGCAGGTCGAGTGCCTCGATCATCGACGATTTCCCGATCTCGTTGGCGCCGCTGACCACCACCACGCCGCGGTCGGGAAATTCGATCTCGCGGTGGGTGATTCCGCGGTAGTTGGTCAGGACGAGGCGGTGCAGCTTCACGCGACACCCCTGCCGACGAGACGCAGCAGCAGTGCCAGCGCCGCGCGGGCGTCGTCGGCATCCTCGCCTTCGGACCGAGCTGTGTGAACCAATTCGTCGACCGCAGAGGCCGCGAAGCCGCCGATGCCGAGGTCGTCGAATTCGCCGTCGGCGGGGATGACGGCGATGTCGGTCCGCTTGTCCCACGGCACGAGCGCCGCGAACAGCCGGGCGTATTTGTCCAGGCAGGCGTCCAGTGCGGCCTTGTCCGTCACGGTCAACGACCCGCTCAGCCCCAGCCGCACCACGGTACGTTCCTTGTCCGGCATCAGGTCGAGGTTGATGTCGAGGTCCGCCACGTCGCGGCTGTTGTCCACCGAGCGGTGCAGGCTGACGAACCGCCACGCGCCCACCCGCCGGGCGTCGACGTGCACCGTCCGCGCAGGGTCGTCCTCGTCGATGTCGACCACCAGCACCTGGCCGGGATCCGGTTCGATGTCGTCGTAGTTGGTGACCTCCGGTGAGCCCGAATACCAGACCCTGCCGGTCGAGCCGACCTGCATGCGAGAGTGCTTGTCGCCCAACGCCACATAGTGCACCGCCCCGCGGGCGATCGCGGCCTCGAGCGCCGCGAGCCGGATCAGCGATGGCCTGTCCTTGTCGGGAACCAGGATGTCGACCGCGCCGTGCCCGACGACGATGCGAGTAACGCCGTCGGCGGGCAGATCGTCGAGCACGTCGGCGATCAGATCGCTGGTCGGCGCCTTGGATCGCCACGGCGCGGCGATGATCTGCAAGCCGGGCCGCACCTGGTGCACGCCCGCGCGGTCGAGAACCGTGACGTTGTCCGGGCATTCGGCGGTGAACAGCGCGCTGGTATACACCGACGACGCGTCGAGTGGGTCGTGGTTACCCGGCAGCAGGTACACCGGAATGCCGATGGCGCGCACGGCTTCGAGTGACTGGCTGACGACGCGAGGCGCCAGCTGATTGTCCTCGAAGACGTCGCCCGCAACGACGACGAATTCGGCGTCGGCGTCTTGAGCCAGCGACCCCAAGGAGGCGACGACGTCGCGGCGCGCGGCCGAATATCGTGGCTGCGCCTCACCGTTGAGGAAGTAACGGGTCATGCCGAGCTGCCAGTCGGCGGTATGCACGAATCGCATCTCGACGCTTCCCTTCTGCTCGTATCTCCCTGGGCATCGCGAGCGTAACGCCGGGCGCCGACAAGTCCCGGGATGCCCATCGGCATGGCCTACCGTTATTCGGGTGACCGACCGCTACCGCACGCTGCTGCTCCTTCGGCACGCCAAGTCGGACTATCCACCGGGGGTGGCTGATCACGAGCGTCCACTCGCCCCACGCGGCGTGCGGGAAGCCGCGATGGCCGGTGATTGGCTGCGGGCGCACGCCCCCGTCATCAACGCGGTGCTGTGTTCGACGGCCACCCGCACCCGCGAGACCCTGGCGCGTACCCGCGTCGACGCGCCAGTGGACTATGTCGACCGGCTTTATGACGCGACGCCCGGCGCGGTGATCGAGGAGATCAACAGGGTCGGCCCCGACGTCGAGACTTTGTTGGTGATCGGGCACGAACCGGCGATGTCGTCGGTGGCTCTCGGACTGGCCACGGCGGATGGCAGCAACACCACTGCAGCCGAACGCATTTCGACGAAGTTCCCGACGTCGGCGATCGCAGTGCTGCGTACCGCCGAGCCGTGGGAGGCCCTGACGCTCAGCGGCGCTGCGCTGGTCACGTTCCACGTTCCACGCTGAGAAGCCGGACTGCCCCTCACCGAATGTGAACGTGCTGCGAAAAACCGCGCTAAATTTCGCAGCGGCTTCACACTCGGCGGTCCGCGGCTAGCCCCGCTAGGAGCTGGTCGCCAGCGTCAGTTCCATCAACTTGATCGCCATCGCGCACGCGTCGATGCCCGGCGCCTGCGGGTTCACCCACCAGCCGACCGCGCCACCGGCGTCGCTGGCCACCCCGCACGAGCCGTTCGGGTCGGTGGTCCGCATGACGATCGACGGAACACCGGCGATCGAACGGTTCTCGATCTGGTAGTTCAGCTGCTGGGCCGTCTTGCGCTCATTGTCCAGGCTGTCCTGCTCGAACCAGAAGCGAGTGATGTCGACCAGGCCTGCCGGGTTGGCCGCCTGCCAGCGGCACACCGCCCCGACGAATGTGCTCTGGATGTCGAGCGGGTCGGCGCCGACGGTCTTGGCGAGGATGTCTGTGGTCAGCACCTCGCATTCCTTGAGCAGGTTGGGGTACTGCTTCTCCGAGTTGTCGTTGCGGGGCACATCGCCGCCACCGGACTTGGCCGCGGTGCCCTCGACGGTCTTCGTGCATCCGGTCAGCACCGAGAAGGCTGCCACTGCGGCGATCAGTGCGGCCACTGCGCGGCGGCCGAGATGAGACCGGGTCATTTCGAGTTCACTATCGATTGGCGGGTCAGTTCTTTGGCCACATCACACGGATCGGGGAACGGCTGCTCGGCGAAGCTGATCGACCACTCGATGAAGTCGTCATTGAACTGGATGCCGACCTCGCACAGGTTGGCGCCAAGGTTTTGGTCGTCGCCGATCGCGATGAACCCGCTGTGGCCCTCGATGTTGACGTCTTCGACGCTGGTGCGCGATAACTCCTCGGTCTTGCGTTCCCGCCCGATCGGGCTGCCGCGGTACCACGTGAACGAGAAGTGCGGTCCGAGGATGCCGCCACCCTGCAGCCACTGACAGCCGACCGAGTTCCGGGCCGTGTTCACCAGCCCGGTTACCCGGGTCTGCTGGGCGATCGTCTGATCGGTGACGCCGCCGCATTCGGGGAAGAACGGGCCGTGCGTGGCGTTCTCGGTCGGCGGCGGCGACTGCGGCGCGCCGGGCGAGGTGGGCTGCGAATCAGACGAGCATGCGGCGAACACCGGAATCATCGCCGCAGCCGCAACGGCCAGCGCCTTCGCGCTCGGGCGGCACCTGCTGGTGGTCACGCCATGCACTGTAGCGGCAGCCCAACACCCCAACCACCGACATGCCGACTGACCTGGCCATTTATCGAATTCTCAGGCGTTGCGGCCGAACACAACTCACTCAGCGCCATGTGCGACAGTAACGAGATGCTCTGGGCCCTGCTGCGACAGTATGTGCGGCCGTACCGAGGGCTGCTGACCGTGGTCGCCGTGCTCCAGCTGATCAGCAACATGGCGTCGCTGTACTTGCCCACCGTCAACGCCGCGATCATCGACGACGGCGTGGCCAAGGGCGACCTGCACTCCATCGTCCGGCTCGGCGGCTTGATGCTGGCGGTCACCGCGCTGCAGGTGCTCTGCGCGATCGGCGCGGTGTACTTCGGCTCGCGCGCGGGCATGGGTTTCGGCCGCGATCTGCGCACGGCGATCTTCGGGCACGTGACCGGCTTCTCCGCGGAGGAGACGGCGCGGTTCGGCGCCCCATCGCTGCTGACCCGGACCACCAACGACGTCCAGCAGATCCAGCTGCTCGTCCAGCTGACCTGCACGATGCTGATCACCGCGCCGATCATGTCGATCGGCGGCATCTTCATGGCGGTGCACCAGGACGCCGGCCTGTCCTGGCTGCTGCTCGTCAGCGTGCCGGTGTTGGCGATCGCCAACTACTGGATCGTGTCGCATCTGCTGCCGATATTCCGGCGCCTGCAGCGGCTGATCGACGGCATCAACCGGGTGATGCGCGAACAGCTCTCCGGCATCCGGGTCATTCGCGCGTTCGCCCGAGAACCCTTCGAGCGCAACCGCTTCGCCGAAGCCAGCCAGGCACTCGCCGACACCGCGCTGGAGGCGGGCCGCTGGCAGGCGCTGATGCTGCCGACCACCACGCTGGTCATCAACATCTCCAGCGTCGCGCTGATCTGGTTCGGCGGCTTGCGGATTGACGCCGGTCAGATGCAAGTGGGCTCGCTGATCGCGTTCCTGTCCTACTTCATGCAGATCCTGATGGCGGTGTTGCTGGCGACGTTCATGCTGGTGATGATCCCCCGTGCGTCGGTGTGCGCCGAGCGGATCACCGAGGTGCTGTCCACCACGCCCACGATCGCCAGCCCTGCGGAGCCAGTACGGCCGGATGCGGTCGCGGGTGAGATCCGGTTGGAAGATGCGACTTTCAGCTATCCCGGTGCCGAGCGCCCGGTCCTGCAAGATGTTTCATTGACTGCACGACCGGGCAGCACGACCGCGATCGTCGGGTCCACCGGCTCCGGCAAGTCGACATTGGTGTCGCTGATCTGCCGGCTCTACGACGTCACGGGCGGCTCGGTCCGCATCGACGGCGTCGACGTGCGCGACTATGACACCGAGCAACTGTGGGCCGCGATCGGCCTTGTGCCGCAGCGCGGTTACCTGTTCTCCGGGACGGTCGCCGACAACCTGCGCTACGGCAAGGCCGACGCGACCGACGACGAGATGTGGGAGGCGCTGCGGGTAGCGGCTGCCGATGACTTCGTCCGTGCCCATGCCGACGGGTTGGACATGCGGGTCGCGCAGGGCGGTATCAACTTCTCCGGCGGGCAGCGCCAGCGGTTGGCGATCGCGCGTGCAGTCATCCGCAGGCCGGCCATCTATCTGTTCGACGACGCGTTCTCCGCTCTCGACGTGCACACCGATGCCCGCGTTCGCGCGTCGCTGCAGGAGGTATCTGCCGGTTCGACGGTGGTGATTGTGTCGCAGCGCATTTCGACGGTCGCCACGGCCGATCAGATCGTCGTCATCGACGATGGCCGCGTCGTCGGCGTCGGCACGCACGAAAGCCTGCTCGCGGATTGCCCGACCTACGCCGAATTCGCCGACTCGCAGTGGGTGGGCGCCCGATGACACGACCACTCGGCAGACTTCAGCAGGCACCGACCGAACGATCCCGTGACTTCAAGGGCTCGGCTATCCGGCTGGTCAAGAGGCTCACGCCGCAGCGCGGCTTGACGGCCATGGTGATGCTGCTCGGTGTCTGCGGCATCGCGATCGGGGTGATCGGGCCCCGTATCCTCGGGCATGCCACCGACCTGTTGTTCAACGGCGTGATCGGACGTCAGCTGCCCGCCGGCCTGACCAAGGAACAGGCGATCGCTGCCGCGCGGGCGCGCGGCGACAACACCTTCGCCGACCTGCTGTCCGGCATGAACGTGGTGCCCGGACGCGGCGTGGATTTCGGGGCCGTCGGCCGCACCTTGTTCCTGGCGCTCGCGCTGTATCTTCTTGCCGCATTGCTCGTTTGGATGCAAGCACGAATCCTCAACGTCACCGTGCAGCGCACGATGGTGGCGCTGCGATCCGACGTCGAAGACAAGATCCACCGGATGCCGCTGCGGTATTTCGATTCACGCCAGCGCGGTGAGGTGCTGAGCCGGGTCACCAACGACATCGACAACATTCAGACATCGTTGTCGATGACCATCAGCCAGCTGTTGACGTCGCTGCTCACGGTGGTGGCCGTGCTGGTGATGATGTTGACCATTTCGCCGCTGCTGACGCTGCTCACCGTCGTGACGGTGCCGCTCTCGCTGTGGGTGACTCGGGCGATCGCCCGGCGATCGCAGCGGTTGTTCGTCGACCAGTGGCGAAACACCGGCCAGCTCAACGCCCACATCGAGGAGACGTACAGCGGTTTCACGGTGGTGAAGACGTTCGGTCACCGGGCGCGCGCACAGGAACAGTTCCGGGAGTTCAACGACGACGTCTACCGCGCCAGCTTTGGGGCACAGTTCTTTTCGGGTCTGGTCTCCCCGGCGACGGTATTCATCGGCAACCTGAGCTATGTCGCGGTCGCAGTGGTCGGCGGGCTGCAGGTGGCGACGGGTCAGATCACGCTGGGCAACATTCAGGCGTTCATCCAGTACGTGCGCCAGTTCAACCAGCCACTGACGCAAGTGGCGGGCATGTACAACACACTGCAGTCGGGCGTGGCCAGCGCCGAGCGCGTGTTCGACCTCCTTGACGCCGAGGAAGAGTCACCCGATTCTGTTGCGACGCTGCCGTCCCCCGACGGACGGCCGGGCCGAGTCGAATTCGAGCTCATCAATTTCAGCTACCGCCCCGGTACACCGGTGATCGAAGATCTGTCGCTGGTCGCCGAACCGGGCAGCACCGTCGCGATCGTCGGGCCGACAGGAGCGGGCAAGACGACGCTGGTGAATCTGCTGATGCGGTTCTACGACGTCGACTCGGGACGCATCCTGATCGACGGCGTGGACATCACCACGGTCAGCCGTGACTCGCTGCGCTCCCGGATCGGGATGGTGCTGCAGGACACTTGGCTGTTCGGCGGGACGATCTACGACAACATCGCCTACGGCCGGCCGGAGGCCAGCGAAGAAGAGGTGATCGAAGCCGCCAAGGCGGCCTACGTCGACCGGTTCGTGCACACGCTGCCCGACGGGTACCAGACGTGGGTCAGCGATGACGGCGGCAACATCAGTGCGGGGGAAAAGCAGCTCATCACGATCGCGCGCGCGTTCCTGGCCCGGCCGCAGCTGCTGGTTCTCGACGAGGCCACCAGCTCGGTGGACACCCGCACCGAGCTGCTTATCCAGCATGCGATGGGCGAGCTGCGCCGCGATCGGACGAGTTTCATCATCGCGCACCGGCTTTCGACGATCCGCGACGCCGACACCATCCTGGTGATGGAGGCGGGCAGGATCGTCGAGCGCGGCGACCACGCCGAGCTGTTGGCCCGTCGCGGCGAATATTGGGCCATGACCCAGGCCTGACGGCCGTCGAGCGTACGGGTTATGACGGATTTCGCCCGATTTTCGTCATAAACCGTACGCTCGCGTAGCGGATCAGAACCGGCGCTGAGCTCGTCGTACGTAGGCGTCGAACGAGTCTAGAGCTGCGGGCCCTCGGCGCGTAGGTCGTCGACGTTGCGCATGGCATCGCGTAGCTTGCCCAGCCATTCGTCGGCGTGCTCACCGACCAGCCGGACCGACCAGGCCAGCGCGTCGGAACGCGATCGCGCGACCCCGGCGTCGACCAGCGTGTCGAGCACCTGGCGTTCGGGTTGCTTGAGCCGGGTCATCACCGGTACGGCGATGTGCGTGAACAGGATTCGCTCATAGTTGTCGTCGCCCACCGCCCCGATTTCTATGCCCCAAGCCACCTTGCGGCCATAGCGGGCCTCGGCTTCGTCGGCGATATGCATGCGCTCGGGTCGGGTCTCTTCGCGAAAGCGGGCGACGCGTCCTGATGCGCGGGCCTCGCTTTCGTCGCCTTCGGGTTCGGGAAGGCGGCCGATGACAGTGATTTCTTCGCGGTCGACGACGACCGTCGGGTCGCCGGCGAACCAGCCGTCGGGCAGTCGACCGGCGAACCAGTCGGCGGCGTCGCTTGCGTCGGGTTGCTCGGCCTGTTGCCAGCCGCCGGGGCGGCCTGGGCGTCGGCCATGGAGGTGATGATGTCGCATGATTACATAATTACACCGTTACAAACCTGTTGGAAGCGCTTTCACCGCGGGCGAACGGCCGAGACCACATCCAGGCCGCTGAGCTGGCGCTTTCATGTCACCCACGCTGGCACTTCAAGTCGACTTGAAGTCAAATGAAGACATGGAGCTTGTCACCATTGCTGAGGCCGCCCGGATATTGGCGCTCAACACCTCGGCGCTTCGCTACTACGAAGACCGCGGGCTGGTGGCACCCGAGCGCCGCCGCCGTTCTCGATGAACCCAGCGATCAGTGGCGCGACGTGGTCCGCCCTCGACGAACTGATCTCCAGGGCCAACGGCGCACGCGACTTCCTCCAGCATGCGTTGGCCTGTCCGGCCGATCATCCCGTCGACCAATGTCCCGACATGATCGAAGGTCTCGACAAGCGGCTCGCCGGAGTCACCCTCGAAGAGCTCGCCGCACAACAGGGTCAGCCGGTTCCTAGCGCTTCATAAGCAGGACGGCGCCTCCGCCGACCACCGCTCCTATCAGCAGCAGCACCGCCAGGGTCGGGCTGACCAACCACCACACGAGCCCCAGCGCGATCACCGCCGGCGAGAGCGCGAACAGCACCATTCCGGGGTGCTGTTTGATGACCGCGAGCGCGCTTTGTGCGCGAACCCGGTCGATTTCCTTTGCCATGCCATAAGGATGCCAGCGGTTGCCATAGTTTGGTCTCCATGACAGGAACTGGAGGACCTGGAAGCTGGCAGCCGGATCCGGAAGGCCGCTACGAGTTTCGATGGTGGGACGGGCAGCGCTGGACCGACCAGGTATCGCATCAGGGTCAGGTCGGTCGCGCGCCGTTCGGAGGTGGAGGGCCACAAGCCGGAGGGCCGCAAACCGATATGCCCCCGGCCGCTGCAGTCGGAGGCCCGCCCCCTGGTGACGGATTCGCCGGTATCACCGGGGATCTGGTCGATGGACGATTCAGCGAGAAAGAGGCCAAGCCGATCGCGAACCAGAACTCGAAGCTTCTGCGCGTGCGTCTCGGCGAGCCGTTCATGGCGCGTCAGGGATCGATGGTCGCCTATCAGGGCAACGTCGATTTCTCTTTCGAAGGCGGTGGCGCCTCCAAATTCATCAAGAAGGCCCTCACTGGCGAGGGCCTGCCGCTCATGCGGTGCCAGGGTCAGGGCGACGTGTTCCTCGCCGAACGCGCCTACGACGTGCATCTGCTGAACCTGAACAACGCCGGCTTGTCGATCAGCGGCAAGAACGTGCTCGCGTTCTCGTCGAGTCTCGACTGGAACATCGAGCGGGTGAAGGGCGGCAGCATGGTGGCGGGCGGGCTGTTCAACACGACGTTGCGCGGCACGGGTTGGGTGGCGCTGACCACGGACGGCCCGCCGGTGGTGCTCAATGCGGCGGAAGCACCGACATTCGCCGACACCAATGCGGTGGTGGCGTGGTCGGCGAACCTGCAGACGCAGTTGAAGACCAGCTTCAAAGCGGGAGCGCTGATCGGTCGCGGCTCCGGCGAGGCGCTGCAGGTGTCGTTCTACGGGCAGGGCTTCGTCATCGTCCAACCTTCCGAAGGCATCCAGGTCGCGACGACGCAGTAGGTCACAACTCCAGCAGCACCGTAACCGGACCGTCGTTGACGAGTTCGACCTGCATGTGGGCGCCGAACACACCGGTTTCGACGTGGGCGCCGAGTCGTCGCAACGCATCGGCGAATGTGTTCACCAGCGGCTCGGCGACGGCGCCCGGGGCCGCGGCGTTCCATGTCGGCCGTCGACCCTTGGTGGTGTTGGCATACAGCGTGAACTGGCTGACCACCAGAATCGGGGCGTCGACGTCGCTTGCGGACTTTTCATGGTCGAGAATGCGTAGTTGCCAAAGCTTTTCGGCCATTCGCTGCGCCTTCTGCTCGTCGTCGGTGTCGGTGACGCCGACCAACGCGAGTAGCCCCTGGCCGTCCGGTTGTATTGCGCCGACCACCTTGCCGTCGACGGTCACCGACGCCGATGCGACGCGCTGCACGAGAACACGCATGGACGCAGATGCTGCCACGGCCGCCAGACGTAAACCTTTCGGGGCATACCCCTGAGGGGTACCATCCCCGACATTAAGCTCAACTCGATTGAACGCGCGGCGCGAAAAACCTAGCTCGCCAACGGCTTGAACCGCCGCAGCCGCAGGCTGTTGCTGACGACGAACAACGATGAGAAGGCCATCGCCGCACCGGCAAGCATCGGATTCAGGAGCCCGGCGGCGGCGAGCGGCAAGGCAGCGACGTTGTATGCAAACGCCCAGAACAGATTGCCCTTGATCGTGGCGAGTGTCCTGCGTGAGAGCCGGATGGCGTCGGGCACCGCACGCAGATCGCCGCTCACCAGCGTCAGATCGCTGGCCTCGATCGCGACATCGGTGCCGGTGCCCATCGCAAGGCCGAGATCGGCCTGCGCCAGCGCGGCCGCGTCGTTGATCCCGTCGCCGACCATGGCCACGACCTTGCCCTCGACCTGCAGCCGTTTGACGGTTTCGACCTTGTCCTGCGGCAACACCTCGGCGATGACGTCGTCAATGCCGACCTCGGCCGCGATGGTGCGCGCCGCTGCCTCGTTATCGCCGGTGAGCATGACCGGCCTCAAGCCGAGCCCGCGCATCCGCCGAATGGCTTCTGCCGACGACGGTTTGACTGCATCGGCGACGACGAGCACGGCGCGGGCCTTGCCGTCCCAGCCGACCGCGACGACGGTCTTGCCTTCGAACTCGGCCTGACGCGTCAACTCGGCGAGCTTCTCCGGTAAATGCTGAGACCAGTCGGCAAGCAGGCGCTGCCGGCCCACGACCACCGCATGGCCGTCGACGACGCCCTGGACACCCAGCCCCTCGACATTCGCGAAGTCCTCGACGGTCGGCAGGTCGCCGACCTTCTCGCGGGCGCCCTTCGCGATGGCTTTGGCGATGGGGTGCTCGGAGAATTCTTCCAGCGCGCCGGCAAGTCTCAGCACTTCGTCCGGCCGTTCGCCGTCGGCGGTGATCACGTCGAGCAGCGTCATCGTGCCGGTGGTGATGGTGCCGGTCTTGTCGAGCACGATGGTGTCGATTCGCCGCGTCGACTCCAGCACCTCGGGACCCTTGATCAGGATGCCGAGCTGCGCGCCGCGACCGGTGCCGACCATCAGTGCGGTCGGCGTCGCCAGTCCAAGCGCGCACGGGCATGCGATGATCAGCACCGCGACGGCCGCGGTGAGTGCCGCGGCGGCCGATTCGCCGGTGCTGAGCCAGAATCCGAGCGTTGCGAGCGCTAGTGCGATGACGATGGGCACGAACACCGCAGAGATCTTGTCGGCCAGTCGTTGCGCCTGTGCCTTACCGTTCTGCGCTTCTTCGACGAGCTTGGCGATCTGGGCCAGCTGGGTGTCCGAGCCGATGCGGTTGGCGCGCACCACAAGTCGTCCACCGACGTTGACGGTGGCGCCGACCACTTGATCGTCGGGACCGACCTCTACCGGAACGGACTCGCCTGTGAGCATCGACGCATCCACCGCCGAGCTGCCCTCGATCACGACGCCGTCGGTGGCGATCTTCTCACCGGGACGCACCACGAACTCGTCGCCGACTCTAAGTTGCTCAGTTGGAATGCGGTGTTCCACACCGTCTCTGCGTACGGCAACGTCCTTGGCGCCGAGTTCGAGAAGCGTTCGCAGCGCTGCGCCAGCGCGACGCTTGGCGCGTGCCTCGAAGAACCTACCGGCCAGGATGAAGGTCGTGACGCCAGCCGCGACCTCGAAGTAGATGTTGGCGGTGCCATCGGTTCGGGCGATTATCAGCTCGAATTCGTGTGTCATACCGGGCATTCCGGCCATGCCCCAGAACAGCGCGTAGACCGACCAACCGAAGGCGGCGATCGTGCCCATCGAGATCAGGGTGTCCATGGTGGCCGTGCCGTGCCGCAGGTTGGCCCACGCGGCCTGGTGGAACGGCCAAGCCCCCCATACGACCACCGGTGCCGCGAGGGTGAGCGAAAGCCACTGCCAATTGGTGAACTGCAGCGCCGGGATCATCGCCATTGCGATCACCGGGACGGTCAGCGCCAGTGAGATCAGCAGTCGCTGTCGCAGTGACGCAGTGGGGTCGTCGGATGTCCCGCCTGGCGTGTCAGGGATTTCCGGCTTGGGCAGTTCGGCGGTGTAGCCGGCCTGTTCGATCGTCTCCACGAATTCCTCGGGCGAGATGTCCCCGACGTAGTCGACCCGGGCCTTCTCTGTCGCGAAGTTGACGGTCGCGGTGACGCCGTCGATCTTGTTGAGCTTCTTCTCGATGCGGGCGGCGCAGGAAGCACACGTCATGCCGCCGATCTGCAGGTCGACGTGCCCGGTTGCGGCGTTCATGACGCCAGCTCGTAGCCGGCCTCTTCAACGGCACCCCTGATGGCCTCGGGTTCGACCTGGTGCTCGCTGTCGATGGTCACCGTGCCACTGGTCAGGTCGACGTCCACGGCGGTCACCCCCGCAATGCTGCCGACCTCTTCGCGCACCGAGGAGGCGCAATGTCCGCAGCTCATCCCGGTGACGGTGACGATGACAGTGCTCATGCCGCTCCTTCAGTTCGAGTGCTACTTCATACTATACCCCCCTAGGGTATGAACCAAACCCGGCTTTCGAGTCAGTCGCCGGGCGGGAATTCGTATGTGGACGGGACCTTGTCCCCTGGCTCCGGCGAGCCATAGACCAGCGCGATCTCGTCGTGCTGGGCGAACATGATTGCAGCGGGGTCACCCGTCCGGGCTTGGCCGTTGACGTATGTGCGCACAGTCTTGCCATCGGTCGCGCGCAGGCCGCCGATGTTGTCGGCCGAAAGGCTCACTCCCCATTCGGTGAAGAACTCGCCAAGGCTGAACTCGCGCTTCACCGGCGATTCGACGTGGATTACGCCGCTGTCATCGTGGGTGTGAAGCGGACTGATAGCGCGGCGCGCAGTGTCGATGCCGATGTTCGCGGGAACCTGGGCCCGTTTGCCGTCCACCAGAACATCGAGATGTACGTGAATGTGCTCCGCCATGCCTTCGCTGCTCAGCATAGGCAGCCCCGCATTACCGGCCGCGGCGGTTGCATCCGATGGCGCGGGCCACGGCGGAAGGCTGTCCGCTCCGACGGCGGTGGTCGTGGGTGAGTTCTCCGTGGTCGTCGCATTGGCTTCTGAGGCGCGGCGGTCTTGCTTTGTCACGATGACGATCACCGCAATCACCGCGACAATCACTATGGCCGCGGCGACCCACACCCATGCGGTGCGCCTGTTCGGTGCGTCCATGATCAGCCTTCACTCACTGCCGGCCGGCGGGAATGGCCACCCGGCCGATCGCCCCGCGTGGCCGTCTCACGACATCTAACACCGACATCCCCATCCCATAGGTGAACAGCATGCCGTCGGGACGGATACGGATGAAACAGAGGTCGCCATCCTCAGCCACGATGCGTCGCTCCGTGGCGAGGATTCTCTGCAGAAACCAGGACGACTCGAACGCTCGTTTCGCCCCTTCGTCATCGGCGGCCACCACCGCGGCGGTTCCCATGAACTGGATGGCACCGGGCGGGAATGCCGGAAGAAACCGGTGCGGCACCGGAACGACGAAGGCCACTTCGGGGTGTACGCGAAGGTTGCGAACCTTGCGGGTGGACGTCCGTGTGGTCACGTACAGGGCCAGCGGCTCATCCGGCGCCGACACCGCATAAACGACACCGGTCGCATGCGGTGCAGCCCGTTTGGTCAGCGTCGAGAGTGTGCCGAATGTTCTTTGTCGCAACGCTTTTTCGGCATCGTCGAAGCTGATCACGATAGCTTGAGCCGTTTGAGCATCAAGGCGTTGACCGCCACGATGAGGCTGGAACCCGACATCGACAGGGCGGCGATCTCCGGACGCAGTATCAAACCGAACGCGGGCTCGAACACCCCTGCGGCGATCGGCAAAGCGATGACGTTGTAACCGACTGCCCAGCCCAGGTTTTGACGCATCTTCTGCAACGTGCCCCGCCCGATGCGCAGCGCGATGGGCACGTCGAGCGGATCCGAACGCATCAACACCACATCGGCGGTTTCGATTGCGACGTCCGTACCGGCACCGATGGCGATGCCGAGGTCGGCTTGCGCCAACGCGGGCGCATCGTTGACGCCGTCGCCCACCATGGCGACCTTCTTGCCTGCGCGCTGCAACGCGGCGATCTCGGAGGCCTTGTCACCGGGCAGGACTTCGGCGATCACCGTATCGATACCGAGTTGGACGGCAATCCGTTTGGCGGTGGCCTCGTTGTCCCCGCTGAGCATCACCACCTGCACGCCGAGCTCGTGCAGCGCCGCGACGGCGCCGGCGGAGGTCTCCCTGGCGGCGTCGGCCAATGCAATAACCCCGACCCCACGTCCGTCGGCGGCGATGAGTACCGCGGTTCGTCCGCTGGATGCCAGTTCGTCACGCCGTTCCATCAGCGCGCCGAAGTCGACGTTCTCCTCCACCATGAGCTTACGGTTGCCGACGGCCACGCGGCGGCCTTCGACCTCGGCGGTCGCCCCGTGCCCTGGGACATTGTGGAAATCCTTGAGTGGCAACGGCTTTATCCCACGGTCGGCGGCGTAGCTCACGATTGCGGCCGCCAGCGGATGCTCCGATGCCGATTCGACCGCCGCAACCAAACCGAGAAGCTCCTCTTCGCCGATGCCGTCGACGACGACGTCGGTGACTTCCGGTTCACCCTTGGTCAACGTGCCCGTCTTGTCCATCACCACGGTGTCGATGCGGGCCGAGGTCTCCAGCGCGGTCGCGTTCTTGAAGAGCACACCACGTTTTGCGCCGAGTCCCGTGCCCACCATGATCGCGGTAGGCGTGGCCAATCCGAGCGCGTCCGGGCAGGTGATAACCACGACGGTGATCGCGAACAGCAGTGCCGTCTGAACACCGGCGCCGACGGCCCACCACACCAAGAATGTGGCCGTCCCGCCGACGAGTGCGACAAGTACCAACCAGAATGCGGCCCGGTCGGCCAGCCGCTGTCCCGGGGCCTTCGAGTTCTGCGCCTCCTGCACCATCTGCACGATCTGGGCGAGGGCGGTGTCAGAGCCGACTTTCGTGGCGCGCGCTTGCAGCGTGCCGGTCGTGTTGATGGATGCGCCGATGACCGTCGACCCGGGATCCTTTGTCACCGGCAGGCTTTCGCCGGTGACCATCGATTCGTCGATCTCGGAATGGCCGTCTTCGACGGTGCCGTCCACCGGAATCTTGGCGCCGGGGCGGATCAACAGCAGATCACCGACCGTCACTTCGGCGGTCGGAATCTCGACCGGCTCGCCATCGCGCAACACCACGGCCATCGGTGGCGCCAGTTCAAGCAATGTGCGGATGGCGTCGTTGGCGCCGCCCCGCGCACGCATCTCGAACCAGTGACCCAGCAGCACGAAGGTCGTCAACACCGATGCGGCTTCGTAGAAGACTTCTCCCCCGCCGGTGAGCGTCACCCCGACGCTGTAGAGCCAGCCCGCACCGACCGCCACGGCGACGAGCACCATCATGTCCAACGTGCGTGCGCGCAATGCCCGCCAAGCCCCGTCGAAAAAGATCCAGGCCGAGTAGAAGACGACCGGAAGGCTCAGCAAGAGCGTGAAGACGTCGTCGCGCAACCCGAACGGCGCCGGCACCGTGAACCCGAACATGTCGCGGCCCATCGGCGACCACAACATGATCGGGATCGACAGCGTCAACGCGACGAGGAAGCGGTTGCGCATGTCGCGGACCATTTGATCCATCGACATTCCGGCGTGGCCGCCGTGCCCCATCATCTCCTGCGGAGTCGCGGCGCCATGGGCCTCATGCTGTCCGGGCTCGGCCATCGGATCGCATACATGGTCGGGTACCGATTGGCCGGCACAATGCAGACCGCAATCACGCACCCAATCCGACAGCTGCGCCACTGACGCCGTGGCCGGGTCGTAGGTCACGGTGGCGGTTTGATTGGCCGCGTTCGCCGCGACGGAGACCACCCCGGGACGTCGCAGCAACGTGGCCTCGACGGTGGCGGCGGAGGTCGCCCAGTGCAGACCACCAACGTGAAGCACGACGGTGCTGTTGGCCATGGCTAGAGCCTCGTTGTGAGCCGTATGGCTCGGCTAGTCATTCGATAAAGATTTCATGAAGCGTGGTGGTCATGGCCGGCGTGTTCGGCATCGGGTGAGCCGCCCATCATGCGCAGCATCGGTATCCCGCCCGTCCGAACGAACCGGATCAGCAGTAGCGCGGTAAGGATCAGGAAGGCGATGTTGAGCCGAGTCGTGTAGTTCCAGCTGATGCCTTGTTCCATCACCGTCATGTCGCGGCCCTCGGGAATGAGATTTGCTGCGCCAAAGAGGATTTCGACGAGATAGCCGGCGACCACCATGGTGATATAGAACGTGCCGAGCAGGACGAACATCATCCTGATGCCGTAGTACTTCCGGTAGATGTTCAGGATCGGAATGATCAGCAGGTCGGCATAGATGAATGCGATGACGCCGCCGAAGCTGATGCCACCACTCCAGAGCACGGCCGCCAGTGGGACGTTGCCGATCGAACAGACGAACGACATGATCGACACAATCGGACCAACTATCGGCCCCCACACCGCCGAGAGCGTCGGGTGATCGGTCAGAAAGAAGCTCTGCCAGAACGTCTCCGGAACCCAGGCGGCGATGGCGCCGGCGATGAGCAGACCAAGGACGATGTCGCGCAGAATCGCGGCCCATTCCATCACGTAGATATGGGATACGGCCGTGAGACCCTGCCGCGAGAACAGTCTGCGGAGAAAGGGACCATCCCCCTGAACGGACATGTCCATCGCTGCGTGTCCCTCCATCGACCCGGCGATGCCGCGGTCGGCTTGGGTGCGCGCTTCTTCGATCAGCCTGGACCGCACGAAGATCCGGAACAGCACGGCAAGCAAGACGATCATGATAGGTCCACCAACGAATTCAGCGGCGGTGAATTGCCAGCCCATCAACAAGGCAAGGATGACTCCTAGCTCGATGACCATGTTTGTGGATGCGACCTCGAACGCCATCGCGGCGGTGAAGTTCGCACCCTTGCGAAACAGCGAACGCGCCAGCGCGACTGCCGCATACGAACACGAGGACGACGCCGCACCCAGACCCGTTGCGACCGCTAATGTGCGGGGCCGGTCGTCGCCCAGTAACCGCACGATTGTCGACTTACGCACCACCGCCTGCACCACCGCAGACAGGGCGAAGCCCAGAATCAAGGCCCACAAGATCTCCCACGTCATGGAGCCGGCGATGGCCAGTGCGTGTCGGATCGCTCCCATACACCCTCCCTCACACCACGTAGTTCAGGCTCGTCATCATCCCGGCTTCCTGGTGGTACGTGTTGTGGCAATGCAGCATCCACTCGCCCGGGTTGTCCGCGACCAACTCCACGGTAAGCCGCTGCATCGGGCGAACGACGACCGTGTCCTTACGCGGGCCTCGACTGCCGTCTGATTTGAGGACCTGGAACGTGTGACCGTGCAGATGCATCGGATGCCACATCATCGACATGTTGTTGAAGGTCAGCGTCGCGCGCTGGCCCTGCGAAACCGTCAACGGCTCGGTGTCGGCGAACGGCCGGCCGTTCATGGTCCAGTTGTAGCTCATCATGCCGCCCGCCAATTCGGCTGACAGCGTGGTGTCCGCCCTGGCAGGACCGAGGTCGACTTCTGGTGCGGCAGTGAACATATCGACGGTGCCGACTTGCCGGTCGAGTTCGGGTGGGCGGTACGCCGGATCCGGGGCGGCCCCGGTGGCGGCAGAGAGCAATGCCCGCGCCAGCGCATTCTTTCCCTCCGCGAGGGCCACCAACGGGAACACCCCGTCGCCCACGGTGACCGTCACGTCGTACCGCTCGCCCATACCGAGCAGTACCGCATCGACCTCGGTTGGCTCGACCGGGTAGCCGTCGGTGTGAGTGACCGTCATGCGGTGCCCGGCGAGCGCCACCCGGAAGGCGGTATCGGAGCCGGCGTTGATGATCCGGATGCGCACTCGCTGCCCGGGCTTGGCGCTGAATGTGGTCGGTGCCGCCGGAATACGCCCGTTGATCAGGTAGTACGGGTAGTTGACATCGCCGGCGTCACCGCCCAGCAGTGTGCTGCCGCCTACACCGCCCATGCCGGGCATGCCACCCATGCCAGGCATACCGCCCATGCCCGGCATGGAACCTCTGTGCAGGCCATCGTAGATCTGTTGCGGGCTCGAGCCGACGCCGTCGGTCCAATCATCCAGCACCACAACCCATTCGGTGTCATAGGCCGCCGGCGCGCCAGGGTCGTCGACGATGATCGGCAGATATAGTCCGGTGTCAGCGTCCAGCCCGGTGTGCGGGTGGGCCCAGTAGGTGCCTGGGTGCGGTACCGAGAACCGATAGACGAAGTCGGCGCCCGCGTCGATGTCCGGGCTGGCCGGCGAGGCGCCGTCCATGTCGTTGCGCAATGCGATGCCATGCCAATGTATCGACGTCGCGTGGCTCAGCCGGTTCTTGACGGTAACCGCGAGCCCATCGCCCACGTTGGCCCGGATCAGCGGGCCTGGGACGCTGTCTCCGTACGCGAATGTGGCCGCCCGCGTGCCGCCGAGGTCGATCTCGGCCCGTCCGGGGGTGAGCTCGACGGGGACCGTCCGCCCGGTGTGTGGCCTCGCTGCCTCCACAGCGCCGATCCGGTCGTTGGGCATTCTTCCGGATGTCCGGCGCCCGCAGGCGGCGATCGCGAAGCCCGCGGACACGGTGCCGGCGATGAATGCCCGTCGACTGATTCTCGCTGGGAACGAAGGGCTCTCAGACATCGCCGCCGCCTCCTTCCTGCGGTACCTACGATGCTGTGCCCGTGAGAGCCAATCGGTATGGGTTTTGTGAAGATTCGCTCAAGACCGGTGGTCTTGGGCCGAGGGTGGCCGTCGATCGGCCGGTCGCGGGGCACCATGAAGGGCATGAAGCGGATTCCTGGTGGCGACTCGCCCGGGTACCGGGCGTTGGTCGTCGACGACGAGGTACCACTGGCCAGCGTCGTCTCCAGCTACCTGGAGCGTGAACACTTCGAGGTCAGCATCGCCGATAACGGCAATGACGCCATCGCGATGGCCCGCGAGATCGATCCCGACGTCGTGGTGCTCGACCTGGCACTGCCCGGGATCGACGGCTTGGAGGTGTGCCGGCAGTTGCGGACATTCTCCGACGCGTACGTGGTGATGCTGACCGCGCGGGATACGGAGATGGACACTGTCGTCGGGTTGTCCGTCGGCGCTGACGACTATGTGACCAAACCGTTTAGCCCGCGCGAACTCGTGGCGAGGATTCGCGCGATGCTGCGCAGGCCGCGGTCCGTGGCGGCGGCAATCCAGCGCTACACGCCGCCGAACCAACCTCCACCGCGGGTGTTCGGAGACTTGCAGATCGACGTCGCCAGCCGGGAAGTGTTCATCGGCGACGAGCCGATCACGCTGACCCGCACAGAATTCGACGTGCTCGCCGCGCTGTCGGCGCGGCCGGGTGTGGTGCTCAGCCGTAGACAGCTCCTCGACGCGGTATGGGCGGAGTCGTGGGGCGGCAACGAGCACCTCGTAGACGTTCACGTCGGGCATCTGCGGCGCAAGCTGGGCGACGATCCGGCTGCTCCGCGCTATGTGATCACGGTGCGTGGCGTCGGATACCGGATGGGCAGCGGGAAGTGAAGCGATCACGCCGCCCGGGCATCGGCGTCCGGCTGTTGTTGGCACAGACTTCGGTGCTTCTCGCTGGTGCGGCCACAACATGGATCGTCGCGGTTCTTGTCGGGCCGCCGTTGTTCCGTGAGCACCTGCACCGCGCGGGGGTGCCCGCGATGTCGAGCGAGCAGATGCATGCCGAAGAGGCATATACGTATGCCACGGCGATATCGATCGGGGTGGCGCTGGCGGTGTCGGCTCTGACGGCGCTGGTGGTGACGTGGTATTTCAGCAGACGCGTGCAACGCTCGGTGGCCGAGGTGTCATCGGCGGCGGCCGCCGTCGCCGACGGCCATTACGACTCACGCGTGTCGCCGCCGCAGCTCGGCGACGACTTCGATTCCCTCGCAGAGGCTTTCAACCAGATGGCCAGCCAGCTTGAATCGGTGGAGGCGACCCGGCGGCGGCTGTTCGGAGACTTGGCGCATGAGATCCGCACGCCGGTCTCTGTGCTGGAGGCCTACCTCGAGGCTGTCGAAGACGGCGTGAAAACCCTTGACCGCGAGACCATCACGATGCTGCGCGACCAGACCCGCAGGCTGGTGCGGTTCTCTGAGGATGTCGCCGCGCTCGCGCAGGCAGAGGAGAGCCAGGCTTCGATTGCGCCGACGTCGTTTGCGCCCGAGACGCTGATCGAGACAGCAGTCACCGCGGCGGCGGACCGTTTCGCCGCCAAGGGTGTGACGCTGACGTCCGACGTCGACGGAGATCTGCCCGCGCTGTGGGCGGATCGGCACAGGCTCGGACAAGTGCTGGCGAACCTGCTCGACAACGCGTTGCGCCACACACCGCGCGGTGGTCAGGTCTGCATCGCAGCGGCCACGACGGACGGCGCACTCACGATCACGGTGGCTGACGACGGTGACGGAATCGCCGCCGAGCACCTGCCCCACCTGTTTGAGCGCTTCTATCGGGCCGACGCGGCGCGCGACCGGGCACACGGCGGAGCCGGTATCGGTTTGGCGATAGCGAAGGCCATCGTGGAAGCCCATGATGGCCGGATCACCGCCAGCAGCCGTGGCGCGGGGACCGGTGCGACGTTCGCGATCACGCTGCCGGTCCGCCGCGACTAGGCGTCTAGAGCGTGGCCAGGATGCCCTTCATGGTCTCGATTTCCTTCTGCTGCGACGTGACGATCGACTGCGCCAGCTCGATGGTGGCGGGATACTGACCGTCCTTGATCTCGTTCTGCCCCATGGTGATTGCGCCTTCGTGGTGAGCGATCATCTGGGTTAGGAACAGCTTGCTGGCTTCGACGCCTTGGGCGTTTTGAAGGGCGGCCATGTCCTGCTCGGACATCATGCCCGTCATACCGGGCATTCCCGAGGTAGTCGGCATGCCGCCGTGGCCCGGCATGTCACCGGATGGCATCGGCATATCGCCGTGGCCGGGCATGCCCGACGGCATCGGCATCTGCGGCATACCCCATTGCTTGAGCCAGCCCTGCATCTTGTCGATCTCAGGACCCTGAGCGGCTTTGATCTGATTGGCCAGCTCGATGACCCGCGGATCGATTCCTTGCTTCGCCAGCACGATGTCGCTCATCTCGATGGCCTGCTGGTGATGCGGAATCATGTGCATCGCGAACATCGCATCCGCCTGGTTATGGGCCTCGCCGGGTGAGGTCGTCGCACTCGTAGCGGCGGTGGACTGGCTGCTCGCCGGTTCACTCGCCGAGTTGTTGCTGCTGCAGCCCGCGGCGATGACAAGTGCAGCCAGGGCCGCCGTGCTGGTTACTAGTGTTCGTTTCCACATCACGCTTCCCAGCGTCCCGACCGCCTATGTGGCCCGGCTAGTCGTTCAATGAAGATTCGATAAAGCCGACAGCTAAGGACCTTCGTCTTCTTCTGGCAGTAGGTATTTCTCGGGGTGGTGGTAGTTGTTGACTCGTGTTTGGCCGGTGTCGAGGTGGGGTGGTGGGATCCATTCGGTGGTGCCGTCTTTGCGTTTTCGGGTGGTCCAGCCGCTTTGTTCGACCAGCCGGTTGTCGGGGCCGCAGGCCAGGGTCAGCGTGTTGATGTTGGTTTGGCCGTGGTTTTTGGTCCAGCCGTCGACGTGGTGGGCTTGGGTCCAGTAGCCCGGTGCGGTGCAGCCGGGTCGGGTGCAGCCGCGATCCAGCGCGTGGAGCACGATGCGTTGCCCGGGGGTGGCGAAGCGTTTCGCCCGGCCGCAGTAGAGCTGTTGGGGATCGTGTTTGTCGTAGACCACCAAATAGTGATGCGACTGAGAAGCCAGCCGGATGATGTCGCGCATCGGTAGCAGGCTGCCGCCGGCGGTGACACCGACCCCGGCGGCGGCTTCGAGA
>NZ_DATENY010000104.1:0-5497 GCF_035274705.1 Mycobacterium sp. | reverse complement strand
GTGGCGCTGGTGCCGAATACGTGCACACCCAGCAGTTTGCCGTCGTCCGGTGACACGAGCAGCTTGAGCATGCCGTACGAGTCACCGACGATCTGCCCGCGCGCCAGCTCCCGGTACCGTGCGATGCCCACCTCGAACGGCGTCGAAGCCTCGGTGAGCTGGTCCTCGGTCTGACCCACGTAGCTGATCTCGGGGATGGTGTAGATCCCGATCGGCTGGAGCTGATGCATCTCGCGAACCGGCTCACCGCAGGCGTGATGGGCGGCCAGCCGGCCCTGTTCCATCGACGTCGACGCCAGCGCCGGGAAGCCGATGACGTCACCGACCGCGTAGATGCTGTCGACCTTGGTCCGATAGTTGGCATCCACCTCGATCCGGCCGCGCCGATCCGCCTCCAGCCCGGCCGCCTCCAGCGCCAGATCGTCCGTCTGTCCCTGCCGGCCCGCCGAGTACATCACCGTGTCGGCCACGATCTTCTTGCCGCTCTTGAGGATGCACAGTGCCGCGGTCTGATGCCTCTCGACGGCCGCGACCTCCTCGCCGAAGCGGAACGTCACCGACAGATCCCGCAGGTGGTACTTGAGCGATTCGACGATCTCCTCGTCGCAGAAGTCCAGCATTTTCGGGCGGCGTTCGACGACGGTCACCTTGGTGCCGAGCGCGGCGAACAGCGAGGCGTACTCCATGCCGATCACCCCGGCGCCGACCACGACCATCGACCGCGGCACCGCCTGCAGGTTGATCACACCATCGGAGTCCACGATCGTACGGTCATCGAAGTCGACACTGTCGGGCCGCGCCGGGCGCGTTCCAGCCGCGATAATGATCTTGTCTGCGGTGACCCTGCTCTCCCGGCCGGACCCGGCGTCCACCCAGATCGCATGCGCATCGGCGAACCGGCCCACGCCGGTGATCATCGAGACGTGGTTGCGCGACAGCTGGTTGCGGATGACGTCCGTCTGCCGGCTGATGACATGTTGCGTGCGGGCCGCGAGATCGCTCACCGTGATCTCGTTCTTGACCCGGTAACTGCTGCCGTAGAGGTCCCGCTGGCTCAGCCCGGTGAGGTAGAGAACAGCCTCGCGCAGCGTCTTCGAGGGAACGGTACCGGTGTTGATGCACACCCCGCCGATCATGTCGCGACGGTCGACGATGCCTACCCGCTTGCCGAGCTTGGACGCTGCGATCGCGGCCTTCTGCCCGCTGGGACCGGAGCCCAGCACCAACATGTCGTAGTCATACACAGGCTTCAGCGTCGCAAGTAATCCACCGCAGCGCTAGGTCAGTCTTAACACCAGCGCTCCGCGACGCTGCATGATCCGGTGGCAGAGTAGGTGTATGGGACAGGCCGGTGACCGGCGATCGTGTCCGACGGGTCGAAGTGCTCGCGGCGCTCTCGCTCGCCATCGACCTCGGCCTGGGCCAGCCGATGGACCACATGCTGCGGTCCGCGATGATCGCTACCAGCCTGGCCCGGCGGTTGGGCCTGTACGAGGAGCGGCAGGCGGTTGCCTACTACGCGACGCTGCTGGCCTGGATCGGCTGCCACGCCGACTCGCATGAGCTGTCCGCATGGTTCGGCGACGACATCGCCTTCCGCGCCGACACGTACGACCTGGACTGGGCCGGGCTGCCGTTCGTCTGGCTTCTGGCCAGCCATGTCGGGCGCGATCGGCCGGCACTGGCCCGGGCCGGGCGCGCCGTGACGCTGCTCGGCCGCCTGCGTGGCAACCTGCGCAAACTCATGAGCTCGCACTGCCTCTCCGCCGGCGAACTCGCCGAGCGTGCCGGGCTCGGCGACGACGTCAGAAGCGCGCTGGCGTACACGTTCGAAAGATGGGACGGCAACGGACTGCCGGCCGGTGTCTCCGGCGCGGACATCCCGCAGGAAATGCGCATCGCCCACGTCGCCGACGTCGCCGAGGTGCACCTGCGCCGGGCCGGTGAAGAGCACGCCAACCGCACGGTACGCGCGCGCAGCGGCACGCAGTTCGACCCCGCGGTCGCGGCCGCGTTCACCGCCGGCTCCGCCGAGATCGCCGCGGAACTCGCGGTCGACGACGTGTGGAAGGCCGCGCTGGACCGGGCGCCGGACTGGGACCGGACAGTCGCGGGCGACGACCTGGACGAGCTGCTGACCGCCGTGGGCGACTTCGCCGACCTCAAGTCCCCCGCGATGCTCGGCCATTCCCGGGCGGTTGCCGCGCTCGCCGGGAACGCCGCCCGCCGGTACGGGGTGGCGGATCACGACTCGATCGCAGTGTGACCCGAGGACTTGGGAAGATCCTTGCTAGCGCCGCCGCCGAACTCAATTCCGTGGATCGATCACCGAGATTCCAGCATCCTTGGCCGCAGCAGCCAGCCGGTCGTCATAGGTAGCGAGCCCGTCCAAATCCGTCCCCAGGACCCGCGCGGTGGCGAGGTGGATCGCGTCCAGCGAACGCAGCATCCGGTCGGGCTCGTTCATCGCCGCATCCACCACCTCGTCATCGATGCTCACATAGTCAAAGGCCAGCAGAAGCGACCTTGCATCCGGGAGCGCCGCCGGCATAACCCGGCTGACAGCGCGGATCACCTCGATGCGAAGCAATGCCGAGCTGACCCATGACGCGCCCGCGCTTTCGTCATAGAACTTGGCGAACGCGCGTGAATGGCTCTCCTCGGCCAACAACTTGAGCGCGGCAGAGGTGTCGATGTAGTAGAGGCTCACCAACGCTCCTCGTCGCGCAGCGCAGCGAGCGCGTCGCCAAGACGGTCGGCACCGTCTCCGGCACGCATCCGCGGCCGATATCCGGGCCGTACCGCCAAACGCGCCCGCCCCTCCTCGACCAAGCGGTCCAGCACCGGCGTCGGTTCACGATCGCCGACCGGCACGATCCGCGCCACGAGCTTGCCGTACTCCGTCACGTCGACCGTCTCCCCGTGACGCACTCGCGCCAGCACCTCACTGGTGTTGTGCCGTAGCTCCCTAAGGCCCACCGAGTGCTCAGTCGTCACAGCGTCAAGGTATCACAAAATTGTGGCCACAACGGGAGGCGGTTCGCGCAAGGCCTCATTCGGCCTGCACGAATGCGCAGCTCAGTTGATGTGTGGGGTGTACGTTGCACCATGCGAACCGGACTACGGTCGTTCCAGGCACCCCGATGCCAGGACGTCTGTCCAGGTCACAGACGCGTCGCGGTGCGCGCTGAGTGCCGCCGTAGGCACGTTGACAGCTCGCCGCGGCTCAAGCGGCCTCGAAACCCACTCTGAGTCGCACGTCCGACGCCGTCGCGAGTCGTTCCAGCACCGACAAGGTCGGAACAGTTCCGCCGGCCTCGAACCGAGCGAACGCGGACTGCGTCATTCCCGATGCCTTCGCCATCTGCGTTTGGCTCCAGCCTCGGCGCTCACGAAGTTCTCGAACAGAACGACCGAGTTCAAAGGCCAAACGTGCAGCGTCGTACGCCGCCGTGGCACCCGGCTCAGCCATCGCCGCTCCCGCATCGCGGCCCAACCGCCACTGTCACTCATGACCCAGCCTCCTCGTCCACAGCCTCGTGCGCCTCGTCGATACACCGCGCCAACGCCCGGCGGCCCAATCGATCTCGCGCTCGTCCCGCGTGCGCGTCTTGTGGAAGGCCGTCAACAGGACGATCCTCCGGTAGGTTGCGATCCAGTAGGTGATCCGGACCGACCGCCGCTCCAGGTGAAACCGCCGCTCGCGCAGCTTCCGATCGTGACCAATTCGGCCTAGTCGAGGCGGGGTGACCCCACACGTTCGGGAGCTGCCCATTTCCATCCGAACCCGAGATCGCGGTCACAGCGAGTTCTCAGGAGCCGGGGGACCAAAACACTTCACGGCGGTGTTATTGCAGATGACGGCGCAGCCAGCGGCGTCAGAAGAGGGAGAGATCGTGTCACACGACTACAGCAAGACTCCGGACGCGCTCAGCCGCCTCACCGACAGGCAGTTCCGCGTCACTCAGAAGGACGGGACCGAGCCCGCATTCCGGAACGAGTACTGGGACAACCACGAGCCCGGGATCTACGTGGACGTGGTGTCCGGCCAGCCGTTGTTCTCGTCGACCGACAAGTACGACAGCGGCACGGGATGGCCCAGCTTCACCAAGCCGATAGAAGTCGACGTCGTCCGCACAACGACCGACAGATCGCTCTGGATGACCCGCACCGAGGTGCGGTCCGCCGGCGCCGACAGCCACCTCGGCCACCTTTTCGATGACGGCCCTGCCGACAAGGGAGGCCTGCGTTACTGCATGAACTCGGCTGCGCTGCGCTTCATCCCGGTCTCCGAGCTCGAGGCGCAGGGCTATGGAGAGTACCGCTCGCTGTTCGAGCCGGACGTCACGAACGGCACAAAGGAGCACGCGTCATGACCAGCGGAGTTCACGACACCGGACGGATCACTCGCGAACCGGGCACTGAGACGGCCGTTCTGGCCGGCGGGTGCTTCTGGGGCATGGAGGATCTCATTCGCCGACAGCCAGGAGTGCTCGACACGCGCGTCGGATACACCGGCGGCGACAACGATCATGCGACGTACCGCAACCATCCTGGCCACGCTGAAGCGGTCGAGATCCTCTTCGACCCGACACAGACGACGTACCGTGACATCCTGGCCTTCTTCTTTCAGATCCACGACCCGTCGACGCTGAACCAGCAGGGCAACGACATCGGCGCGAGCTACCGCTCGGCGATCTTCCCGCTCACCGACGAGCAGGAGCGCGTCGCCCGCGAGACGATCGCGGATGTGGATGCCTCAGGGTTGTGGCCGGGCAAGGCGGTCACGACCATCGAGCCGGCTGGCCCGTTCTGGGAGGCCGAGCCCGAGCACCAGGACTACCTGATCACCTACCCGAACGGCTACACCTGCCACTTCCCGCGGCCTGACTGGGTGCTGCCCAGGCGCACTGCGACCTCAGCCTGACGCGAGGCTAGGCGGGCGCGTTCACCGCCGACGCGATGGACGCGCCCACAGTCGCGGCGCAGTCGCGAATCGCCCGGGCCGGAGCAGACGCACCCCCGGACGTAGCCGGGCCTGGTGAGAAAGTGCAGCCAGCCCCCTGCTGCGATCGAGCTTCTGCAGGCTCGAATCGAGGGCGGGGCACGCCAAACATGGAACGATCAACCGGATCTGACCTGCTAGTTGTGATTGAGTCTGGCGCTTGCCGGCTGATAGCTCCTGACCTGTAGTGCCAGCGTGTTCGCGACGTTGGCATGGAGGAGGTCCGGGTGGGTTCAGGGCTGTTGCAGCAGGCGTTGCCGGGTTCAACGCTGGTCGTGGCGATCGATCCTGGCAAGGTGACGCATCGGGTGTGGTTCAGCACAGGTGATGCCGGCCTGCTCGAGGAGCCGAGGTCGGTGCCGTCGCTGCGGCCTGGCCTGGACGAGGTGACGGGCACGATCTGGCGGCTGGCGGCTGGCGGGTGCCGCTGCTGCGGTGATCGCTATCGAGGCGACCGGCGCTCTGCACGCATCGTGGGTGCAGGTATTGCAG
>NZ_DATENY010000103.1:0-74119 GCF_035274705.1 Mycobacterium sp. | reverse complement strand
CGATCTCGGTGCGGGCCCGCTCGTTGGCCTGAGTCTTGGACCCGTTGATCAACATCGGGTAGTCGCCCATCGACCCGATGTCGATCTTCTCGGCGACCATCTGCGCCGTGATCGGGGCTCCCGTGTCGTAGTCCTGCCACGTCACGTTGTACTTGGTCCCGGTGCGTGTGGTGATGTCGTTCAGCCGACGCTCCAGATAGCCCTGGGCCCGTAGCAGGGTGCCGGCAGTGACGGTGTTGATGGTCTTGGACTGGTACCCGATGACGACGTTGACGACATTGCCCGAAGACTGGGTCGCCGAGTCCAGAGAGCAGCCCGAGGCGACGATGGCGAGCCCGGCGGCCAGGGCGACAAGCCGGAGCCGCGACGGCGGCGACATGTGGCGGAGCGTTTCTTTCATTGTGGATTCAGTCCTTAGCGGATCAGGTAGGGCATGTTGACAGTGACGGCGCCGGTGGGACAGCGTGCCGCGCAGGGTCCGCAGTACCAACACTCGTCGACATGCATGAAGGCCTTGCCGTTGTCGGGGTTGATCGCCAGGGAGTCGAGCGGACAGATGTCGACGCACAGCGTGCAGCCCTCGATGCACAGGGACTCGTCGATCGTCACCGGCACGTCGGCCCGTTGGTTCACCAGCGTCATGGTTCACTCCTGATCAGGTTGCCGCGCATGGTGATTCGGTCACCGCGCATGCGGATGTATTCGAGATCGACGGGCCTGCCGTCGTCGAGGCTGGTGAGGCGTTCCAGCATGAGCAGTGCCGCGCCGTCGGGCACCGCAAGCGTCGCCGCCGAATGCGGGTCGGCTGAAACGGCTTCCAGCGCCAGGGTCGCCGAACCGAGCCGCTGCCCGGTGACCGCTTCGATGAGCGCGAAGACGTCGTTGGTTTCCAGCGGGTGCTGCAGGATCTCGGCACCGATATCGGGGGTCAGATAGGTGAGGTCGAGCGACAGCGGAAGGTCCCCGAGGTAACGCAGCCTCTCGATGTAGACGACCTGCTCGCCGGGCTGAAGCCGCAGCCGCCGGGCCACCGCGGGGGGCGCGGCCAGATGCAGCACGGCCCTGACCTCGTTGCGCACCTCGCCGTAGTCCTTGAACGTCTCCTTCAGGCCGACCAGCGCGTCCAGGCCATGGTCGTACTTGCGGACGGCGACATGCGTGCCGACCTTTGGGCCTCGGTCGATCAATCCTTCGTTCTTGAGTACGCCGAGCGCCTCACGAATCGTGTTGCGGGAGACGAAGAATTCGGCGGCCAAATCCGCCTCGGTGGGCAGACCGCCGTCATACGCACCGCCGTGGATCTGATGCCGCAGTACGTCGGCGACCTGGCGGGCGCGATCTGCCCGTGGCCGCCGGATCGGCGTCGGTTCGGCTTGCGACACGCAGTTACGGTAAGAGCCGGGCAGGCGATGTGCACCGCGCTGAAACTGACGTCAAGGCAAGTTGACTCAATACGCCGCCGGGCACCGACGACTACCAGGCTAAAGCTCGCGGCGACGTCGCTATTGCGCCACCCAGGCAAAGCAAAGAATTAACAATCGCGCTGAGCGAAAGTCCCACAACCGCGACCGTGCGTGTCTGTACGCCGACACGCCGGCATTCGCGCGCAGTTAGCGCACCGTCACGCCGCACGAACGCGACGCAACTGCGCATCGATGCGGTCAACGAACTCCCACGCCCGCTTCCGGACGTCTTCGAACACAATGGAGATGACGACCCAACCCACATCTTCGAGCGCCGCGCGACGCCTACGGTCTCGCCACATGGCTTCGGGATCGCTGCGCCAATCGAGCCCGTCATACTCCACCGCGACCCGCTGCTCTGGCCACGCGAAGTCGACGCGTCGTAACTCGCCGTTGCCATCGATGATCTCGTACTGCAGCGTAGGAGCCGGTAGGCCGCCGTCGAACATCACGAGCCGAGCCTCGCTCTCCATCGGCGACTCCGCGAGCGCATCGGCGAGCGCGATCAGTTCGCGCACCGCGACGATGCCCCGCCGACCGGCCTGCTCTACGGCCGCCTGCCAGAGCTCACCGCGGGTGCAGGTTTCGCTACGCATGGCCGCGTCCAGGGTGGCTAGTGCCCTCGGACGCCGAAGCCCACGGGCGACCTCAACCGCGGTCCAAGCGGCAGACGTGACAAGCCGCCCATTGACCGTCACGAGCGGAGCGCCGTCGCGCCGATGCACCACCAACCCGTCGGCGCTTCTGATCTGACCACCGTGCGGATTGAGCACGTGCAGATCGATGGTGTCCTCGGTGTCGAAGCCAAATATGGCGGCCGCAGTGCCAAGGCACACTGGAACCGTCTTGCCGCTCGACAAATCCAGTCCGCGTAGTCTCAGTTCGTCCGTGGGCTCACCCAGGCAGTAGACGCCTTGCCAAATCCTTTCGAAGACACCGGAATTGACTGCACTGTTGAACCGACGCCTCGTCATGAGGCCGAGAAGCTGCCCGCTGCTGGCAACGCCGCCTTGCTTGTCGAGAAGCTCTTGAATGTGCGGATTCATGCTGTGAATCATCGAAGCCACCCCACGGCCGCGGCAGCACGTGATGGGTCATCTGTGGATGAGTGGGCGACTGTGCACAATCAGTGCGCGCGAGCGTGCGTGAAATGACCGCATTTGTCGGCGTGTCGATGTACAGGCACGCACGCTCGCGGAAGATGGGCTATTGGATGCAGCGGGACAACACGCGACCGAACTGCAGCAAGCGTTGCATCTGGGCGAGGCCGCCGTTGTCGACAGACTTGTTGTAGCGGAACGACTCACAGTAGATATCGGTTTCGGTGGCCGACTTCTGCCGGGAGCGCGTCACCAGCTGGGTGTACATCCTCAGCCGCACCTCCGAGAGCCGACGTGTGCCGTCGTCGAGGCGCTCGTATTCGGCGGTGAGCACCTGGTCGGTGATCGACGACAACAGGATCGTGCGCACCGACGCGTTGAGGACTCGGCGTTCACGTTCACCGGAGTTCGACATCTCGTCGTCCGCGCGCCACATGATGAGCCGGTGCGCGTCGGTGAGCACCACCTCCTGCCACAGCGCCTCACCCCACGACTCGTCGGTGAATCCGCGCGACATGATGAACGATTTGATCGTGGGAAGGTCTACGACCGAACGAATTTGGTCCAGCGCCAGATCGGGGTCACGCAGGTAGACCTTGGCCGCTTCTTCCACGCTCGAGTACGGTGCCCAGTCCTGCGGTACGCCCATTATGTCCCGTCCGATGTACCCCTCATGGCGGCCGCCGCCGCCCTGATCTGTGGTGTCACCAGCATCACCTGGCCCAGCACGCCATTGACGAAACCCGGTGAGTCGTCGGTCGACAACTGCTTGGCCAGCTCTACGGCCTCGTCCACGGCAACCGGCTCAGGAACGTCGTCGGCGTGCAGTAGCTCCCACACTGCCACGCGCAGGATCGCGCGGTCCACCGCCGGCAACCGGTCCAGCGTCCAGCCTTGCAGGTGCGCCGAGATGAGGTCGTCGACATGGGCGGCATGCTCGGTCACCCCTCGCGCGACTGTCACGGTGTATGGGTTGAGCGGCGAGACGTCGGCTTCCTTCTCCGCCAAGGCATTTCGTGACTCTGCGACCTCGGCCGGGGTGATCCCCCGCGCCTCTGCCTCGAACAGCAGGTCGACGGCGCGTTTGCGGGCCTGATGCCGGCCCCGGTCGCCTCGACGGTCAGGCATGGAGCCTGGCTTCCCGATCGGAAACACAGCCGTCAGGCATTAACCCTGCCGAGGTAGCTGCCGTCGCGCGAATCGACCTTGAGCTTGTCGCCGGTGTTGATGAACAGCGGAACCTGGATCTCGGCGCCGGTCTCAACCGTCGCGGGCTTGGTGCCTGCACTGGACCGATCACCCTGCAGTCCAGGTTCGGTATGGGTGACCTCCAGTTCGACGGTCACCGGCAGCTCGAGGTACAGCGGCGCGCCATCGTGGAACGCGATCTGGACCGGCAAGCTCTCCAGCAGGAACTTGGAGGCGTCACCGACCAGGGAATCCGGCAGGTGATGCTGCTCGTAGTCCTGCGAGTCCATGAACACGAAGTCGGAGCCGTCGCGGTATAGGTAGGTGGCGTCGCGCCGGTCGACGGTCGCGGTCTCCACCTTCACGCCGGCGTTGTAGGTCTTGTCGACGACCTTGCCGGACAGCACGTTCTTCAGCTTGGTCCGCACGAAGGCCGGCCCCTTGCCCGGTTTCACGTGCTGGAACTCGACGATCTGCCACAGCTGGCCTTCGATCTGCAGGACGAGCCCATTCTTGAAGTCGGCGGTCGATGCCACAGTCGGTTGTTCTCCTTCAGAGGATGGCCAGTTCCTTGGGGAACCGGGTAAGCAAGTCGGGCGCTCTCTCGCCCACGACCAGCGTGTCCTCGATTCGGACACCGCCATGGTCGGGCAGGTAGACACCGGGCTCCACGGTCACCGTCGAGCCAGCAAGCAGTGTACCGGCGGAGCTGGCGCTGATTCCCGGCGCTTCGTGGATCTGCAAACCGACGCCGTGACCGAGACCATGGCCGAAGTTGTCGGCATAGCCTGCGTCGGCGATGACCTGCCGTGAGGCAGCGTCAACGTCCTTGAGCACCATCCCCGGCGCTAGCGCTTCGCGGCCCACCCGCTGCGCATTGGCGACCAGGTCGTAGAGGTCGAGCTGCCACTGCGCGACCGGCGACAGCACAAAGGTCCGGGTCATGTCGGAGTGATAACCGCACACCAGCGCGCCGAAGTCGATCTTGACGAAGTCGCCAGCGGCCAGCACCGCATCGGTCGGCCGGTGGTGTGGGATCGCCGAATTGGCGCCGGCGGCGACGATGGTTTCGAACGACACACCGTCGGCGCCGTAGTCGAGCATCAGCGATTCGAGTTCGCGCCCGACCTCTTTCTCTGTCCGGCCCGGGCGCAGCCCGCCGCGCTCGACAAGGTCGGCCAGTGCCGAGTCGGCCGCCTCGCATGCCAGCCGCAGCAGCGCGATCTCACCGGCGTCCTTCACCTCGCGCAGCGCCTCCACCATCCCGGCCGCCCGCCGCAGCTCCGTCTGGTCGCCGGCCGCCTTGGAAAGCATGGCGAACGCATCGACCGTCACCACGTGGCTTTCGAAGCCCAGCCGCAGCACCCCGTCAGCCGCGGCGCGCGCGGCGAGGTGAGGCCCGCACGCCCGCTCGATCGCGATCTCTGCGTCGGGCGCCTGCTGTGCCGCCTGCGTGCGGTAGCGGCCGTCGGTGGCCAGCACCGGCGTTTCGCTGTCCGCACGGATCAGCAGCGCCGCATTCGACCCCGTGAAGCCGGACAGATAACGCACATTGACCAGGTCCGATACCAGCATCGCGTCCAGCTCGGCGGCAACCAGCCGCTGACGCAGCCGGTCCCGGCGCTGAGAAATAGTCACGGTCGTTGACGCTACTCGCTAAGGTGTGGCCCCATGAGTAAGTGGTTACTGCGCGGATTGGTGTTCGCAGCCCTGATGGTGATCGTCCGATTGCTTCAGGGAGCGATGATCAACGCGTGGGAAACCAAGGCGGGATTGATCAGCATCGTCTTGATCATCCTATTCGCGATCGCGGTCTTTGCCTGGGGGCTGATCGACGGCCGGGCCGATGCGCGGGCCAACCCCGACCCCGACCGTCGCGGAGATCTGGCGATGACCTGGCTGCTGGCGGGCCTGTTCGCCGGTGTGGTCAGCGGGGTGGTGGCCTGGTTCATCTCGCTGTTCTACAAGAGCCTGTATGTCGAGGCGCTACTCAACGAGGTCACCACCTTCGCCGCGTTCACCGCGCTGCTGGTGTTCCTGTTCGCCATCGCCGGCGTCTCGCTGGGCCGCTGGTACGTCGACCGTAACCTCGAGAAGCAGCCGCGTCGTCATCACGGCCTCGCCGAAGCCGCTGCCGACCAAGCAGACCGGGCCGACACCGACGTGTTCGCCGCCGTCCGCCATCCCGGCGCAGACACCACCGAGACCGCGCCGACCGAGGCCGCCGCGCGTCGTGAGGACCACTCCTAGCCGAGGCTGGCGAGATAGCGCAGCGCGAGAGCGTACCCCTGCACGCCGAGCCCGACGATCACGCCGGTCGCCACGGCGCTGATGTAGGAGTGGTGCCGAAACTGTTCGCGCGCATGCACATTCGAAATGTGGACTTCGATCAGGGGTGCGCTCAGTTCGGCGCACGCGTCGCGTAGTGCCACCGACGTATGGGTCAGCGCACCCGCGTTGAGCACCACCGGTTCACCCGCGTCCGCGGCCGCGTGGATCCAGCCCAACAGCTCGGCTTCGCTATCGGTTTGGCGGACAACGGCTTTCACGCCGATCTCCGCGGCTTCTCGTTCGACCAGCGCCACAAGATCGTCGTGTGTGGTGCTGCCGTAAACCTCGGGCTCGCGGTGACCGAGCCGACCCAGGTTGGGCCCGTTGATCACCTGCACAGTCACTGAACTCATTGCGCTACCGCTCCGATCTCCGAGTAGGCCGCCGCCAGCAGTGATGGATCGGGACCCTCCAGGCGGCCGGGCTTGGCCAGCCCGTCGAGCACGACGAAGCGCAGCACACCCGCGCGGGTCTTCTTGTCGCCGGCCATGTATTCGAGCAGCTGCGGCAGTGCGTCGGCGTCGTAGGTGACTGGCAGGCCCAAGGAGGTGAGGACCGACCGGTGCCGGTCAGCTGTGTCATCGTCGAGGCGCCCGGTCAGCCGTCCGAGTTCGGCGGCGAACACCAGGCCCACCGAGACCGCCGCACCGTGCCGCCACTGGTAGCGCTCGCGGCGTTCGATGGCATGCGCGAGAGTGTGCCCGTAGTTGAGGATTTCGCGCAGTTGCGATTCCTTCTCGTCGGCCGCGACGACCTCGGCCTTGACCGCGACCGCGCGCCGGATGAGTTCGGGCAGTATGTCGCCCGTCGGGTCGAGCGCGGCTTGGGGGTCGGCCTCGATCAGATCGAGGATGACCGGGTCGGCGATGAAGCCCGCTTTCACGATCTCCGCCATGCCGGCGACGATCTCGTTGCGCGGCAACGTTTCCAGCGTCGCAAGATCGACGATCACCGCGGCCGGTTGATGAAACGCGCCCACCAGGTTCTTGCCGGCGTCGGTGTTGATGCCCGTCTTGCCGCCGACCGCGGCGTCGACCATGCCGAGCAAGGTGGTCGGCACATGGACGATGTCCACCCCACGCAGCCAGGTGGCGGCGGCGAAGCCGGCAACGTCGGTGGCCGCTCCCCCGCCCAGGCTGACGATCGCATCCTTGCGGCCGATGCCGATGCGGCCCAGCACTTCCCAGATAAACCCGACGACCGGTAGCTCCTTGCCCGCCTCGGCGTCTGGAATCTCGATGCGGTGCGCTTCTGTTCCCTTGTCCGCCAGGCTCTTTCGAATCACTTCGGCGGTCTCCGTGAGCACCGGCTGGTGCAGAATCGCAACCTTGTGGCGGCCGTCGAGGACGCGTTGTAGCTCGCCCAGCAGGCCGGTGCCGATGATCACCGGGTACGGCGGGTCCACGAGTACGTCTACGGTGACCGGGCCGGTCACGGGCTCAGTCATGGCAGCGTCCCCCTTTCTTGGCGGCCAGTGCGGTTGGTGAAGGCGGAGCCTCGTTGGTCGGCTGGGGCGTCAACGACGACGGGGCGCGGCGCCACGACGGCCGGCGTCGCCGGCGCTGTGGCTTCGGTGCGTCCGGATTCTCCAGGCGCTCGACGATGTAGCGCACCACCGCGCCGGGATTGCGGCGATTGGTGTTGACGCGAATGGTGGCGACCCGCCGGTACAGCGGAACCCGCTGGGACATCAGCGCCTTGAACTTCTCACTGCGGTCGCCGCCTGCCAACAGCGGACGGACCGTGGCGCCGCCGGTGCGGCGCACGCCCTCGGCGGCGCTGATCTCCAAGTAGACGACGGTGTGGCCGGCCAGCGCCTCGCACACGCCCGGAGTGGTCACGGCGCCGCCGCCAAGCGACAGCACGCCGTCATGCGTTTGCAACGCATCGCGGATCACGCCCTCCTCGATGCGGCGGAACTCCTGCTCGCCGTCGTTGGCGAAGATGTCGGGAATGGTGCGGCCGGTGGTCTGCTCGATCGCGGCGTCGGTGTCAAGTAGTGAGGTGTCCAACGCCTTGGCCAGGCGCCGGCCGATCGTGGACTTGCCGGACCCCGGCAGCCCGACGAGCACCGCCTTGGGAGCCATCAGCCCGAAGCCTGAGCGGGCCGCGTTGACGGTTCGCGGAGTGACACGGCACGCAGGTAAGTCTCGATGTTGGCGCGCGTCTCGGCCAGCGAGTCGCCGCCGAACTTCTCCAGCGCGGCACGCGCCAGCACCAGCGCGACCATCGTCTCGACGACCACGCCGGCGGCGGGCACTGCGCACACATCGGAGCGCTGATGGATCGCGACGGCCTCGTCCCCAGTCGCCATGTCGACGGTGGCCAGCGCCCGCGGGACCGTCGAGATCGGCTTCATCGCGGCGCGCACCCGCAGCGGCTGGCCGTTGGTCATGCCGCCTTCCAGCCCGCCGGCCCGGTTGGTCGAGCGCATCACGCCGTCGGGGCCGGGATACATCTCGTCGTGCGCGACGCTGCCGCGGCGGCGCGCGGTTTCGAAGCCGTCGCCGATCTCCACGCCCTTGATCGCCTGGATACCCATGACGGCGCCGGCCAGCTGGCTGTCGAGACGGTTGTCGCCGCTGATGAACGACCCCAGCCCGATCGGCAGCCCGTTCGCGACGACCTCGACGACGCCGCCGAGCGTGTCGCCGTCGCGTTTGGCGGCCTCGATCTCGGCGATCATCAGCTGCTCAGTGGCTTCTTCGAACGCACGAACGGGACTTTGATCAATCCGGGCGAGGTCTGCGGCCTGCGGCGGCGGGCCGTTGTAGGGCTTGGACGCGCCGATGGAGATCACGTGGGAGAGCACCTCGACACCGAGGGCCTCCTTGAGGAATGCCCGGGCGACGGTTCCTGCCGCGACGCGGGCCGCGGTCTCGCGGGCACTGGCGCGTTCCAGCACTGGGCGGGCGTCGTCGAAGCCGTACTTGAGCATGCCGGCGTAGTCGGCGTGACCGGGCCGCGGCCGGGTCAGCGGCGCATTGCGGGCGCTGTCCTCGAGCTCGGCCGCATCGACGGGATCCGCAGCCATCACCGTTTCCCATTTCGGCCATTCGGTGTTGCCGACCTCGATGGCAATCGGGCCGCCGAGCGTGACGCCGTGCCGGACACCGGCAAGCACGGTGACCTGGTCTTGTTCGAACTTCATCCGGGCGCCGCGGCCGTAGCCAAGGCGGCGGCGGGCTAGCTGGCCCTGGATGTCTTTCGACGTGATGTGCACACCGGCGACCATGCCTTCGACCATGGCCACCAACGCGCGGCCGTGGGATTCACCAGCTGTGGTCCAACGCAACACGCGTCCCATCTTCCCACGTCGGCTTTAGCCAGCCGAAATCGCGAGGCCGTCCATGATGCTGGCGATCTCGGAGACGGCCTGCCGATGGGCGGCCTTCTGGTCGTCGGCGCGGGCGACGATCATCGCGGTCTCGCAGAGCGCGCCGTAGAGAAAATTGGCGAGCGGACCCGGCGGGCGCTTGGCGATACGGCCCGCTTCGACCGCGCGCGATATGCCGAGTTCCATCATCTCGATAAGCGGAGCTTCCAGGCGCCGGACCTCTTCCCACCCGAGCGCGGTGAACGCGTCGAGCAGGACGATGCGTTGCACATCAGGGTCGAGGCACTCGTCAAGGAAGGCACGACAGCCGGCCTGGAAGGCATCCCACGGGTCCTTCTTTCGGCCATAGGCCGCCGCCACCGGCGTCGCCATCCGCTCGACCTCGCGTGTGAACACCGCTTCGAAGAGCTGCCGCTTGCCGTCGAAGTGGTGATACACCGCACCCTTCGTCACGTTGACCCGGGCCGCCACCGCCGACAGCGACGTGGCGTCGTAGCCGTCGCGCGCGAAGAGTTCACGCGCTGCGTCGACGAGCGCCGTGGTGGTGGCCTCCGTGCGCTCAGCCTGGGTTCGTCTCGCCACCCTGGTCGCCACGGCCTGACCATAGCCGGTCGTCATGCCGTCGCCGGCTCCAACGCGATCAGCGGCGGACCACCCGATTCGAACCCTCGGCCAGCCGTGCCTGGTCCACCCTCAGAGCACCCGGTAGATGCGGTAGTCGATGTGGTTGGGCGACAACACGTTATAGCCCAATGCCACCACCTCGCTGAGCCATGCGTAGCGTTCGTCGGCCGTTTCGAACTTCGGCGTGGTCCGCACGTACGCCTCGTCGAACGGCAACAGTTCTCCGGCGGCGAGGCGTTGGAGGGCGTCGGCGGGCACCTTGATGATGCCGCGGCTCTCGTAGTGGATGAGCGCGCCGTCGTGGGTACGAATCGTCGCGCGGATGTCGGCCCGGCCAACACCGTCGCTGCCGACCAGCAGCCAGTCTCCCCCACCCGGCAGCAGCTCGCCGCGTAGTTGCGGTCCGTCGATGACGCCGCCCGTCGTGATGAACGTCATCCGGGTGCCAACGGGAGTCGGAATCGCCTGTGCCGGTTCACGATTGACGTGCATGTCGAACAAGTGCTCGACAGGCAGAGCAGTGACGAGCGGCAGCTGGTCCGCGTGGTTGTAGGTGATCGTCATTTGCCTACCGCCGCTTGCAGCTGAACCTCGTCGATGAAGGTGTCCTTGCGGGCGACCAGGCCGTCGGGCGAAATGTCGACGACGTCGAGGCAGTCGAAGCGGATGTCGCCGGAGACCAGCGCCCAGTCGAGCACCCAATGGTTTTCGCCGTAGAGCACGCGGTAGGCCTCGCACGAGAAATCGGGAAACCGCTCGAAGATCTCGGCGAACACTTCGCGGACCGCGTCGCGACCGTACACAGGTCCGGTGCCGAGGTGCGTCCAGAACTGGGTGTCGTCGGTGTGCAGCGCCACGATCGCGTCCGGATCGTGTGCCGCCCACGCGGCGAAATATCGCTCAGATATCGCTTTCAGGTCGTGCTCGAGGATTTGCATACCCCGAGTATGTATTAACCTACTTTGGGTATGCAAGCGCGTAATCCGCTGCAACGGTGGCAGAGTCGGCCACGCTTCGACCTGCACGCGATCGCCGTCCTGAGTCGGGCTAGATCACGGCCAGCGCCGTAGCGGTCGCCGCGGCCAGGCACATCGATGGGCCATGAGGCACAGTCTGAGCCGATCGGCACACGCAGGCGACGACGGCCCACCCCGCGGTCAACAGCGGAGCACCGAGCGCGGCCAGCAGCCATACGTCGCCGCCGAATGAAGCGGTCAGCGCGCCGATCCCGATCGCCAGCTTGACATCGCCGGCTCCCATCGCGGCAGGCGAGATCAGGTGCACGAGTACGTACATGACGAACAGCGCCACCGCACCGAGCAAGGCTGAGACACCGCGTCCATGCACAGCGGCCATCGCGAGGATCACCGCCGCGCCCGGTAGTGTCAGCCAATTCGGCAGTCGCGCTTGACGAATGTCATAGGCACTCAGCATCGCAAGCCACGCCAGCACACAGACGCCTGCCACCCCCGCCCCCATCTACGGAGACTAACCTCGTTTCCGTGCACCGACGGTCACCAATCGGCCCGGCGCTGCTCGTGGTGGTTGCAGCGATCAGCCAGGAAGTGGGTGCGGCGTTCGCCGTCGGACTGTTCGCATCGTTGGGCGCGATCGGAGCCGTCTTCACCCGACTCCTTGTTGCCGGCGTGATCCTCTGCGTGGCGGTCCGACCCCGGCTGCGCGGGTTGTCCGGCAGGGCATGGATGTCTGCAGTCGCACTTGCCGCCACGGTCACGGTGATGAACGTGTGCTTCTACTACTCGCTGACCCGCATTCCACTCGGCGTTGCCGTCACTATCGAAGCCCTTGGCCCCCTGGCTCTTTCCGTCGCGGTCAGCCGACGCTGGACCGCATGGCTGTGGGCCCTGCTCGCCCTACTCGGCGTCGCGCTGCTCAGCCTCACCGGCATTCGGGTCGGTCATGTCGACCCTGTCGGGCTGGGGTTCGCCTCGGGCGCGGGCGTGAGCTGGGCGGGCTACATCCTGGCCACGGCCCGAGCCGGATCCGACTTCCCCAAGCTTGACGGGCTGGCTCTCGCGACAGCGATCGGCGCGTTCGTGATCGCACCGTTCGCGGCGATCACACTCGATCCGGACAGCGCGCTGCGGTGGCAGGTATTGGGGCTTGGGGTGACCGTCGGAGTGATGTCATCGGCGATCCCCTACTCGTTGGAGCTGATTTCGCTGCGCCGACTACCGCCGGAGACCTTCGCGATCCTGACGTGCCTGTCGCCGGTCGTGGCGGCCGTGGCGGGATGGCTGATCCTTGGGCAGCACCTTGCGGTGACGGGGTATGTGGCGATCGTGCTGGTGACGGTGGCCAGCATCGGCGCGGTGCGCTCGGCTAGAGATCGCCGACCGCGGCCCTCATCGCCTCCTTGGGCGCAGGCAGCCCCGTGAACTGCTCCACCTGCGTATAGGCCTGGTTCAGCAGCATTTGCAGCCCGCTGATCACCCGACCGCCCGCCGCCTCGACCGCTGCGGCAAGCGGGGTCGGCCACGGATCGTAGATCGCGTCCAGCAGCAACGGCGTCGCCGCCAGCGTCGTCACGTGCTGCGCCGCAACGTCTGCCGGCAACGTGCTCACCACCACGTCGACGTCGGCAAGCGGCGTACCCAGTTGGACCCAGCGGGTTTCGACACCGATGCGACCGCCGAGGTCGAGCAGCGGCGCCGCCTTGTCAGGATTGCGGGCGACGATCGAAATATGTTGCACGCCAAGCTCTGCCAGGCCGATGACGGCCGCGGGTGCAGTGCCTCCCGAGCCGAGAACCGCGGCCCGCCCCGCGACCTCACCGAGTGCGCCAATCACACCGTCGATATCCGTGTTGTCGGCCCGCCAGCCGTCCGGCGTGCGCACCAATGTGTTGGCCGCGCCGACCAGTTCAGCCCGTAGGGTGCGCTCGGTTGCGAACTGCAGCGCCGCGAACTTACCGGGCATCGTCACCGACACGCCCACCCATTCCGGCCCGAAACCGCTTACCAGCCCGGGTAGTTCCGCCGCGGTGCACTCGATCCGCTCGTAGGTCCAGCCATCCAGCCCCAGCGCGCGGTAGGCCGCCAGATGCAACTGCGGCGACCGGGAATGCGCGATCGGCGATCCCAGCACCGCCGCCCTGCGTGCGCTACACGGCACGGCGGCGGGCCGCCTATCGTGCCGAGTCGAGGACACCGTTGTGTCTGGCCAGTTCGATGTTCGCGAGGTGCTGCTGGTAATCCCGCGTGAACAGCGTCGTGCCCTGCAGGTCGATCGTGACGAAGTACAACCAGTCCCCCGCCGCGGGCTGTTCGGCGGCCGCCAGCGCCGGCTGACCGGGCGAACAGATGGGTGTGGCGGGCAGGCCCGGTCGCACATAGGTGTTCCACGGGGTGTGCTGAGCGCGGTCGGCGTCGGTCGTGGCCACCTCGATCCGGTCCAGCGGATAGTTCACCGTCGAGTCGAACTCCAAGGTTCTGTTCTCGGCCAACCGGTTGTAGATCACTCGTGCGACCTTGGAGAAGTCGTCGGGCTTGGATTCTCGCTGCACCAGCGACGCGACGGTCAGGATCTGATACGGCGACATGTTCATCGCCTTGGCGGTGTCCAGCAGGCCGCCCTGCGCGTATTGCGTTGCGCTGGTACCGATCAGAGTCGACAGGATATCCTGCGGCGACGCGGACGGGTCGATGTTCCAAGTCCCAGGAGCGATCAGCCCCTCCAGCCGGCGATGGTCGCCACCCAACGCATTGACCGCACCCGTAGCCCAGTCGGGCACCGAAAGCGCCGATGGCGCGGCACTGCCCGCGGCTTTGCGCAGATCATCCACCGTCACGCAATGGCGATCACCGTCGAGGTTCACACACGTCGCGCGCGAGATCAGGCTGAAGATGCCCTCGGTGACCGCGTTGGTCTTGACGTCTTGGATATCGTCGAGCTGGCGCCCCTCAGGAATCACCAACTTCCCGACGCGATTCTGCGGATCGGCGAGCCGCGCAACGGCATTCGATGCCGGAATCTCGGTGCGGACCTTGTAATAGCCTGGCTGGATGGCCGAGATGGCCGAATTGCCCTGCGCGGCGTCGACGAACGCCGAGACCGTCGCCACCACCTTGCGGTCGAGCAGCGTCTTGCCGATCGCGGTGGTGGAATCGCCGTCGTGGATCTGGATGACCACATCGTTGACGCCGTCGCCGGAATAGTCGTTGCCCGAGCCGAACACCGTGTGCCACAACTTCGAACCCATGAACACCGCGCCCACGACGACCACGATCAGCATGGCCAGCACGAAGCCGCGACCGATGCGCCGCTTCCGTTGATTGCGTGCCTGCCGTATCCGGTCCGCGCGGGTCATCCGGCGCCGCGGCGGTCCGACCGCCACAGGATTTGCGCGGTCCCGGCCCCAATTGTCAGCCATCCCCGACCTCTCCGTGCCCGGCCAAAGCCGCGCGCCGCTGGTCCAGCCAGTTCTGCAAGATTCCTACTGCCGCAGCCTGATCGATCATTGCCCGCTGCCCCTTGGCGCGGACGCCGGCCTCCCGCAGTGACCGTTGCGCCGCCACAGTCGTGAGTCGTTCGTCGGTCAACCGCACCGGCGTTGGCGCGATGCGCGCCGCCAACTGGTCGGCAAGCTCAATCGCATCGCGTGCGGATGCGCCGGACCTGTCAGCGAGTGTGCGTGGGAGACCCACCACCACTTCAACCGCCTCCAGTTCGTTGACCAGCCGTGCCAGCCGGCGCACGTGTCTATCTGTCCGGTCGCGGCGCACCGTCTCCACCGGTGTGGCCAGGATCCCGTCCGGGTCACTGCCGGCCACCCCGATGCGGACGGAGCCCACGTCGATACCGAGCCGTCGTCCGCGTCCGGGGTCTGGGGGTCGAAGTGAGCCTCCAGGACGATCCGGTAGACGGTCATCGGCGTGGGCCACAGGCTAACTCCGGCCTAGTTCTGCGCGCAGCGCGGCCAATGCCGCGTCAATACCCGCCGCCCCCTTACCGGAACCCTGTGCCAGATCGGCCTTGCCGCCCCCACGACCATTGACCGCCGCACCCAACTGCTTCACCAACTCGTTGGCGCGCAGACCGATGTCCTGCGCGGCCGGATTCACCGCCACCACGAAGGGCACGGTGTCGTTCTCGCCTTCGGCGATCAACGCGACGACGGCCGGGTCGCTGCCCAGCTTGCCTCGGATGTCGCCGACGAGCGTGCGCAGATCCGCCGCCGACATACCACCGGCCATCCGCTGCGCCACGACACGGACCTTACCGATCTGCTCCGCGCCAGCGGCGGCATTTGCTGCGGCTGCCCGCGCGTTGGCCAGTCGCATCCGGTCGAGTTCCTTCTCCGCGGCGCGTAGCCGCTCGACCAGATTGGCCACGCGCGCCGGAACCTCTTCCGACGGCACCTTCAGCGATGACGCCAGCCCCGCCATCAGCGCGCGTTCCTTGGCAAGGTGGCGGAACGAGTCCAGGCCGACGTAGGCCTCGACGCGGCGCACACCCGAGCCCACCGACGCCTCACCGAGGATGGTGACCGGGCCGATCTGGGCTGAACTATCGACATGCGTGCCACCGCACAGCTCGAGCGAGAACGGCCCCCCGATCTCGACCACCCTGACCTCGTCGGGATAGTTCTCACCGAACAACGCCATCGCGCCCATCGCCTTGGCCTTGTCCAGTTCGGTGGTGAAGCTGTGCACCGCGTAGTCGGCCTCGACGGCCTCGTTGGTGACTTCCTCGATCTGGGTCCGCTGGTCGTCGGTCAACGCGCCCTGCCAGTTGAAGTCGAATCGCAGATAGCCCGGCCGGTTCAGCGAGCCGGCCTGAACGGCATTGGGGCCCAGTACTTGTCGCAGCGCGGCATGCACCATGTGGGTGCCCGAATGGCCTTGCGTCGCGCCGTGGCGCCAGCGTGGGTCGACGGCGGCGATGACGGTGTCGCCCTCGACGAATTCCCCGGACTCGACATTGACCCGGTGCGCCCATAGCGTTTTGGCGATTTTCTGCACGTCGCTCACTGCGGCCCTGGATGTCCCAGTCGAGCCGGTCCCCATGATGCTGCCCTCGTCGGCGATCTGGCCGCCGGCCTCGGCATAGAACGGTGTGCGGTCGAGGATCAGCTCGACGCGATCGGCGCCATGGCCGTCATGCGCCACTACCGGTACCCGCTTACCGTCGACGAAGATGCCGAGAATCTTTGCTTCGGAAGCCAATTCGTCGAAGCCGGTGAACTCGGTCGATCCGGCGTCGACCAGGTCGCGGTATTCCGACAGATCGGCATGGGCCTGTTTGCGGGCGGCCGCGTCGGCCTTGGCACGCCGACGCTGCTCGGCCATCAAGCCGCGGAAGCCCTCCTCGTCGACCGAAAGACCCGCCTCGGCGGCCATCTCGAGGGTCAGCTCCAGCGGGAAGCCGTAGGTATCGTGCAGCGTGAAAGCGTCAGTGCCCGACAGGACCGTGGCGCCAGATGCTTTCGTCGAGCGGGCGGCATCGTCGAACAGCCGCGAGCCCGACGCCAGCGTGCGGTTGAACGCCGTCTCCTCGGCGACCGCGATGCGGTGAATCCGATCGAAATCGCTGACCAGTTCCGGATACGACGGACCCATCGCGTCACGCACCGTCGCCATCAATTCGCCGACGATCGGGGTGTCGATGCCGAGCAGTTTGGCCGAGCGGATCACGCGGCGCAGCAGCCGGCGCAGCACGTAGCCGCGGCCGTCGTTACCCGGGCTCACCCCGTCGCCGATGAGGATCGCGGCGGTACGGCTGTGGTCGGCGATGATCCGATAGCGCACGTCGTCGGCGTGATTGCCGACGTCATAGCCACGTGGTGCGCGTGCGGCCACGACATCTATGACCGGGCGCAGCAGGTCAGTCTCGTAGACGTTGTGCACGCCCTGCAGTAGGAACGCCACCCGCTCGACGCCCATGCCGGTGTCGATGTTCTTGCGCGGCAGCGGGCCGAGGATCTCGAAGTCCTCTTTGCTGGTGCCCTCGCCCCGCTCGTTCTGCATGAACACGAGATTCCAGATCTCGATGTAGCGGTCCTCGTTGGCGACCGGACCCCCGTCGACGCCGAATTCCGGGCCGCGGTCGTAGTAGATCTCCGACGACGGGCCGCACGGACCGGGGATGCCCATCGACCAATAGTTGTCGGCCATGCCTCGCCGCTGAATGCGCTCAGCCGGCAGCCCGGCCACCTCCTGCCACAGGCCGACGGCTTCGTCGTCATCTAAATAGACTGTGGCCCAAAGCCGTTCGGGTTCCAATCCATAGCCACCCTCGGAAACCGGATTGGTCAGCAGCGTCCACGCCAGCTCGATCGCGCGGCGTTTGAAATAGTCGCCGAACGAGAAGTTGCCCGCCATCTGGAAGAAGGTGTTGTGCCGTGTGGTGATGCCGACTTCGTCGATGTCGGGTGTGCGGATGCACTTCTGGATGCTGGTCGCCGTCGCATACGGCGGCGTGCGCTGACCGAGGAAGTACGGCACGAACTGCACCATGCCGGCGTTGACGAACAGCAGATTGGGGTCGTCGAGGATCACCGAAGCGCTGGGCACCTCGGTGTGGCCCGCCTTCACGAAATGATCGAGGAAACGCTTCCTGATCTCGTGTGTCTGCACGTTCGTACTGTCCTCATCGTTCTAGGTGGTTTCGCAATTACCTGCGACTATTCGACCGCACTACAGTACCGGTCGCTGTTGTCGCACTAAAAAGTCAACGAACCGGCGCGCCGTCCAGTGCCGGCCTAGCCATTCAGAAAGCTCATCCGGACCTGGCGTCGGGGATTGTCCGTGTTCAGGTCGACGAGGACGATGCTCTGCCAGGTGCCCAGCAGGGGCTGGCCATCCTGCACCGGCACCGTCACCGACGGCGCCACCAGCGCGGGCAGCACGTGGTCGGCACCGTGCCCTCTCGAACCGTGGGCGTGGCGATAGCGGTCGTCGCGCGGCAGCAGTTGTTCCAGGATGTCGACAAGGTCGTCGTCGGATCCGGCTCCGGTCTCGATGATCGCGACGCCGGCTGTGGCGTGCGGCACAAACACGTTCAGCAGACCGTCACCGCGCTCGGCGCAGAACTTTCGCACCGGGTCGGTCACGTCGACGACCCGTCTGCGCGCTGTGTCGATGTCGAGAACGTCGGTGTCCACGCCTCCAGGGTACGGATGGCTCATTTGCGCTGGGAAATACCCCATTTGCGTTTGCGGAGTATCCATTGAAAGGTCTGCTCGCCGGTAGCAAGCTAATGAATGCACGGTAGCGCCGCCGGGGCGCTGCCCCGATGCAAGGGGGTGGGTTGAGTGCATGCACGCTCGACCACGATTCAGGCGCAAACCTCGTCGATCGACAATGGAATTGCCTACATGCGCGACGATCTGATGCGCGAACTCGAGAACGTCGACGGGTACGTCGGCATATCGCTGTTGGTCGACCGGGAGTCCGGTCGCTGCATCATCACCGCCGCCTACGAGACGGAAGACGCGATGCGCGCCGCCGCGGATAAGGCGAACCAGCTTCGCAGCCAAGCGGCGGAGAGGTTCGGCGGCAGTGTCGAGAAGGTCGAAGAGTGGGAGATCGGGGTCCTGCACCGTGACCATCACTCGCGTGACGGCTCCTGTGTCCGGGCCACCTGGATACGGATGCCGTCAGATCAGTCCGACCGAGCCCTCGAGTTTTACAAGGACTCTGTCCTGCCGTCCCTGGAGGGCCTCGAGGGATTCTGCAGTGCGAGCCTGCTGATCAACCGCTCGTCCGGGCGCGGTGTGTCGTCGGCGACGTTCGACAGCCGCGAGGCCATGGATCGCGACCGGGACAAGGCGACCGAATTGCGCAATGCGCGGACCAGAGAACTGGGCGCTGACGTGCTCGACGTCGGCGAGTTCGAGTTGGCACTGGCTCATCTGCGGGTGCCCGAGATGGCCTGACGCCGTTCGGTCCCTCTTCCAACCGCCGAGCCCGGCAGATTTACGCGAGCGTTTATTCAAGGATGGGCAGGGGTATCTCAGTGCCAGTCGCATACCCCTGGAGGAGAAATGACCATCACCGGCGTTGTCAGTGCAATTCTCATCGGCATCGTCGTCGGCGTCATCGGCCGACTGCTCGTCCCGGGTAAGCAGCCCATCGGCTGGTTAATCACGATCGGCGTCGGCATCATTTCGGCGTTCATCGGCACCGCGATCGCCCGCGCCCTGAGCATTCCGACCGCCACCGAAGGCATCGACTGGCTGAAACTTCTGGTCCAGGTCATCGTCGCGGCCATCGGCGTGGCATTGGTCTCGGCGCTGCTGGGTCGACGGACCGGCGTAATTGGCCGGAGGCGTTCCGGCCTCATGCGCTGACCTGATGTACCCCGGCGATCCCGGCTGGCACCAGCCAGCCGGGATCCCCTATCTCCGCGTAGTGATCAGCGAGACTTCAGGAGCTCGTCGAGCTTCTCGTAGCCCTCGGTCATGCCGCCCTCCATGCCCGACGACAGCAGGCCGTCACGGGCCTCGACGTTCGGGCAGATCGACCGGCCCCGCAGCAGGCTGCGGCCACCGCCCAGATCCTCGAACCACATGAACTCGATGTTCACCATGTCCGGCGCACCCTCGAATTCGAAGGTCTGGATGATGAATTCGTTCTCCCGCACCGTGTGGTACACGCCGTTGAAACGGAATTCACCGCGATCGGCCTTGTGCACGTAGCGGTAGCCGCCTCCGGTCTTGAAGTCCCAGTGCTCGATCGTCATCTCGAGGTCACGCGGTCCGAGCCACTGCTTGACCAGGTCCGGCTCAGCGTGTGCCCGGAACAGTGCCTCCACCGGAGCGTCGAACTCGCGGGTGAATTCCATGGCCAGAGTGTCTACGGGTGCGTGCAGGTCCAGCGCGTTCGTCATCGGTCGGTTCCTTCCGTGTTGTTGTCGGTCATGCCCGCCAGCAGGGCGTCCAGCTGGCGGTAATTGCGTTCGGCGTCAAGGCGATACCGGTCGATCCATCCCGTCAGCCGCTCCAGCGCGCCCGCGTCCAGGTGCACTGGCCGTCGCTGCGCGTCGCGGGTCCGGGTGACCAGCCCCGCCTGCTCGAGCACCTGAATGTGCTTGGACACCGCCTGTTTCGTGATGTCGAAGGGCGCGGCCAACTCGTTGACCGTGGCCGGACCGCGGGACAACTTCGCCACGATCGCGCGCCGAACTGGATCGGCCAGCGCCATGAAGGCGCGGTCCAGCCGGGCGTCTTCATCTCCATCGCTCCCCATTTATCAACCTTATTATTGATCAATCATTTGGTTGACTACCAATGTAGGAGCCGATTTGGCGAGTGTCAAGGGCTCAGTTGTCACTCAAACCGACGTTTTGCAAAGGATGTGGGGAGTAGCGGCCGCCAAAACGTGGATCTGCGTGACGGGTGATGTGCCCACCGCGGGCGGAAGAGAAGTCAGCGCTTCTTGCGGATGATGGCGCGCAGTTTGTCCAACCGGCTTGCTATCTCACGCTCGGCGCCGTGGCTGGTCGGGCGGTAGTAGTCCACACCGACCACCTCGTCTGGCGGATACTGTTGCGCCACAACACCATCCGGGTCGTCGTGTGCGTACTTGTAGCCGATCGCGTTGCCCAGGGCAGAAGCCCCGGAGTAGTGCCCGTCGCGCAGATGGGCAGGCACCAGACCAGCCTTGCCCGCCTTGATGTCGCCCATCGCCGCGCCCAGCGCCGTCGTCACCGCGTTGGACTTCGGCGCGGTGGCCAGATGCACGGTGGCATGCGCCAGCGTCAGCTGGGCCTCGGGCATGCCGATCAACTGCACGGTCTGCGCGGCGGCCACGGCGGTCAGCAGCGCGGTCGGGTCGGCCATGCCGATGTCCTCGCTTGCGAGGATCATCAGCCGACGAGCCACGAAGCGTGGGTCCTCCCCCGCCACCAGCATCCGGGCCAGGTAGTGCAGGGCGGCATCGACGTCGGAGCCGCGGACCGACTTGATGAAGGCACTGATGACGTCGTAATGCTGGTCACCGTCGCGGTCGTAGCGGACGGCAGCCTTGTCCAGCGACTGCTCGATGATGTCGACACTTATTCGGACGCCCGCCGCTCCGGCTGCTTCGGATGCCACTTCCAGCGCGGTCAGCGCGCGCCGGGCATCGCCCGTCGACAACTGCACCAGCAGGTCTACGGCGTCGTCGGTCACCTCAATTTGTCCGCCCAGACCACGCGGGTCGTCGATGGCGCGCCGCACCACCGTGCGGATGTCATCGGCGCCGAGCGGCTGCAGTTGCAGGATCAGCGACCGCGACAGCAGCGGTGCGACCACGGAGAACGACGGGTTCTCGGTGGTGGCCGCAACCAACAGCACGATGCGGTTCTCGACGGCCGAGAGCAGCGCGTCCTGCTGGGTCTTGGAGAACCGATGCACCTCGTCGATGAACAGCACGGTCTGCTCGCCATGATGGAGGAGCGCCACGCGGGCCTTTTCTATGACCGCTCGGACCTCCTTGACCCCGGCCGACAGCGCCGACAATGCCTCGAACCGGCGGCCCGTGGCCTGCGAAATGAGCGCCGCGAGCGTCGTCTTACCGGTCCCCGGCGGGCCGTAGAGGATCACCGACGCCGCGCCCGAACCTTCGGCCAGCCGGCGCAGCGGTGAGTTCGGTTTCAGCAGGTGGTCCTGCCCGACCACCTCGTCGAGCGTCGCCGGGCGCATCTTGACGGCCAGGGGCGCCGATGCGCCGACAGGGCCGCCCGCGGTCGAACTCGGCGCGCCGGGGACGTCAAACAGACCGTCGGACACGATCTCTGCTTACCACGTGGCTACGACGTCGGTTGGGTCACGAAGTCGATCAGCTCCTCGACGCGGCCGATCAGCGCCGGCTCGAGGTCGTTCCAGTCGCGCACGCGGCTTCGTATCCGCTGCCAGGCCCGGGCGATGTCGGCCTGCTGCGTGTGGGGCCAGCCAAGCGCGCCGCACACCCCGTGCTTCCACTCCACGTCGCGAGGCACGACCGGCCACGCTGAGATGCCGAGCCGGCCGGGCTTGACCGCCTGCCAGATGTCGATGAAGGGATGCCCGACGACAAGCGTGTGCGGGCCGCCGGGACCACGCCTGACCGCGTCGGCAATGCGGGACTCCTTTGAGCCCGCGACGAGATGGTCGACGAGGACACCGAGTCGGCGGCCGGGGCCGGGCCGGAACTCCTCCACGATCCCGACGAGATCGTCGACGCCGCCGAGGTGTTCGACGACGACGCCCTCGACGCGCAGGTCGTCTCCCCACACCTGCTCGACGAGTTCGGCGTCGTGGCGGCCCTCGACGTAGATCCGGCTGGCCAACGCGACCTTCGCTTTGGCCTGTACGGCCACGGAGCCCGACGCCGTGCGAGTCGGCGCCTTAGGCGCTTGCCTTCGTGGTGGGGTGAGAATGACCGGTTTGCCGTCGATCAGATAGCCCGGGCCGACCGGGAATGGTTTGCGGCGGCCGTGCCGGTCCTCGAGTTCCATCCGGCCGTACTCGACCCGGACCACCGCACCCACGTAACCGGTTTGGGCATCCTCGACGACCATGCCGAGCTCAACGGGCTGCTCGGTGGAGCGGGGCTTGCGGTGCGGGTTGTTGGCGAGGATGTCGGAGCCATAGCGATCAGCCACCGCGTGATCGTAGGGTCAGACGCGTGCTGCTCAACCGCGACACGGCCGAGGGAATCGCAATCGGAACGATCACACTCGTGTTGCGGCGATGGGACGCGCCGCGCGCCAAACCCGGCGGCGCGCAGCGCACGATCGCGGGCACGATCCGGATCGACGGCGTCACCGAATACCCGGGCAATTACCGAGTGACGGCCGCGCAGGCCCGTGCGGCGGGCTATCCGGATGCCACGAGCGCGCAGAAGGAACTCGACCGCCGTCCGGCACGCCACACATACGTGATCGCAGTGTCGTACCTGGCACCCGACGAGCGACCCGACCTCGCCGCCGACGACCGCCTCTCCGAAGCAGACGTCGACGCGATAGCCGCCCGGCTGGACCGCTGGGACGCTGCGGCCGAAACCCCATGGACGCGGCAGTATCTGGAGATGGTCCGGAACAACGATGCGGTCCGCGCTCCCGACCTGGCGGCACGCGTCGGACTGGAGGTGCCGCGGTTCAAGCGGCGGGTGCGCCAGCTCAAAGGGCTGGGGCTGACCATCAGCCTCGACGTCGGATATCGGTTGTCGCCGCGCGGCAAGACATTTCTGCGACTCACGGCCTAGTCGAACGCATCTCGCGCCAACAGATGGCACGCCAACCGGATGTCGTCGGCGGCTTCCTTCGGTTCGAGTTCACCCCCGACGCGGTCGCTCGTGGCAGATCAGGCAGTGAGTTTGGCTGGATCCGACGTGATCTCGTCGATGATGGTATGGATGAACCGCATCTTTTCGAGCACGACGTGCGGCAGCACGAACGGATAGAGATCCTCCTTGCCCATCGAGCGGTTCACCATGTTCAGTGCCCACGCCAGCGGAAGCCACATCTCGATGATCGTGTCAAAACCGCTGGGCCCCAGGAAAGGTCGCTCGAACGTGGCGCCAGCCGGTGCGAAACCGAACGCCGCTGCGGTGTCCAGAGTGTCGCGGATGTGCAAGTAGTGCGCGAACGTCTCGGCCCAGTCCTCGGCGGGATGCATCGCCGCATAGGAGGACACGTAGTTGTCTTCCCAGCCCGCTGGCGCGCCCTCGCTGTAATGACGGTCCAGTGCCTCCTGGTAGTCGGCGTCCGGATCGCCGAACAACTCGCCGAACCGCTCCGAGTACGCCCGTGACGGGCCGACAAGCCGATAGAAGTAGTAGTGCCCGATCTCGTGACGGAAGTGCCCGAGCAGCGTGCGGTACGGCTCGCTCATCTCCACCCGCAGCTGCTCGCGATGCACGTCGTCGCCCTCGGCGAGATCGAGCGTGATCACGCCGTTGTGGTGGCCGGTGACCACCTTCTCGAATTCGCTGGACAACAAGTCGAATGCCAAGCCGTACTGCAGGTCTTGGTCACGGCCGACGATCGGCAACTTGAGTTCGTGCAGTTCAACGATCAGCCGACGTTTGGCCTTCTCCGCGGCCGCGAACGCCGCCAACGCCTTGGTGTCGGTGTCATTGGGCCGGGTTCGGGTGAGCCGGCAGGACGCGCACAGCTGCCGGACTGGACCTTTCTCGACGAGCCAATTGCATTCGGCCAGGTAAAGGTTCGCGCACAGTTGGTATTCGGCGGAGTCGACCGCGCCGCCGTGCTCACTCTCGACGCCTGACGCGATGACCAGCAGCGCCATATCGGGAAGCGAAAATCCGAGCGAACTGCCGCAGGACAGGCACAGCGAGTTCTCGACCGCCAGTCGCTGACCGCAGTTGGGGCAGTTGAAATCACGCACGCAGCACTCCGCCTTCGTAGGGAGCGACGTCGACCGCGACGTCGATCATGCTGCGTTCGGAGTCGGTGTAGATGATGCCGCGCAACGGCGGAACATCTGCGTAGTCGCGGCCGAAGCCGACGATGATGTAGCGCTCGTCGACCATCTGATCGTTGGTGGGATCCAAACCCAGCCACTGGTTTTGCGGCGTCCACACCGACGCCCAGGCGTGCGTCGCGTCGATGCCGATCATCCGTTCCTTTCCCGGCGGCGGGTCGGTCGCCAGGTATCCCGAGACGTAGCTCGCCGCCAACCCGTTGGCGCGCAGGCAGGCGATGGCCAGCCGCGCGAAGTCTTGACATACCCCTTCCCGCGCGGTCAAAACCTCGGCGACCTGCGTAGAAACCGTCGTCGAGCCCGACCGATAGGTGAAGTCGGAGTAGATCCGCGATGTGAGGTCCCGAAGCACCTCGATCAACGGCCGGCCGGGTTCGAAACTCGGTGCGGCGTATGCCCGTAGCTCGTCGGTGATCTCAGGCGGCTGCAGGTCGAGAGTGAATTCGGTGGCCAGCGCACCGTCGAGACCGACCGGGCGGGCGATCTCCCACGGTGCGCGCGCCGATCCTCCGCCGTAGAGCTCCGGCGGCGGCGGATCCACCTCGACAACCGACTCGCTGGTGATCGACAGCGTCTGATGGCGCTCGGTGACATGAAAATACGAGCTGATGTTGCCGTAGACGTCGCGGCTGGTGGAGCTGTCGGCGGCCTCGGGCTCGATCACCAACTCGTGCGACAGACAGCGCTGGCGTGGCAAGTCGCGCGGCGTGAGGAATCCGCGTCCGTACGAACTGGTGACGACATCGGAGTAGCGGTAGACCGTGCGGTGCGTGACCTGATAGCACCGAATCGACCCCGACGAGATGGGCCCGTCGGTCATGGCACCAGGCGCCGCTCGTCGGGACCCCACAGATGTTGCATGCCGCCGGGCAGGGACAGGTGCGTCGCCGTGATGACGCCGGACAGCTCACGCAGATCGCGGTGCATCCCGTCGAGCAGGCCGGCCAGCCGGTTGCGTACGCCGTCGTCGACGTCTTCGAGACCGGCCGGGTCCAGGCGGCGTAGCCGCGTGCTGATCTCATCGACCATCCGCTCGGGCCGCGACGAACCCGACGACCCGGGCAGCGCCTTGAGGTTGGCCCGCAGCCGCTCGAGTTGGTAGACGAGCGAGCGCGGGTTCTCGGCGTCGAACAGCACCAGGTCCGCCACAGCAGCCACACTAACCTTGCCCAGAGTCCGCCGCCGATAGATCACCGACGACTCGCACGCCACCAGCGCGGACTCGGTGATGGTTTGCTCAGCGCCGGGGCTGCGGACCCTTGTCAGGGTCGCACGCAGCAGCGCCGTCAGGGCGATTCCGCGCTCGATCCGTTTGCCGATGTCCATCATTGTCCAGCCGACGTCGTGCACCATCGACTCGGCCGCGACACCTGAGAGCGCCAGCATGCCGGCCAACGTCAGGTTGTTCGTCGACGACAGGAACGCCTCACCCTCGGTTTGCGAGTCGGGCGGGGAATCCGGCGCATGTAACAACGCTCGTTCCACCGCGGCGAGCACCATCCAGGTGTCGTTCGACATCTGGTCGCGCACCGCACGGGCCGCGAGCCCCAGCCGCTCGACCGACTGCGCGAGCGAGCCGGCGCGGTGCCGATCGGCGGTCAACGACCACAACGTCGACTGCGCCGTCGCCACCATTTCCGCGTAGTCGCCGCCGGCGCCGGTGTCGGTTCCGGTGATATGCCCGAGCGCGGCCAGCAGCACCGGCACGCATTCGCTGCCTTCCATCTCCCGGCGATAGCGGTACTCGTGACAGCGCTCGCGGGTGACGGTGAGCAACCGGGCCATGTTCTCCGCGCGTTCGGCGTAGCGGCCCATCCAGAACAGGTCGGACAGCACACGTGGCGAGCTGACAGCGCGGGTTGGGCTCGGGGTCATCACGGGAAGGTCCACCGCGGTTGGAATCCGCTCGGCCGTGACCCGCGTCGGTGTGCGCACCCAAATATCTTTTGCAGCAACCGTATTCAATCGATACGCCGCGTTGCCCGGCGCCAGCAGATACCCCAGGCCGCCGATCATCGGCGCGTACCCGCCACGCTGCGCGACGGTGAACAACCGCATGCCGACGCTGGCCGAGGACAGCCCGCCGGAGTAGTAGTCGGTCGGCGCCGACGAGAACTGCGGCAGTTCCTGGCCGACCCACTGCCACGGTGTGGCCTCGATACAGGCAGCCAGCGACTCGCGCTGTGCGGCCGACAGCCCTGGACCGACGATCGGACCGCCGCCGGTCACCGGCTTGATCAACAGCGACGACAGGTTGGTCAGCAGATGTGATCGCTCGGTGTTGATGCCGCCCCAGTACAGCGGCGCCGTCGGCAGCAGCGGCGTCTCACCCAGCAGGCGCTCGGCCAACTCGGGCAGAAAGCGAAGCAGCCCAGGGCTTTCCAGCACACCGCTGCCCAATGTGTTGACGACGGTTACCGCGCCACGGCGGAGCACTTCGACCAGCCCGACGACACCGAGCCGCGAATCTGCCCGCAGGTCAAGCGGATCGGCGTATTCGGCGTCCACCCTCCGCAACACGACGTCGACCCGCTTCAGCGTGCCCATCGAGCGCATCCACAGCTTGCCGTCCCGCACCACCAGATCCGCGCTTTCCACCAGTGGGAAGCCCAGCACACTGGCCAGATACGCCTGGTCGAACGCGGTCTCGGAATAGGTGCCGGGGCTGAGCACCACGACAACCGGCTCCTCGGCCGACTCCGGCGCGGCGTCGATCAGCGCCAGCCGTAGCGCCTGCGCCCACGGCGAAGCGGGCCGCGGCCCGATCCGCTCGTAGAGATCGGGGAACGCATGTGCGACCACCCGCCGGTCGGCCAGCGCATAACCGGCCCCCGACGGCGCCTGGGTCCAGTCCGCGTTCACGCGGAAGCCGCCGTCGGCGGCGCGGCTGATGTCACATCCGTGCACGAACAACTGATGCCGGCCGGGCACCTCGATTCCCTGCGCCGCCCTGAGGTATCCCGGATGGGCGAACAGCAGCTGCGGCGGCAGCACCCCGCTCGTCACCGAGTGACGTGGCCCGTACAGGTCGGCAAGCACCGCGTCGAGCAGCCGGGAGCGTTGCACCAGACCGGATTCCAGCGTGTCCCACTCCGAAGCGGAGATCAGAAGTGGTAGCGCGTCGAGGTGCCACGGCCCCGGCTCCGCCGTTCCGTCACCGTTTGTGATGGCGTCACCGTGGCGGTCGACCTCGATGTAGGTGATGCCGTCGTTCTCGACGAGACCGCGCACGACGGCCCGCAGCTGGGCCAGACCGCCGCGACCCCGTTCGCCGACGCATTCGGCCAGTTCCTGCCAGGCGGGGCGGACATTGCCTGCGGCGTCGACGAATTCGTCGTACCCGGTGCTGGTCCCGGGACGGACGTCGAACAGCGCCTGTTGCGTCCGGGCGGTGCGGTACCGGATCAGCAGGTTGTCGACATCGTGCGTATCCGGGGCGGGAAGAGCCATTACTGCAGAACGGTACGCACTCGTCGCAAATCGAGAATGCCAGGCGCGCCGACATCGGTGGATTGGCGCGCCTGCTTCTCGCGGATGTCCGACAAGTCGAGGGTGCCCGGCGTGAAACCTGTCGCCTCAAACCGGCGGCCCCGCCGGGATTCGGCTTCGACGGCGTTGACGGGCGGCGTGTCGTACGAGCGGCCGCCGGGGTGGGACACGTGATAGGTGCAGCCACCGCGTGACATGCCGGTCACCGAGTCGACCAGCTCGAAGCGCAGCGGCCCGTCAACCGTGATGGTGGGGTGCAGTGCGCTGGGCGGCTGCCAAGCACGGAACCGCACCCCGCCAACCTGAATGTCGGGGTTGTCGGTGGCCAGCAGCGGTATCGGGTAACCATTGGCGGTGACGATATAGCGGTGCCGGTCCGCGCCGATGAGCCGGACCTGGATGCGCTCCACCGACGAGTCGACGTAGCGGGCGGTGCCGCCTGCGGAGGATTCCTCACCGAGGACGTTCCAGGGTTCGATGGCGCCGCGCAGCTCGATCTCGATGCCGTCGAACACCGCGGTCCCGATGCGCGGGAACCGGAACTCGGTGAACGGGTCGAGCCAGCTGGTGTCGAAGTTGATGTCGTGCGCGCGCAGATCGGCCGCGACGTCGGAGATGTCGTGAATCAAGAAGTGCGGCAACAGGTATCGGCCATGCAGGTTGGCGCCATGGCGGATCAGCGGGGACCGCAGCGGTTCGTCCCAGAACCACGCCACCAGCGAGCGCACCAGCAGCGACTGCACCATTGCCATCTGGTGGTGCGGCGGCATCTCGAAGCCGCGCAGCTCCAGCAGACCCAACCGGCCGCGGGCGGAATCCGGGCTGTAGAGCTTGTCGATGCAGAACTCGGCGCGGTGCGTGTTTCCGGTGATGTCGGTCAGCAGGTGGCGCAGCGCGCGGTCGGTGATCCACGGCTTTGGCGTCGTCGAACTCAGCCGGGCAATCTCGGCGAACGCGATCTCGAGTTCGTACAGCGCCTCGGCCCTGCCCTCGTCGACCCGCGGCGCCTGCGAGGTTGTCCCGATGAACCGGCCCGCGAACAGGTAGGACAGCGACGGGTGGCGCTGCCAGTACGTCAGCAGCGATACCAGCAGATCGGGCCGCCGCAGCAGCGGCGAGTCGGCGGGTGTGATGCCGCCCAGCGTGATGTGGTTGCCGCCGCCGGTACCGCCATGGGTGCCGTCGACGGAGAATGACTCTGTAGATAACCGAGTCTGCCGCGCCTCGTGATAAAGGGTTTCCAGCTGTTGTTTCTGCTCGGCGAAGCTGGCCGTCGGCGCCACGTTGACCTCGATGACGCCTGGGTCGGGAGTGATGGACATCGAGGTGATCCGCGGGTCCGGCGGCGGGCCGTAGCCTTCGACCACCACGGGACAGTCCACCTTGGCCGCGGCGGCCTCGATCCGACTGATCAGGTCGACGAAGTGTTCGAGCTCCTCGGTGGGCGGCATGTAGACGTAGAGCAGCCCTTGTCTAACCTCGGCCACCATCGCGGTGGTGGGTGCGGAGTCGGCGTCCTCGACCGCGGCGGCCTCGGCTGGAGGTTCGACGGGCAGGGCACCGCGACGAGGCAGCGGGTCGCCGTCATACGTCGCACGTGGCGGATGCCAGCTGACTGAGCTGAGCGGCAGCCTGAGACCCGCCGGCGAATCCCCTTCGAGCAGCACGATGCGGCCACGCCGTAGCTTCCAGTCGGCGCTCGCCCAGCCAGATTCGTCGTCGCGGCGGTGCAGCGGCAGCACATAGGCTGCGGGTTCGGTGACGGGCTCCTCGAGCCTGGACAGCAGCTCTGCGCGCGCGTCTGCGGCGTCGGCCTCCAGATCGTCGTCGGCCGCGACCGGGTCGCCTTCCGGTTGACGCACCGCGCCGGCGAGCCGGCTGAGCGGGTCCTCGTAGGCCGGCCGTACTTGCGACGCGGCCAGGCCGAGGCCGTCCGCAATCGCACCCAGCACTTGTTGTCCGGCGTCGGGAGCGATCGCGAGCGATTCGGCTCCAGAAGGCCACGGGTCCGCAAGCAACGCGTCATTGCGCCACAGCGGTTCGCCGTCGGTACGCCACAGCAGTCCAATCTGCCAGCGCGGCAAAGGTTCTCCTGGATACCACTTGCCCTGGCTGCGCTGGATCAGGCCTTGCGGGGCCCACACGTTCTTCAGCCGAGCCGCCAGCGCCGAGGCACGCTGGCGTTTGTGCGGGCCGTCGGCTTCGGTGGTCCACTCCGGGTCGACCTGGTTGTCGATCGAGACGAACGTCGGCTCTCCCCCGATGGTCAGGCGGACATCGCCTGCGGCCAGTCGTTCATCGACGCGGGCGCCGAGCGCGCAGATCGCACCCCAGGCGGCTTCCGTATAGGGCAGCGTGACGCGCGGATCCTCGTGCACGCGGGTCACGACATTGGAGAAGTCCAGCGTGGTCTGGCACGGTTCGGTCGCACCGGTGATCGGCGCCGCGGACTCCGGATGCGGTGTGGCCGAAAGCGGAATGTGACCTTCGCCGGCGAACAAGCCCGACGTCGGATCCAGCCCGATCCAGCCCGCGCCGGGGATGTACACCTCGGCCCAGGCGTGCAGGTCCGTGAAGTCCGCAGCGGGCCCGGACGGCCCGTCGAGCGCCTCGATGTCGGAGGTCAGTTGGACGAGATAGCCCGATACAAAACGCGCCGCAAGACCGAGTTGCCGCAAGACCGACACCAGCAGCCAGGCCGAGTCACGACACGAGCCGATTCCGGTGCGAAGGGTGAAATCCGGTGTCTGCACGCCCGGTTCCATTCGCACGCTGTAGCCGACGTCGGCGTTCACCGCTCGATTGACTGCGACCAGGAAATCGATCGTGCGGGTGCCGGGTGCGACGGAGAAGTTCTTCACCCATGCCTGGGCAAGATCGCCGGGACCTGATCCTTCGTCGTTCTCGTCGACGGGCCGAAGGTAGGGCTTGAGATCCTCGGCGAGCGCCTTGGGATAATCGAATCCGATCTGTTCGGCGTATTCCTCGATGAAGAAGTCGAAGGGGTTGATCACCTTCATGTCGGCGATCAAGCCGACGGTGATGGTCAGGCTGCGGGCGCGAGTGGGAAATACCAGGCGGGCCAGGAAATTGCCGAAGGCGTCCTGCTGCCAGTTGACGAAGTGGTCGGCGGGCTCGACCTGCAACGAGTACGCCTCGATCGGGGTACGCGAATGCGGCGCGGGACGCAGGCGAACGACATGCGGATACACCTCGACCAGCCGGTCGAATGTGTAGCTGGTGCGATGCTCCAGCGCCACCTTGATGCCCATGTGGCGATCACACCACAACCGTATTGCGCTCGCATTGCGTCAGTCGGCCAGCCGCCGCGCCCACAACACCAGGACGCCGGCCATCGCGATGCCGGTGAGGTTGACCAAGAGCTGAGCCGCCGACTTGGCGGCGACGTCCCAGTCGCCGACCGTCGCCGCGACGACGGCGAAGCCCGCCGCGGGCACCGTCGTCACCGAGATGAATACGCCTACCAGCGCAGCCGATTTGGCCGACACCAGCGACAGCATCCCGGCAGCACCGGCGAACAGGGCCACGACGAACGACAAGGGCCCCACCTGGAAGATGAAGTCGACCTCGCTCAGCTCGCGGATGTTGGTCACCTCGATCCACCCGATCCCCTCCCCGGCCAGCACACCGAGACCTGTGACGAGCATCGCCACCGGGAAACCGACCACCAGCGCGATCGCCGCGCGGCGGGCCAGATACCTCCGCCGCCGCACCAGGGCCACGGCCAATGCCGCCAGCGGGCCGAATTCGGGGCCCACGACCATCGCCCCGACCACAGTCACAGGCGAATCGGTCACCACGCCGACCGCGGCGATCAAGCATGCCAGGCACAAGAACGTCAGGTAGGTGACGTTGAGCGTGGACTCTTCGCGTGTGCGTGCGGCCAGCTCATCCCAGACCACCGCGTCGGCGGGGTCGCCGACGGCCTTCTCCTCGGCCCGATACGCGCGGGTCGACAAGACCGTGTCGATCACGTCCAGCGTGATGGCCCCCCGCTCCTTGACGCCGAGCGCTTTGAGCCCGTCGACAACGTCGTTGGCGGACTCTCTGGCGATGTCGGCGGTGATCTCGTCGCCGCGGGGATCCAGAGCGGCGTCGCGGTGGAACACCAGATGCGTGACGCCCGGATTCTGTGTCAGCAGGTCGATGACCGGCTCGCGCGGTTCTGTCGGCACGATCAACCGCAAATGCAGCACGGCTGAACCCTATCGGCGGCGGCGTTCCTGTCGAACCACGATTAATTGCGCCCGCGTCAGAGGATCATCTACAGACATGCCTGCGACAGATCCCACCTTTTACCGCAGCCCGGGCGCTGCCGTCGCGGCAGCTCCCGAGCAACTCGCCTACGTCGCCGCGTATGACCCAACCGGTCAGCGCAAAGACGCCATCGCCGTGGTCGATTGCGACCCGAACTCATCGGCCCGCGGCGGCGTGGTCGGCTGGTCTGAATTGCCGACGGCCGGAAACGAACTTCACCACTTCGGCTGGAATGCATGCTCGAGCGCGCTGTGCCACGAGGGCCACGACAGCCATGCGATCGAACGACGCTACCTCGTCGTGCCGGGTATCCGATCGTCGAACACCTATGTGCTCGACACCAAGCCGGATCCACGAAACCCGGTGGTGGCGCACACGATTGCGGCCGATGAACTGGCCGCCAAGGCCGGATACTCGCGCCCGCACACGGTGCACTGCGGCCCGGGCGGCATCTTCATGTCGGCGTTGGGCGGCCCCAACGGGGACGACGGTCCCGGCGGTGTGGCGCTGCTCGACCACGACACGTTCGAAGTGATCGGTCCGTGGGAGCGCGACCGCGGCGAGCAACGGTTGGCCTACGACGTGTGGTGGCACCTGCGCCAGGACACGGTGATCACGTCGGAGTGGGCCACGCCGTCGATGATCGAGAACGGCCTGAATCCCGAGGATCTGCTGGGCCGAAAGTTCGGCCATCACTTGAACTTCTGGAGTATGTCCGAGGGCAGGCTGACCCAGCGAGTGGATCTCGGCGATGCGCACCAGATGGTGCTCGAATTGCGTCCGGCCCACGATCCGACCAAGGCGTGGGGCTTTGCCGGGGTGGTGATCAGCGCCGAAGACCTGTCCGCATCGGTGTGGCTGTGGCATCGGGACGGTGATCAGTGGGCGGTCGACAAGGTGATCACCATCCCTGCTGAGCCCGCCGAGGCCGACGACCTGCCGCCGGCATTACAGCCGTTCGGCGCGGTACCGCCGCTGGTGTCCGACATCGATCTATCGGTCGACGACCGCTGGTTGTATGTATCCTGCTGGGGCACAGGTGAACTCAAGCAATTCGACGTCAGCAACCCGATGCATCCGCGTGAAACGGCGTCGGTTCGACTTGGCGGGATCGTGCGGCGGGAGCCGCATCCGTCCGCACCGGATCTGCCGCTCGCCGGCGGTCCGCAGATGGTGGAGATCAGCCGCGACGGCCGCCGCGTGTACGCCACCAACTCGCTGTATGCGGCATGGGACGAGGTCTTCTATCCCGACGGTGTGGGCGCATGGATGGCTCAGCTGGACGCCTCGCCCGATGGCGGGCTTGTAGCCAACCCGGGCTTCTTCCCGCACGGCGACGACTTCCGCGGACTGCGGGTGCACCAGACCCGGCTGCAGGGTGGCGACGCGTCCAGCGATTCCTATTGCTTCGCCGACTGAGCGCTTTTCGTGTGGGCGTGAATCGCCTTCGTCAGTTCGAGGATCTGGTTCGACAACTCGATCAGTTGCTTGTTCTGCTGATCTTCTTCCTGGACCATCTTCCACTGCAGATCCGCCGCGGCTTGGCGCTTAAAGTCCGCGCGGTTCTGGCTGATCATCACGAAGGTGGACAGGAAGATCGCTTCAAGCGACACGACCATCGTCAGCAGGCCGAACGGATAGCCCTCGATGCCGAAGATGATCCACACCGCGAACCAGAGGATGTGGAAGTAGACGAATGCCATCGAGCCCGCGAACCGCGTGATTACGTCGGCTATCCGGTTCTGGATGTTTGCGGCACGCACTTCGGCGTGCTTGGCGAGCGCCGGATTGATCGGCTTAGGCAGCTTGGGCGGGACGAACCCGTGCTGCGCCGGATGTGCTTCGGTATTTGCCATGGCTCACCGTAGCCGCGGGCGCACTGCCGTCCGGTTTCCTTCAGCTGTCAATTTGCTTCGGGTCGGCTTCTCACCAGCTGTACCGCGAGCTCGTCGGGGGGCACTTCATGGCCCCGCTCACAGCGGATCTCGACGGTGGCCTGCGCACCGCAGTCGCCGCCATGGGCAAGCCGGAGCCGTCCGTTATAGGGCAGGTGGCGCCGGCCCCACTCGAACATCGCCCACACCACTGGCATGAAGTCCAGGCCCGCATCGGTGAGCACATACTCGTCGCGGCTGCGCTGCCCGGGTTCCTTATAGGGGCGGCGCTGGAGAAGCCCCGCATCCACGAGTTCACTCAGACGCGCCGCCGCCGCGGCCTTGGTGATCCCGACGCGCCGCCAGAAGTCCTCGAACCGGGTGGTGCCGTAGTAGGCCTCTCGCATGATCAGCATCGCCGACTTCGTTCCGAGTAGCGCCATCGTCTTCTCGATCGGGCACTCGCCCACCGCCGACCAGGCATCCCGGTCGGCGAGTCTCCCCTCCAGCACTGTCATCGAAGTCACTCTTTCTCTGGGTTGTCCTCACTATACCTAGGTGTTATAGCTGGATATAGAGAGCATTACTCAGCGTCGAGTCATCAGGAGGCAGAAATGGCCGGATATGCAGGCCGGGACGCGGTCATCGTCGGGGCAGTACGCACCCCGATCGGAAAGGGCAAGGCCAGCGGCGCGCTGCATTACGTTCTGCCCGTGGACCTGCTCGCGCACAGCCTGCGCGAACTTGTCGCAAGGACCGGCATCGACCCCGTACAGATCGACGACGTCATCGCCGGGGCCGTCACCCAGGTCGGCGATCAGGCCGTCAACATCGCACGCAACGCGGCGCTGGCCGCCGGGCTCCCCGAAAGCGTGCCCGGCACGACCGTTGACCGCCAGTGTGGTAGCAGCCAGCAGGCGATCCACTTCGCCGCGCAGGGCGTGATCGCCGGCGCGTACGACATCGTCGTCGCCGCGGGCGTGGAGTCCATGTCGCGCGTGCCGATGGGCTCGAGCGTGCTGCCAGGCAGCGACCCGTTCGGCGCGATGGCCCAGCGCTATCCCGACGGCCTTGTGCCGCAAGGCATCAGCGCCGAGCTGATCGCGGCGAAGTGGGGCTTCTCGCGACATCAACTCGATGAGTTTTCCGCGGGCAGCCATGAAAAGGCCGCGGCCGCAACCAAAGAGGGCCGCTTCGACAACGAGCTGGTCCCGGTCAACGGGTTGACCACCGACGAGATCATCCGTCCGGGCACGACGGTCGAGACTCTGGCCGGACTCAAGCCGGCGTTTTACAACCCGGCCTACGAGAGCCGCTTCCCGCAGATCAATTGGGAGATCACGCCGGGCAACTCTTCGCCGCTGTCGGACGGCAGCGCCGGGGTGCTGATCACCACCAGCGAGGTGGCCAAGCGGCTCGGGCTGCGACCGCTGGCCCGGATCCACTCGATGACGGTCGTCGGCTCGGACCCGTTGTACATGCTGACGGGTGTCATCCCCGCGACCGAAAAGGTCTTGCAGCGGGCCGGATTGACGCTGGCCGACATCGACCTGTTCGAGGTGAATGAGGCGTTCGCGCCGGTGGTGCTGGCATGGGCGCACGATGTCGGCGCCGACCTCGCGAAGACCAATGTCAACGGCGGCGCCATCGCGATCGGCCACCCGCTCGGTGCCAGCGGTGCGCGCATCATGACGACGTTGGTCAACGCGCTAGAACAGCGCGGCGGCCGCTACGGGTTGCAGACGATGTGTGAGGGCGGCGGCATGGCCAACGCCACGATCATCGAGCGGTTGTAAAACTCGCCTCCCGATTGCACTCAGGGTCGTGATCCGGCGCCTTTCACGACCCTGAGTGCAATTTCGAGAGTGTGGCGGCACCAACAGCACACGCTTCCGCGGCCGTCGTCATTTGATGACGCTCCGGAAAAGCACACCTCGGTTTGTCTGGCTCACGACCTTGGCTTCTCGTTCGCGCTAGGCCTTCTGCAGCTCGAACAGCGGGATGACGCGGCTGGTCTTGGCCTGGTAGTCACCGAAGCCCGGCGCGAGCGCCACGACCTTCGGATACATTTCGTCGCGCTCCTCGCGCGGCAGCTCGTGGGCGACGACGTCGTACGCATCGGTTCCGACTTCGATGTGTGCACGCGGATTGGCCCGCAGGTTGTGCACCCAGTCGGGATTCGTGTCGGCACCCGCCTTGGATCCGATGATGATCATCTTGCCGTCGATCGTCAGGTATGCCAGCGGCGCCAGCCGCGGCTGACCCGATTTGGCGCCCGTCGTCGTCAGCAGCAGAAGAGTCGCCCCCTCGAACGGGCCGCCGACCTTGCCGTCGTTCGCGCGGAACTCCTCGGCGATCTTGGCGTTGAACGTCCTCATGCCCTCGGGATCGGGTGCTTGCGTCATGCCCCTTCAAGCTTCGCAGGCTTGGCGTCTATTCCCGATTCCTTACGCTGCTGCGGCGTGATCGGCGCGGGCGCACCGGTCAGCGGGTCGACGCCGCCGCCGGACTTCGGGAACGCGATGACCTCACGGATCGAGTCCATGCCCGACAGCAGCGAGTTGATCCGGTCCCACCCGAACGCGATGCCGCCGTGCGGCGGTGCACCAAAGGTGAACGCTTCCAACAGGAATCCGAACTTCTCCTCGGCCTCGGCCTTGTCGATGCCCATCACCGCGAACACCTTTTCCTGAACGTCGCGGCTATGGATACGGATCGAACCGCCGCCGATCTCGTTGCCGTTGCACACCACGTCGTAGGCGTCGGCGAGCACACTTCCCGTGTCGGAGTCGATGCTGTCCTCGAACTCCGGCTTGGGCGCGGTGAACGCGTGATGCACCGCCGTCCACGCGCCCGACCCCACAGCGACGTCGCCGTGCGCGGTGGCCTCGTCGGCTGGCTCGAACAGCGGCGGGTCCACCACCCAGGTGAACGCCCACGCGTCGGGGTCGATCAGGTCCAGCCGCTTGGCGATTTCGATGCGCACCGCGCCCAGCAGAGCGCGCGACGACTTGGGCGGGCCCGCAGAGAAAAAGACGCAGTCACCCGGCGACGCGCCGACCTGTGCGGCCAGGCCGTCGCGGTCGGCGTCCGACAGGTTCTTGGCGACCGGTCCGCTCAACGTCCCGTCCTCCGCCACCAGCACGTACGCAAGCCCTCGATGACCGCGCTGCTTGGCGAATTCCTGCCAGGCGTCCAGCGTGCGGCGCGGCTGCGATGCCCCGCCCGGCATGACGACGGCGCCGACATACGGCGCCTGGAAGACACGGAACGGTGTGTCCTTGAAGAAATCGGTGCATTCGACGAGCTCGTTCCCGAACCGCAGATCGGGCTTGTCCGAGCCATACAGCCGCATCGCGTCGGCGTAGGTGATCCGCGGCAACGGCAACGGCACCTCGTAGCCGATCAACCGCCACAGCGCCGCGATGATCTCCTCGGAGATCGTGATCACGTCCTCGGAGTCCACAAAGCTCATCTCCATGTCGAGCTGGGTGAACTCCGGCTGCCGGTCGGCGCGGAAGTCCTCGTCGCGGTAGCAGCGAGCGATCTGGTAGTACCGCTCCATCCCGGCCACCATCAGCAACTGCTTGAACAGCTGCGGACTCTGCGGTAGCGCGTAGAACGACCCCGGCTGCAGGCGTGCGGGGACCAGGAAGTCGCGGGCACCCTCGGGCGTCGACCGGGTCATCGTCGGCGTCTCGATTTCGACGAAGTCGTGCCGGGCCAGCACCTCGCGGGCGGCCGCATTCGCCTTGGAGCGCAACCGGATTGCGCCGCCCGGTCCATCGCGGCGGAGATCGAGGTAGCGATACTTCAGCCGGGCCTCTTCTCCGGCGGGCTCGTCGAGCTGGAACGGCAACGGTGCGCTCTCCCCGAGCACGGTCAGCGACGTCGCGTTCACCTCGATCTCACCCGTGGGGATTTCCGGGTTGGCGTTGCCTTCGGGCCGGATCTCGACGACGCCGTCGACGGCAACGCAGAACTCCGCACGCAACCGGTGCGCCTGTGCCAGCACATCGCCCTCGCGGAACACCACCTGCGTTACCCCCGACGCGTCGCGCAGGTCGATGAAGATGACGCCGCCGTGGTCGCGGCGACGCGCCACCCAGCCGGCCAGCGTCACCTTCTGCCCGGCATCGGTGGTCCGCAACGAACCGGCGGCATGACTGCGCAGCACAAAAACTCCTCGTGAAAGGCCAGAAGGACGATTGCCAAGTGTAGAGGGGCGCGATCGGCGCCGGTTCGGCGCTCGGGTGCGGAAGTGCCGTGCTCCTCGGCGCAACCGTGTGACCTTTTGAGGCCGTCACCAGATGTTGACGATCCGCGGGCCACTTTCCCTTCGGAAGGCTGCCGGCGGATGCTCGCGCGGCTTTGTGACGAGCGCACCGTGGTGTGCGCGCTGCAGAACGGCGTCGAACAGGTCGAACGTGTGGGCCACGGCCCACGGGCCGGCGACCCCGATCAGCGATGTAGTGGTGCCATTGCCCGACGCGGCAAGCGACCGGCCCGGCTAGACACCGTCCTCTACTGTGTATGGCCATGCACGCATGTGAGCGCGTCGATCTCGACTTCATCGACAACGCACCCTTCCGGTTCGTCAGCAGGGTCGACCTGTCGATCACACCCGAGCAGGTATTCGAGGTGCTCGACGACGCCGAGTCCTGGCCCCAATGGGCCACGGTCATCACGAACGTGACGTGGACCAGCCCGCAACCACACGGCGTCGGCACCACGCGCACCGTCGACATGCGCGGTGGCATCGTCGGAGATGAAGAGTTCTTGGCTTGGGAACCACACAGCCACATGGCTTTTCGGTTCAACCAAGCCTCGACCGGCAGCATCGCGGCCTTCGCAGAGGACTACCGCATTGTGCCGACGGCGTCCGGTTGCAACCTGACCTGGGTGATGGCGATGAAGCCGAAAGGTGTTGCCGCGCGACTGGGAATGTCGCTCGGTCGGCCCGTGATGTCGTGGATGTTCCAGCGATTCCTCTACAACCTGCGCAGCTATACCGAGAAGCGTTTCGCTAACGCCGGCTAGCCGGTCTGAAACGGTGGAACGGTAAGCGTCGCAACACAATCAGCGTTATATTCGGCCGGATTGCCGAGGAAGGCTCGCATCACCGAGAAAAAGCAATCGGCGGCCTCGGGTGTGTTCAGCGCGACTTCGTGACCGGTGCCCGGGAAGACGTAATGCCGTGCGTTGGGCAGGGTCTTGGCGGCTTCCTCGGCCAGTGGCGGCGGCGTCGCGGAATCGAAACTGCCGCTGACGAGCAAGGCCGGTACGTCGCTGCGGGCCGGCTCGAAGACAAGCGACGGCGACGCGGGCACCGACCACTGCTCGCAGTCGCTGAACAGCGTCGGCACCTGCGCGGGCAGCTTCAAGACTGCGTCGGGAAAATCCGGTAGCGCCTGCTTACCGGCGGCAAGCACCTTCTCGGGACTGGTACGCGCCACCGATTCGCGGCACAACACGCTGTACATCACCCCGTGACTGAGGATGTTGGGCGGCGTGGCCGCCGCGAGCGCCTGGGCCACATCGGTCGGATCGCCGGTGGCCAGCTTGTGAATCATGGCCGGAATGCGGGCCAGCTGCCGCGGTGTCTGAGCGGCGGCCACGACCACGCCGCTGGCGAGTTTGTACCCGTCGATGACGACGTCGGTGGGTGAGCCGCCGGCATCCACGGTGACGCGTATGGGGTTGGCCGACAGCTCGCCCACCATGCGAGTGAATTCCGCGTGCGCGTCGGGAAAGGCCTCGCCGCAGGCCGAGTCCGCCGCGCACGCGTCGAAGATCGCCGCAAAACTCTGCGCCGCCCAGTCCCAACCCGATTCGACGATGTTGGCCGGCGGCGGCAGTACGGAATCCAGCACCACCGAACGGATGCCCTCTGGACGGTCACGCAGCAGTTGCAGCGCAAGGTCGGTGCCGTAGGACAGCGCGTAGATGTTCCATTGGTCGATGCCCATCGCGGTGCGCAGGTCGGCAACGTCGGCGACGCTTTCGGTGGTGTTGTAGGCCGCGACGTCGATGACGTCCTTCGCGATCCGGTCGCGGCACGCACGCACCGCCGCCGCGCTCTGCTGGGAGTATGCAGGGTCCTGCGCGCCGATTCCGACTGCCTTGACAAGGAATTGGTCGACCTCGGGACATCCCAGGAACGGGTCGTCCTTCATCGTGCCGCGCTGGCCGAGCAGAATCAGATCGCGGTCGAGTTGCCAGTTGTCGAAGTTGTGGACCAATGGTGTGCCACCGGGGCCGCCGGCGAGATAGAGCACAGGATCGGGCTTGGGGTCCGGCGATATCGTCTTGCGGGTGACGACGACGAGCTTGATCTTCCTGCTGTTCGGATCCGCGCGATTCTGGGGCACGCTGAGATAGCCGCACTCGACTCCGGGCCCAAGGTCGAGCTGCGGCAGGCCGGTGTACATCGGGTTGGGGCACGGGGCTTTCGCGTACGAAGCGGCAGGCGCCGCCGGCCGCGGAAGGACGCTGGTCGTGGTCGACGACCCACCTGCCGGTCCGCCCTGGCCGCATCCTGCCAGCACCACCACGCCGACCAGGCCGATCAGGCGACGAGCAAGACTCACTGCGGCCTCAGTACAGGCCGGCCCACGCCTTGCGGCGCTCGGCGTCAGGATCGGAGACCACCGTGTCGCGGGCGGACTGGATGATGCGGGTGAACCGGTCTTCGGTGTCGTACATGGGCCAATCGTGGCCACTGGACCAATGGATTTGCGCCGCTTTCTGGTCTTCGCGCAAGCGCTCATCCGCCGCCTTCTGGTCTTCGCGCAAGCGCTCATGCGCCGCATCCCAGCCCTTGGCCGCGAAGTCCAGCCACGCCCGCTGCATACGCCTGCCGACGGACGGCTGCAGTCGCCGCCCGAGCGGATGCAGCTTTCGCCCGATGAACGACGCGTAGCTGTGTTGGATGTGCACGATCTCGCTGCCGTGGGTGGCGCCCAGCCCGAGCATCCGCAGACTCCAGCCGAAGTGGTCGAACCGGTACATGTGCGTAGGGGCGTGCGCGCTGTACGCGTCGGCGAATGCCCACGCCGGACCGCCGAACATCACGTCGGATCCGAACGCGACCAGCGCCCTGCGCCGCGGGTAATCCGGATACGCGGCCAGCACCCGCTCCCTGGCGTCGGGGGCTACACGGTCGAAGTAGGCGTCGATGGACGCAGGCGTGGTCGGCAGCATCGGTGGCTTGGTCCACGCGAACATCGACGCCTCGTGGCTGTTCGTGCCGATGATCAGTGGCACCCGGCTCAGCTTGCCCTCGCGGGCGGCGTCCACGGGGTGGCTCGGCAGCAGGTCGACGCCGTAGGTGAGCCCGTAGGCGAGCGTCGGCGTCATCGAGGCGCTCTTGAGCTGTTGCCGGCCTGCGGCGCGGCGCAGTTCCCGCTGCGGCAGCGCCTTGACCTCGTCCGCGCCCACGCCCAGCCGGTGCAGGAACTCGTGGGCGCGCTTGGCCCGCACCTCGCGGTCGGCGATCAGCGGCAGCGCGGGACTCTGCGCGATCGCGCGACTGAACAAGCCGTCGGCGGCGGGACAGGCCAACAACGCGAGCACCGAAGTCGCACCGGCCGACTCGCCGAACACCGTCACCCGGTCCGGGTCGCCCCCGAATGCGGCGATGTTGTCCCGGACCCAGCGCAGGGCCGCGATCTGATCGCGCAGCGCGAGGTTGTCGTCGAAGCCGTCGCCGAGGTCGGACAGTTCGAATCCGCCGAATACCCCGATCCGGTAGGTGACGTTGACCACCACCACGTTTCCGTTGGCCGCCAGCCGCGAGCCGTTGTACAGCTGGAACTGTCCGGCGCCGTAGACGAACGCCCCACCCGGTATCCACACCATCACCGGCAGCGAGCCGCTGGTGTCGGGCGACCACACCGTCAGCGTCAGGCAGGCCTCGTCACGAATCTTCGGATCGTCGCGGCCCCCGCCGACGAACGATTTGCCCTGCGGAGGCAGCGGTCCATGTTCGAGGGCATCGCGCACACCGCTCCACGGCTCGGCTGGGGCCGGCGCGAGGAACCGGCGTTCTGCCACGGGCTGTTCGGCATACGCAACGCCGCGCCACACCCCGACGCCGCCTTCGGTTGCGCCGCGGAGATCCCCCAGGCTGGTGTGCACGACGGTCGAATGTCCGACGAGGACTGCCACGCCTAAATCGTAGTGTGCGAAGCTGGACTCACCTGTGTCCGAACAGGGTGTGGCGACCGACGGAGCGGTGCAATGACCTTCAACGAGGGTATGCAGATCGACACGAGCAACATCTCGACGGGCGGTGGCCGCGGGCCTGGTCGAGGGATCGCCATCGGTGGCGGGCTCGGCGGGTTGGTGATCGTGGTAATCGCGCTTTTCCTTGGCGTCGACCCGAGCTCAGTGGTACCAGAGCAACAGCAGGTCGGCGCCGGAGGCATCGAAGCGCCCGGATACGACCTAAGCCACTGCAAGACCGGCGCTGACGCCAACAAGTATGTGGAATGCCGGGTTGTCGCAACGACGAACTCGGTGGACGGCGTCTGGAACCAGCTACTGCCTGGTTACACCCCGCCGCATACCACTCTGTTTCACGGCCAAGTTCAAACCGGCTGCGGGCCAGCGGACACCTCGGTGGGCCCGTTCTACTGCCCGGTCGACCAGACCGCCTACTTCGATACCGACTTCTTCCAGGTGCTCGTCGACCAATTCGGTTCCAGTGGTGGGCCGTTGGCACAGGAGTACGTCGTCGCCCATGAGTATGGCCACCACGTGCAAGATCTGAAGGGCGACTTGGGCCGTGCTCAGCAGGGAGCGCAGGGCGCCGAGGGCAACGGTGTGCGCACGGAGCTTCAGGCGGACTGCTACGCCGGTGTGTGGGCGCATTACGCGTCGATCACCAAACAGGAAAGCACCGGCGTGCCATTCCTGGAGCCGTTGAGTGACAAGGACATTGCCGACGCACTTTCAGCGGCGTCGTCGGTGGGCGACGATCGCATCCAGAAGCAGGCGACCGGCAGGGTCAATCCCGAGTCCTGGACCCACGGATCGTCCGCGGAGCGGCAGAAGTGGTTCACCGTCGGCTACCAGACCGGTGATCCGAACAAATGCGACACCTTCTCAACGAACGACCTTGGGTAGGCCGCCCACGGCCATAGACGCCGTCGCCGAACGCTACCTCGATGTGTTCGCTGCGCTAGACCCTTGCGCTGCAACCGAAATGGGCATACTCGGCCACGACGACGAGATCACCGACTACTCCCCCGACGGTGTGGCGGCCCGCGTCGAAGCGGCACGGACCACACTGAGCGAGCTCGAGCGCACGGCCCCGGTTGACGACGTCGACCGGGTGACGATCGCCGCGATGCGCGAGCGGCTGGGTCTGCAGATCGAAATGCACGACGCCGGACTGGGCGTGGGTGAGCTCAACGTGATCGCGTCTCCGCTGCAGTCGATGCGTGATGTGTTCGATCTGATGCCCACCGACACCGATGAGGACTGGGCGGTGATCGGGCGCAGGATGTCGAAGCTGCCCGACCGCGCCGCAGGCTATGCCCGCGCCTTGCGTGCAAGGGTCGCGGCCGGGCACGCGCCGCCCTCTCGTCAGGTCGCCCGCGGCATCGCGCAGACCGGCCAGATCCAGCAGCTGTTTGTCGATATGGTCGCAGACGCGGCGCCCGGCAACGCGGCGCTGCACGACGAACTGCAGCGGCACGCCGCGGCCGCCGCCGATGCCTACCGAGAACTGTCGAGCGTGTTGCGCGACGAGATGGCCCCGCGCGCGCGGCGTGAGGACGCATGCGGGCGCGACGCCTACCGCCTGCTGTCACGTGAATTCCTGGGCACGACCGTCGACCTGGACGAGACTTACCAGTGGGGCCTAGCACAGCTGGAAAGCATTGTCACCGAACAGGAATCGATTGCTCAGCGGCTGTACCCCGGGACAGGTGTCAGCGAAAGCCTGCTGAGGCTGGACGACGAGCCGCGCTACTTGGTGCACGGGACCGATGCACTGCAGGCGTGGATGCAGGATCTGTCCGACCGAGCCGTCGATTCGCTTGCCGACACGCATTTCGACATTCCTGTGCCATTGCGGCGGCTGGAGTGCCGGATCGCTCCGACGCACACCGGCGGCATCTACTACACGGGACCGTCCGAGGACCTGTCGCGCCCCGGGCGGATGTGGTGGTCGGTCCCGCCGGGTGTCGACACGTTCCGCACCTGGCAGGAAACGACGACGGTGTTCCACGAAGGGGTGCCAGGGCATCATCTGCAGATCGGCAGGGCAGTCGTCAACGCCGACCGGCTGAACCGGTGGCGGCGGCTGGGTTGCTGGGTATCGGGGCACGGCGAGGGTTGGGCACTGTACTCCGAACGCCTGATGGCCGAACTCGGCTGGCTCGACGACGCCGGCAACCGCATGGGAATGCTTGACGCCCAACGCTTCCGGGCCGCGAGGGTGGTCATCGACATCGGCGTGCACTGCGGCCTCACCGCGCCGGACGGCGGCGAATGGGACGCGGAACGTGCGTGGGTGTTTCTGCAGTCGCACAGCGCGATGACCGAGGAACACCTGCGGTTCGAGCTGGACCGATACCTCGGCTGGCCCGGCCAGGCCCCGTCGTACGCGATCGGGCAGCGGATCTGGCAGCAGCTGCGCGACGATGCGGTAGGTCGAGGGCTGTCGCTGACGGAATTCCACAGTCTTTCATTGGATCTCGGTGGGCTTCCACTCGACGTGCTGTGCAAGGCCCTCGCGGGCGATTTCGCCGGTAGCTGATCGGCTTTGGCTGCCGCGGACCGCGAACTGCGCGACGGCGATGTGCTCGACTTCGGCGGCGGCGCGGAGGTCTTGTCGGTTCCCGGCCACACCGAGGGCAGCATCGCGGTCCATCTGCCGCGCCACGGCGTGCTGTTCACGGGTGACACGATCGCCAACGTCGGGACCGTCATGCTCGGCACCTTCAACCAGGACCGGGCACAGACGGTGGCGTCGTTACAGCGGCTTGGCGACCGGGGCGTCGAGACCGCGTGCTTCGGCCACGGCGAGCCGATTTCTTCGCAAGCCCGTGCTCGGATTCGCGAGGTGGCTGCGACACTGATGCCGTGACTCCTGAGCCCATCGAGCCGGACACCAAGGACTGGACATGGGTGTTGTCCCGGCCGTGCCCGGAGTGCGGCTTCGATGCGGCGTCCGTGCACCACACCGACGTCGCCGATCGGATCCGCGACGACGCCACCGACTGGGTTCGCCGACTTGGTGAGGCCGGCGTCCGCACACGACCCCAACCCACCGTGTGGTCCACACTGGAATACGGCTGCCATGTTCGCGACGTGCACCGTATCTTCAATCACCGCGTCCGGATGATGCTCGACCAGGACGAGCCGCGGTTCCCCAACTGGGACCAGGACGAGACCGCGATCGCCGACGACTACGCCTCCCAGCACCCGGCCACCGTTGCCACCGAGTTGTTCGACGCCGCGAGCGTGGTGGCCGACACCTACACGAACGTTCCGTCCGACGCATGGTCACGGCGCGGCTTACGCAGCAACGGAAGCGAATTCACCATCGCGACAATCGCGATCTACCACCTGCACGACATCGTCCATCACGCCTACGACGTCGAGCCGTCGGAGTAGCGTAATCGGAGCCACAGCGATAGGAGCCACCCCATGCGCGTCGCGGTCGCAGGAGCAACGGGCAACATTGGCGCCCGCACCGTCACAGCCCTCCAACGCAACGGTCACGACGTAGTCCGAATCAGCCGCTCACTCGGCGTGGACCTGATGACGGGTGAGGGCTTGGACGAGGCGCTCACCGGGGTCGAAGCAGTCGTCGATGCCGTCAGTGCACCGCCCACCGACCGTGACCAAACGACAACGTACTTCGGCACCACCACACGAAACCTGCTCTCCGCCGAGCAACGGGCAGGTGTGCGCCACCACGTTTTGTTATCGATCGTCGGCATCCGCGAGATCGAGGGCAACGCCCATTACTCGGGCAAGCGCGAACAGGAACGCCTGGTCACCGAGGCCGAAGTGCCGTGGACGATCGTGCCGGCCACCCAATTCCACGACTTCGCGGCGATGGTCACCACCTGGAGCGAGGAAGACGGCGTCGCCACCATCGCGCCACTGCTCGTCCAGCCGATCGCGCCGGACGACATCGCCGCCATCCTGGCCGAGGTCGCGACGGGCGCGCCGCAGGGTCGCTACCCGGACGTGGCCGGACCCGAGACGCAGGACCTCGTCGATATGGCACGGCGCACCAACGAGGCTCGTGGCCGCAAGGTGAAGCTTGTCCCGACGTGGTCGGGCATCTTCGGCGAGACGATGGCCGGAAACGTCTTGCTCCCCGGGGAGAACGCTCGCATCGCCCCAACGACCTTCGATGACTGGCTGGCTGCGGGCGCCGAATAGTCGCTGCAAGGGACGTCCGATACCGAAGGAGATACCGGCATGACGAATCCCGATGCCCCGTTGGCGGGCAAGGTCGCCTACGTGACGGGAGCCGCACGCGGGCAAGGCCGTTCGCATTGCATCCGGTTGGCGCGTGCCGGTGCCGACGTCGTCGCGATCGACGCCAGCGGTCCCGTCGCCGAGCACAACGGCTATCCGCCAGCCAGTCCCGAGGACCTTGCCGAGACGGTGAGCCTCGTCGAAAGTGAGGGTCGCAAGATTCTCGCCGACCACGTCGACGTACGAGACGCCGCGGGCCAGCAGCGGGTGGTGGCCGATGCGATCGAAACGTTCGGGCGACTCGACATCGTCGTGGCCAACGCCGGCGTGCTGAATTGGGGCCGGCTGTGGGAGATTTCGGCACAGCAGTGGCAGGACGTCATCGACATCAACCTCACCGGTTTGTGGAACACCATCAAGGTCGTCGTGCCGCCGATGATCGAGGCCGGCAACGGCGGGTCGATCATCACGATCAGCTCGGCGGCGGGCATCAAGGCCGTACCCGGCTGCGGGCACTACTGCGCCAGCAAGTTCGGGGTCGTCGGGCTGACGAACTCGCTTGCGGTCGAGCTCGGCGAGTTCGGTATCCGCGTCAACTCCGTGCATCCGTACGGCACCGATACCCCGATGGGCAATGACCTATCGATGTACAAGGTGTTCCAGGACCACCCGAACTACATCCACAGCTACTCGCCCGGTGCGCTGCCGACCGATTCACTGGCCGACCCCGACTTGATCTCCGACATCGTCGTGTGGCTGGCCGGCGACGCGTCGTCATTGGTGACCGCGGCCCAAATCCCCGCGGACAAGGGCTATCTCAAGATCTAGAGCCGCGAACGTTCCGTACCGCTCGAAAAAGCCGCAAAATCTCGAGTGGTAAGGAACGTTCGGCGGAGACGGCTAGAGCCGCGACTGGGACTTGATCTTGGTCTCGCTTTCACGGAACGGACGGATCAACGCGTCCTGCGAGAACGAGGCGATCAGCTCGCCGTCTTCGGTGTGCACGGTCCCGCGCACGTAGGACATGCCTGCACCGACCTGGGTGCTCTCGTGGCTGTAGAGCAGCCAGCCGTCCCAGGCGACCGGCTCGTGAAAGCTCACCGTGATCGTCATCGGGGCGGTCGCCACCGTCACGTGAGACTGGGCGGTGCCGATACCTTCGTGCGCGCGCATCGTCGTCGAAATCCCCAGGTGCCCAGTGAAATAGGCGATCAGAGCCTTAGCGAGGTCGTCACGACTCGGGATCCGGTCGTAGCGCAGCCAGGCGTAGATCTCAGGCGGCCCGACCTCGTCGGGGCTGTTGACGTCGACAACGTCGACCAGGCGCAGTTCGCGCCCGCTCATCGGCATCTCCGAGACATTCGCGTCCGCAGGCGATGCGACCTGCGGGCGCGGCAGGTGATGACGGATAACATCTCCCGTCGGGATATCCGCGAGCACCGTCATCGTGATGCAGCGCTTGCCGTTCTGCTTCGCCGCGACGACGGCGGTGGCCGTTGAGCGGCCTTCGGCGACGACGTCGATCTCCAACTCGACGGGACCCGCGCTCACCATGACCGCCCGGGCGAACACCGCGTGTACCGAGCGGACCGACTTGTCCGGAAACCGTTTGGCCACTGCGACGATCGCCTGCGCCACCACCTGCGTCCCCTCCACCACCTGCCGCTCGTCCTCGGCGGCGATACCGATCTCGGCGATGAATCGGTTCTCTCCGTCGGGCAGCACGTCGAACAGGTCGAGCAGTCCCTGAACGGTCCACGGCGTCTGCGCTGAGTCTGTCGTCATGGGACGGAACAGTAACCGAGCCTCTGCAAAACCGGTAACGTCATTACCGGATCGACGACCGGAGGTTTCCATGGAGAAGGCGACATCAGACTCAGCTGCCCGCGTCGACACCGAAACCCGCGAGAGACGCTTCATGAAGTCGGCGCTGGCGATTCTCGGTGAAACCGGTCGTACTGATTTCACGGTGCTCGAGGTGGTGGAGCGGTCCAAGACCTCGCTGCGGTCCTTTTACCAGCACTTCTCCACCAAGGACGAGTTGCTGCTGGCGCTGATCGACAAGATCATGTCCGAGTCGACCCGCAAGTGGCGAGAGGACACCGAGGGGCTGCCGCCCGTCGCGGCCCTGCGCGTGCTCATCGACCGCATCTGCATGCCCGCCGAATCGACCACCCAGGACAAGGTCAACCGCGGCCTCACTTACTACAACGACCACCTGGCCGAGACCCTGCCTCGGGAGTACGCCCGGGTGCTTTCCCCCGTGCATGACCTCATCAAAGACATCATCAACCGCGGCATCGCCGACGGTTCGTTTCGCGCCGGCCTCGACGTCGACGCCAGCGCCGCCCTGATCATGCAATCGGCACTTGGCGCCATGCGGCTACAGGTTCTTGGCGCCGAACTGAACGGCGTCCCTGTCAACGCCGACCACATCTACGACTTCTGCGTCAGCGCGCTGATCCGGCCCGACCAACCCGTCTGACCTGCGCGATACCGGCGTGAGAAAGACCTTCTCATGGAGTGGTGTTTTCGCTGGTCCAGAAATGGTAATGTCATTACCACCATCAGGCAATGCGGCTTCCAGGAGGCGAATATGCCGGCACGCCAGCTTCCCTATCCGGTGTTCGACGCCGATAACCACTTTTACGAGCCCAAAGAGGCGCTGACCAAGTTCCTTCCGGACCACCGCAAGAACGTCATCGACTACATCGAGGTCCGGGGCCGCACCAAGATCATGGTGCGCAACCAGGTCAGCGACTACATACCGAACCCCACCTTCGAGGTCGTCGCCCGTCCGGGTGCCCAGGAGGAGTACTTCCGGCACGGCAGCGGCGGCAAGAGCTTCCGCGAAGTGATGGGCAAGCCCATCAAGGCGATCCCCGCATTCCGGGAACCCGCCGCGCGGCTGGAGGTCATGGACTCGCTCGGCCTGGATTACTCGTTGATGTTCCCGACCCTGGCCAGCCTGGTCGAGGAGCGCATGAAGGACGACCCCGAGCTGATTCACGACGTCATCCACGCGCTCAACGAGTGGATGTACGAGACGTGGCAGTTCAACTATGAGAATCGGATCTTCTCCACGCCGGTGATCACGCTGCCCATCGTCGACCGCGCCCTCGAAGAGCTCGAGTGGTGTTTGGAGCGCGGCGCGAAGACAGTGCTAGTCCGGCCGGCACCGGTGCCCGGCATGCGCGGCAGCCGTTCGTTCGGTCTGCCAGAGTTCGATCCGTTCTGGCAGGCCTGCGTCAACGCGGGCATTCCGGTGTCGATGCACGCTTCGGACTCCGGCTACGCCGAGTACCTCAACGATTGGGAGCCCGCCGACGAGTACCTGCCGTTCAAGCCGACCGCTTTTCGCATGGTGTCGATGGGCAAGCGGTCCATCGAGGACTCGATGGCGGCGCTGGTCTGCCACGGCGCGTTGACCCGCAACCCGGATCTGCGCATCCTGTCGATCGAGAACGGCGCGGATTGGGTGCCCTACCTGTTCAAGCAGTTCGAGGGCGTCTACAAGAAGATGCCGCAGGAGTTCCCTGAGAACCCGATCGACGCCTTCAGGCGAGGTGTCTACGTTGCCCCGTTCTGGGAGGACGACTTCGCCAAGATGGCCGGCTTGCTCGGCGTCGACCGAGTGATCTTCGGTTCCGACTGGCCACATCCAGAGGGGCTGGCGGAGCCGACCAAACTGATCGACGACCTGCAGGGACTCGATGAGCAGGGCCAGCGGAAGGTCATGGGAGGCAACATGATCGACCTGTTCAAGGTGCCCAACGAGATCGTCCACAATCCCGATGTGCCGGAACTCGTCCTCGCCTGACAGTAAGGGCTCATCGTCGCGAACGTGCGTGTCGACTCGTTGGCACGACGTTCGCATCACATTGAAAGCGAGCTGCGCGCCGTGACCGAAGCCGCAAGTCCCGAACGACTGCTGTTCGCCTCGACGACACAGTCGTTCCTCGAAAAGGAAGCGTCGCTGGACCGGCTGCGTGAACTTCACGCGGCCGGCATTTCCTTCGAGACGGCCTGGTGGCACCGTGCCGCAGAGCTTGGCTGGACGAGCTTGCTGGTGCCGGAAGAACTAGGCGGCGGCAGCGTCTCGGGCAACGGGGTGGCCGACCTCGCGTTGGTCGCCGAGCTGGCAGGCAGGACCGTCGCGCCCGGACCGCTGCACCCGGTCACCACCGTCCTGGCTGGACTGGTCGAGGTGCCCGAAAACCACGAGGCGACAATCGAATCCCTGGTCTCGGGTGAAGTCGTGGCGTCCTGGGCGGTCTATGAGCCGGGCAAGCCGTGGTCACCCTTGGACGCGGCTGTCACCGCGACGCCGACAGCGTCGGGTTACCGCATCGACGGCGTGAAGGATCGCGTCGAGGCGGGCGCCGAGAGCAGAGTTCTGCTGGTCGTCACCCGATGCGACGGTGCGGTGCGCCAGTTCCTGGTGCCGACAGACGCGCCCGGTGTCCATGTGGAGCCGCAACGCTCGATCGACATGGTGAAGAGCTATGCGCGTGTACATTTCGACGGTGTCGAGGTCGACGCGTCAGCAGCTGTCGGATCTGCAGAGCAGACGCCGTCGCTGATCGCACGACAGAGCCAGATCGCGCAGGTGCTGCAGTGCGCGGAGGTGGTCGGCATTCTCGACGCGGTGCTGGCCTTCACCATCCAGTGGGGACTCGACCGGCATTCCTTCGGCCGCCCGCTGGCGTCGTATCAGGCACTCAAACACAAGTACGCCGACCTGAAGATCTGGTTCGAGGCGTGCCGCGCAACGACGAACGCTGCGGTGGCGGAGGTCGCCGCCCGCTCGCCCGGCGCCGACATGGCCGTCAGCGTCGCGAAATCCTATGTGGGCGAACACGCCCCGGGCATGCTGCAGGACTGTGTGCAGTTGCACGGCGGTATCGGTGTCACGTGGGAGCACGACCTACACCTGTACCTGCGGCGAGTCACGTTGTACCGCTCGATGTTCGGCACGCCCGAAGACCACAACCTGCGCGTCTATGACCTCACCAAGGTGCTGGAGCCCGCCTCATGACCGAGACGGCATCAGCGCCGACACAGACGGAATCGGTCGAGGAGTTCGCCGCGCGCGCCCGCGCGTGGCTGGCGGACAACCTGCCACCGATCGATCCGAACAACCCGCCCGAACACGACCGGGGCGAAGAGGAACCGTGGCTGCGTGCCCGTGAGCTCCAAAAGAAGCTCTACGAGGGCGGTTTCGCGGGCATCTGCTTCCCGAAAGAGTACGGCGGCCTTGGACTTCCCATCGCCTACCAGAAGGCGTTCAACAACGAATCCCGGTGCTACGAGCTGCCGGTCATCCTGAACACGCCGACCTTCACCATCTGCGCGGCGACCATCCTCGACACCGGGTCTGAAGAGCAGAAGCATCAACATATTTCGGGCGTACTGCGCGGTGATGAGGTACTTGTCCAGCTGCTCTCGGAGCCCAGCGGTGGGTCGGATCTCGCAGGCGTCATCACCCGTGCAGACCGTGTTGGCGACAAGTGGGTGATCAACGGCGCAAAGACGTGGAGCACCAGCGCGTTCGCCGCCGACTACGGGCTGATGCTGGCCCGCACCGACTGGGATGTGCCCAAACACGAGGGCCTGACGATGTTCCTGGTGCCCATCAACAGCCCAGGCATCACACTGCGTCGCATCAAGCAGGTCAACGGATCGGTCGAATTCTGCGAAGAGTTCTTCGACAATCTCGAGCTCGGTGACTACGCGGTCGTCGGCGAGGTCAACGGCGGCTGGCACGTCGCATCCCGGCAGCTCTACCACGAGCGGCGTGCCGTCGGCGGCGGGTCGGAGTTCGCGAGTGGCGTTGGCGCCGAGGGTAAGTCCGATGTGCCCATCGACTACGTCGCCCTGCTGGAGCAAACCGGCCAGGCCGACAACGAACGCGCCCGCGAAAGGGCTGGCCGGGCACTGGTGCACCGGGCCGTACGTGAGCAGCTCATCGACCACGTGTATCACGGTGTCCTCGACGGCTCGCTGCCGCCGGCGGCCGGGTCGATCATTCGTGTCACACACGCCGAAACCCATCACCTGGAGTTCGATACCGTGCTGGCGCTCACTGGTAGTTCGGGCGTGGTCGACGTCGACGATGACCTCATCCGCCATGGCGAGCGATACCTGTCGCGGCAAGCCGCTGCACTCGGCGGCGGTACCACCGAGATCGCAAAGAACATCATCGGCGAACGCGTTCTTGGCCTCCCGCGCGAGTACGCCGCCGACCGTGGTGTGCCGTTCAATCAGGTCAAGCGCAACAAGAGCTGAGGCAGCGCGTGGGCGATCCACCGCTCGTACTGTTGCGGTGACCAGCCCGCGTCGACGGTGAAAAACGAATACACGTACGGCGACCCGATGACCGCCATCGCGTCGGCCGCCTCCTGCATGGTCAGCCCTTTGCGCAGAGCTTTCGGGCCGAGCTCGGCGATCCATCGCCGACAGTCGTCTCGAAGGCGGTCAATGAGCGTCGCACGCAGCTCACCAAGCGAGGGATCGGCCCCAGCGGCCTGCTCCATTACTCGAATCAGCGGAGCCACTCGTTCATTGATGTTGCGTAGAAAGCCCGCGTAGGCGGTCAGGTCGGCCTCGGTCTTCAATCCGGGGAACCGGTCGAAAATCGGCACATCGGCGTAGTCACCGACGACCGCAACGTCAATGGCTCGACCCAACACGCCCGCCTTCGAGCCGAACGTGGCGTAAATCGTCTGCGGCGATACGCCTGCGGCGTCGGCGATCTGACCGATCGAGGTCGCGACAAAACCATTCTCCAAGAACAGCTTCCTAGCCTCGTCGACGATGCGCCGGTGCCTCGCCTCGGCATCAGCCTGGCGCCGGGTGCTGTCGTACTTGCGACGCCCGTCTGAATCTCTTGACACGTCGCGCCCACTTTCCATATAGTCCGCTCTAATCAATATAGCTCACTCTATCCAACCTACACCCGGAGGTCCCGATGACCGCTGTTCCCGACGCTCCAATCCAGGCCGATCTGGATTGGTGCACCATCCGCGACCAGGCCGGCGCGTTCGTCACCACCGAGTACGCGTCACTAGACCGCACGGGATCCCCGGTGACCTGGCCTGTGACGCCGTACCTCGGCGAGCACACGATCGACGTTTCGACGGGACTGACGTATCCCCTGAAGGCTGAACGGGCTCGGCGCAACCCGAAGGTCACGCTGTCGTTCTCCCTGCCGCGCGGCTCGGGTCTCCAGAGTCCGGGCACCTTCGTCGTGCAGGGGCTGGCGACTGTGCGCGACGCCGATCTGCGGGCCAACTCCGCACGGTATCTGGAAGTTTCGAACGCGCGCTTCCCGCAGATGTACGCCGCCATGCCCACCGCGATGCTGCGGGGTATGGCGTTCTACTGGTCGCGCATCTGGATCGAGGTCACGCCGGTGCGCGTGTTGTGGTGGCCCAATGGCGATCTCGATTGCGCACCTCAGACGTGGCTGCCCACAACCGCATTGACTGCTCCGCCGTCGGACCCGGCTCCGGCCGGCCGCGGCGCAGGGTCGTGGAAGAACACGACACCCGTCGACTGGAACCGGCGTACTCGCGGCGCCCTTGATCGGCTCGGCATGCCGGTGCTCACCACCGTGACAACCGACGGATGGCCGCTACCGCTGCGGGTACGCGACGCTGAACCGACGGAGACCGGTTTCCGCGTGCGCCCGCCGGCAGGTGTCGACGTGCTGCCCGGCGCGGCTAGCCTGACGTTCCACGGCCACGGCGAGGTTTTCGACAGCCAGGAGAACATCGGGCTTGTGGGTGGCTGTCACGTAAACGGCGACGGCTCAGTCGAGTTCGAGGCACGTCGCGCTCTCAACGACTTCATCGTCCCGAAGAATCCGCTCCGCCGGATGATCTACCTGGCCTCGGCGGGCCGCCGCCTGAGCAAGCGGTTGGATGCAGAAGCGGCGCGCCGCGGCCAAACAGTGCCGCGGTTCGCGGATCTCGGTTTCAGCAAGGGCTAGAACAAGGTCGGCTGCAGGACCTCGGCGGGCGGTGCCGCCGGGGCCACAGCCGCCCGGAAGGATCGGCGGTCCGGCGCCAGCCCGTATTTCGCGATCAGCGGCGTCGTCCGATCGTGCAGCATCGTCTTGTAGTCCGACGGCAAATAGGCTCCGCGCCGGTACAACTCGCGGTAATCCTTCACCAACTCCGGATGCGATTTCGCCAACCAGGCCATGAACCATCCGCGCGTCGAGCCGCGCAGATGCAGACCGAACACCGTCACCCCCGTCGCGCCGGCCTCGGCGATCTGGCGCAGCAGTGCGTCAAGATGCTCGACGGAATCCGTCAACCGCGGCAGCACCGGCGCCACCATGACGTGACAGCCCAGCCCTGCTTCGCGGATGGCAGAGATCAAGCCCAGCCGCGCCTGCGGTGACGGCGTACCGGGCTCGACGTCCTTGTGCAGCTCAGGATCGCCGACGGCCAGTGATACCGCGACGCTGACGTCCACCCGGCGGGCGGCCTCGGTGATGAGCGGCAGGTCGCGGCGCAGCAGCGTGCCCTTGGTGAGGATGGAAAACGGTGTATCCGCATCGGCCAGGGCGCCGATGATGCCAGGCATCAGCGCGTAGCGACCCTCGGCCCGTTGATAGGGATCGGTGTTGGTACCCAACGCGACGGTTTCGCGCTGCCACGACGGCCGGTGCAACTCACGCCGCAGGACGTCGGCGACATTGGTCTTGACCACGACCTGGGTGTCGAAGTCGGTGCCGCAGTCCATATCGAGGTACTCGTGCGTGGGCCGGGCGAAGCAATACCGGCAAGCGTGTGAACAGCCGCGGTACCCGTTGACCGTGTAATTGAACGGGAGCATCGACGGAGCCGGGCGGCCGGCGACATTGGGCCGAGCGTTGGGCACCTTGTTCAGGGCGCTCTTACACAGGACTTCATGGAAGGTGATGCCCTCGAACTGCGGCGTACGCACGCTGCGGACGAAGCCGATGCGCTGCAGGCCAGGCAGGGCGCCGTCGTCCACGCTGACGCCCTGGCCATCCCACCGCATACATTCTATTCGAACTCTTGTTCGATGTGATGTCAAGGTAATTACCCGCTTGTCTCTATGATACTCGCATGCGTATATTCGGCTACGAATATTAGTCGGGAGGGAGTCCTGATGGCCCAGAAGCGCAAGGTCGCGAACCTGATGGCGCTCGCGGTGCTGGCTACGGTCGTTCAGCGACCGATGCACCGCTACGAGATGGCATCGGTGATGCGGGCCCGCGGCAAGGACCGCGACATGGACATCAAGTGGGGGTCGCTCTACACGGTCGTGCAAAACCTCGAGCGCAACGGCTACCTCGAAACGATCGGCGTCACCCGCCAGGGGGCCCGCCCCGAGCGCACGGTCTACCAGATCACCGACGCTGGGCGCGTCGAACTGATCTCCTGGACCCGCGAGCTGATCGCCGAACCGGAGGCCGAACACACTCGGTTCATCGCAGGGTTGTCCGTGCTGGCCGTGCTCACCCCGCAGGACGTCGCCGACTTGTTGCGCCAGCGGGTGCAGCGGCTGACGGACTCGCTCGACGCACGGCGCACTGAGCTCGAACTGGCCACCGACGTGCCGCGGCCGTTCCTCATCGAAGACGAGTACCGGATCGCGATGACGCAGGCCGAAATCGAATGGACGCGATCGTTGCTCGACGAATTCTCCGCCGGCACGTTCCCGCAGCTGGACGTGTGGCGGCGCTGGCACGAAAACGGCGAAATCCCAGCCGAATTCACCGAGCTTGCCGAACGCGGCACAGAGCACAACCAGGAGGAGGAGTAGATGCCCGCAGCGCAGACCGCTCTGGTGATCGGCGGCGGTATCGCCGGGCCGGTGGCAGCGACCGCACTGACCATGGCTGGTATCGATGCCAGGGTCTACGAAGCCCGCACGGCCGATCCTGCATCGGCCAGCGGTATCGGCGGATCGCTGGCACTGGAGCCCAACGGCTTGGCCGCATTGCGCATCGTCGGGGCCGACGACGCGGTGCGCGCCGTCGCAATACCGATCACGCGATCGGCGATGTCGATCGCCAGCAGACCCGGCCACGAGATGCCTGTGCCACAAGGCCTTCCGCCGCGACAGCTGGTCGATCGCGGTGCGTTACATCGTCTGCTTCGCGACGGCGCGGAGCGCGCCGGTGTGCGAATCCACCACGGCAAGAGGCTGATTCGCGTCGACGAACGGCCGGATAGTGTTACCGCCCACTTCGCCGATGGCAGCAGCGCGAGCGCCGACGTGCTCATCGGCGCCGACGGCGTGCACTCGACGGTACGTGGACTCATCGATCCCGACGCGCCCAGCGCGCGCTACCTCGGTCTGCTCGGATTCGAAGGACTGGTCGACGACGCCTTAGTTGATCCAGCTACGGCGTCGCTTGAATCAGGCGCGATGACGTTCGCATTCGGCCGCCGCGCGTATTACCTGTACTGGAAGCGGCCCGACGGCCGGATCGGCTGGGGCGCGAATCTGCCGTCGCCGCAATACGTCAGCCTCAAACAGGCGCGCGCGGTGCCGGCCGAAGATTGGCTGCAGACACTGCGCACGACCTACGCGAACGACGTTCCTGGCGCGAGGCTGGCGGCCGAGACAACCAGCGAGAGCCTGCAGGCCGTCGGTGCGCTGCACATCATGCCGCCGGTCCCCCACTGGCACCGCGGCCGCATGGTGGTGGTCGGGGACGCGGTGCATGCCCCGTCCAACAGCACTGGTCAGGGTGCTTCGCTGGCGATGGAAAGCGCAATCCAGCTGGCCCGTTGCCTACGCGACCTGCCCGATGTGTCGTCGGCGTTCGAGGCCTACGAGCGGCTGCGCCGACCGCGGGTGGAGATGATCGCGGCTCGCGGCGCCCGTATCAGCCATGCCAAGGCACCGGGACCGATTGCACAGCGCATGATGCGGCTGCTGTTGCCGCTGATGGTCAAGACGATGAACCTCGAGAAGACGATGGGCGCCGAACAGCGTTACACCATCGACTGGGACGCTCCTGCACAGGAGGACGCCAAAACGTTCGCATGATGGGCATCATGCGACTAGCATGATGACCATCATGCGAAAGGTCGGTAGCGCTCGAGCGGACAGCAAGCGGGAATCCCTGGACAAAATCCTCGAGGCGGCCGCGCGCCGGATCCGCGAAGAGGGCCTCGATGGCGCGGCGATCGTGCCGGTGATGCGCGACGCCGGGTTGACGCATGGTGCGTTCTACTCGCACTTCGCCAACAAGGAAGAGCTAGCCAGCGCAGCGTTCTCTCGCGCGATCACCACCGGCCGTGCGCACTGGATCAAGTCAGGTCGCGGCGAGGCGTGGAGAGATCGGCTGACCGGTCTGGCCAAGCGCTACCTCACTACCGCTCATCGCGACGACCTGTCCACCAGTTGCGGATTCGCGACATTGAGCTCCGACGCGGCGCACGGCTCCGAGCAATTCCGTGCCAGCTACGAACGTGAACTGCGCACGTCGCTTTCGGCGATTTGCGACGGCGATGACGCCCGCCTCGACGATGCGATCGCGTTGATGGCGCTGTGTGTCGGTGGGATGTCGCTGTCGCGCGGAGTGGTTGACGCCAAGTTCTCTGCGCGCATCCTGCGGGTGGCCAGAGAAGCAGCCGCCAAACTCGCCGACAACCAACCACATTGAGGAGGAAGCCAATGCCGGGATCCAAGCCGTACGGGCGACTGCAGTACAAGGAGATCAACGGCAAGCGGATGGCCTATATCGACGAGGGCCAGGGAGACGCGATCGTCTTCCAGCACGGCAACCCCACCTCGTCGTATCTGTGGCGCAACGTGATGCCGCATGTGGAGGGTCTGGGCCGGCTCATCGCGTGCGATCTGATCGGCATGGGCGGCTCGGACAAGCTCGACGACTCAGGCTAGGGCCGCTACCACTATGCCGAGCAGCGCGACTACCTCTTCAAGTTGTGGGACGAACTCGATCTGGGCGACCGCGTGATCTTGGTATTGCATGACTGGGGCTCGGCGCTGGGCTTCGACTGGGCCAACCAACACCGTGACCGTGTGGCGGGCATCGCATATATGGAAGCGGTTGCGATGCCGGTCGATTGGGCCGATTTCCCCGAGCCCGTAAAGGCGGTATTCCAGGGCTTCCGGTCGCCGCAGGGCGAAGCGATGGTGCTGGACAACAACATGTTCGTCGAGGCAGTGCTCCCCGGGGCCATTCAGCGCACGCTCAGCGACGAGGAGATGAACCACTACCGCAAGCCGTATCTCAGTCCGGGCGAGGACCGGCGACCGACGCTGTCGTGGCCGCGCAACATCCCGATCGAGGGTGAACCGGCCGACGTCGTCTCCATCGTCAACGAATACGGGGAATGGTTGGCCCGCAGCGATGTGCCCAAGCTCTTCATCAAGGGCGAGCCCGGCGCTCTGGTCCGTGGCCGCGTCCTCGATTTCGTCCGCACGTGGCCCAATCAAACCGAGGTATCGGTGCCGGGTGTGCACTTCATCCAGGAGGACAGTGCGGATGAAATCGGCGCGGCCGTTGCGTCGTTCGTTCGCGCGGTGCGTTCAACCGCTTAAGGCCGAGCCTCGAACACAAGGTTGAACGGAGTCTCCGTGGCGCAGCGGAAACGACTGAAGCCTTTCGCTGACGGTCATGGTCGGCTCCTTTGCCGACCCTCGCGGCTCGAGCGTCTTTGTCGGCTACGACCTCGATTACGTCACCATCACCGATCCACAGACGTGATCGCCACCAGCGGCAGTGACCGTCACCCGATTCTGAAGCCGACAGATCGGCCCGACGCGGCGGTCGAGGGCACGGTATTCGCGGTCAACGAAGCTGATTTGGCCGCCGCCGACGAATACGAGGTCGACGACTACATCCGCATCGCTGTGCCGCTGCGTTCAGGCGGCCAGGCGTGGGTCTACACGTTCGCCGGTTGAATCACCACTGCGACAGCTGGCACTGCAGGTTGTAAGGAGCGTCCTGCTGAACGACCAACTGTCCGTCAACGGCGATCTCGCAGTGAGGATTCGGCGCGGCCTGCCCGCCGTGCGTGGTGCTGCTCACGGTGAAGATCGCCCACTGCGGGTCCGCGAGCGTTGTCTCGAACACCCACGGCACGCCCGGCGCCACATTGACCGTCTCCCGCTTCACGAACGCATACGCGTCGGCGTTGTAGGCGGCCTTGCTCGGAGGTTGAGTCGTCAGATAGAACAGGTCGAAATCCGCACCGCCTGCCGACGTGAGCGTGTACCGCACCTGGTGAGTGGCCGGGTCAGCGCTCGACGTGCCATGACTTATCGCAATTCCGGCAGCAGCCACCGCCAACGCTGCCCCGACCCTGGCTGTCGTTGTTCGCATGTCCGTCACATCGACGCACCGTACCGGATCGTTACAACACGCGTCACACAGCTACCTCGCGGCGGATGAACTGCAAACAAACTAGCCCCACGTACAGGTTTATCTGTTCGTCACACACAGACATTTCACAGAAACACAGGCGCTCTAACGTCCCGATTCGACGCCCCGAGGGCGTCTTCACTTTCGCGCTCCTGCCGTTGCTCATCCTTCCGATGAGCGCTGCTGACATTCGAGAAAGGCTGTTCATGCGACTACCTCGACGCTCCTCGTTGAAAAGGTCGGCCCTAGCTGCGGGAAGTGTCGTCGCCGCGACCAGCCTCCTATTGTCCGGCTGCGGAAGCAAGGCCAACCAGACCGATGCGGCAAACGCCAAATCCTGCGTCGACACCTCAGGCCCGACCATCAAAGTGGGCGCGCTGAATTCGCTGTCGGGGACCATGGCGATCTCCGAAGTCACGGTGCGCCACGCGATCGACTTGGCGGTCGAGCAGATCAACGCCTCGGGCGGTGTGATGGGCAAGCAAATTCAGCTCGTCGGCGAGGACGGCGCGTCCGAACCGACGGTGTTCGCCGAAAAGGCCGAAAAGCTGATCAGCAGTGACTGTGTGGCGGCGGTGTTCGGCGGCTGGACCTCATCGAGCCGCAAGGCGATGTTGCCGGTCTTCGAAGGCGCCAACTCGCTGCTGTACTACCCCGTGCAATACGAGGGTCTGGAGTCGTCGAAGAACATCTTCTACACCGGCGCCACCACCAACCAGCAGATCGTCCCGGCGCTCGACTACCTCAAGGAGAAGGGCATCAAGTCGCTGTATCTGGTGGGCAGCGACTACGTGTTCCCGCAGACCGCCAACCGAATCATCAAGGCGTACGCGGCCGCCAACGGCATCGAGATCAAGGGTGAGGACTACACCCCGCTCGGCTCGACCGACTTCTCCACGATCGTCAACAAGGTCCGCGGTTCGAACGCCGGTGCGGTGTTCAACACCCTCAACGGCGACTCCAACGTTGCGTTCTTCAAGGAGTACACCAACGCCGGTCTGACGCCGCAGAAGATGCCAGTGGTCTCGGTGTCGATCGCCGAGGAAGAGGTGACGGGCATCGGCGCGAAGAACATTGAGGGCCAGTTAACGGCGTGGAACTACTACCAGACTGTCGACAGCCCTGTGAATAAGGCGTTCGTCAAGGCGTACAAGGACAAGTACGGCGCCGACAAGCCCACGTCGGACCCGATGGAGGCCGCCTACGTGTCGGTCTATCTGTGGAAGAACACCGTCGAGAAGGCGAAGTCGTTCGACGTCAAAGCAATTCAGGACAATGCGGGCGGTGTCACGTTCGACGCACCCGAGGGTTTGGTCACCATTGACGGCGAGAACCATCACATCACCAAGACCGCGCGCATCGGTGAGATCCACCCAGACGGCCTGATCTACACGATCTGGCAATCGCCCGGGCCGATCAAGCCGGACCCATACCTGAAGAGCTACCCGTGGGCCGCGGGTCTCTCCAGCTGAGATGGATGTCCTGATTGGACAGCTGGCAACGGGATTGAGCCTCGGCTCGATCCTGTTGCTGGCCGCGCTCGGGCTGTCACTGACGTTCGGCCAGATGGGCGTCATCAACATGGCGCACGGCGAGTTCATCATGGCCGGCTGCTACACGGCCTATGTGGTGCAGCAGACCGTGTCCAGTGTCGGTGTGTCCCTGCTGATTTCGTTGCTGGTTGGGTTCGTGGTCGGCGGAGCGATGGGCGCGCTGCTCGAGGTCACACTCATCCGGCGGATGTATGACCGGCCGTTGGACACCCTGCTCGTCACGTTCGGTGTCGGGCTGGTCCTGCAGCAGGTGGCTCGCGACATCTTCGGAGCTCCCGCGGTCAACGTCATTGCGCCGTCATGGCTCTCCGGTGGCGTGGAGATCCTCGGGGCCGTTGTGCCCAAGACGCGCATCTTCATCCTGCTGCTCGCGGTGGTCTGCGTGGCCGTGCTGGCCACCGTGCTGAAGGTCAGCCCGATGGGCCGGCGCATCCGTGCCGTGGTGGCCAACCGCGACCTCGCCGAAACCAGTGGGATCTCATCCCGGAAGACGGACATCACAACGTTTTTCATCGGCTCCGGCCTGGCCGCGGTGGCCGGTGTGGCGTTGACGCTGATCGGCTCGACCAGCCCCACTATCGGGCAGAGTTACCTGATCGACGCGTTCCTGGTAGTGGTGGTCGGTGGACTGGGTCAGATCAAAGGCACCGTCATTGCGGCGTTCGCGCTGGGCTTCTTGAACTCTTTCATCGAGTACAACACCACCGCGTCGCTGGCCAAGGTGATCGTGTTCGTGATCATCGTGATCTTCCTGCAGGTTCGGCCGCAGGGCCTGTTCACTGTCCGCACAAGGAGTTTGGTGTGAAAGCCGTACTTGGCCGCTGGCAGACATGGGCCGGTTTCGGTATCGCGGCGGTGGTGCTGTTCGGCGTGGCACCCGCGTTGCTGTCCGACTTCCGGCTCAGCCTGCTCGGCAAGTTCCTGTGCTACGCGATCGTCGCGGTTGGCATCGGGCTGGCGTGGGGCCGCGGCGGCATGCTGGTGCTGGGCCAGGGCGTGTTCTTCGGCCTCGGCGGCTACATGATGGGCATGCACTTGAAGATCGCCGATGCGGAACTGCGCGGCGACAAGGTGCCCGACTTCATGCAGATCGCCGGCGTACGCGTGTTGCCCGCGTACTGGGAACCCTTCGCCTCCCCGGCGTTCACGCTACTGGCGATCGTGCTGGTACCGACGGCGATCGCGGCAGCTCTGGGCCTGGGCGTGTTCAAGCGCCGCGTCAAGGGCGCCTACTTCGCGATCCTGTCGCAGGCGCTGGCGGCAGCGTTGGCGATCCTACTGGTCGGACAGACCAGCATCGGTGGCAGCAACGGGCTCAACAGGTTTCGCACGTTCTTCGGATTCACCCTCAACGATCCCGTGAACCGCCGGATGTTGTACTTCATCGCCGCGGCCGTGTTGCTCCTCGTCGTCGCGGTGGTGCGCCAGCTGATGCAGAGCCGCTACGGCGAGCTGCTGGTCGCCGTGCGTGACGGTGAGGAGCGGGTGCGCTTCCTCGGTTACGACCCGGCCAACATCAAGGTCGTCGCCTACACCGTCGCCGCATTGTTCGCCAGCATCGCCGGCGCATTGTTCGCGCCGATCGTCGGGTTCATCGCGCCGTCGCAGGTAGGCATCGTGCCGTCGATCGCGTTCCTGATCGGTGTGGCGATCGGCGGACGCACCACGCTGCTCGGTCCGGTGCTGGGTGCCGTCGGTGTTGCGTGGGCGCAAACCCTGTTCTCCGAGCGCTTTCCGTCGGAGTGGACGTACGCCCAGGGGCTGCTGTTCATCGTCGTCGTCGGATTCTTTCCCGCCGGGTTCGCCGGGGTCGGTGCGCTGCTGAGTCGACGACGCACGGCCAAGCCCGCAGTGGCCACGCCCGAACCCGAACCCGAGCCCGAGCCCGAGAAGGTTCCAGCATCATGACCGCCGTTGAACCAGTCGCCGGCGGCAACGTCGGCATGGGCACCGAGTACCTCGAAGTCCGTGGACTGACAGTTGATTTCGACGGTTTCAAGGCCGTCAGCGACGTCGACCTGACCCTCTTCCAGGGTGACCTTCGATTTCTGATCGGGCCCAACGGCGCAGGCAAGACCACGGTGATCGATGCGATCACCGGGCTGGTGCCAGCGACCGGGTCGGTCAGCAAGTCGGGTGTCGAGCTGCTGGGCAAGAAGGTTCACCAGATCGCCAGGCGCGGAGTGGGCCGGACGTTCCAGACGGCAAGCGTTTTCGAGCAGTTGACAGTGCTGCAGAACCTGGACATCGCCGCGGGCGCCGGCCGTTCGCCGTGGACCCTGCTCAGGCGCCGGTCCTCGGTGCTGCCGTCGATCGAGGTGGCGCTGGAGACAACCGGTCTGACGGCGCTGGCTGACAAGCCGGCCGGAGTGCTGGCGCACGGACAGAAGCAGTGGCTGGAAATCGGGATGCTGCTGGTGCAGAACGCCGACGTGCTCCTGCTCGACGAGCCAGTCGCAGGCATGAGCCATGAGGAGCGCGAGGAAACGGGAAATCTCTTGCGCCGTATCGGTGCTGAGCGAACCGTCGTCGTCGTCGAACATGACATGGACTTCATGCGGGCGTTCGCCACATCGGTGACCGTGCTGGCCCGCGGGCAGGTGATCGCTGAGGGTTCGGTGGCCGAAGTGCAGGCCAACCCGAAGGTGCAGGAGGTCTACCTGGGTACCGCGGCCGCTGGCGCTGAAGGCATTCCTGACGAACTCATCGAGGAGAGCTCCTGATGCTCCAGCTTGTCGACGTGCACACCGGCTATGGACGCTCCGAAGTAGTCCACGGAGTGAGCCTCGAGGTGCCTTCCGATGGGGTGGCCGCGGTGATGGGTCACAACGGGGCAGGCAAGACCACGCTGCTGCGCGCGGCTGTCGGACTGTTGAAATGCTCGGCAGGCAAAGTGCTTTTCGACGGTGACGACATCACGAAGCTGCGGCCGAGCGCGCGGGTGGCGCGCGGCCTGGCGTATGTGCCGCAGGGTCAGCAGTCATTCGGCCAGCTGACGACGGCGGAGAACCTTCAAGTCGTCGCCGACGGACGAAAGAACGGCAAGGCGCTGATCGACGAGCAGCTCGACCTGTTCCCGGCGTTGAAGGAGCTGCTGACGCGGCGGGCCGGTCTGCTGTCTGGCGGCCAGCGTCAGCAGTTGGCGATTGCGCGTGCTTTGATCACGTCGCCGAAGTGTCTGATTCTCGATGAGCCGACAGAAGGCATTCAGCCGTCGGTGGTCGCCGAGATCGAAGAGGCGATCACAGCATTGACCCGCCGCGGCGATATGGGTGTCTTGCTCGTCGAGCAGCACATCGGCTTCGCACTGGAATCCTCGCAGCGCTACTACATCTTGGAGTCCGGACGCGTCACGTCATCCGGCACCGGCGGCTCGGCATCCGAAGCCGACGTCCGCGCCGCGATGGCCATCTAATCCCCCAACTCGGCGACGTCGATCGGGTGCCCACCGCGATCGTGTGTGGTCGCTGACGCCTTGCGAGCGTGCGCATTTGCACGCATTTTCACGGCGTGTCGCGTACAGACACGCACGCTCGCGGGTTAGAGGTGCGGGTTAGACGTGCAGGCGTGAGAGAACTTCGGCGAGAACGCCGTCGGCGGGCACGTCGACCTGCTCCCCCGTCGCCAAGTTCTTCACACCGACTGTGCCGGCCTCGATGTCGTTCTCGCCGAGCACCAAAGCAATCGAGGCACCCGAGCGGTCGGCGGAACGCATGGCGCCCTTGAGTCCGCGGTCGCCGTAGGCCAGGTCGACGCGCACACCTGCGGCCCGCAGCCGTGCCGCCAACACCGCAAGCTTGATCTTGGCCTGCTCTCCGAGCGGCACACCGAACACGTCGACTCGCGCGGTCCCGCCAACTGTCTTGCCCTCGGCCTTCAACGCCAGCAGGGTCCGGTCGACACCGAGCCCAAACCCGATGCCGGACAAGTCTTTTCCGCCCAGCTGGTGCATCAGGCCGTCGTAGCGGCCGCCGCCGCCGATGCCCGACTGTGCGCCCAACCCGTCGTGCACGAACTCGAACGTGGTCTTGGTGTAGTAATCGAGACCGCGCACCATTCGCGGGTTGATCACATACTGCACGCCCAACGCATCCAGGTGTGCGAGCACCGTCTCGAAGTGCTGCTTGGCCACATCGGAGAGGTGGTCCAACATGACCGGTGCATCATCGGTCAGCTTACGTACTGCAGGGCGCTTGTCGTCGAGCACCCGCAGCGGGTTTATCTCGGCGCGCCGACGCGTTTCCTCGTCGAGGTCAAGCTTGAACAGGAAGTCCTGCAACAGTTCCCGGTACTGCGGCCGGCAGCTGTCGTCGCCCAGCGACGTGATCTCCAGACGGAAGCCGTCGAGCCCCAGCGACCGGAAACCCGCGTCGGCCAGCGCGATCACCTCGGCGTCCAGTGCGGGGTCGTCGACGCCGATCGCCTCCACGCCGACCTGATGCAGCTGCCGGTAGCGGCCGGCCTGAGGGCGCTCGTAGCGGAAGAACGGCCCGGCGTAGCACAACTTGACGGGCAACGGTCCGCGGTCCAGGCCGTGCTCGATCACCGCCCGCATCACACCCGCGGTGCCTTCCGGGCGCAGCGTGACCGAGCGGTCGCCGCGGTCGGAGAACGTGTACATCTCCTTGGACACCACATCGGTGGACTCGCCCACGCCACGCGCGAACAACGCGGTGTCTTCGAAGATCGGCAGTTCGATGTCGCCGTACCCGGCACGGCGCGCGGCGTCGAGCAGACCATCCCGCACGCCGACGAACTGCGCCGAGTCGGGCGGCAGGTAATCCGGGACGCCCTTGGGCGCCTGAAAGTCACTCACGAAATCAAGCCTTCGAGGAACGGGTTGGTGCGGCGTTCGAAGCCGATCGTGGTCTTCTCACCGTGTCCCGGTAGTACCACGGTGTCGTCGTCGAGCACCAACAGTTTTGTCACGATCGAGCCCAACAGGTCCCGGCCGCTGCCGCCCGGCAAGTCGGTTCGCCCGACCGACTGACGGAACAGGGTATCGCCGCTGAAGACGACCTCTTCGGGGCCGTCCGCGACCCGGAACACCACCGAGCCGCGGGTGTGGCCAGGCGTGTGGTCGACGGTCACCGTGACGCCACCCACGTCGATCTTGTCACCGTCCTTATCCAGCTCGACGACCTGCTTGGGCTCGCGGAACAGCGCGCCGAACGCGGAGCGGGCCAAGCCCGCGATCAAACCGAGCCCGAAGTCCTTGATCGGGTCGGTCAGCATGAACCTGTCCTCGGGGTGGATGTAGGTGGGGCAGCCGTACATGTCGGCGACCTTCTGTGCCGACCAGATGTGGTCGACGTGCCCGTGGGTCAACAGCACTGCCGACGGGGTCAGGTGGTTGTCGTCGAGGATCTGTCGCAGCGGACCCATCGCCCGCTGACCCGGGTCGACGATGACGGCGTCGCCGCCGGCTCGCGGAGCCAGCACGTAGCAATTGCACGCCAACATGCCGGCCGGGAATCCGGTGATCAACACGGCGTCCAGTGTCCCATCCTCGATTCGAGTGGGTCGCGACGCCCGTACACAGCAACGCCTGGCACACTCGTTGCCGATCGACGTAGACACGAGGAGGACACCGGCGGTGCCGACCAACGAACAACGGCGGGCAACAGCGAAGCGCAAACTCGAGCGGCAGCTGGAGCGCCGGGCAGAGAAGGCCCGCAGGCGTCGCATCTACACGATCGTCGGGTCCGCAGTGGCCGCGATCGTGGTGATCGGCGCCATCGTGGCCACGGTCGTCATCACCAATCGCGACTCCGGCAGCCAGACCGCGTCGGCCGCCACCACCACGCCGACGACCGCGACCAGCGCTGCCCCGTCGGCACCGGGTCAGCTGCCCGCCTTCGCCGCGCCGGCCAACCTGGGCGCCAACTGCCAGTACCCGGCCTCGCAGGACAAGGCGAGCAAGCCCGTCAACCCGCCGCGCACGGGCAAGGTGCCGACCGAGCCGGCGCAGGTCAGCGCCAGCATGTCGACCAACCAGGGCAACCTCGGGCTGCAACTCGACAACGCGAAGTCACCGTGCACGGTGAACAGCTTCGCCAGCCTGGCCCAGCAGGGCTTCTTCAAAGACACCCCATGCCACCGCCTGACCACCTCCGAGGGCCTGGCGGTGCTGCAGTGCGGTGATCCGACGGGCCAGGGCACCGGCGGGCCGGGCTACCAGTTCGACAACGAATACCCGACCAACCAGTTCCAGCCCGACGATCCAAAGCTGCAGGAGCCAGTGGTCTACCCCCGCGGCACCCTGGCCATGGCCAACGCCGGGCCCGGCACGAACGGCAGCCAGTTCTTCCTCGTCTACAAGGATTCGCAGCTGCCGCCGAACTACACGGTGTTCGGCACCATCGACCAGACGGGCCTGGCGACGCTGGACAAGATCGCCGCGGCCGGCACCGCCGACGGCGGCCCGGACGGCAAGCCCAAGAACGACGTTCAGGTCAAGTCGATCCTGCTGGACTGATGACGTGACCACTCCGCCGCCGTACGGCGCCTATCCGCCGCCGTACGGGCATCCGACGGGGTACTACGGCTATCCGCAGCCGCAGCCGACCAACGCGATGGCGGTCGTGTCGCTGGTCTGCGCTTTGTTGTTCGCGCCGCTCGGCATCGTGTTCGGCCACATCTCGCTGTCGCAGATCAAGAAGACCGGTGAAGAAGGCCGCGGGCTGGCCATCGCCGGATTGGTGATCGGATACATGATCACCACGCTGACCGTCGTGGCGATCGTGGTGAGCGTGTTGTTCGTCGTACTGGTAGCGCAAAACCTCGAGCGGTTGGACGGGATGATTCCCGGCTACCCGAGCATCACAGCGACACCGACGCCGCCTGGCCAAGCATTGCCACCGTTCAAGCCGCCGGCCACGCTCGGCTCCAACTGCCAGTACCCGTCGACGACCGAACCGCCGAGCAAGCCCGTCAAGCCGCCGCAGATCGGCCGGATCGCGACGGATCCGGCACTCATCGGCGCGACGCTCACCACCAATCAGGGCGCCATCGGGCTGCAGCTGAACAACGGCCAGACCCCGTGCACCGTCAACAACTTCACGAGCCTGGCGCGACAGGGCTACTTCGACAACACCCCCTGCCACCGGCTGACCACCTCACCTCAGATGGGCGTGCTGCAGTGCGGTGATCCGACCGGCAGTGGTAAGGGCGGACCGGGCTACCGGTTCCCCAACGAATACCCCACCAACCAGTACCGGTTGACCGACCCGGCGCTGAAGGTTCCTGTGGTGTATCCGCGCGGAACGCTGGCGATGGCCAACGCCGGACCGGGCACCAACGGCAGCCAGTTCTTCCTGGTGTACGAGGATTCGGCGCTGCCGCCCACCTACACGGTGTTCGGCACGATCGACCAGACCGGCCTGGCGACGCTGGACAAGATTGCCACGGCCGGAACCGTCGACGGCAGCGAGGACGGCAAGCCGGCCCTGGCCATGACGATCACGTCGGCGCGGGTCGGCTAACGCGCACCTTGCTGAGGAGCGCTAGTGCCCTGAGTCGTCAATTCCGCGCCGCTTCTTCGCATTTGCGGTGAGACCGCAGTTGTCGTGGAAAAGGGCGAGTAGCGGCCACGCTAACTGCAGTCTCGACAGTGTCGCATGCCCGGCGTTCGCCGGAGTCTGCCTCAGAACTTGTCAATCGGGACACAATCTCGATGCACGCTCTCGTAGGCTCCTGGTTTCGAGTCGATTACTTGCTCGGCGCGGTCTTGATGTAGAACTGGACGTCGTCGCCCTCGACCTTGGTGACCTTCATGTGGGCGGTGTAGTCCTTGCCCTCAGGTCCGGTGAAATGGCACTCGAATTCGGTGTCAACCTTCGCGTCGACCCCGGACGGACATTTCACGTCGTTGGGCTTGAATCCGGTCTGCTTGGAGACCAGGTCGACGACCGACGCCGCGGCGCCCTCCGGCTTGATCGTTGAACCACAACCGGCCAACACCATTGCGAGCGAAGCGACGAAAACCACCAATGCAGTCCGCATCGCCGCAGTATTGCAGATCTGGCAAATCGCCAACGGGATTTGCCAACGCTAGGCGGCAGATGTGACGCGGTAGACGTCGTAGACGCCCTCTACGTTGCGGACCACGTTGAGCACATGGCCCAGATGCTTGGGGTCGCCCATCTCGAAGGTGAACCGGCTGATCGCCACCCGGTCGTTGGACGTCGTCACCGATGCGGACAAAATGTTGACCTTCTCGTCGGCCAGCACACGAGTGACGTCCGAGAGCAGCCTATGCCGGTCGAGCGCCTCGACCTGGATGGCCACCAGGAATACCGACGACGGCGACGGCGCCCATTGGACATCGATGATGCGCTCCGATTGTTCTTGCAGCGACGCGGCATTCGTGCAGTCGGTGCGGTGCACGCTGACCCCACCGCCGCGGGTGACGAAACCCATGATGTTGTCACCCGGCACGGGCGTGCAGCACTTCGCGAGCTTCGACAGCACGCCGGGCGCGCCGGGCACCGCCACACCGACATCGTCGGTGCTGCGCGGACGCATCGGCATCGTCGCAGGCGTAGAGCGCTCGGCGAGTTCGTCGGTGGCTTCCTCGTCGCCACCGAGCTGGGCCACCAGTCGCTGCACCACGTGCCGGGCGGACACGTGGCCCTCCCCCACCGCGGTATACAACGCGGACACGTCGGCGTATCGCAATTCGCGGGCCAACGCCGCCATCGACTCGGCATTCATCAAGCGCTGCAATGGAAGTCCGCCGCGACGCACCTCACGCCCGATCGCGTCCTTACCCGATTCCAGCGCTTCCTCGCGGCGCTCTTTGGCGAACCATTGCCGGATCTTTGCCTTCGCACGCGGCGACACAACGAACTGCTGCCAGTCACGCGACGGGCCGGCATTGGGCGCCTTCGACGTGAAAATCTCCACCCGCTCGCCGTTTTCGAGCTTGCGTTCGAGCGCGACGAGCCTGCCGTCGACCCTCGCCCCGATACAGCGGTGGCCGACCTCGGTGTGCACCGCGTACGCGAAGTCCACCGGTGTCGACCCGGCCGGCAGCGTGATCACGTCGCCCTTCGGCGTGAACACGAAGATCTCTTGGGCAGCAAGGTCGTAGCGCAACGATTCGAGGAACTCGCCGGGGTCGGCGGCCTCACGCTGCCAGTCGATCAGCTGTCGCATCCACGCCATCGCGTCGATCTCGGCAGCGGCGTGCGGATGAGGAGCGTTGCGGCCCTTGGCTTCCTTATAGCGCCAGTGCGCGGCGATGCCGTACTCGGCGGTCTTGTGCATGTCGAAGGTGCGGATCTGAATCTCGAGCGGCTTGCCTTCGGGACCGACCACGGTGGTGTGCAGTGACTGATACACGCCGTACCGCGGCTGAGCGATGTAGTCCTTGAACCGGCCGGGCATCGGCTGCCACAGCGAATGCACCACGCCCACAGCGGCATAACAGTCGCGGATCTCGTCACACAGGATTCGCACGCCGACCAGGTCGTGGATGTCGTCGAAGTCGCGGCCCTTGATGATCATCTTCTGATAGATCGACCAGTAGTGCTTGGGGCGCCCCTCGACCGTTGCGTTGATCTTCTGCGCGCTCAGCATGGCGTTGAGCTCGTCGCGCACCTTGGCCAGGTAGATGTCTCGCGATGGCGCCCGGTCGGCGACCAGCCGCACGATCTCCTCGTACTTCTTCGGGTGCAAGATCGCGAACGACAGATCTTCCAATTCCCACTTGACGGTCGCCATGCCCAGCCGATGTGCCAGTGGCGCAATCACTTCCAGCGTCTCGCGGGCCTTGCGGGCCTGCTTCTCGGGTGGCAGGAATCGCATGGTGCGCATATTGTGCAACCGGTCGGCGACCTTGATGACCAGCACCCGGTAATCGTGGGCCATCGCGATGATCATCTTGCGGATTGTCTCGCCCTGGGCGGCGCTGCCAAGTGCGACCTTGTCCAGCTTCGTCACCCCATCGACGAGATGCGCGACCTGTTCACCGAATTCTTCCGTCAGCGCTTCCAGTGTGTAGCCGGTGTCCTCGACGGTGTCGTGCAGCAGCGCGGCGATCAGCGTGGTGGTGTCCATGCCGAGCTCGGCCAGGATGTTGGCCACCGCCAGCGGATGGGTGATGTAGGGGTCACCGGAGCGCCGTAATTGGTCGGCGTGCCGTTGCTCGGCGACCTCGTAGGCCCGCTGCAGCAGCGTCAGGTCGGCCTTCGGGTAGATCTCGCGGTGTACGGCTACCAGCGGCTCGAGCACCGGGTTGACCGTGCTGCGCTGTGAGGTCATCCGCCGGGCCAGCCGGGCCCGTACACGCCGCGACGCGCTCGTCGAGACCTTGGGGATCTCCAGCGGCTGCGTTTCGGGAATCTGTGCCCCTGTCGGAGGTACCTGCACGGCCTGTCCCGTGCCGGGATCGTCAGCCATGATCACCTCCTGAGTCCGTCAGACTTCGAGGATATCGCTCAGACCGTATGCAAGCTGCTGACCGGTAATGGTTTGACCACGTCGCGACCCCCGAGCGCGGCCAGCTCGAGCACCACGGCCGCCCCCGTCACCGTCGCGCCGGCGTGCCGCAGCAGCTGAGCCGTCGCGGCAAGGGTCCCGCCGGTGGCCAGCACATCGTCGATGATCATGATCGACCGGCCCGACAGCTCGATGCCGTCGGCCGGCACCTCCAGCGTCGCGGTGCCGTATTCCAGCGTGTAGGTCTCGCTGTGCACCGGCGGCGGCAACTTGCCGCCCTTACGCACCGCGAGCACGCCGATACCGAGCTTGATGGCCACTGCGCCGCCCAAAAGGAAGCCACGAGCGTCCACGCCCGCGACCAGATCGGCACCCTTGGCGATGTCCGCGAGTGCCTCGGACACGGCGTCCAGACCCCGCGCATCGGCCAGCAGCGGCGTCAGATCCTTGAACTGAATGCCCGGCTCGGGAAAGTCGGCCACCTCGCGCGTCAGCGACGCGATCACCTGCGCAATGTCGCTCACGTCGCCAGCACCCACCGGTCCATGTTCCACCCTGCGCCCCATCGAGTCGGATTGCTGCTCACGGCATACATCTTCTTCGATGTCACCAGGGTTCGCTGCTGACGATAAAGCGGAAGCGTCGGCATGTCGGCCCACAAAATTGTGCCGCCCTCACCGAGCAGGCGGGCCAATTCCTTGGGATCCGACGTCACCGCCATCGAGGCGATGATCCCGTCGATGCGCTCATTGGAATAGCCCGAAAGGTTGTTGCCGTTGCCGGTGTGCAGCTCGTAGGCGTCCATAGCCGATGCGCCGCTGGATCCGCTGCCCGCCGCGCCGCCGGTGCTGGCGACCAGGACGTCAATCTCGCTGTTGCGCAAGGTCAGTGGTCCCGTGGTTTCCGACGCGGCGTCCTGGACGGTGATTCCGGCCGGCGCGCAAGCCTTCGCGATCGCGCCGACGGTCGCGGCGAGGCGGGCGTTCGGACTCTGATAGCCGATGCGAACGGTCAGCGGCTGCCCGTTGATCGCGGCACGGGCAGCGTCAGGGTTGGCGACGGTGAATTGACCGGCCTCGACCTCGCCTTCCGCGGCTCCGAACGCGTCCTCGGTCGCCGGGTTGAGCCGCGCGTTGGCGATCGGCACCTCCGCGTTCTTGGCGATCATGTCCCGCGGTGTGCACAGGGCCAGCGCCCGGCGGGCCGGCGGGCCGGCCAGCGGCCCCTGCGGCGCGAAGATGAGCTGCTCGATGCCCGCCGACGCAGAGTCGGTACGTGTGTAGCCGTCGGGAAGGTTCAGCGTCCCCGACGAACCCGCGGCGATGTCGACGACGTCGTACGCGCCCTGGTTGATGCGGTCCTGGATATCGGCGCCGCGCGGCCACACCGTCACCTTGTTGGTGACCGGCTTTGCGCCCCACCATTTGTCGTTGGCGACAAGCACGACCGCGCCGTCCTTCGTGACCGAGTCGATCTTGTACGGGCCGGACGACGGAAACTTCTTGAGGTCAACACCGGGTTTGAGGTCCCAGGTGCTGTTCCACACCTGGGCGATGCGGTCGACGGTCGGGCCGTCGTTGTTGAGCAGCGCGGTGGTGACATCGATGCCGAGCTCGTCGGCGATCACGTGTGACGGCATCATCGACGTCGCCGCGAACAGCTGGCCGAAGTCGACGAACGCGCGATCCTGCACGAACGAGACGCGCGCCTTCTTCTGCCCTGGCGCGCAATCGACGGACGCGATGTCGCTGTAGCCGGCCCGATTGGCCGCGTCGAACGACGGGAACCGCCCGGACTGTGAAGCCCAGGCCAGCACCATGTCATCGCACGTGATCGGTTTGCCATCCGAATAGACCGCGTTGGCCGCGATCTCGTAGTCGAGCACCAGAGGTGCCCGCCCCACCACGGAGATGCTGCCGAAGTCGTGGTCGCCGACGATCTGACCGTCGGGCCCGTGGTAGTTGAAGCCAGTCAGAACGCGGGCAAATGCCTGCGGGCCGCCCGACGCCGCACCGGTGGTGGTGTTGGTGTTGTAGGTGACCAGCGTGCCGTCGACGGCGTAGTCGATGGCGTCGGCGGCGCTGTCCGAACACCCAGACAGGCCCAGCGCACCGGCCACCGACAGCACGGACGCGACCAACACAGCACGCCGGCTCCGCAATGTCATGCGACCTACC
>NZ_DATENY010000102.1:0-28157 GCF_035274705.1 Mycobacterium sp. | reverse complement strand
AGTTGTTCTTCACCCGATGGTGGATCTCTCGGATTGTCGCGTCCTTGGAAAGCAGCGCACGGTCACGGCGTTTGACCTCGGTGACGTCACGGATCAGTACCGCCGCGCCAACGGCCTTGCCGTGCACCACCAATGGCAGCGTGCGCAGAAGTACGGCCGCCCCTCCGGCGTCGACCTCCATCCGCATGCTTGATCCGCCGGCCAGCGAATCGCGGACGTGGTTGGCCAGTTCCTGCGCCTCGAAGGGATCTGAAATCAGCGGGCGGGTCACAGCAACGAGGTTGTGGCCCTCCAGTTCCGATGCCAGCCCCATCCGGTGATAGGCCGAAATCGCGTTGGGACTGGCGAATACGACGCCACCGGACTCGTCGAGCCGGATGAAGCCGTCCCCGACTCGCGGGCTCGAGCGGGACATCGCGAGGTCACCAACGTTGGGAAAGGTGCCTTCGGACAGCATCAGCAGTAGGTCCCCGGCGCAGTCGAGGTAGGCGCTTTCCAGCGGGCTGGCCTTACGGGCGGCCAGCGCCGTTTGGTGGGTCAGCACGGCCACCACATCGTCTTTGTAACGCACAGGGACGGCTTCAACGTTCAGCGCAGGAGAATTCTCTTGTGCTACAAGGCTTTCCCGGCTGATCGCCCCGGATTTGAACGCCGCAGTCACGAGTGGCAGCGCGCCGGGTTCGGCGACGGTGGCGACCGCGTCGGCCAGCAATACCGTCGGCGCGGTGTTCGGCCGCACCTGGGCGACGCACACCAGCACGCCGTCGTCGCGGCGCACCCACATCAGAAAGTCCGCGAAGGACAAGTCGGCCAGCAGCTGCCACTCACCCACCACTGCGTGTAGATGGTCGACCGCGTTGCCGGGCAGGACGGTGTGCTCGGCGAGCAGGTCACCGAGGGTGGACATCGGGTACTACTTCCGCGTGGGCCTCGAAATCGGCCGTCAGCTGATCACCGCGATGAGGTCGCCGGCCTGGATGACGTCGCCAACGGAAACGCTCACTTTGCTGACGGTGCCCGCGACCTCGGCGAGCACCGGGATTTCCATCTTCATGGACTCCAGCAGCACCAGGGTGTCGCCCTCACCGATCTGATCGCCCTCGTTGACCACGACCTCGAGCACACTGGCGACGATCTCGGCGCGAACATCCTCGGCCATCTTCACCCCTTCCTGCTGCTGCTTGCCGCTCTATCGAACCACAACCCCCGCGCGGACGGCCGACGAGCGGTCACGCGTGGGGGTACTCCCCTCGCAAGCGGTGGGCCCACCCGCCCGGCAGGGCAGAGCAGGGGGAGAGCCACAGACCGCGAGCCGCAGCCCCATGAGACACTGGAGGCAAGCACAACGGACGAAGGAGCACCATGGCCAAGCGAGGCCGCAAGAAACGCGACCGCAAGCATTCGAAGGCAAACCACGGAAAGCGCCCCAACTCATAGGGGCGCTTTTCGTATCAGGAGCGATAGATCGTGGTGCGGCTGATCTCGATGCGTAGCCGCTCGCGCAGCCTGTCCGGCGCTTTGTCACCACTGCACTTCTTGGCGATCAGCGTCTTGACCCGCTCCTCGACGCCGTAGTGGCGCAGGCACGCCGGGCATTCCTCGAGGTGGTGCTTGAGCTTGTCGCGGGTCTCGGCTGTGCACTCACCGTCAAGAAGCGTCCATACCTCGGCGATGACAGCCGCGCACTCGGGATGCTCGGGATCGACGGGCCCGATCGGCGGGGACCAGCGTTCGTCGTCGCTCATGAGGAAACCTCCTCGGGCGTGTCGAGCTGCTGTTCGCCGCGAATGAAGCCGCGGTCCCGCGCGACATCAGCCAACAGGGTGCGCAACTGACGTCGGCCGCGATGCAACCGGGACATCACCGTTCCAATCGGCGTATCCATGATTTCGGCGATCTCCTTGTACGGAAAGCCTTCAACATCGGCGTAGTACACCGCCATCCGGAACTCCTCTGGCAGCGCCTGCAGGGCTTCCTTGATCTCGCTGTCCGGAAGCGCCTCGAGCGCCTCGACCTCCGCGGAGCGCAGACCCGTCGAGGAGTGCTCGGCGTTGGAGGCCAGCTGCCAGTCGGTGATCTCCTCGGTCGGATATTCCGACGGCTGCCGCTGCTTCTTGCGGTAGCTGTTGATGTAGGTGTTGGTCAGGATCCGGTACAGCCAGGCCTTGAGATTGGTTCCCTCGCGGAACGAGCGGAAGCCGGCGTAGGCCTTCACCATGGTTTCCTGCAGCAAGTCCTCGGCGTCGGCCGGATTGCGCGTCATGCGCAGTGCGCCGCCGTAGAGCTGGTCGAGCAGCGGAATCGCGTCGCGCTCGAATCGCGCCGTCAGCTCGGCGTCGCTCTCGGTGGCCCTGTCGGCACCCGACGTCTCTGGCGCCGTATCGGGCGCCGACCCGTCGCTGTCGGTCATCGTGGGGAACACCGTCCCTTCTGTAGCGGCGCCACCAAACAGACCCCGTATGTCCACCGGACGGTCCAGGCAAATGGTAGGCACCAAAGACCCCTTCCTTCGATCCTAGAGGCTGTAACCGACAAGGCCCGTTGCGCGGGCCGACTGCACCCAACAACAGCACGGATGGGCCCTGTTGTTCCCGCATTACTCTGAGCCGGTGGCGCGCGCAGCAACACCTGCGATCGCGGCCCTGCAGGCCGCCGAGGTTCCGCATGAAGTGCTGCAGTACAAACACGACCCGCGCGCCGAGTCGTACGGCGAGGAGGCCGTCGAGGAGCTCGCCCAGGTCGAGGGCGTCAACCCGCAGCAGGTGTTCAAGACGCTCGTCGTCGCCCTACCGAAGGGCCTGGCCGTCGCGGTCGTTCCGGTGCCGTCGAAGCTGTCCCTCAAGGCCGCCGCGGCGGCGCTCGGCGCGCCCAGGGCGACGCTGGCCGACCGGGCCGCCGCGGAACGCTCGACCGGCTACGTCATCGGCGGCATTTCGCCGTTCGGGCAGCGCAAGCCGCTGCCCACGGTCGTCGACACCTCGGCGCTGCACTGGGACCGCGTGCTGTGCAGCGCAGGCAAGCGCGGCTGGGACGTCGCAGTGCACCCGCAGGATCTGATCAGGCTGACCATGGCTGTCACCGCCGACATCCGGACAATTTAAGGTGAAGCCCATGACACCGCCCTCTTTGTCCGGGAAAACCATGTTCATCTCAGGCGCCAGCCGCGGCATCGGGCTGGAGATCGCCAAGCGCGCGGCCGCCGACGGCGCCAACATCGCGCTGATCGCCAAGACTGCGGAGCCGCACCCCAAGCTGCCGGGCACGGTGTACACCGCAGCCAAGGAGCTCGAGGAGGCCGGCGGGCATGCGTTGCCGATCGTCGGTGACATCCGCGATGAGCAATCGGTCGCCGACGCGGTGGCGCAGACCGTCGAGCAGTTCGGCGGCATCGATATCTGTGTGAACAACGCGTCAGCGATCAACCTCGGCTCGATCAAAGAGGTGCCGCTCAAGCGCTTCGATCTGATGAACGGCATCCAGGTGCGGGGGACCTACACGGTGTCGCAGGCCTGCATTCCGCACATGGTGGGTCGCGAGAACCCGCACATCCTGACGCTGTCGCCGCCGATTCGGTTGGAGTCCAAGTGGCTCAAGCCGACCGCGTACATGATGGCCAAGTACGGAATGACGTTGTGCGCCTTGGCGATAGCCGAGGAGCTGCGCGAGGATGGCGTCGCGTCCAACACGCTGTGGCCGCGCACGCTGGTGGCCACCGCGGCGGTGCAGAACCTTCTCGGCGGCGACGAGGCAATGGGGCGGGCGCGCAAACCCGCGGTGTACGCCGACGCGGCCTACGCCATCCTCAACAAGCCTGCCCGCGAGTACACCGGCAACAGCCTGCTCTGCGAGGACGTGCTGCTGGAGTCCGGTGTCACCGACTTGTCGGTGTACGACTGTGTCCCCGGCTCCGACCTCGGCGTCGACCTGTGGGTCGATACGCCCAATCCGCCCGGCTACAAAGGTCCGTGAGGCTAGCTGCACTGCTCGGCTTGGAAGAACGCGAACACCAGCCCGAGAAATCCTCGGTAGACGTTCTACAACAGCGTGGGCTCCGGTTCGGCCGGCTCGATCAGTTCGGGACCGTTGTTGCGGATGCTGTTGAACAGTCGCGACACCTCGCGGATCTCGATGCGGTCAAGATCGCCGTGCCCACGCAGCAGCCCTTCGTCGATCGGGACGTCGGGGTCGAGCCAGCGGTCCCAGTCGCTCGCGCTGATCGTCAGCGGCATCCGGTCATGGATGTCGGCCAGCGGACCCGCCGCGTCGGTGGTGATGATCGTGCAGCTCAGCAGTGGCGGATTTGAGGACGGAGCGTCTTTCGGCCGCCACGTCGACCACAACCCCGCCATGAACAGCGGCTCACCGTCGGCGCCGTACATGTAGAACGGCGTCTTGGGTGCCTTCTTGCCCGAGGCTGTCTCGCCGTTGGGGCGCCACTCGTACCACCCGTCCATCGGCACTAGACACCGCTTGCCCTTCGCGGAGCTACGGAACGCCGGTGAGCTCGTCACCTTTTCTGCACGGGCGTTGATCAGCAACGGCCCCTTGGTGTCCGGGCCGCCCTCGTCGGTGGTTTTGGCCCACGGCGGCACCAGCCCCCATCGCATCAGCCGGACCCGACGTGTCGACTCGTCGTCGGGTTCGGTGTGGCGTTTGACGACCGTGCTGATCGTGGTGGTCGGTGCGACGTTGTAGTTCGGTCCGGTGTTGGCGACGCCTTCCTTGGTGGCCGCTGTGCTTTCGTCGATTGCCTGGATTTTCTCCGCCAATAGCGCCGGATCGGTGGTCACCGCGAATCGCCCGCACATATATCCCATGGTGGCACGCGAATCCGACAGGGCAGGATATAGATCGTGAGCACCTGGCATGCACCGTCGACGCTGACCCCGGTGCATGCCACCGTGACCGTGCCCGGCTCGAAATCCCAAACGAATCGGGCGCTGGTGCTCGCCGCATTGGCAACTCCGCAAGGCAGCTCGACCGTCAGCGGGGCGCTGCGCAGCCGCGACACCGACTTGATGATCGGGGCGCTGCAGGCATTGAGCGTCACCGTCGACGGCGCAGGCAGCGAGCTGACCATCAGCGGCACCATCGCACCGCAACCCGACATTCGTATCGATTGCGGGCTCGCGGGGACCGTGCTGCGGTTCGTGCCGCCGGCAGCGGCACTGGGTACCGAGACCGTCACGTTCGACGGCGACGAGCAGGCCCGTGTTCGACCCATCGCGCCGCTGCTCGATGCGTTGCGTGGTCTCGGCGTGGACATCGACGGCGACGGGCTGCCGTTCGCGGTGCGTGGTGCAGGCTCCGTCGCGGGCGGCACGGTACACATCGACGCGTCGGCGTCGTCGCAGTTCGTGTCGGGCCTGTTGCTGTCGGGGGCCGCATTCACCGATGGGCTGACGATCGTGCACACCGGTGAATCGGTTCCGTCGGCGCCGCACATCGCGATGACGGTGTCGATGCTGCGCGACGCGGGCGTGGACGTCGACGACAGCGAGGCCAACCGGTGGCGGGTCTCCCCCGGCCCGATTGCGGCGCGGCACTGGGACATCGAGCCAGATCTGTCCAACGCCGTGCCGTTCCTGGCGGCAGCCGTCGTCAGCGGCGGAATCGTCCGCCTGACGGGCTGGCCGCAGGTGAGTATCCAGCCCGCCGACGACATCCGCGCGATCCTGGAGAAACTGGGTTCGGTTGTGCGCCATGGAAGTTCGTACCTGGAGGTACACGGCGCAGATACCTACGGCGGCTTCGAGGTCGATCTGCACGACGTCGGCGAACTGACGCCCGCGGTGGCAGTTCTGGCGGCGCTGGCGTCCGACGGTTCGGTGTCGCAGCTCAGCGGGATCGCGCACCTGCGCGGCCACGAAACCGACCGGTTGGCGGCCTTGAGCGCCGAAATCAACGGTCTCGGCGGGCAATGCGACGAAACGCCCGACGGCCTGGTGATCACCGCGCGGCCGTTGCACGGCGGCGTGTGGCGGTCATATGCCGACCACCGGATGGCGACGGCAGGGGCCATCGTCGGGCTGCGGGTGCCCGGCGTCGAGGTGGAAGACATTGGTACCACGGCCAAGACGCTGCCGGAGTTCCCGCAGCTGTGGGCCGAGATGCTCGAAGGCCAGACGATCGATTGAGTCCTCGCGAGTACGACGAGTCCGATGTCCGGGTCCGACCCGGTCGGGGCTCGCGGCCGCGGACGAAGACTCGCCCCGAACACGCCGACGCGCAGGAAGCCATGGTCGTGACCGTGGACCGCGGCCGATGGGGATGCGCGCTGGGTCGCGACCCCGACCGCCTCGTCACGGCCATGCGGGCACGTGAACTGGGCCGCACGCCGATCGTGGTCGGCGACGACGTCGGCATCGTCGGCGACCTATCGGGACGGCCGGACACGCTGGCACGGATTGTGCGGCGCGGCGAACGGCGAACGGTGTTGCGGCGCACTGCCGATGACACCGATCCCACCGAACGCGTCGTCGTCGCCAATGCCGATCAGCTGCTGATCGTCGTCGCTCTCGCCGACCCGCCGCCGCGCACAGGCTTGGTCGAACGCACCCTGATAGCGGCGTACGCCGGCGGGCTTGAGCCGATTCTGTGTTTGACGAAGACGGACCTTGCTCCGCCCGAACCGTTCGCTGCTCACTTCGCGGACCTCGATCTGACGGTCACCATCGCCGGGCGCGACGACCCACTCGACGCTGTGGCGCCTCTGCTGACCGACAAGGTCACCGTGCTGCTGGGCCACTCGGGCGTCGGCAAGTCGACGTTGGTGAATCGCCTTGTCCCGGAAGCGGACCGGGCGACGGGTGAGGTGACCGATATCGGGAGGGGGCGGCATACGTCGACGCAGTCGATCGCGCTGCCGCTGAGCTTTGGCGGCTGGGTGGTCGACACGCCGGGTATCCGTTCGTTCGGCCTGGCCCATATCGAACCCGACGACGTGATGCAGGCCTTCTCCGATTTGGCCGAGGCGATCAAGGACTGCCCCCGCGGCTGCGGCCACATGGGGCCGCCCGCCGATCCGGAGTGCGCACTGGACACGCTGGCCGGACACGCGGCCGGCCGCGTCACCGCGGCGCGACGACTGCTGGCGGCGCTGTCGGAGGCTCGTTACTAACGCCAATGAGCCCTCCCCATGTCGGGAAGGGCCTCATTGGTGTAGTTGTCAGCGGTGGTAGCCCGGCTGCACATTCTGGATGTGCCAGACACCATGGTGTCCGTGCCAACCTGGCTGCGCCTCCGGGGCGGGATGTGCCTGCACCGTCGGGGCGGCCTGGTGAGGATCGGACGGGGTTGAGGACGCCGCGTTGGCCATCCCGGCCAGGCCCAGGGCCGCGCCGCCGATGATTCCGGCCGAGACGACCGGCAGGGCGAAGTAGCGGGCGAACTTGCTAGTGGTGGTGTTCATTTCTTGAGTCCTCCTGTGTGAGTTAGCTTTTCGGCTTGTGCGTCGGTGTTCTCCGGCGATGACTCAAGAATGCCGTCAGCGGGCCGCGGTGTATGTCCGGCGATCGGACGGTCGACCGGATGAATCGCTTGTCCCCCGATCGGGGGAACTAGGCTCGCAACCGTGAGCCAAATACCGGCTATACAGCTCAACGACGGCGCCCTCGTTCCGCAGCTCGGATTCGGCGTCTACAAGATCGAACCCGAGCGGACGGCCGACGCGGTCACGACCGCACTCGAGGTCGGCTACCGCCACGTCGACACCGCCCAGATGTACGGAAACGAACATGCGGTCGGGCAGGCCGTCCGCGAGGCAGGGATTGACCGCGCGGATGTCTTCATCACCAGCAAGCTCAACAACGGCTTCCACAAGCCAGATGACGCCCGCCGCGCCTTCGACAACACGCTTCACGCGTTGGGCGTCGATTACGTCGACCTGTTTCTGATCCACTGGCCGTTGCCGACGCTCTACGACGGGGATTTCGTCTCGACGTGGCGGACACTCGAGGAGTTCAACAACGATGGGCGAGCCCGCAGCATCGGAGTGTCGAATTTCCAGATCACGCATCTGCAGCGGCTGGCCCGCGAAACCGACACCACGCCTGCGGTGAATCAGATCGAGTCGCACCCATACTTCCCGAACGACGAGGTGCGCGCCTACGGCAGGGAACACGGCATTGCGACCGAGGCCTGGGCGCCGATCGCACGGGGCAAGGTGCTTGACGATCCCGTGGTGACGCGCATCGCCCGTGCGGCGGACAGGTCACCGGCCCAGGTGGTGCTGCGTTGGCACATCCAGCGGGGCGACATCGTCTTCCCCAAGTCCGTCACGCCGCAACGTGTCAGAGAGAACTTCGCGCTCTTCGACTTTCAGCTCGGCGAGGCCGATATCGACGCACTCTGCGCGCTGGACAAAGGCGAGTCTGGCCGCACCGGCCCCCATCCCGACCGGTTCGACAACATCCAGACTTAACCCACCCGCGAGCGCGCGTGTCTGCGCGGCGACACGCCGCAATTCGCGAGCATTTCGTGCACGCTCGCGGCCGACGAGAGCCCGTAGAGTGCGGCCGGTGACGGCCTCGGACTTCCTGGAACGAACGCGCGACAGCTATGACCGCACCGCAGCGGTGTATGCCGAACGGTTCCACGACCATCTGCATGACAAGCCGCTCGACCGTGCGATGTTGACCGGGTTCGCGGGGCTAGTCGATCGCGACGGCGTCATCGCGGACGTCGGCTGCGGCACCGGTGCGACGTCGCGCATGCTCGCCGACTGCGGACCCAAGGTTGTCGGTATCGACTTGTCCCCCAACATGATCACTGAGGCGCGACGCCTCAACCCCGGGCTGCGCTTCCAAGTCGGGTCCATGACGGATCTGGACTTCGATGATGCCCAATTCGATGGAGTGTGTGCGTGGTACTCGGTGGTTCATATACCTGACGAGCAACTGCCACATGTGTTTTCGGAATTCCATCGGGTGCTGCGTCCCGGCGGATGGGTGTTAGTGGCATTCCAGGTGGGCGAGCAGCCCCGCGAGTTCAAGCAGGCGTTCGGCGAGGACGTGTCGTTGACCTTCTACCGGCGCCAACCGGACGCCGTCGCGGTGCTATTGGACGACGCGGGCCTGAACCCGTACGCGGGTTTGGTGCGTGAACCAAACGACGACGGCTTCGAATCGACGCCGCACGCCCATCTGATCGCGCAAAAACGGACGTTCAGCTAGCGCGAGTGACCGCTGAATGCCCGCATAACACGGCGTGTCGCCGTACAGACACGGGCACTCGCGGGGAAGGGCTACGCGGCGTCAGCCAACCGCTTTTCGCGGCGGCGTGCTCGCACTGCGGCGATGGCCGACTTGAGCCCACGGCGCTGACTCGGCTCGAGTTCGGCGAACATCCGCTCGCTGCGGGTCTCGGGCGCGTCGTCGGCGGTGTCGCGCAGGTACTTGTCCGGCAGCGACAGCTTGGCGATGGTCCGCCACGTCTTGCCGTACTGCAGCAAGAACGAGCCCGTCGTGTACGGCAGGTCGTACTTGTCACACACCTCGCGCACCCGCAGTGAGATCTCGTAGAGACGGTTGCTCGGCAGATCCGGATACAGGTGGTGTTCGATCTGGTGGCACAGGTTGCCGCTCATGAACCGCAGAACCGGACCGTTCTCGAAGTTGGCGCTGCCCAGCATCTGGCGCAGGTACCACTCGCCCTTGGTCTCGCCAACCATGTCGGTCTTGGTGAATTTCTCTGCGCCGTCAGGGAAGTGGCCGCAGAAGATCACCGCGTTGGCCCACACGTTTCGGATGATGTTGGCCACCGCGTTGGCCTTCAGCGTCGACTTGTAGGTCGCGCCGGGCGACAGCGACGTCACGGCCGGCCACGCGACGTAGTCCTTGACGACCTGATGCCCGGCCTTGACTCCGAACTCACGCACCCGCACCAGCGTCGCGTTGCGGTCGTCGCGGCCCTTGAAGATCTTGCCGAGCTCCAAGTGCTGAAGACCCACGCCCCACTCGAACAGAGTCGAGAGCAGGGTGTTGAAGAACAGGTTCAACAGGTTGAACGGCTTCCACTTTGTGTCGCGGGTAACGCGCAGGACGCCGTAGCCCACATCGTCGTCCATGCCGAGGATGTTCGTGTACTTGTGGTGCATGAAGTTGTGGGTGAACCGCCAGTGCTTGGACGCCCCACTCATATCCCACTCCCATGTCGAGGAGTGAATTTCGGGATCGTTCATCCAATCCCACTGGCCGTGCATGACGTTGTGGCCGATCTCCATGTTCTCGATGATCTTGGAAACGCCCAAGGTCACTGTGCCCGCCCACCACGCCGAGCGCCGCGAGCTCGCGGCCAGCATCAGCCGGCCCGCCACCTCGAGCGCACGCTGGGCGGCGATGGCGCGACGGATATAGCGCGCGTCGCGCTCACCGCGGGAGTCCTCGATGTCCTGCCGGATTGCGTCCAGCTCGTAAGCCAGATTCTCGATGTCGGCGTCGGTCAGATGCGTAAACGCCGGAACGTCAGTAATAGCCATAGTCAGCCTCCCCTCTCTATCCTCTACGCTACCGTAACCTACGGTTCCGTAGGTTACCAGTCAGTAAAGCTTAAACGTCCAGCACACAATCGCCCGATGCTGCGGAAATGCACGTCTGCACCCGGCTGCCCGGTTCCTTCTCGGCGCCGGTGCGCAGGTCGCGGACATGCCCCTCGAGCAGCCCCACCACGCATGACTGACAGATGCCCATTCGGCAGCCGAACGGCATGCGGATGCCGACCTGCTCGCCGGCGTCCATCAACGGCGTCGCGGCATCCACCGCCAGCTTCTTGCCGCTGCGCGCGAACTCCACTGTGCCGCCCTGGCCGTGAACGGCGGCTTTGGACACCGCGAACCGCTCCAGATGAAGGCGCTCCCCGATACCCGCGGCCGACCAAACCCGCTCCGCGGAATTGAGCATGCCCTCGGGGCCGCACGCCCACACCTGACGCTCGCGCCAGTCGGGGACCTCGTCGTCGAGCCGTGCGAGGTCCAGGCGGCCCTCTGTGCGCGTCGATCGCAACCGCAACCGATAACCGTCGTGGCTCTGCCCGAACTCGGCCAGTTCCTCGGCGAACATCACATCGGGTTCCGTTGGGGCCGAATGCAAGTGGACGATGTCGGTGATCTGGTCGCGACGGGCCAGCGTGCGCAGCATCGACATCACCGGCGTAATGCCGGAGCCACCGGTGATGAACAACACCGAGGCCGGCGCGGGGTCGGGCATCACGAAGTTGCCCTGCGGCGCGGCCAGCCTCACGATCGTGCCGGGCGCTACCCCTCCGACCAGGTGGGTCGACAAGAACCCCTCGGGCATGGCCTTGACCGTGATGGTGATGGTTCGCGCTCCCGTAACGGGACTCGATGTCAGCGAGTACGACCGCCAGCGCCAGCGCCCCTCGACCAGCACACCGATCCCGATGTACTGACCCGGCTGATAGTCGAACGAAAAGCCCCAGCCCGGCTTGATGACCAGCGTCGCGGAGTCGACGGTTTCGCGTCGCACCTCCTGCACCCGACCGCGCAGCTCGCGCGCCGACCACAACGGGTTCGCGAGCTTGAGATAGTCGTCGGGCAGCAGCGGTGTTGTCACGCGCCCGACGACCGTGCGCAGCGCGTTCCAGCCCGGGCGCCGGGTCGCCCCGGCGATGGTCGGCCGTACGGTGTCGGCGACGTTGGCCGAGACCTTGATGACGTTCTTGGCCATGAAACCTACGGTACCGTAACTTACGCTGCCGTATCCAGTCGTCAGAGCAATTCGAGCAGGAACGGCAGCTCTTGCGGCGCATACCACGCGAGATCGTGGTCTTGGGCATCGCCGACGATGAATTCCGCGTCCTCATCGCCCAGGTCCGCGGCGTCGACGGCCTCGATCGCGGGCACCACCGCGGGCTCGGCGTCGGCGGTGTCGACATAGGCGGCGATCACGTCGTCGTAGGAGATCGGCCCCGACAGCCGCACCACCGCGTCGTCGAGATCCGGGCGGGCCGTCGCATCGTCGACCTCGGCAACGACCACGGCGCGGCGCGGCGGCAAGCCGGAAGTGCCTTCACCGGCGAGCAGCCGCAGCGAGGCCAGCGCCGCGTCACGCAGCGCCACCTCGGCGAGCTCGTCCTCGTCGCCCTCGGCGTAGGACTCCCGCAGCATCGGCGTCACGGCAAACGCCGTGCCGCTGACGGCGCGCATCAATCGATCGGCGACGAGTTGCTGCAACATGGCGAGGGTCGCCGGAACGTAGACGCGCACGAGGCGAGATTAGCCGCTGGCCGGCGGCCCAGACGCGATCTTCAGCTCGGGACGCGCCCACCTCGAAGACAAGCAGCGTCTACTGCGCTGCTTCCAGCAGTTCGTCGATCGATTCGGCCAGCAGGGACGGCAACACGTCGACGTCGCTCATCGCGTCGCGATCGGCGTTGATGCCGAAGTAGAGCATGCCGTTGTAGGACGTGACGCCGATCGCGAGGACCTGGTTGCTCAGCAACGGCGGCACTGCGTATGTCTCCAGCAGCTTGGTGCCCGAGACGTACATCTGTTTCTGCGCACCGGGCACGTTCGTGATCAGGAGGTTGAACTGCCGCGCCGAGAAACTCGTCGCGACCCGAATTCCCATGGCGTGCAACGTCGGTGGCGCGAAACCCGACAGCGTGACGATGGTTCGCGCGTCGACAAGGCTGGCCGCGGTCGGATGCGATTCGGTGGTGTGTGCGATCTGCGACAGCCGCACCACCGCGTTTCCTTCTCCGACGGGAAGATCGACCAGAAAGGGTGAGACCTCGCTGATCGCCTGGCCGGGCCCAGTGGTGTCGAGGTCGGCGTCGGGATAGACCGACATCGGCGCCATCGCACGCACGGTCGTCGTCGCCGTGACAGGCTCACCGCGCGAGAGCAGCCAGTTGCGCAGCGCTCCCGCGACCACCGCGAGCACCACGTCGTTGACGTCGCAGTCGTACCGCGCCCGCACCATTCGGTAGTCCTCCAGGCGGTGGCTGGCCACGGTGAAACGCCGGTTGCGGGAGACGGTCGTGTTCAACGGGCTGCTCGGCGCGGTGCCGCGGGCCACCGTTCGCGCCACGTCGACGAACCGCCGCCCGACCTCGGCCAGCTGTCCGGCGTTGGTGGCCACGTCGGTCACCGCGGTGCGCACGGCTGCAATTTGATCGGCCGGTCGGGTGATCCATTCACCGACGGCCCCCAGCAGAAGTCGTCGGTCGCTCGGCTCACGAGCCGGGATCCAGATGTCCTCGCCGAACTCCGGCGGCTTCTGGGTGCGGTCGGCGATGACGTGTCCGATCTCCAGCGCCGTCATCCCGTTCACCAACGCCTGATGCGACTTTGTGTAGATCGCGATGCGGTTCCGGCCAAGGCCCTCGATCAGGGACATCTCCCACAGCGGCCGCGACTTGTCCAGCGGCCGGGAGCCAAGCCGCGCAATCAGTTCGTGGAGTTGCGCATCGCTTCCCGGCGACGGCAGCGCAGAGCGGCGGATGTGGTAGGTGATGTCGAAGTCAGGGTCATCGACCCACACCGGGCGGGCCAGCCCGAGCGCCACCTCGCGCACTTTCTGGCGGTAGCGCGGAATCTGCGGCAGTCGTTGTTCGACGGTGGCCAAAAGGGTTTCGTAGCTCAGCCCGTTGCGGGGCTTGCGCAGGATCGACAGCGAACCGACGTACATCGGGGTTGAGGTGTTCTCCAGGTGATAAAACTCCGCATCGGACGCCGACAGCCTGGTCACCATCGCGGCGCCACCCTCCCCTGATGCTTTGTCTCTTTCAATGAACCCCCCGGAGAGGTTATCGGCAGATTGCCGACCCCCGCATCACGGGTGCATGCGGCGTCCGCCGGACATGCGATCATGAAAGAGTCTGCGACTCTCCAGCAGATGCCGACCCCGTCGTGACGACCGCTGGAGAGCACCGATGACCGCAATCCCGATTCCGCCCGAGCCGACGTCCTTCATGTCGCCGGTCGTCGACTACGAGCCGACGCCCGTTGGCGTGACTGCATGTCCGCCGCCCTCCCCCGCCGCGCTGCACCGCCGCACCCCACGGCCCATTCGGTCAGTGGCGGCGCATCCGGTGCGCGAGCCGCAGCCATCGCATGAAGCGATCGTGTTCGCCGACGCGGCGTTGCGGCGGGTGCTCGAGGTCGTCGACCGGCGTAGGCCGATCGCACAACTGCGGCCTCTGGTGGCGCCCGCGCTGATCGACACCATCATTGCCCTGGCACGGGCGCCGCACACCGGGGCCGCCACGCTTCGGCGCGTCCGGTTGCGCATGGTCAACGACGAAGCCGCCGAGGTGTTCGCGACTTACACGCGCGGACAACGCCTGCGCGCCGTCGCCGCCCGCGTCGACCGGATCGGTGAGCGCTGGCGCATAGTCGCCTTGCAGATCGGCTAGCGTTACGCCGTGCAGGGAAACACCGTCAGCGTGGAACGAGTTATCAACGCCCCGGCGGCCGAGATCTTCGCGCTGATCGCCGACGCCGGAAAACATTCGGCCTTCGACGGGTCCGGCACGGTGGATCACTCGTCGGAAAAGTCTCAGCCGCTGGAGCTGGGCTCGACGTTCGGCATGTCGATGCGGGGGCGGCCCGAATCGTTCTTCTTGCCTTATCGCACCACCAACACCGTCATCGAATTCGAGCCCGACCGCCGCATCGCGTGGAAGACCACGGTCGCGGGAGGCCTTGTCGGCGGGCGCATTTGGCGCTACGAACTCGAACCGCGCGACGGAGGCACGCTGGTGCGCGAGACATGGGATCTGTCCCAAGACCGGCAACGTCCACTGCTCAAGATGGGCTCGATGCCAAAGCAGGCCGAGGACGGTATGCGCGCCACCCTGCAGCGGCTCGCCGCAATTCTGGAGCCGTGAGCTAGCGGCGCTTGGTGGACTTGGCCGCCCGGCGCGCAGCTTCGCGTCGCTCCCGACGAGTGCCTCCTCCGGTTGGTGAGGCGTGCTTGGGCCCACCACTGGACCGCTGCACCTGCGCGGACCCGTCCTCGGACGGACCGGTGTAGGTGAGCGGCGGCGCTTCGTCGTCAATTCCCTTGGCGCGCAACGCTGGTGCTGGCGGAGCCGGACGTTCCTTCGTCGCTAATCCTCCCTGGCCACCCTCTTGCGCCTGCGCGGCGGCCGCGGCGTCGGCGGCGAACTGGGCCAGGCCGGGAGGCGCGGCGACGGGTGCGACCGCGGGGGCCGGCGCCGCCTCGACCGTGACGTTGAACAGGAAGGCCACTGATTCTTCCTTCAGCGCGTCGAGCATGCCGACGAACATGTCGAAGCCCTCGCGCTGGTATTCGACGACCGGGTCGCGCTGCGCCATCTGCCGAAGGCCGATGCCCTCCTTGAGGTAGTCCATCTCGTAAAGGTGCTCGCGCCACTTGCGGTCGAGGACGTTGAGCAGCACGTTGCGCTCCAGCTGGCGCATCGCGCCCTCGCCGGCGATCTCCTCGAGCTGCTTCTCACGGTCGGCGTATGCCCGCTCGGCGTCGGCGATCAATGCGTCGAGCAGCTCTTGGCGCGTCAGCTCGCCGGGCTCACCGACGGCGTCGGTGTCGATCAGATCGTGGTAGTCGATGCCGACCGGGTACAGCTGCTTGAGCGCTGTCCACAGCGCGCTGAAATCCCAGTCCTCCGAATAGCCTTCGGCCGTGGCGCCGTCGACATATGCGACGATGACGTCGACGAGCATTCGGTGCGCCTGCTCGGCGAGGTCTTCGCCCTCCAGGATCCGGCGGCGCTCGGCGTAGATGACCTTGCGCTGCTGGTTCATCACCTCGTCGTACTTCAGGACGTACTTACGGGCTTCGAAGTTCTGCTGTTCGACCTGCGTCTGCGCGCTCTTGATTGCGCGGCTGACCATTTTCGCCTCGATCGGCACGTCGTCAGGCAGGTTGAGCCGGTTCAGCATCGCCTCCAGCGTCGCGCCGTTGAACCGGCGCATCAGCTCGTCGCCAAGCGACAGGTAGAACCGCGATTCGCCGGGGTCGCCCTGACGGCCCGAGCGGCCACGCAGCTGGTTGTCGATGCGGCGCGATTCGTGGCGTTCGGTGCCCAGCACATACAGGCCGCCCGCCTCGATGACGTCCTTGGCCTCATCGGCCGCCTCGGCCTTGACCTGGGGCAGCACCTCGTGCCAGGCCGCCTCGTAATCGTCGGCGGTCTCTATCGGGTCGAGGCCCTGGTCCCGCAGCCGCTTGTCGGCGAGGAAGTCGACGTTGCCGCCGAGCACGATGTCGGTGCCGCGGCCGGCCATGTTGGTGGCGACAGTGATCGCACCGAGACGCCCGGCCTCGGCGATGATGCCTGCCTCCTGCTCGTGGTACTTCGCGTTGAGCACGTTGTGCGGGATCCGGCGCTTCTGGAACTGGCGCGAGAGGTACTCCGAGCGCTCGACGCTGGTGGTGCCGATCAGCACCGGCTGGCCCTTTTCGTAGCGCTCGCTGACGTCGTCGACCACGGCGATGTACTTGGCCTCTTCGGTCTTGTAGATGAGGTCGGATTGGTCGGCGCGGACCATCGGCTTGTTGGTGGGGATCGGCACCACGCCGAGCCCGTAGATCTCGTGCAGCTCGGCCGCCTCGGTCTGGGCGGTGCCCGTCATGCCGGACAGCTTGTCGTAGAGCCGGAAGTAGTTCTGCAGTGTGATGGTGGCCAGCGTCTGGTTCTCGGCCTTGATCTCGACGTGCTCCTTGGCCTCGATGGCCTGGTGCATGCCCTCGTTGTAGCGGCGGCCGATCAGTACGCGGCCGGTGAACTCGTCGACGATCAGCACCTCACCGTCGCGGACGATGTAGTCCTTGTCGCGCTGGAACAGCTCCTTGGCCTTCAGCGCGTTGTTGAGGTAGCTGACCAGCGGCGAGTTGGCGGCCTCGTAGAGGTTGTCGATGCCGATCTGGTCCTCGACGAACTCGACGCCGAGCTCGTGCACACCGACCTGACGCTTGCGCAGGTCGACCTCGTAGTGGGTGTCCTTCTCCATCAGCGGGGCCAGGCGGGCGAACTCGGTGTACCAGTTCGACGCGCCGTCGGCAGGGCCGGAGATGATCAGCGGCGTGCGGGCCTCGTCGATGAGGATGGAGTCGACCTCGTCGACGATGCCGAAGTTGTGGCCGCGCTGCACCAGGTCGTCGAGGGAATGCGCCATGTTGTCGCGCAGGTAGTCGAACCCGAACTCGTTGTTGGTGCCGTAGGTGATGTCGGCGGCATATGCCGCGCGCCGCTGGTCGGGCGTCATCTGCGCCAGGATGACGCCGACATCCAGGCCGAGGAAGCGGTGCACGCGGCCCATCCACTCCGCGTCGCGTTTGGCCAGGTAGTCATTGACCGTCACGACGTGCACACCCTTGCCGGAGAGCGCGTTGAGATAGGCCGGCAGCACCGCCGTCAGCGTCTTACCCTCACCGGTCTTCATCTCCGCGACGTTGCCGAAGTGCAGCGCCGCCCCGCCCATCACCTGGACGTCGAAGTGCCGCTGGTCGAGCACCCGCCAGGCCGCCTCGCGGGCGACCGCGAACGCCTCGGGCAGCAGGTCATCGAGGACTTCACCGTTCTTGCCGTCGGCTGCTCGCTTTTTGAACTCCGCAGTCTTGGCCCGCAGCTCGGCGTCGGAGAGCTTCTCGACGTCGTCGGACAGGGTGTTGACATAGTCAGCCACCCCCTTGAGGCGCTTGACCATGCGGCCTTCACCGAGACGGAGCAACTTCGACAGCACGCTTTTCCCCTATGGGTTGGATTTCTTGAGCTCAACCCATGGTAGGTGACTTGCCGGCGGCCCCGGCCCCACGGCGTCAGGCCAGGCGGATCAGCCCGTAATCGTAGGCATGCCGGCGATACACGACGCAGGGCTTGTCGCTCTGCTTGTCGTGGAACAGAAAGAAGTCGTGGCCGACGAGCTCCATCTGGGAAAGGGCGTCGTCGATGGTCATCGGTGTGGCCGGATGCTCCTTGGTCCGGACGATGCGCCCGGGCTCGTGGTCCTCGTCGGCGATGCTATCCAGCTGGGATGAGACTTCACGGCCCGATGTGGGCGGCTCGAAGGCCTCGGGAGCGACCGCCGTGGCCTCGGCGAGCGAGACGGGCGTCTTGTCGCCGTAATGGATCTTGCGCCGGTCCTTGTGGCGCCGCAGCCGGCTCTCGAGTTTGCACACCGCCGATTCCAGGGCGGCGTAGAAGCTGTCCGCGCAGGCCTCGCCGCGGACGACCGGGCCGCGACCGCGCGCGGTGATCTCTACGTGTTGGCAGTTCTTGCGTTGACGCCGGTTGCGTTCGTGGTCCAGCTCGACGTCGAAGAGGTAGATCGTGCGGTCGAATCGTTCCAGGCGTGACAGTTTTTCTGAGACGTAGATGCGGAAATGGTCGGGAACCTCGACGTTGCGGCCCTTGACGACGACCTCGGCGTTCGGCGCGGGTTCAGGCGTCTCGTCCTCGATCACCATTGTGCGGTCTGTGTCCACGGATTGGCTTGACATGCTTGGCAACTCGTTTCTCTCGCGGAGTCGCACGCTTGAGCGTGCCCGGCTATTTCTTCGGATTCGCGCTGGCGGGTCTGCATGTCCCAGATGTCGCATCGCCCGCCGGTGCAAGGTGTCGACTACTCACCTCCTACCGCTTGTAGCGATGCTGGCGCTTCTTGGCTGAGCGCCGCCGTGAGTCATTCACGGGTGGTTGGTGCCGACGGTAGTCCGTGTTCACCCGGTCGTGCCAGTAAATTCGCGGACCCGTTTTCAGTTCTTCACATCGGATTGATCGGACAGATATCGCCGAAGCCCTCACGCATTGGCGATCGCAAGCACGGCGACCACCCGGGCGCCTGCGGCGCCAAGCACGCGGACTGATTCGCTGGCAGTGGCGCCTGTGGTGACGATGTCGTCGACCAGCAGGACATCACCGCGGACGGGCTTGGTGAGCCTGACCCGGCCCGTGATGTTGCGCTGGCGCTCGGCCCCGGACAGGCCGACCGAGTCGCGGGTGAATGCTCTTAGCCGCAGGGCCGTGATGACGACGACGCCTTCAGTGGCGGCGGCCAGCGCAATGCGGGTGACGGGGTCTCCGCCGCGCCGCCGTGCGGCGGATCGGCGGGTCGGTGCCGGCACGACGGTCAACGGTGTGTCGAGCACGCCCCAGGTGAGGAGCCGCTGAAGCCCTGCTCTCATGGCTGTGGCGAGAGGCCGAATCAGGTCGGCGCGGCCGTGCTCCTTGACAGCGACGATGGCTTCGCGCCGCGCCCCGGCGTACCGACCAAGCGACAGCACAGGTACGCCGGGATCGATCCGCGGATTGATCAGGCGCGGCTCGTCGGGCTTGACCTTCAATTCTTTGGCGCAGGCGGCGCACCATCGTGTCGACGGCGCGCCGCATCCACCGCACTGCAGCGGGAGGACAAGGTCAAGCATGTGACGAGTGTGGTCTCTGCGACCGACAGCGAGCGGCTTTGGCTTGCCAGAGACAGGTGCGCACGAGTGTGTTGTAAACGTTTTGGTCGTGATCGAGTCCGATACTCCAGTCCGCGCCGGGCCGCGACGTGCCGTCAGGCTGATTGAAGTACGCGTTGAGCGCACCGTTCACCGAAACGGCCCACTGCTTATCCATCGCGGCTCGTCGAGCGTCAGCCCAGGACGATCGAATCGCCTTGGACGGTGACGGGCTTTGCCTCGAGCGGCTTTTGCGCCGGGCCGTTGGCGACCGTGCCGTCCAGGTTGTACTTGCTGCCGTGACACGGGCAGTCGATCGTTCCGTCGGCCACCTTGTTCACCGTGCAACCCGCGTGGGTGCAGATCGCGGAGAAGCCCTTGAAGACCCCCGCGGACGGCTGCGTCACGACGACCTCGTCGACGATCACCCCCGACCCCACCGGCACATCGGACGTCTTGGCGATGACGTTCGCGGCGGGCGCCGCCGGTCCGCCGGTCGCCGGCGCCGCCGCGGTCGTCGCGCTCGGTTCGCCCGTCGCCTCGGGCTTCTTGCCGTACGTCGAACAGGCCGCCACCACGGTGGCGACCAAGCCCAGACCGGCGCCGAGCAGCACCTTCTGACGGGGAATGCGCAGATCTTGGATATTCAATGGAAACCTTTCCCCTGCTTGTTTGGTCAGAACGTAATTCCGTTGGTCTGGAAAAACCACAGCGCCGAAGTCAGCCAGACATACACCAGCCCGAAGAACACCAACCCGCCGGCGATCGGAATCACCCATCCCCGAAGGCCTTTGCGCGTCAGCAGCAGCATTTTCGTGACGAACGCGCCGTAGAAGAAGCAGCCGAACAGCGAATGGAACAGCACCCGGTTGTCATACGACTCGAAGCCCAGCGCGTACAGGCAGTGCACTGCGACGGGCACGCTGGCGAGCACGGCCAGCCGTCCCGACCACACGTGCGCGGTGCCGATCCACGACGGCGCCTTTCCGCCCGGAATCAGCCGGTACATCGCGAACGCGGATGCGAGCTGGAACAGCGCCAGCACGATGGCCAGTGTCGCGAGCCATGACTTCACCGCCAGCCCGCTGGAGAATCCCGCAATGTTGATTGAAAAGAATTGCGGCTCATGCACTTTGCCGAACAAGCCGAGCCCGACAGCGACGAGCGCGCCAAGCACGACGGCGACGAGTACCGCTACGCCGCTCGATGACCTCGTCGGTGTGGCCGTCGTCGGCGCCTCAGCGTCAGACATCGCTATCCCCCTCCACGCGATTCGCGACAACCGGGCGGCCATTGATCACCGAGTTTCGGTCAACAGACAGACCGGGCGCCGGTCCGGTGGTTCCGTCGGGTTGCCGTTGCACGCCGGTCACGCCACCGTTTTGGTCGATGATCCAGCTGCTGCGAGTGCCTGCTTGGTCGTACACATACAGCCCGGCGGGGGGCTGCGCCGCGTCAGCGCTGAAGTCCCAGTGCTTTTCACCGATCCACAACGTGCCGACGACGGCGCTGCCCTGGAGGTGGCCTTCGAGCTTGCTCGACTTGTCCTTGCTCGCAAGGCTGACCGCACCGTTCACCGCGCTGCCGCGCAGCCACGACTCGATCGTGTTGCCGTCGCACGCGTAGGCGATTGCCTTCTCGCCGTCGACGGTGATCTCGAGCGTGATCGTGCCGTTGGCTGTGGGGATCTTGCCGACATAGTCGGCCTTGGCCGGAAATGCCGGCGGCGGTGGTGTGCTCGGCGCGGGCGGGACAGGTGCAGGAGTAGCGGCCGCGGTCGTGGTCGACTGCGCGGCCGGGTAGCCCGGCGGCGCCTTGTCCGGCTCTTGGGAGATGTTGACGAGCAATATGCCGGCCCCGAGCACCGCGACGGCGCCAAGGGTGAGTAGTGGACCGCTGATCTTCATCGTCAACTCCTGGTTGTGTCGAGCAAACACCGTTCAGCGATGTTTTGTCTCCACAACGGGTGATGCCGGGAGTTGGTTCAGTACAAATTCACCGAAGTGTTCGCCTCAGCCGGGTAACACGGGCAATGCGCCGGCGACCATCAACGGCCGCACCTCGGCCCACGCCGGGTCGTTCTCGGCCGCCGAGCCCGACAGCTGTAGCACGCCACGTTGGTCGGCGACGTACACCGTCGACGGGTTCGCCGCGACCGTCGTCACCGGCATCAGCAGGTTGCGGCTCGGACCGTCGGAGTTCACGCCGTCGAGGTTGACGTAGGACACCGGGTGCTGCGGATCGGTGCGGGTGACGACGATGTCGTCGCCGGTGCGCCAGGACAACGACACCGCGGTGTTGCCAAGGCCGAAGCCAAGGCGACGCGGATAGGTCAACACATAGCCCCCGCCGGGGGTCTGTTCGACACTCGCCAGGATCACCCGGCCCTCGATGACCATCGCCGCACGCGTCCCGTCGCGCGAGAGCTGCAGTTCGGCGATCGCTCCGGGGAACCGCGCCGCCACCGGCGCGGAGTCGACGGGGATGCGGGCGGGCTGTCCCGATGCGTCCTGGATCGCCCGCACGACGTTATTGCCGTCGACCACCACCCAGACCGCGTCGTCGAGCGACCAACTCGGCCGCGACAACGTACGCCCCTCCATCGCCTGCGAGGCATTGCCGCCGAGCGGGCCGACCCACAGCGACGACGCCATGTCCGGCGCACCGGGCCGCAGCGTCACAATCGACGCGACCTCCTGCCCGCTGCGCGACACCGCGGCGGCCGTCTGATTGGACGTCTGGCCGAACGATCCGGCGATCCTCGGCGCACGCTGACCATCCAGCGATACCAACGAACCACCCACCAGCGCGTGTAGGCCCGCGGCGGCTCCCTCGAATGCGCCCGGGTCCGTTGCGGCGACGTCCGAGGTCTCCCAGCCGTCGGCGAACCGGTCGTCGAGCGCTGCCCCGTCGGCGTTGATCACGTACGGCCCATTGAGGCCCGCACGCGACAGCGTCCAAATGATCTGTGCCGCAAGCAGTTGCCGGCTGTGAGGATCCGTCGTCGCCAGGTTCTCCAGGTCGATGCGCGCGCCGCCGTAGCCGCGGCCCACCCCCGTCTTACCGCCGTCGGCGCGCGTCACCGGACCGCGCAATTTCAGCGGCGGCCCGAGGAGGTTGCGCACCGTGTTGGCCATCTCCGGACGCGGACCGATGATGAGCTTGCTGACCAATTCGGTGGCCAACTGATCGGGATCGGACACCGCGACGTAGCGCGGGTCGGGGACGACGGTCTTGCCCGTCGGATCGGCGAAGTAAAGCGTGTTGCGCTTGTACGTCGACTGAAACTGTTGCCAGTCAAGGAAAACCCCGTTGGGCAGCCGGTCGATACGCCAGCCGCCGGGTGTCTTCACCAGGTCGATCGGGCCGGGATCGGGCAGTGCACCCTCACCCGTCTCGAACACGCCCATATCCGACAGCGAGCCAAGGATGTCGGCACGCATGTTGACCGACACCCGGTCGGGGCCGCGGGTTTCGACGAACACCACGTTGTCGATCAGCAATGCGCTGCCGGCGTCGTCCCAGCCACGTGACGCGGATTCGGTGAGGAACTGTCGCGCAGCCAAGTGCCGGTTGGCCGGATCCGCTGTGGCCTTGAGGAATTCACGCAGCAGCACATCGGGATCCATACCCGGTGTCGGCTTCGGCAGACTCGGCGGCGCGGGACGGTCGACGGTGCCGATCGCTTGAGGCGCCGACGAGCTTGGTACGCCGGCGCACCCAGCGAGAGCGAACACCAGCAGCCAGACGGCCACCAGGAGGCGTTTCACACGGTCTCCTGGGCCGGTTCGCGTTCACGAGAAGGACGACGCGGCGGCCGTTCGCGCCCAACGGGTTTCAGCGGCAGCGGGCTGGTCGTCACCTTGTGGCCGCGCACCAGCGGAAGCGTCAGCCGGAAGCAGGCGCCCTTGCCGGGTTCGCCCCACGCCTCCAGCCGGCCCTGGTGCAGGCGGGCGTCTTCGATGCTGATCGCCAGCCCGAGCCCGGTGCCGCCGGAGCGGCGCACCCGCGACGGATCCGAACGCCAGAATCGGGAGAACACGAGCTTCTCCTCGCCGGGGCGTAATCCGACGCCGTAGTCGCGGACGGTGACCGCGACGGTGTCTTCGTCTGCGGCCATCCGAATCCGCACGGGTTTGTGCTCGGCGTGGTCGATCGCGTTCGCGATCAGGTTGCGCAGGATGCGTTCCACCCGCCGCGGATCGACCTCCGCGATCACCTCGTCGGCCGGCATGTCGACGATGAGCTCGACGCTGGCATCGCCCGCGAGGTGCCCGACGTTGTCGAGCGCGCTTTGCACCGTCGACCGCAGATCGACCGACTCCACCGAGAGCTCGGCCACGCCGGCGTCGTGACGCGAGATTTCCAGTAGGTCATTGAGCAGCGTCTCGAACCGGTCGAGCTCGTTGACCATCAGCTCGGTCGAGCGCCGCAGCGCCGGGTCGAGGTCCTCGCTGTGGTCGTAGATCAGGTCGGCGGCCATGCGCACGGTGGTCAGCGGCGTGCGAAGTTCGTGGCTGACGTCGGAGGTGAAGCGGCGCTGAAGGTTGCCGAACTCCTCGAGCTGGGTGATCTGGCGCTGCAGGCTTTCGGCCATGTCGTTGAACGACACCGCCAGCCGGGCCATGTCGTCCTCGCCGCGCACGGGCATCCGCTCGGACAGATGCCCTTCGGCGAACCGTTCGGCGATCCGCGACGCCGAGCGCACCGGCAGCACGATCTGGCGGGCCACCAGCAAGGCGATCGCCGCGAGCAGACCCAGCAGCACCACACCGCCGGTGGCCATGGTGCCGCGGACCAGCGCGATGGTGGATTCCTCGTTGTTCAGCGGAAAGATCAGGTACAGCTCGAGATTCGTCACCGGCGACGACGTCGGACTGCCGACGATCAGCGCCGGGCCGGAGAAGCCGTCGGTGCGCACGGTCGCGTACTGGTAGCTGACCTGGCCGGCCTTGACGAAGTCGCGCAATGCCTTTGGCACCTGCTGCACAGGGCCCGCTGCGGTCGCCGCGCGCGGGCCGTCGCCGGGCACGACGAGCACCGCATCGAACGCGCCCGCAAGGCCGGCGCCGGAATCGGCCTTGCGGTCGATCAGGGTGTTGCGGGCCAGTTGCAGGCTGCTGTCGAGCGAACGGGTTTCCTCACCGCCGACGATGCCGGACACGGTGTTGCGGGCGCGGTCGACCTCTTCGGTGGCCGCGCGGACCTTGACTTCGAGGATTCGGTCGGTGATCTGGCTTGTCAGCACGAAGCCGAGCACCAAGATGACGGCAAGCGAGAGCCCCAGCGTCAACGTCACGACCCGCAGCTGCAGTGAGCGCCGCCAGGCAAGGCCCATCGCTCGACTTAACGCACCCAATCCGCGTAGTAGTGGTGCCGAACGCCGATGAATGCGTCTCCTCGAGCTCCAGATCACGGGGGTCCGGCCTTGTATCCCACTCCTCGAACAGTCAGAACAACTTGCGGGTTCTCAGGATCTTTTTCAACCTTGGCCCGCAAACGTTGGACATGCACGTTCACCAAACGGGTGTCGGCGGGGTGGCGGTACCCCCACACCTGTTCGAGCAGCACATCACGAGTAAACACCTGCCGCGGTTTGCGCGCCAACGCCACCAACAGGTCGAATTCCAGAGGCGTCAGGGAAATCTGCTCGCCCTGCCGGGTGACCTTGTGGGCCGGGACGTCGATGTCGACATCGTGGATCGACAGCATCTCGGCGGGCTCGTCTTCGTTGCGACGCAGCCGGGCACGCACGCGGGCGACGAGCTCCTTCGGCTTGAACGGCTTCATCACGTAGTCGTCGGCGCCCGATTCGAGCCCGAGCACGACGTCCACGGTGTCCGTCTTGGCCGTCAGCATCACGATGGGAACACCGGAGTCGGCGCGCAGCACACGACACACGTCGATGCCGTTCATGCCGGGCAGCATCAGGTCGAGCAACACCAGATCGGGCCGCAGCTCGCGGACCGCCGTGAGAGCTTGCGTGCCATCGCCGATGACCGCGGTGTCGAAACCTTCCCCGCGCAGCACGATGGTGAGCATCTCGGCGAGCGAAGGGTCGTCATCGACGACCAGAATCCTTTGCCTCATAGAGTCCATGGTGTCACCAAAACGCGATAAAACGCCGGTAGCACACCCGCGAGTCGGCTATTGACCCAGGTCTGCGGTAAGCCTGGCCGGATCTACGTCCGACGCGACGACCTGCCAGGAGCCGCACCAGTTCGTGGCCGCAAGCGCGGCGTAGACCTCCCCGGTGCGGCGCTGCAGGCCGTCGTCGCGTTCATAGGAGTCCTTGGCCCGGTCGGCTTCGGTGGCCGCGCGGTGTTCGGCGCGTTGGGCGGCCAGCTCGGCGGGGACGTCGAGCAGCACCTGCCGGTCCGGCTTGGGTAGCTTGAGGCGCTCGTACTCGAGGTCGCGAATCCATGCGACGACCTCGCCGTCGGCGCCCTGGTGCAGCCGCGCCGCGCTGTAGGCGGCGTTGGAGGCGACATAGCGGTCGAGGATGACGACGTCATACGCGGCGTTGAGGTGGCCGATCTCCTCGCGTGCACCGGCGCGGTCCAGGGCAAACAAGACCGCCATCGCGTACACCGACTCGGACAGATCGCCGTGAGCGCCGTGTAGCGCCTCAGCCGCGAGATCGGCTTCGACCGAATGCCCATAGCGCGGGAATGCGAGGGTGGCGACGGACTTGTGTGCGGCTTCGAAGGCCGCGCGAAGACCATTGGTCAGCGTCCGCTTGCCGGCGCCGTCGACTCCCTCGATGACGATGAGCACGCGGCGAGCCTAGCGTGAGGCGCGACGTACTCGTAGCTGCCGCGAACGCCGCGCGGCAGGGAGGAACGCCGGCTTGCTGTGAGCGCTGACTGAATCTCCTGTGGAACAGCTTGGCACGAGCACGCGCGGCCGCGGCCTGGCCGCAAACTGTCAACCATGACGTTGTCTCGGGTTGTTACCACGGTGTGCGGCGGCGCGGTTATCGGTGCTGTGTTCATCGGCGCCCCACTCGCCCACGCCGAACAGGACCCAGCCGCCAATCCGCCCAACTGCAGCGCCGCCGATCTCGAAGGTGTGCGTGCGGGTGTGTCGGCGTCGACATCGGCGTACTTGTTCACTCATCCGGATCTGAACGATTACATGACGAGCCTCAAGGGTCTGTCGCGCGAGCAAGTCGCCGCGAAGGTGAAGGTCTACATGGCCTCGCACCCGCAGGAGCAGGCGGACATGGCCGGTATTCGCCAGCCGCTGGTCGACATCAAGGACCGCTGCGGCGCGCCGCCGAGTCCCTAGAACTCCCCGCAGTTCGGAGTCGTCGGTAAGCCGTTGAACCGCGCCGCGATCCACTGCATCGCCCGCTCCCCATCGACCAGCATCGGCAGCGCGTGGTTCACCACAAGTTTGTTCATGAACGGCGGTTCCTCGTTCGTCCAGAACTCGACATCCGCACCCTGCGCACACCAGTCGCGGCCCAGCTGATTGGCTCCCGTCCACGGCACCAACGGGTCATACCGGTTGCTCAGAATCATCACCGGCGCATTGGGTTTGAACCGGCCGATCTTCTGCATGTCGAACAGCGTCCTGAACGGCTCCTGGTTCACCAGTTGAAGGATGTCCTGATTGAAGTACGGCTGCAGATGCCGAAACATGAACTTCGTGATCGTCTCCGCGATGCACTGGTCCTGCACTTTGTTCAGCAGATCCTCCCCACGCGGCGTCAGCGTCCCCCGAATCGCCTCCTCGAATTCCGGGTATGTGGTGATGACGGAATTGAGCGCATAGCCGACGACGCCCACCAGCGCGCTGCCGTCGGCATACGGAAACAACTCCCTCAAATCCGCCGGCGGCGCCCCCGCATACGTCCCCACCACGTGAAGGTCCGGAGCGTACGACGACGCCAACTCCGCCGCCGACGCCGCAGCGCCCCCGCCTTGCGAATAACCCCAAAAGGCAACCGGCCCATGCCGATCCAGCGACGTTTCGGGAAGTCGCATTGCCGCACGGCCCGCGTCGAGCATCGCATTGCCCTCCGCGATCCGGTTCACGTACGTGTGCAGGCCCGGCGTGCCCAGCCCCTGATAGTCGGTCATCACGATCGCGAAGCCGCGCGCGACCATCGTCGAGACGAACAGCTCTTCGTAGTTGAACGCGACGTCCAGCCATGGCGACCAGTGGATGCCCTGGTTGAACTGGCGCGACGGCGCGCACTGGTCGCCCTGGCCCTGGGTGCCAGGCCCATAGACGATCAGCGGACGCGGACCTTGCCCCGGCCAGTCGTTGTACGGCTCGAAGTAGGTGCCCGTCACCGCCATCGGGTTACCGCGAGCGTCGGTGCTGCGGTACATGATTCGCGTGCCCGTCGCCATGATGGCGCCGAGCTGACCCGACGGTTCGAGCACCAGCCTCGACGGCTCGGTGCGGATCAGGTCGCCGGGCTGGCCGGGCGGCAGCGGGTCCGGCGGCGTATAGAACCCGGTGTACTCGTCCTCGTTGAAGTACGCGTCGTGGCTGTCGTTACTGGGGTCGGCCTTTGCTGGCGGACTTCCGAAAGTCGTTGCTAGAACGAAAAGTACAGCGACGACGAACCCCACGAAACCCCGACCCACCCGCGGACCGTAACAGGTCCAGTATGCCCGACGGGGCGTTTCTTACTTACCGGTAAGGTCGACCCGCTGGGCCAGCAAGCCCGTAGGAACGCGAAACTGCGGACAGATCGCGATTCTCGTTATTTCGCGATCTGCCCGCAGTCTCGACGGCTAGAGATCAGTA
>NZ_DATENY010000101.1:0-64231 GCF_035274705.1 Mycobacterium sp. | reverse complement strand
GCACTGCGAGCCGCGGGACTACCGCGGTTGCGCGGAGTCTGGCCGTGCGCAAGGCAGCTGCCCGGGCGGCGGTTAGCGCAAGCAAGAAGACTGGGCGCGCGGTAGATGACCGGGTTAAGAGGCTCGCCGAGTCGCGTTAACGCGATGTGGTAAGTCAGCCCGGGCGTGTGGCGCGATAGAAGGTCAGCTGACCGATCAGGCGATGCCGCCGAGTTCCGACCTCCTCGCACTCGAAACCCACCTTTCGGAGTAACTGCGGAATCGCATCGCCGAGGTTGCCGGCGGCGTGGGGATTGTCCTTCATCCACCGCGCCGCCAAGCCGTGGTGGACGGTCGTGTGCCCACCGATGTCGACGATGTGCAGCCTGCCACCGGGACGCAGGACGCGATGGAGCTCAGCCAGCGCGCCCGTCTTCACGTCTTCGTCCAAATGGTGCAGCATCATCGATGACAGCGCCCGATCGAACTCGCCATCCACGAAGGGCAGCTCTTGCGCATATGCGCGCTCGAAGCGAATCCCGGGCAATCCACGTGCTTTTCGCTGCGCGCGAGCCAGCGCCAGCGGGTCCGGGTCGGTGCCGACCACATCCGCGCCGAGCGCAGCGCGCTTGGCGCGGACGGTGACGTTGCCCGTGCCGCAACCGATTTCCAACACGCGCAAGCTGTCGGCGAGCTCGGCCTGTGCGATGAGTGCATCGTAATTGCGCCCCATGCCCAGCACGCGGGTCAGCAGGTCGTAGAACGGAAGCAGTGCGTCTTTTCCGAAGGCCGGGATGTAATCGCGTTTGGTGGCCGTATGTGGACGATGTTCGGTCATATGTTCAATGGTTACCCGCTACCACACAGAGGTGTTGGGTGATCGTCGGCAAAAGTTGGACTATCTTCGGTCATATGGCTCTGTCGTCTCGACTCGTCCGACACCGCGACGGCCTGCCTGTTTATCAGTACCGGGCCGATTCCCACACACCTCCCGGTGTCGATCATCAGAGCCAACGGCGTTCCCGAACATCGCGTGCACATTCACGACTTCCCGGTCCTGTGGTACGCCCACACTGCTGGGCTGGTCTACGTCGTCGCGCCCGGTGCTGCCGTCGACCCGGCACAGGTGCCCCACCGGGACATTGGAGTCGGAGTGTTCTTCGATTCCGCCGCGCTCGATGGCGACGGGAGGTCACCGTGGCCTGCGTGGCGGGCTCACCCGCTGCTGTTCCCGTTCGTGCACGGGCAGTCCAGCGGGCTGCTGCAGCTGAGGCTGCCCGCCGCGCGACAGTCTGTGTGGGACAACGTGATCGAGTCAATCGAAGCCGAACTCGCTGACAGGAGGGAGGGGTACCGCCAAGCGGCGCTGGCGCATCTGACCTTGCTGCTCATCGACGTCGCACGCCTGGCCAGCGACGTGGTGGGCGACCTGCGGCGCAGCGGCGAACCCCTTCTCGCCGAGGTGTTCACAGTGATCGACCATCACCTCGGCGAGCCGCTGTCCCTGCGCGACGTGGCACGCGAACTCGGTATGACGCCCGGGCATCTGACGACCGTCGTGCGCCGCCGCACCGGGCGCACAGTGCAGGAGTGGATCATCGAACGCCGCATGGCGGAGGCGCGCAGCCTTCTGTCCGAGACCGAACTGCCCGTCGCGGAGATCGGTCGCCGGGTTGGGATGCCGGATCCGGGGTACTTCAGCAGGCTGTTCCGCCGCACCCACGGCAGCTCGCCGCGGGAATGGCGCAATCGCTCGGGCTAGCGAAAGTCGATGGCTACCTTGACCGCCCCGGACTCCCGCTGATTGGCGATCGCAAGGAACGCCTCGCGCCACTGCGCGAGCCGGAACGTGTGGGTCAACATCGGGCGCAGGTCGACCAGCCCGTCCACCCCAAGATCGAGGTAATGCACGATCGCGTGCTTGCGCTCCCCCGAAACCTCTTCGATGCCAAACGCATTGGAACCGACCCAGTTGATCTCCTTGAAGTACAGCGGGCTCCACTCCCATCGCCCCGGCGCGTGCACGCCCGCCTTCACCAACGTTCCGCGCGCCTTGAGAACACGGACGCCGAGTGATCGCGTGCAGCGACACCGAGAACGGATCGGCGAACACCGCGACCTCGTCGGACACCGAATCCGGCACCGCGAACAGCATCGAGTCGTGGGCCGGCATCAGCTCGGCGTAGCCGCCGGTGACGTCGGCCGACACCCCGGTGTGGATGCCAGGCTTGATATCCCCGTCGGTGAAGCTCCAGCACAGGCTGTAGTCCCCGACTTCGCATGCGGGACACGGTGGTTGGATGCCGCGCGGTCCACACGACAGCCACGGGTTGAGCACGACGCGCTGTCCGATCTCGAGGCCGCGTGCCGCAGGGCCCATTGCCACTACGTCGGCGACGACTTCGTGGCCCATCACTTGGGGGAATGAGCAGAAAGCCGCCATCGCGTTGTCAGTGTCGCCCTCGCCGAAGTCGAGCAGGATCTGCTTGGAGTCCGACCCGCAGATACCGGTCAGTCGGGGCCGCGTGATGACCCAATCATCGTGCAGCGGCACAGGTTCCGGCACGTCCCGCAGACCGACGGGCGAGTTGGCCAGGTTGCGGGTGAGCGTGTTGGCGTCATCAGGTACCTCGAACGGCTCGGGTGCCACGCCGAACACCAGCGCCCTCATGGCCGGGCCATGTCGGCCGCGCCGGCGATGTACGTGTCGATGTCGGCGTTCTTCAGGTCGACGACTGCTTTCATGTCCGGCACGTAGTGTTCAAAGCCGTCGGCCCCGAGTGCCGCGATGATGCCGGCAGCCACCTCGTCCGGACTGAACTTCGGGCCGTCGTAGATCGGAGCGTCGTTGTCAGGCCGGTTCCAGATCTCGGTGTCGACCGGCCCGGGCTCGATCAGCTTCACGGATATCCCCGTGCCATACAGGTCGACAGCCATCGACTCGCTCCACCCGCACAGTGCGAACTTGCTTGCACAATAGGCGGATTCGTGGATGATCCCGAGCCGTCCGCCGACACTGGACACGTTGACGATCACTCCCGCGTCGCGCTGCAGCATTCGCGGCAGCACGGCCAGCGTCAGCCGCATCGGCGCAAAGAAGTTCACCCGCATCACGGCCTCGACCTCGGACGCCTCCAACGCAGGCACCGCCCGTCGCTTCGGGATTGCCGCGTTGTTGATCAGCACGTCGATCCCGCCGAGGTCCTCCCACGCCTGCAAGGCCAGCGTGCCGACGGATGCGATGTCGGCAAGGTCGGCCACCCACATTCGCGAGTCCGGCGACGTCGCCCGGCAATCGGCCAATACCTCGGCGAGCCGGCCGCGCCTGCGCGCGATCAGCCCGACGACCGCGCCCTCAGCGGCCAGCGCCCGCGCCAACGCGGCGCCCAGCCCGGACGAGGCGCCCGTGACGAGCACCCGTTTGCCCGCCGCCGAAAAGGCCATGCCTAACAGGCTGGCCTATTCGACAGGCTTTAGAAGCGGTATTCGCCGAGCCAGAGGGCGTTGACGCCGGTCAACGACCGCTCGGCCTGGCTGATCACGCCAGCCACCGAACGGCCCACCAACGCGCCGAATGCCTCCGGCAGCGACGCCGCGCCGGGCTGCGACGACGGCTTGGGCCGCAGCAGATCCATCAGCGACGAACCCGGGTAACTGACCAGACGAACGTCGGCATCGGGCTCCAGCCCGGCCAGCACCTTGGCGCGGTTGATCGCAGTGCGCAGACCGCCGAGCTCGTCGACAAGGCCGCGCTCCTTCGCATCAGCACCGGTCCACACCCGGCCGCGCGCAATCGCATCGACGGCTTCCACGGACAGCTTCCGGCCGGCAGCGACGCGTTCGACGAAGTCTGTGTAGAACAGGTCGGCCTCGGCCTCGACATGCTCACGCTGCTCGTCGGTGAAGGGCTGATTAATAGACCAAGCGTCGGCGTTGGCGTTGGTGCGCACCGAGTCGGATCCGACGCCGAGGCGGTCCTTGAGTTCGCGAGCCACCAGCTTGCCCGTCACCACGCCAATCGAGCCGGTGATGGTTCCGGCGTTCGCAACGATCGCATCTGCCCCCATCGACACGTAATAGCCGCCCGATGCCGCGACGGCGCCCATCGAGGCGACGACTGGCTTGCCGCCGTCGCGCACCCGATTCACTTCGCGCCAAATGGTTTCCGAACCTGTCACCGAACCGCCGGGGCTGTCCACGCGCAACACGATCGCCGACACGTCGTCGTGCGCCGCGGCTTCACGCAGCGCTGCGGCGATGGTGTCGCCACCCGCGCTCGAATTGCCGAATGGCAACAGTTGCGGGCCTCCACGGCCGCTGACGATCGGGCCATGCAGGGTGACGACGGCGATGGTCGGCTTTGTCTTGCGTCCCGGGATCGACGGCACTGCCGGGGTCGATCGGGGCGCACTTGCGCGGGCGTACCGCGACAGGAACAGCCGCGGCGGCGCATCCTCGGAGTCCGCATCGCCGGTCTCGGGTGAAATGCCCGGTGCGCCAGCGAGTTCACCGATGCGGGAGTACGCCTCGTCGCGGAACCCGATGCGGTCGACCAAGCGCCCGGTGACAGCATCGTCGCGCAATAGGGGTGCCTTGTCCGCCAGCGCGTCGACCTCGGCGGCCTCGAGATGGCGAGACTCGGCGATGGCCTGCCACACCTGCGAATGCAGGCTTTCAATCAGCCGGCTGTCGGCCTCGCGGTGGGCATCGGTGTAGCGGTCCTGGGTGAAAAGATTTGCGGCGGACTTGTATTCGCCGCGGGCGATGAATTGCGCTTCGATGCCTGCCTTGTCGAGGGCGTCGCGCAGAAACAGCGCGTTGGTAGCGAAGCCGACCAGCCCGACCGTTCCGGATGGCTGCATCCACACTTCGCGAAACGCCGACGCGAGGTAGTACGACAGTGTGCCGGGGTACGTCTCCGCCCATGCCAGCGACGGCTTCACATCGCTGAACGCGGTGATGGCGTCACGCAACTCCTGCACGGGAGCGGCAGCTGCCGCAGGGATCTGGACGCGCGCAATAAGGCCGGCCACCCGTGGGTCCTCGGCGGCGCGATGGATCGCGGCGACGGCTTCGCGCAATACCAGAGGCCGGCCGCCGCTCGAAATCAGCGCAAGCGGGTCGAAACCGCCGGTCTCATGCGGCACCACCTGTAGATCCAGCTCCAGCACACACCCGTTGGGAACGCCGTGGTGCCGGGCGGTGTCCACTCTCCGGGCCAGATTGCGGAGGTCGTCGGCGCCGGGGATGCCGGGCAGGAAGGCAAACATGATTCGAGCGTACCGACGCGACCGTGCTAGCCCCCCGGCGTCTGGATGAAGATCTCCACACGCGATGCGGCCATCGCCGTCGAGCTCGAAGACCAGCACCTCCGGGGTACGGGTGCGCTTGCCGCTCACACACCACGTCTTCGAAGACGCTTACGGTGGTCCGGTGAGGTTTTCGATCTCGATCCCCCAGCGCGACACCGACGGCTTCGACGAAACGGGCTTCAAGAGTTATCTGGCCCGCGCCGAGGAACTCGGCTTCGAGGGTGGCTGGACGCTCGAGCAGGTCATCGGACCCGCGCCGCTCATCGCGCCGCTGGACCTGTTGGCCTATGCCGCGGCCTGCACTACCCGCCTGCGGCTCGGCGTCGCGGTGCTCATCACCTCACTGCACGATCCGCTGCAGCTCGCCGCGAACATCACCGCCGTCGACCGGCTCAGCCACGGGAGGCTGGACGTCGGCGTCGCACCAGGCGGAGGCTTTCGCAAGTTCGAAGCGTTCGGCGTGGAAAGGTCGACGTTCATCAGCAGCTTCACCGAGGGATTGGAGCTGATGAAGGCGGCATGGTCCGACGAACCGAAGGTGACGTTCCATGGCCGCTTCCGAGACGTCGACGGGCTGCCGATCCAGCCCAAGCCCGTGCAGCGGCCTCACCCGCCAATTTGGTTCGGCGCCAACGCACCTAAAGCATTGGCCCGCGCAGTGCGGCACGGCGACGCCTTTCTCGGCGCCGGATCGTCAACGACCGCGAGTTTCGTCGAAGCGGTGAAGACGGTGCGGCGCGAACTCGACACGCAGGACAAGGACCCGGCGCGCTTCACCATCGGCAAGCGGGTGTATCTGATGATCGACGACGATGCCGCGCGCGCAAGGGAGCGGGTGCTCGCCGGCCTACACCGCATCTACGGCGACATGCCCGGCATCGAGGCGGTGCCGGTGTCCGGCACGCCCGACGATGTGGTGCGCGGTGTCCGCGAAGTCATCGACGCCGGCGCTGAGATGATCCTGCTCAACCCGGTCGGCGAGAACATCGCGGAGGATCGCGAGCAGATGGAAAGGCTTGCTGCTGACGTGATTCCGCTGCTCAGCTGACTCACAGAATTCGCTAAAAAATTAGCTGTTTTAAGTTCCCGATCTTGGTGGTAAAACCGGAACTATGATGGCGAAACTGAATTTCGTCGCCCCGCTGGTCATGGCGGGTGCGGCGGCGGCGGCGATCTTTGCAGCGCCGTACGCAGCAGCAGAGTCCTTCGCCGTGGCGACGGGCTCTTCGATCACGCAATTTGCGCCGCAGAGTCCCGGCGGTGACGGCTGTTACGACGGGATTTGCGGCAGCGGCGACGCCAGCGGCGGCAGCGGCTGTACCGCCGATGGCACGTGCGGCAGCGGCGGCCCACTCGGCGGCGGCGGTTGTACCGCCGCAGGTGTGTGCGGCCATGGCGGCCCATGGGGCGGCGGTGGCTGCGTGCCCGGCGTCGGCTGCTTCAACTGGGGGCAGTAACAAAAGGGCCCCGCTACGCCGAAGTGGAGCACTTCAAAGCGTGTGGGGCCCTGATGTTCGCGAATTAAAGCTCGGTCGCGGAACCGCCTGCGGCGGTGATCTTTTCGCGCGCGCTGCTGCTGAACTTGTGAGCGGTGACGTTGACCTTCACGGTCAGCTTGCCGTCGGCAAGCACCTTCACCAACGAGTTCTTACGCACCGCACCGGCGGCCACCAGCTCGTCGACACCCACGTCGCCGCCCTTGGGGAACAGCTTGTTGATGTCGCCGACGTTGACGACCTCATATTCGGTGCGGAACCGGTTGCGGAAGCCCTTGAGCTTCGGCAGCCGCATGTGGATCGGCATCTGGCCGCCCTCGAACGTCGCCGGAACGTTCTTGCGGGCTTTGGTGCCCTTCGTGCCGCGACCGGCGGTCTTGCCCTTGGAGCCCTCACCGCGACCGACCCGGGTCTTCGCGGTCTTGGAGCCGGGCGCTGGCTTCAGGTCATGAAGTTTGATGGTCATTTAACGGACTCCACCGCTTCAACTTTTACGAGGTGATGCACGGCCTTGATCAGGCCGCGCGTCTGTGCGTTGTCCTCACGGACGACGGACTGACGAATCTTCCGCAGCCCCAGTGTCCGCAGGCTCTCGCGCGCCTTCCAGCGCGCACCGATGGTGCTGCGCACCTGGGTGATCTTCAGCTCAGCCATGGTTACCCGACCCTTCACGTGCCGAGGCCGCAGCAAGTGCGTCGGCCTCGCGACGCGCACGCAGCATGCCTGCCGGTGCCACATCCTCGATGGGCAGGCCGCGACGGGCCGCCACCTCTTCGGGGCGCTGCAGCAGCTTGAGCGCGGCGACGGTGGCATGCACCACGTTGATCGCATTGTCGCTGCCCAGCGACTTGGCCAGAATGTCATGCACGCCAGCGCATTCCAGCACGGCACGCGCGGCGCCGCCGGCGATCACGCCGGTACCGGGGCTGGCCGGACGCAGCATCACCACACCCGCGGCGGCCTCACCCTGAACCGGGTGGGTGATCGTGCTGCCGATGAGCGGAACGCGGAAGAAGCCCTTGCGCGCCTCCTCGACACCCTTGGCAATCGCGGCAGGAACTTCCTTGGCCTTGCCGTAGCCGACGCCAACCATTCCATTGCCGTCGCCGACGATGACCAGCGCGGTGAAGCTGAACCGCCGACCGCCCTTGACGACCTTGGAGACGCGGTTGATCGCGACTACACGTTCCAGATAGTTGCTCTTCTCGCCGCCGTCGCGGCCGCCACGGCCACCACGGTCGTCGCGGCGGCCACGGCCTTCGCGGTCACCGCGCGAACCTCGGCCGTCGGATTGCGCCGGCCCGGCACCAGATGTTGCCTGATCGGCCATCATGCAGTCCTTCCGTTGTAAGTCATTAGAACTTCAGCCCGCCTTCGCGCGCGGCGTCGGCCAGCGCCGCGATCCGTCCGCCGTAGGTGTACCCACCGCGGTCGAACACCACGGACTCGATCCCGGCGGCCTTGGCGCGCTCGGCGATCAGCTGACCGACCCGCACGCTGTGGGCCTTCTTGTCGCCCTCGACGGCCCGCACATCGGCCTCGATCGAGGACGCGGCGGCCACCGTGGTGCCGGTGAGGTCGTCCACCAGCTGCACGTGGATGTGCCGCGACGAACGGTTGACCACAAGGCGCGGCATCTCGCCGGTACCCGAGATCTTCTTGCGCAGCCGGGCGTGCCGACGCAACCGCGACACCCGCCTGGCCTCGGACACGTTCTGCCCCACGGGCTTCCGCGTCGTGGCTTCAGTCTTGCTAGCCATGTCTACTTACCTGTCTTTCCGACCTTGCGACGGATCTGCTCACCCTCGTAGCGAACGCCCTTGCCCTTGTACGGGTCTGGGCGGCGAAGGCGACGGATGTTCGCCGCGATCTGGCCGACCTTCTGCTTGTCGATACCCGAAATCGAGAACTTCGTGGGCGTCTCCACCGCGAAGGTGACGCCCTCCGGTGCCTGCACAACGACGGGATGGCTGTAACCGAGCGCGAACTCGAGGCTGTTGCCCTTGAGTACCACGCGGTAACCGACGCCGAAGATCTCCATCTTGGTGGTGTAACCCTCGGTCACACCGGTGACCAGGTTGGCGACCAAGGTGCGCGACAGCCCGTGCAGCGAGCGGTTGCGCCGCTCGTCGTCGGGCCGGGTCACCACGATGGCGCCGTCGTCGTTGCGCGACACGGTGATCGGCTCGGCGACCGCCAACGCCAAGGTGCCCTTCGGCCCCTTGACCGACACGTTCTGGCCGTCGATCGTCACATCGACGCCGCTTGGCACGACGACCGGCTGCTTTCCAATACGCGACATATCTAGCTCTCCCTCACCACACGTAAGCGAGGACTTCGCCGCCCACGCCTTGTCGTGCTGCCTGACGGTCGGTGAGCAGACCCGAAGACGTGGAGATGATCGCCACGCCGAGGCCACCCAGAACCCGCGGCAGGTTGGTGGATCTCGCATACACGCGCAGGCCGGGCTTGGACACCCTGCGCAGCCCGGCGATGCTGCGCTCACGGCTTGGGCCGTATTTCAGTTGCACCACGAGCGACTTGCCGACGCGGGCGTCCTCGGTGTGGTAATCGGAGATGTAGCCCTCCGTCTTGAGGATCTCGGCGATGTTGGCCTTGATCTTCGAGTGTGGCAGGGCCACCTCGTCGTGATACGCCGAGTTGGCGTTGCGCAGACGTGTCAAGAAGTCTGCGATCGGGTCCGTCATAGTCATGACAGCCGGTTCACCTTCCTCGCGGCGGTTCCCCTTTCAGGGCCTACCGCAACATTTCGAATGGGTCTGAAATTGCCTGGGGCTGTTACCAGCTGGACTTCTGCACGCCTGGAAGCTCGCCCGCGTGCGCCATTTCGCGCAGGCAGATGCGGCACAGCCCGAACTTGCGGTAGACCGCGTGCGGGCGGCCGCACTTACTGCAGCGGGTGTACGCCCGCACCTTGAACTTGGGCTTGCGCTGCGCCTTGTTGACGAGTGCCTTCTTTGCCATCTGTTCAGTTCTCCTTGAACGGAAAGCCGAGAGCCCGCAACAGCGCTCGCCCTTCGTCGTCGGTCGTCGCCGAGGTGACGACGGTGATGTCCATGCCACGGGGACGGTCGATGCTGTCCACGTCGATCTCGTGGAACACCGACTGCTCGGTCAGCCCAAAGGTGTAGTTGCCGGTGCCGTCGAACTGCTTGGGCGACAGGCCGCGGAAGTCACGGATACGCGGCAGCGCGATCGAGATCAGCCGGTCCAGGAACTCCCACATCCGGTCGCCGCGCAGCGTCACGCGCGCGCCGATCGGCATGCCCTCGCGCAGCTTGAACTGCGCGATCGACTTGCGGGCCCGGCGGATCTCAGGCTTCTGACCGGTGATCAGCGACAGGTCGTTGACCGCGCCATTGATGAGCTTCGCGTCGCGGGCGGCGTCACCGACGCCCATGTTCACGACTACCTTCACCACGCCGGGGATCTGCATGACGTTGGCGTAGCTGAACTCTTTTTGCAGCGTGTCGCGGATTTCCTCGCGGTAGCGCTGCTTGAGGCGGGGCAATGGCCTTTGGTCCGGCTCGGCCGGACGCGCCTTCTCAGAAGTAGTCATCTCAGATGTCCTTGCCGTTGGTCTTGGCGATGCGGACCTTCTTGCCGGTCTCGTCATCGACGCGGAAACCGACGCGGGTGGGCTTGCCGTCGGAGTCGATGACCATCACATTCGAAACGGAGATCGGCGCCTCTTGGGTGACGATGCCGCCGGACTGCGCGCCGCGCTCGTTGCGCGAGATCGCGGTGTGCTTCTTGATCCGGTTGACGCCCTCGACGAGCACCTTGTTGCGAGTCGGGTAGGCCTGCAGCACCTTGCCCTTGGCGCCCTTGTCCTTACCGGAGATCACGAGCACCGTGTCGCCCTTGTGGACCTTCATCTACAACACCTCCGGTGCAAGCGAGACGATCTTCATGAAGCGCTTCTCGCGCAGCTCACGGCCGACCGGGCCGAAGATGCGGGTACCACGCGGATCGTTGTCGGCCTTGATGATGACGGCGGCGTTCTCGTCGAACTTGATGTAGCTGCCGTCGGCGCGGCGGCGCTCCTTGACGGTGCGAACGACGACGGCCTTGACCACTTCGCCGCGCTTGACGTTGCCGCCCGGGATGGCGTCCTTGACGGTCGCCACGATGATGTCGCCGATGCCGGCGTAGCGCCGCGACGAGCCGCCGAGCACGCGGATGCACAAGATCTCCTTGGCGCCCGTGTTGTCGGCGACCTTCAGCCGCGATTCCTGCTGAATCACTCGATCTCCTCGACCTGGTTAATGTGTGCATGGCAGATACCGACCTGACATGCGCGGTCTTGCTGTCACCGAAAGGCACGCAGGACCTATCCGAAGGATTGGCCGAGGTCTGCCCAAGGCAACCGTTTGATTCTAGGTGAGGACCTGCGAGGAACCAAATCGCCGCTGTTCCCGCGAACGTGGGTTGCCGACACGCATTTTGCCTGTCAAACGTGCATCAAGCCCACACTCGCCGTCGCGGCGGACGTGGACGGCACCATGCTCGTGGCGGAGCTGGTCACTCCGGAGGGTCGGGAGAGGCTCGCTGCTGAGGCGCTGAATGTGTTCGGGCAGGTTGATGTCCTCATCAACAACGCCGGCATCGGCTGGTCCGGACCGCTGACGGAGATGGATGCGGACGATATCCGCCGCCTCATCGAGGTTGACCTGCTGGCTCCGATCGAACTGACCCGCGCGCTGCTGCCGGGCATGGCCGAACGCCGCAACGGCGCCATCTGCTTTGTCACGTCGATCGCGGGCCGCACAGGCGTCGCCGAGGCCGTTGTGCGCACCGTCGTCAAAGACCGTGCGGAAACCTGGATCCCCGGCTGGCTGCGGATCGCCCCGGCAATGCGTGCGCTGGCGCCGGGGGCATATCGGCGGCTCGTGGTCCGCTTCGGTTAGCCCGACACGAACCTAAAACCCTGCATTCTGCGCACGTTCATCTCGCCGTACCGCGCCACGTGACGATGGCAGCATGAGCACCGTTGCGGCGCTGGCGCTGGCGGCCGCGTTCCTCTTCGCGTTGTCGGCGTTCCTGCAGCAACGCGCCGCGCGCGCAGTCGTCGGCGCAGACACGGCATCGCTGCGAGACGCGGCCGGAGTCAGACGGCTGCTGGGACGTCTGCTGCGAAGCAGGATGTGGCTGATCGGCTGGTTGACGAACCTCTGCGGTGTCGGCGCCCAGGCGGCCGCTCTCAAAGTCGGGTCGGTGGCGGCGGTCCAGCCACTCATGGCCGCACAGCTGTTGTTCGTGCTCTCACTGGCGGCGGGTGAACAACGCCGGTGGCCGTCTGTTCGTGACTGGCTCTCCGCGCTCGCCGTCTGCGCCGGCCTGGTCCTTCTCTTGACCGCCGACGCGTCGCCTCTGACCGCCGAGCCGCACCGGCATCGCGTGCTGCTCGCGACGGCGTCCGTGGTCGGGCTCGTCGTGATGCTGCGCCAGGTGAGCAGGCACACGTTCCCGTGGCTGGCGAGCCTGCTCGTCGGTGTGGCCGCGGGCCTGTGCCACGCGCTCAATGCTGTGTACCTGAAGCTGACAGTCGAGGACCTCTTCCACGGCGGGGTGATCGCCACGCTCTTCGACTGGCCCGTCTACGCGATGGCGGTGACCGCAGTGAGCGGAATGATGTTGGTGCAGATCGCTTTTGCCAGCGGTCCGCTTCCACCTGCCGTTGCCGCGATGAGTGTCACCAACCCCCTGGCCAGTTTCGCGTTGGGCATTCTCGCCTTCGACGCGCCCGCTCCCCGCGACCCCGCCATGCTGTCGGCCATCGCCGCGTCCGGAGTGCTGATCGCGGTCGGCATCGTGGGCCTGGCCAACGCGTCGATCACTCGGCAGCTCTATGGGAACGCGCAGTTACAACATGCCGGCGACGCAGCGGAAGCCAATGTGGGTCGTCGCGCTGTCCTGCGACTGCGGTGAGCGGGCCGCCGGGCGGTAGCGATGGCAGTACTCAGGGGCGCACAGGTGTGAACCGCCCTTGAGTGTCTGAATGACGGCCGGATCAGCGGTCAGGTCTGATGTCGCCGCCGGAGCGGCTCCGGAAGGGCCGCAGCAGGACTGCACCGGGCCGTCGAGGCGGTGGTGCGCAGAAAACTGCGTGGTCGTCCACTCCCAGACATTGCCGATCATGTCGACCAGGCCGACCTCGTTGGGCGGGAAGGTCCCGACCGGGGAGGTGCCGATCCAGCCGAGAGCGCCGTCGTTGCGGTACGGGAAGCGGCCCTGCCACGTGTTGGCCATCAGCCGGCCGCCTGGCGTGGCGTCGTCGCCCCACGAATACGCCGACGTCGCACCGCCGCGTGCCGCGTACTCCCACTCGGCCTCGGTCGGCAGCCGGCGCCCGGCCCAACGGGCGTAGGCCGCCGCGTCGGGATAGGCCACCTGCACCACAGGATGCTCCAGCCGGTCGTCGATTCCGCTCTCCAAGCCGAAAGGCCGACGCCAGCTCGCGCCGGGTGCCCAATGCCACCACTGCCGCCAGTCGCGCAGGTCGACGGGGCCGCCGGTCGGTCGGAACACCAGCGCGCCCGGCACCAGATCCTGCGGCGCCACACCGGGAAACTGCGCCGGATCCAGCGCCTGCTCGGCGACGGTGACGTAGCCGGTGTCGGCCACGAATTCGGCGAATTGGGCGTTCGTCACCGGATGGCGATCGATGGCGAAAGCGGCCACGGTCGCGGTGTGCACCGGCGCCTCTTCCGGATAGAACTGCGTCGAGCCCATCCGAAACGACCCGCCCGGCAGCTCGACGAGCTCAGTGAGCATGGGTTCAGGGTAGGACGATTTCAAAATCCTGAGTCATCAGTGCCGCCGCGGCGTCGAAGTCGCGCGTGCCAGTCGGGGCCTGCACGTGGACGGCGACCAGATAATTCTTGCCGCTGTTGGTCCAGACATGGACTATGCGGTCTTCGAACTCGACGGCGTTCTGCGGCGTATCCGACCATGCCCCCATCAGCTTTTGGCCACTGAATCCGCACAGTTCGCCGGGCAGCACGCTGACGCTGCTGACGGCCGACTCCTCCATCAGCTTGTCCGCGTATTGAGTGAACGCGGCCGCGGGCTCGAGCTGGGTGAGCGCGATCGTGATCGTCGCCTCCATGCCACCGGGCCCGGCCAGCTTCCCGCCGACGTCTCCCTCCCCCGACGTCATCGACCAGCCGTCCGGGACGCCGACGGTGATCCGGGGTGCCTGCGGATCTTCGATCTGGGCGGTCATCCTCACAGCGGGTTTGATCGGCTGTGTGCAGACGGCGGTGTTCGGCGGTATCGGAGCCCGCGTCGTGGGGACGACGCCGAATACAGTCTCGCCGGGTCGCTGTGTCGGTGTAGTTGTCGCCGACCGAGTCGATGACGGCGCGTTCGTGCCAGCCTCACCCGCGACCGGCACGCCGTCGCTGGTGCGCACGCACGCCGCCGTCAAGAAAGCGAGCGCGACTGCCGTCCAACCAAACCGATTCATCAGTCTTTCGCGAAGGCCCGCGCGAATTCGCGTTCCAGATCCACGAAGGGCTTGCCCGATACGTCAACATTCACTTGAGCGATGGTGCCACCTGTGAAGGCGAACGGCGCCTTGTAGGCCCGCGAAACGGGCGAACCTGGGTTTTTCCCGACGGCCAGCGTCGCACCGGCCAGTCCGAACGTCCCGGGATGGATCTTCATCGCCTGGCGGGCAGCCACCTCGTTCTCGTCGATGTAGAGCGCGGCGTCGCCGAGCGGTGTATGACTCCCCTCCACGGTGCCCGTACGGACAAACCCGACACCGAATGTGTGCCTGCCCAACGGCACAGCCTCCGACGACGACATCTGCTGCTCCTCCTCGCCGAGGAAGTTGTAGACGTAATGCAGCCGCCCGTCCTGGATGAACAGGACGTGCCCGCCATGCGCACCACCGTGTTTGAACAACACGCCCTCGGCGCCGGTGGTGTCGATCGTCACTTCGGCGATCACAACGAACGATCGGCCCTGGATCTCCGCCGCCGCACCCATGCCAACCTCCGCGGTGCCTGGGTAGTAGAAGTACGACTCACGCGTGCCTGTCAGGTAGGGCCGCCACCGCGTCATGGTCTCGAGTACGTTCAGGTCGCCCAAGGGCAACCCGTTGTACTTGTCGGCCTCGCGGAACCACAGCGCCTTGAGCTCCTCGAGTTTCTCGGGATTCTCGTCAGCCAGGTCGTGGCATTGGCTTCGATCGGCCTCGATGTGGAAGAGCTCCCATCGATCCTTGTCGAAGTGTGACCAGCCGGCCGGCGATGCGGCGTGGATGGCGTTGGCGAACCATCCTCTGTGCCAGATACCACGGGTGCCGAGCATGGCATAGAACTGCGTCTCCTTGCCCGTCGGCGCATCCGGATTGCCAAGGGCCACTTTAAAACTCATACCGTCAAGTGGTTTCTGCGGTATGCCTCTGACAGTGGCCGGCGGGGTGATGTCGAGCAGGTCGTATACCGTCGGGGTGATGTCGCAGACATTGATGTAGTTGTCGCGAACCTCCCCATGTGCGGCAATTCCCTTGGGCCAGGAGATGATTGCCGTGTCCGCGATACCGCCTTCATGCGAGGCATAACGCTTGAAAAGCTTGTATGGCGTATTGAACGCCATCGCCCAACCGATCGGGTAGTGGTTGTAGGTCTCCGGCCCGCCTAGATTGTCGATGAAGCGCATGCCGTCTTCAACGGTGTCGATGTAGCCGTTGAAGAACTTCACTTCGTTCACCGAGCCGTTCGGGCCGCCCTCGCCGCTGGCGCCGTTGTCGGAGATCACGACGATGATCGTGTTGTCGAGTTGGCCCGACTCTTCCAAATAGTCCAGGACGCGGCCGATTTGGTCGTCGGTGTAGCTAAGGAAGCCGGCGAACACCTCGGCCATCCGGCTGAACAGTCGCTTCTCATCGTCGGAGAGCGTTTCCCACGGCCGAACGGTGTCCTGCGGTGGCCACGCCTCGCCGTTTGGACCCTTGACGTCCAGATACGGATTGATCGGGGACAGTTCGGTCTCCGGCGGGACGATGCCGAGCCTCTTCTGGTTCTCGAGCACGATCTCGCGGTAACGCTCGTACCCCATGTCGAACTTCCCGGCGTAGCGGTCGGCCCACTCCTTGAAGACGTGGTGCGGAGCGTGTCCGGCGCCTGGGCAGACATAAGAGAACCAAGGTTTGTCGGGAGCGATCACCTTTGCATCGCGGATGAACTCGATTGTCTTGTCCGCGATGTCTTTTGACAGGTGGTAGCCCTCCTCCGGCAACCCGGGCGGGGCGACCGGATGATTGTCGTAGACGAGCTCGGGATACCACTGGTCGGTCTCACCGCCCATGAAGCCGTAGAACCGTTCGAAACCTCGTGACAGCGGCCAATGTCGTTTAGTGGAAGCCAGATTGGATTCCTCCAACGGCGTCAGGTGCCATTTGCCGATGCAGTAGGTGTTGTAGCCGTTCTCGGCCAGCACCTCCGACAACAATGCGGTGTCGTTCGGGATGCGCCCGTTGCAGCCCGGGAAGCCGTCGGTGAACTCCTCGATGGTGGCCATTCCGACAGTGGTGGCGTTGCGCCCGGTGAGCAGTGATGCCCGAGTCGGTGAACACAGCGCGGTGGTGTGGAACTGCGTCAGCCGCACACCGCGCTCCGCTATGCGGCTCATCGTCGGCATTTCGACCAATCCGCCGAAGCAGTCCCACGTCGCGATGCCGGTGTCGTCCCACACCAGATACAAGACATTGGGTGCGCCTTCGGGCGCCGTCGGTGCGGCGTACGGGCCCCAGTCCGGCTCGGAATCGCGAATGTCCAACTCGATCTTGCCGTTGAATTCCGTCGCCATGGCCAGCCTCGTCCCGGTGAATGGACCGCCGCTTCTTCGACAGTCGTCTGCGAAACTACACCGGCGATGTGTTGGTTAGCTGAGAAATTGACGACGACGCCAGTGCGTGTCGCCGGTTCAGCCACCACTGCACTGCGCCGAGTGGGATCGTCCAACCCAGCCATGCGCCCACTCCCGCCACCATCCACACGAAGTGCTCGTCGTCACCGCGAAAGACGCTGTCCCGCAACGGGTACAGCGCCACAAAGAGTACGGGCGTCCAGATCCGGTTGGTGACGATTGACAGCGCAAGAGTCGCACCGCGGATCATGTGGCGCCGATGCTCGACCGACCGCCGCCGACGGCCCGCGAGATAGCCGTTGATCGTGAACCATGACCATAGTGAGGCCAGAAGGACATTGCTGACGGCAAGGAACGGACCGAACGGCGTCGCGGCGCCGATCACCATCGCACACGACACGGCCGGAATCGCCGCATATACGTAGACGCGCCCCGCGCGACGATGCAGTGCCGGGCGACGGGCGCGCAGCCCCGGCCAGATCTGCGCCACCGCAGTCACCATCACGACACTCGCGAACATCACGGGAACGCGCGTGCCACCGGTGAAGTTCGGCGGCAGCGAATATGCCAGGACGATCACGACGATGACGGCAAGGGCGGTCGCGAGCACCTTCGGCCGTCGATCTGCGTATAACATACGCAGGAGCGCGTACGGTATACGCACCGCCCGCGCACGTCGACTAGGCTTGACGACGATGAGCGACGACGACCCGCTGCCCCGGGCGCTGGAGATGCTGTGGCGGGAAGCCCCGCCGGCGCACCGCACGCGCGGCTTGAACCGCGAGCTCATCGTGGCGGCGGCGATCGAATTGGCTGACACCGACGGTCTCGGCGCGCTGTCCATGGCGCGCCTGGCCGAGCGTCTCGGTTGCGGAACCATGTCGCTATATCGGCATATCGCCAACAAGGACGAGTTGGTGACGTTCATGGTGTCTGCCGGGCCGGGTCCTCCCCCGGCTCCGAACGATCGCGCGGATTGGCGTGGCGCCCTTAAGGATTGGGCTGCTGGGATTTGGGACGTCTACCACCGGCACCCGTGGATCCTGCGAACCCCGTCGGAGGGCCCGCCCGCCGATCCAGGGCAGCTGGCCTGGCTCGACGCCGGTCTTGCCGCACTCGGCGGCACCGGTCTCGCCGAACGAGACAAGATGGCGGCCGTGATGGCCGTGCTGCATTTCGCTCGCGGCGCGGCGGCATTGGACATCGAGGTGGGCCACGTGGGTATCCAGGATTACCCGGCGCTTCTGCGACGGCTCGTGGACGCCGACCGGTTCCCGGCATTGGCGGCGGCGCTGGCGGCCGGGGTGTTCGACAACGAAAACGAGGACCCGCAGGCCGAATTCAACAGCGGACTACGTCGGTTACTCGACGGGATCGGCGTGCTGATCGAAGAATCGACCTAGGTCTCCGGGGCCGGCTCGTTCACGCGATACAGACGCCACGTCGGCTGGTTGTCACCGTCGTTGGGTATCTCCAGCTGCAACGTCGCGATGTCGGCGCCTGTTTCGTACAGCGTCGGATAGCGCAGATTCAGTGCGTCCGACTGTCCACGCCCGGTCGGCGGTACGGCCAGCAAGTACTTGATCCCATTTTCCGTAGGAGAGTTGAGCAGTTCAGTGAAGTCCGGATCGGACGGCACTACAAAGGTTTTCGGATGCCGTGAGGCAGCGAGAATGGCGAAGCCGTAAACGGTGTCGGTGATGACAGAGCTTTCCGGCAAGTTGAGGTTGTCGAGATAGTGAGCGATCTGGCGTTCGGTGGAGAAGGTAGCTGCGATGCGGCGCTCAAGCGCCTTGCGGTCGCTCACGCTGTTCGGGTCGGGCGCCAGTACCGCGCCCAGCGCGTATTCCTGCGGTGCGTACTTCTGCTGACCCATCCCCCACGCGGTGACCGGCAGCACCACCACGAAGGCCAACGCTACAGGCGCATAGGCGATCCAGCGCGCACGCGACGGCGCCGCGGGCTCAGGCGGGGCGTAATTGCCACGGCGGGCGGATATGACGAGCTGGCCGTCCGGCACCGCGAGCATGGCCAGGCAGGCGGTGAGCGGGATCGCGATGATGTAGAAACGGAGGAACGGGAAGGTCGATCCGGAGGCGTCGCTGTACGCCTGAAAGACAAGCGCCGCACCGTAAATAGTGACGGGCACGAGCAGCACCTGCCAGCTCGGCTTGCCCCACCGGCGCACCAGCCCCCATGCTGCGATGGGGACAAGCGCGGGCGCCAGCAGTGATGTGCACACCGCGGCGAAGGTCAGTCCGCTGCCGAATGTCGGTGCGGTATTGCCGGACTGCTCGAGGATCGCGCTATTGCCGTACTGGGATGTGAACTGGGCGAACGCCTCTCCGGTGATCAACCAGCTGACCGCGGCCCAGCCGACGAAGGCGGCGAAACCGGGTCCGCTGACCATCAGCAGGTCCAGCAGCGCCCTCCGGATTCGCGGAGCCGGCTTCGCACGAAGGTAGGTGGTAACCCCAACCAACAGTCCCGCTGCGGCGATGCAGGCGACCGCGTCGTAGCGGGTGAGGTAGGCCAGTCCCATCGCAATGCCGCCCGCGGCGATCAAGTGATGGACGTCGTCGTCGGTCATCCACAAGATCAGTCTGCGAACGGCCCAGGACATGAAGAAGATGAACGGCGCTTCGCTCATCCCGTTGGAACCGTAGAAGATGATCATCGGATTGAGCGCGAACGCTACGGTGATCGCCAGCGAGTACGCGCGTGGCAGACCGCGGTCGGTGCCCATTGTCAGGATCTGCACGACAGCACCGGCCATGAACACCGCCGACATCATCGACCCTGAGAACGCGCGTTCGGCCATGTCCGGCCACAACGGGCTGAGCGCTATCGCCGGGAGCTGAACCAACGCCATCAGCGGCGTGAAGATGAAGCCGATCGCAGCCAGGTGGGGATCACGGCTGAACAGCACCGACTGCGCGGACGCCACACGTGACAGAGCATCGCCGATGATGAAGCCATGGCGTACCTGAAGCCAATAACCAACGGCCAGATACACCAGGAGCGTCGCTACGAAGGCCGTCACCTTCAGCGCGCGGTCCGGGCGGCTACGTCTCGACGTCATCGGGTCGCTCCGTAAGCCCGTGGACCGTCTTCTCCCAATAGGACGGGTTGCGAATCAGCTGATAGCAACCCTTGGCCGCGGCCACGCTCATCATCACCCAGAACACCGGAACGGTCAGCGCAGCACCCAGCAAGTCAGCGCGGTCGTCCTCGCGAATCGTGATCATGTTCATGTACAGCGTCGCGGCGTTGCCCACGACCAGCGCTGCGAGCGCGGGAAAGTAGATGTACCAAGGAAATACGGCTTCCACAAGTGCGGGCTGCCCCAGGAACCAAAGCACGGTGATCAACCAGAACACCAGGTTGAGAACAGAGATGATCGGCGTGCCGGCCAGCACGAGGTTGAACCTGACGAAGTTTCGCCACCCGATGGTCCGGTACAGCTGCACCGGCCGTCGTACCTGAACGAGCCACGTCTGCAGATAACCCTTGTACCACCGCGACCGCTGCCGGATCCAGTTGATCCCGTCGCTGTTGGCTTCTTCGAGCGTGCTCGAATCGATTACAGCCGTGTGGTATCCGCTCGCGGCGATCCGTAACCCCAGATCGGCATCTTCGGTGACATTGAAGGGATCCCACGCGCCGATCTCGTCCAGAACAGCGCGACGAAGGTGATTCGATGTGCCGCCCAACGGAATTGGGGATGCGGTTCGCATCATGCCCGGCAACAGGTAACCGAACCACAGCCGGTACTCGGCGGTGAACCATGCCGTGAGGAGGTTCTGATGTGCGTTGTGGTAGACCAGTTTCGCCTGCACGCAGGCGACGTTGTCGGGAAGCTGGCCGAATGCGGCCACCACTCGGCGAAGTTGCAGCGGTTCGGGCCGATCCTCGGCGTCGAAGATGGTCACGATATCGCCGGTGGCGAAGTACAGACCGTAGTTGCACGCCTTGGGTTTTGTCCGAGGCTCAGCGGGAGGAACGAGCACGATACTGATGGCGTCGGATTCGACGATTTCCCGTGCCGCCGCAATGGTCACATCGTCGTCGGCTTCCAGGAGCAGAAGCACCTGCAGCTTGTCGGACGGGTACTCCAGCGCCGCCATCGCGCCGATGAGGTCGCCCACCACTTCGGGTTCGTTGTAGGCGGGAACCAGAATTGTGTAGCGCGGCAGGTCGGCGTAGGGAATCGCGCGGGCCTGCTCGTCGGCGATGGCGATCGCTCGCGACGCCAGCCCGTCGCGGAAGATCATCACCCGGTCGACCATCGTCAACACGTACGCGAATGTGCAGATGCCGACCAGCACAACGGCGGTGGCCATCGGCCGCCAAGCCGCGCAACCGATCAGGACCACCAACAGCGACCAGAACAACCAGCGCTGCCAGCCCATCACCGATATCGCGGCCGAATGAACCGGATCGTCCTCGCGCAGGGTGTCGATAGCGCGCCGCAGAAACTCCTGCCGTTCCTGCTCGGTGACGGTGTCCGGGGATGGACGCTCGAACGCGGTGCTCATCCCGTCTTGCCTGCCGATCGGAATTGTGCAGCGACCAGCACCCGACCGAATTCAGTCAGTAGCTGGGCATCCTTGAACGACGGTATCCGCTGATCGAGGACCGCATTTCCCCTGAACAACAACGTGATCAAGGTCCGCACCGACGACGTGATGTCGGCGGACGGATCGGGAAACGGTGCGCCGGGGTCATGATTGTCCACGGCGAAAATCGTCACCCGCTGCGCGATTTGTCCATCGCCCCAAACGAATTGCACGGAGTTCCACGTCACCAGGAGGTCGTCGTCGACCACGGAGATGAGGCGCGCCGTGACACCCATGCCCAGGTCGACCGGCCTCGGATCGCTGATCCGCGCAGCGGTGAGACCGTACAACACCCGATCTGGGTAGACGCCGAATGAGAACGGGCGCTCCGATACCAGGCTGTCCACCACCACGGTTCGTGGCCGCGCCAGCTTGTCGAAGCGAGTATCCGCGTTGAGCGACGTCATCCATTGCCGCACCAGTACTGCGTTGTCACCGTAGAGCCGATTCATGTCGCGGTAGTTCCGCCGCTGCACTGTCGTCCAGCCCGGCGGTGCAACCAGGGGCTGACCGGCTGACAGTTGAGCCGGAGCGGTTCTGACGATTGGCGCGGTGCTCACCTCAGTCGGCAGATGGACGAAGGCAAGCGGCACGGATATTGCGAGCACCAACGGCACGACCGACCAAATCTGCATCACGGCCAACGGTTCGACCTTGCGGTCAAGCACGCGCTTCGGCATTCCCCGGCGTGATCGCAGAAACATCGTGAAGCCGACGACGATGACGGCCGTGACCGGAGGAACCTCTTGGTACACCAGAATCGGTGCGTCGGTGAAGAAGACCGCAATGGTTCCCAGCACGGCGAATCCGACGATCCAGGCGGCGATCGATCCCATCAGGCCGCGCCGCGCCGTCCGTCCGGTCGCGATACCGGCGCCGACTCCCGCAATGAGGAGGTTGGCGGCGCCGGCGGCGAACTTCGTACCTCCCAGGAAGATCACCATCAGGTAATAAGGCAAGGCGAAAACCATGAACATCATGGCCCATACCCAGGCGAATCGAGCGACAGGGCGCAGCCCGAACAAGACGATGCTGGTGCTGAGTACGAAGAGCCACATGGCCAGCAAGTCGAGTCGGAGCAGGTGGAAGTACAACGCGTACCGCTGAAGTAGTACGAGCTGGATAAGCAAGGCCAGCACGAGGCCCATCGTTCCGACAATGATGTCGGTCTGCCGGTCGTGAATCGGTAACTCTGTGCGGTGGCGACGGGTTATGCCGACCGCGACCAAGATGGCAACAGTCGGCACTGTCCAGACATAGCCACCGATGCCCTCGAGGTGCGCCGTCTCCCCAATGCTGAAGAAACTCTCGCGAAACACGATTCCGGTCAACGCCGCGATCGCCGTCCAGCGAACGATGAGCAGAAAGCTCGGGTGCAGTTCGTAGTACCTGGTCACCAACGCCGAGAATCCACGAGCCTCGGTGTCGACGGTTGTGGTCATGACCGGCGGCGGTGGCGCAGGCGCAGAGCCAGCAGCGCGAGCGCGACGACTACACCTACGCCCACAGCCGAGGCGATCCACCAGACAGCCGGCCATCCACTCTGCAATGTCTGGTTTTCCTGTGGCGCTGGGGTATTCGCGTCGACGGTGAATGGGTCACGGCCCGGCACGGAAAGGAGCGCGTCGCCGGACAACTTCGACCATCGCCGGCTATCGGCGTTGAGCCAGCCGAGCAAGGCGTCGAGCTGCTCGGGCGCATCTGTCGAAGTGGCGATCAGCACAGTACGGGCGCCGGTGTAAACCGTTTGCAGAGAACCGTATTCGATCGCGGGATCGAGTGTGACGGTCTGCGTCTCGCCGCCGTTGCCGTTGGCCAGCCGCAGCTCGCCCCCACCAGTGCTGGCCACCGGAAGCGAAATGCGATCGTCGGTCCAGTTGCCCGCTGCGACCAGAACCGCGGGCTCCTTGGCGTTCACCGCATCGTCAACCGACATCACCGCGGTGTCCATCGGTAGCGCACTGAGCCGCTGCAACCCCGCCATGATGGTCACGGCGCGCATTGTGTCGGCGAAGCCGTCGGCGCCGATGCCTACCGAAACACGCGGAAGTAATGCCTGCGGAAGTGACTGGAAGCCTGACGGTACCGGCGGTTTGGCCGCCGCGCTTTCAACCGCGCTGTCGCCGTCGATCGTCAGCGTGAGCGGTTGGAACTCACCGCACCGGCCGGTGTTACCCGTGATGTTCAGCCCCACCACCAAGTTGGTGTATCGCACCAGAAGGTTGTCCGGAATCTGCACCCATCGATCGATCGCGCCGGATGGTTCCAGCGACCAGCTGTCGATCGTCTGACCACCGATGGTGGCCACCAGTTGCCCACCGATTCCGCTCGGGGGCGGCGTGTAGGAGCCCCGCAGGTGGACGCGGACATCGTGGGCGGGCCGGCCGAGGCGAGTTTGGTCCAGCGCCAAGGAGACCTGCGGTGACAGGGCGATCGCGGTGACGCCCGGTTGACCGAGCGCACGCAAGGTGGTCTGGTCCGCAGGCAGTTGTGGAACGTTCTTCAAAGGACCCACAACCGCTTTCGAAGACAATGCCAGCCTGGCCATATCGCTGGATAGCAGCCGGGACTGGTTCGCCAGCGCGCCACCTTGGCCCGTGACCAGCAGCGGCCGAATTCCGTCGAGGCCCTGAAGAGACACGCCCGCTTTGGGATCCTCGCGAACGATGATCTGGCGCTCGAACGGGTCCACCGGCGGGACCGGGGCCCGCGGTGCCAGCGGAGCGACGACGATTTCGGTGGACTGCTTCCCGTAGCGGGCGACTACGGCCGTCGCCATTCGCACTGCCGCATCCGATTCCCCCCGCGACGGCGACGGCGGAACGAAGATCGTGAGCTTGCGCAGCACCGGCGGCAGGAAATCGGCGACGGAAGCCGGTGGGGTTTCGGTTCCGGTGAAGGACACCGATGGGTGAGCGAGGTGTAGCGGCACCGTCGGGTCGTAGAGGCAATACCCGTCAAGTGGATCCAGATAGCTGCGCACAAGGACCGTTATGGCGTTGTCCACCACGTTGGCGCCGTCGAGTGGTATCGACACCGGTGCGTCGAAATCGGTGGGCAGCGGGACGCGAGCGAGGGTCCGATCGTCCTGCGAGACGGCGATCGTTCCGCCCCGTACGCCGACGGGCAGTTCGACGAGCGCATTCAACGTCGACGGAGCAAGCCCCGGCGTGACGGGGATGGTCAAGGACTGCGTTCCTTGCAACCCGTAAAGGGCGAGGTTGCTGTCCAGGCCCAGCGAACTCAGACTCAGTGTCGTCCGATCGGCGGACACCGTATCTTCGCCAGGAGCTGCAGTGGCTACCGTACCAATTGAGCCCGAGACGACCAGCACCAGCACAGATGCGGCTATTATCGCAGCACATATTGACGTTTGTGCAAATCTGCGCATGGAGAGATGATATACGAGCTAACGAATTCGTCAATTAGCAAACCCATAGGTGTGTGCCCTAAGACCCGCGGACGGTGCCAAGAGTCCCTATAGTCGTGCGTCTTGTGTGACAGCCGCGGTCAGTACTCCTGCAGGCTCTCCCGCAGAGTCGTGCCCGGATAGCGGGAGCGGTAGCGACCGCGCCGCTGGAGTTCGGGGACGAGCAGTTCCGTCACGTCGTTGAAGCAGCCAGGCGTGTCGGTGGCGAGCAACATGAATCCGTTGCAGCCGCCTTCGTCGATGTACTGCTCCATCTGATCGGCAACATCGCTCGGTGTGCCGACGGCCACCGGCGCTCCCATCGAGACCCCGTAGATTTGTGCGGCCTCGCGCACCGTCACGGGTGCGCCGTCCTTGGCCTCGAGGATGGCGTCGAACAGCCCGCGGATACCCTGCACGTCGGCGTCGACGACGTTGTCGTCGAGACCCAGCGTCGAGAAGTCGAAACCCGTATGGCCGGACAGGATTCCGAGTGCACTTTCGATCTGCACGTTCTCGACGAACTCGGCATACTTGTCGTTGGCACGGGACTTGTCGCGGTCGATGATCGTCTGCAGGCCGTAGATGAGTTTCACCGATTCCGGATCGCGGCCGAAGTTGTCGGCACGAGTGCGGATATCGTCGGCGTAGGCGCGCATACTCTTCGGCGTCGGAAAGATGCCAAAGACGGATTCTGCGTGCTTGGAGGAGAATTCGCGGCCCTGATCCGACGAGCCTGCCTGCCACAGCACCGGCCGCTTCTGCGGTGAGGGCGCGACGAAGTGGCGGCCCTTCGACCGGAAGAACTGCCCCTGGAAGTCGATTTCGCGCACCTTGGAAGGGTCGGCGAAGACGCCGGTCTCGCGGTCGTAGACGATCGCGTCGTCGTCCCAGGAATCCCAGAGCTGATAACACAGCTGCATGTACTCCTCGACCACCTCATAGCGCTTGTCCCTGGGGGTGAGGTTGTCCTTGCCCATCGCCTGGAACTCACTCTTGGAATATGACGTGACGATGTTCCAGCCGACGCGGCCGTTGGTGAGGTGGTCGAGCGAGGAGAGCTGCCGCGCCATCATGTACGGCGGCACAAAGGATGTCGACAGTGTGATGCCGATCCCGAGGTGTTTGGTGAACGCCCCGACGATCGGCACCAGGGTGGCGGGTTCGTGCACCGGACATTGGCCGGCGTAGCGCACCACAGGGTCCGAGCTGCCCTTGTAGGTGGTGTACGGTGCGAGCTCGTCGGCGATGAACATAGCGTCGAACAGACCGCGTTCCATGATGCGGCCGAGGTCGCGCCAATACTCTGGGCGTGACCAGTGGTAGCCCACCTTGTCACGCGGGTGCGCCCACATCGTCGAGGCGTGGTTCATCACGCCGTGCTGGACGAAACCCAGCAGGTGGATCTTCTTCTTGGTCATGCCAGTGCCCGATCGTTGCGTAGTTCGAGCACGAACGCGACGATCACCGCGGCCGCGGTGCCGAGCCCGCTCAACGCGAGCACGTACCAGAAGACGCCGCTGTACGAAGCGGTGACCAAGGCGACGAAGGACGTCAGCACGGCGATGCTCGCTTTCCAGCCAAAGCCGGGAACCAGAGCGACAGCGGAGGACGGCGCCGGTCGATCCTGCAGTTCGATGCTGCGGTCTAAATCGGTTCCATTCAACAACTCTCGCCGGATCCGAAGAAAGCTCAGCGCTCCGACAACCAGATAGACTGCGGCAAGGAGTAATCCGATCCCGGCGCCGATATAGAAGATGACCACGACAGTGCCTTTCTAAGCCTTTCGAATGTTGCTGTCTACTACTGCTGTCCGGCCGGCTCGCCCAGCACGTCGTCGACGACGACATCCGGCTGTGGCGCTGTGTAGATTGGGGCCGGCGTGCTTTCCCGTTCCAATAGCGCGGCCTTGCCTTCGGCCAAGCTGTCGAAGTCGAACCGAGTGTTCTGCCTAAGGCTTACGACAATGGACACCACTGCCGACGCCGCGATCAATGCGATGATCCCGAAAAGGGGACCGTACGTCGGGCCCAAGGTCTCACGGAGCGGCCCGCCGACGACGATGCCGGCAATGACGCCCGCGACGTATCCAGCCCCGGTCATGCGGGACCAGAAGATGCTCAGCGTGACCGGGATGAGCAAGCTGGTGCCGTAGAAGTAAACCGTCGTAACGAGATTCACGTAGTCGATACCGGTCAAGACGACGCCGCCGGCGATCGCAGCCGCCAGGATCATGCTGGTTTTGGTGATGCCGAGCAGCCTGCGCTCGGATACCTGCGGCCAGTAGCGATGGACGATGTCGACTGCCACCAGCGACGTGACCCCCGACAGCGCCCCGTCGATCGCAGCGAAGCACGCGTTGACGACCACCAGGGTGTAGAGGGCGATGACGATCACCGGCAAGCCCAGGCTGGCGATGACATGCGGGCCGATCGCCCCGGCGCCGAGCGATCCCAACTCCGCTGGCGTGACGTGATAGGCGACCCCGATAAAGCCGAGCAGACCCAGCGCCAGCGGGATCGGATAGAACCACACTCCTGCCCAGAGGAAGCTGCGACCCAGATCCTTGGGTCGGATGGCCCACACCCGCTGCCAGAACGACTGGTCGGCAATGACATTGGTGAGAAGCCCGAGCGCGAGCGCCAGGCCGAAGCTGGCCGCGGTGACCGGGTTGAAGGGGTTGAGGTGTTGGTCCTCGAGCTTGTGGACCTCGTTGAACACCAGCTGCGCTCCACCGGCCTTGGCCAAGGCGTAGAGCACGACCACGGAAGACCCCACTCCGAGGAGAAGGGTGTTCAGGGTGCCCGTCACGGCCGAGGTCGTCAGCCCACCGAAGTATGAGTAGACGGTGACGACGATGATGCCGGTGATGACAATGCTGATCGGGGTGAGCCCGAAGATGGTGTGCATGACCAGTACCAGTCCGGCCAGGTTGATCATGATGACGCCGAGCAGCGCGCCGATCAGAAAGATCAGGGTCGCCGCGCTACTGAGACCGGTCTGAAAGCGGGCGCGGATGAACTCCGCCAAGGTGTATCCGGCCGGCATCTTCTGGCGGACCTTCAATCCGAACGGAACCATGATGATCACCGCCAGCCCGTTGGGCACGATGAACCAGACGAGTCCGGACGTCCCCCAGGTGTAGGCCTGGGCCGAAGAGAGCATGACCGCCATCGACCAGGTCCACACCGAAATGAGCGACGCGACACCGAATCCGAAGCCCAGCAGTCGGCCCGATATGACGAAGTTGTGTGTGGTTTTGACGGCACCTTTGACAGCCAGGGCGATGAGCAGCAGCACAATTCCCGGGCCGAACAACAGCGCGAAGCCCAATCCATTTGGTTGTTGTATGAAGTCAAGACTTGGCACGAGTGAATCTCCTTGTAGAGGTTTGTATTTGGGACTGAGTGCTAGGTGGCGTCTTCGTCTGCGACTCCTTCGTCGACGAGGACGGCCGCCCGGCGGCGTCGCAACTCGACAAGGGGCTCGTCGTACCAGCCCTTGGAGCGGTGCTGGATGAGAATTTCGGCGAGTTCGGTCTCCGTACGCATGAACGGCACCGTGGGCATTACCGGAGGCTTGTATCGGCGGCGGAACGTGGTTGCGACCGCTTCGAGCGCCGCGACGTCGACTGCGGCTTTCGCCTCGTCAACGGCGGTGTCGCAGGCCTGCGCGATCGGTTCGCCCGTGAGCGTGGTGGTTTCGATGGATTCGCCGGAGAGTTCGGCGAATCGGAGGACAGCGACCCGGTCCTCAATGCGGGCTTCGATCCACAGCACGTCTGCTTCTTCGAGCGCCTGGTGGTCGTGCTTACGCCGCCAGTCGATCAGCAGATCGATGGCGGCCCGCAGCGTTGTCACGTCAGCGAGCCGCTCGGTCCATTCCTTGCGTGACGTCTGGTTCCCGAACGGTGGATAGTCGGTGCGAGGCGTCGCGCCTGCTGCAGCCCTGGTTGCTCGTGTCATGGCTGCTCGTCTCCTGTTTCGAAAAATCGTTCGGCGTGGATGCGGTCGGGCGGGACGCCCCCAGCACGCAGCCGCTCCTGCGCGGCGCTGATCATCCCGGGAGGACCACAGAGGTAGTACGACCTCGTCGCGTCGACGGGATCGAGATGGGCGGTCACCTGCCCCGCCACACCTGCCCAGCCAGCGGTCGGGCGCTCGACGGTCGTCACCATGTCAAGGTTGGGCAGGACCTGACTCAAGGCGGACAGCTCGTCGATGCAGAACAGGTCCGACTCGGTCGCCACCCCGAACACCAGCTTCGCCTCGGTCGTGGGCGCGGTACCGACCAACGACCGCAGGATTGCGAGGACCGGCGCCAGGCCCGACCCGCCCGCGACGAACACCGGCCTGGCGTCGCCGCGAAAGGTGAATTGCCCGTGGGGACCTCGCAGACGCACCGGCTCACCCGTCGACAACGCCGAAGCGACGTGCCCTGAGAATTTCCCGCCAGGCAATAGCCGGATCAGAAACTCGATTTCACGACTGCCGTCGGCAGCATTGGCCATCGAGTAGGCGCGGGTAGCGCCGACAGCCGGCATGGTGACCTGAACGTACTGCCCTGGATCCCACATCAGCGGATTCTGAGCAGCGTGGGTGCGTATGACGATTCGAGCAACGGTGTCGGAAAGCCGTTCAGTTGCCACGATTTGACCGGTTCGCGTGCCCTCCTCATAGCGACCGACCCGGTCGACCGGATAGTCGAAGTCGATTTCGAGATCGCTCGATGGTCTCAAGCGGCATGCGAGTATCAATCCCTCCTCCTCTTCGGACTCGGTAAGCGCATGCGGGCTGTGGGGTAGCAACTCGTCGTAGTCACCGTCGACCAGAAACCCGCGACAGGTGGAACAGCTGCCCTCGCGGCAGTCGCTCAGCAACAGATGCCCCTGGCGCAGGGCGGCGGTGATGATGTCCTCGTCCTGCCGGCAGGCGATGTCGATTCGGTCGGCTCCCTCGAAGGTGAGGGCGACCTTGTGCTCGATCATCGAGGGACCTCGCGCTCCCAGCCAAGAAGATCGGTGGTGATGGCGAACACATTGCCGTTGACGTAGGCCCGGCCGATCGTCGTCGAGACATTCACCAAAAGGTCGTAGACGGAGAAGGAGCGGCCAAGGAGTTCGGCGATCTCGTCGGCGTCGATCTCAAAACCTTCCAGGCAGTCAATGCGATAGAAGGTTCCGCAGTCGTCGATACTGAAACTGGCATCGTGCTGGTACCGATCTGCAAGCCACTCGACCGTCGCCTCGATCTCGTCGGCCTTGGTGAGGGTCAGCACCACCCGCCGGGTCTCGAGCACGCCGTTGTCGCTGAACAACTTGTCGCGGACTTGCTCGACGTCGACGTTGGAAACTCGTCGATTGACAGCGGCCTGGTGCGAATTCGGCCCACTCACTGGTGTTTCCCGTCGTAAAGGTCAAGGAGGTGGTCGACCGTCACGTCCGAGCCCCACACAGCGGCGGTGTCGGCGACCCAGCCAGTTGCCACCGCTTCAAACACCTGTCGAGGTGGCTCGACCGGGACGCTCCGAACAAGATCGGTCGAATCGAACAGTGCAGAGATCCCTGCGACCGCATCTACCGCCCGCGGCATCCAGCGTCGTGTCCACCAGGCCATGAGCTGCCGGTTGTAAGGGCCAAACTCGGTGTCTGACGCGAGGATTCGGCCAAACAACTCTCTCGTCCAGGTATTCGCCGCCTCGGCGGAACGCAACGACGGCCACAGGATTTGAGGGGTGAGGTGGTCTCCGTGGAGTGGCGCCAGCCGGTAGAAGTACTCCTGGCGGACGAAACGACCGAATAGCGGCTCGTAGATCATCGCCAGCGCGAAGATGACCTCGATGTGGTCATAGCCGTCGCGCCACAGGTGTTCGACGAACGACCGCGCACCTGCGTAGACCGGGTCATGTAGCCACCGCCGCTTGGCCGGCTCCAACTCGGCGATCGATTCCGAAATGGCTTGGCTTAGATAGACCTTCTCGGCCTGGATCTGCTGCGCGCTGTCGAGGAAATCGAGCGCCCAATGGGCCACCGCCACGCGCAGGGTGTCGACAAGTGCGTCGCGTATGGGCGACGCGAGTGCCATGAAGATGCCGTAGTCGTGGAGCACGATGGCGCCGAGGTGCTCGGCGATCGTCGTCTCCAGCCAGTCACGGTCGGCTCTGCGGTGCAGTGTGTGGCTGTTGAAAGTGGAGAACAACCGGCCAGTGGTGCGCCACTGGTCGGCTTTCTCGGCGACATAGGGCTTCTGCCAACGACCCTCGGGATCCCTGAAGGCGAACCAGTCGGTACAGCGGGCCTCGGTGAAGTAGTTCTCCCACGCGCCCCGCCCGCCGGGGAAACGGGTCGACCAGCCGCCGACGCCGATTCCTCCGCGAATCCAGTCGGGGTTCGGCTGGGCGTAGAGCAACACCTGCTCGTATTCGGAGATACGCCGCCGGTACGGGTTGGCGAAATGGACGGCGGTGCGGACAGTTTCGAGAGGTTTCCGATCCAGGTCGTGCTCTGGGTTGAGCAGGCTCCGCCGGTAGCTGTTCGTCATAGTCGGCCTCAGAACTTCTCGAAGCTGACGCCGGCGCGATGGGGATCACGCACGACGATGGCGCAGGCCGCCAGATCGTCAAGGGTCCAAAGCCGTTCGCTGTTCAGGTGAGGCTGAGCAACCAGGGTTCGCCCGTCGCTGCGCACCCCGCCGGTGGCGCGGACGATCTCCGACAACTCCCAGCCGTCGAAGATCTCGAGGAAGTTCTCACCGGTGTAGCGCTCCGACTCCTGCAGGTACATCCGCTCGCACCAGTCCGAGCACAACGCGTGCTTGCGGCCGCCGTACTCGATTATTCGGGTAGAGACGCCGGCGGGGCTGCTGTGTTGCGCCACATCCAACAGCGGCGACTGGCACACCCGGCAGATGTGGAGGACCTTGCCGAGTTCGATCAGGTGCTCGATCGGGCTGGTCCGGTTTGCCGGGTCTTCGACGCCGATCTCCTTCCAGCGGTCGAAGATCCGCCCGATCGAGGTGTACCAACCCGGATAATGCCGCTCGAACCATTCCTTGTCGGTGTCGTTCGGCAGCTCGATGCGGTAACCGATGAACGGCCATAGGGCGTAAGCGATCGCAAACGCGTCGTGATGCGCCCAATAGGCGTCGCGACTGGCATCGGCCAGGTTCCTCGGCGACTCCAGGCCGAACTTCGAGAACCGGCCCATCCAGATGCCGCCCCAGTCCTCGATCACCCAGTCGTTCCAGGTCTGCGCCCACGGTTCAGCGCGATTGACCGCGCCGTACTCGAATGTCCGCCCGACCATCGAGGAGAAGCCGCGGTGCTGGATCCAGAAGGCGTTCTCCAGATCGGTCTGCAGATACTGCATGTTGTGGTCGTTTTCGATGACCGAGACGATCGTTTGGTAGCCGTTGGCCATATGACGAAGCTCGTCAGACTGGATCGACAGAAAGACAGTCGGCGTGACCTCGTCACCGTTGGCGGCGGCCCATTCGGTCATGGCCACCACGAGTGGATTCGTGAAGCAGGCCTCCGCAACCATCTGGAGGTTCAGCGAGATCAGGACCGGGTCGCCCGAGACAAACGTCTCGCAGGCCTGTTGTCGGTTGTTCCAGAACAGCGGGTTGCCGTGGCGATGGCCCCGCGCGCCGGTGAATCCCGCCGGGTCGTAATACTGAGAAGCGAAGTACTTCTTAAGGTAGCCAAGCTGATTCGTGTGCCGAACTTCGTCCTCTACCTGTGCCAGATACCCATTGCGTTGTTCGGGCGAGACGACGGCATCCAACAGCATCGCCGAGCCGCCGATAGACGCATACTCGCCCAGCTCGAGGAAGGAGCTGACGAACTTCATCGCCTCGGCCCACCGCGGCTCGATGCGGCTGCCGGCTTGAAGCCGGGCGAGGCTGTCCAGTAGCGAACCGTACTGTCGGTCGTCCTTCTCTGTCTCCATCCGGCAGTACTCGCCGACGATCAGCTTGAACTGCTCTCGCGTCCCGCCGTCGAATTGATACTTGGTCGGGTATTTCGAGCGGCCGCCCGGAACATCCCAGCCCATGTCTTGGATCCACCGATGCACATCCTGGGCGCCCACCTTGATCTCGCGCGGGGTGGGCACCCTGATGTCGTCAGGGGTGAGGGTCATCGACGCTCCTAGCTCGGTGGGCACGTGGTGTGCCAGAGCAGAAACGTAGACGGGGCGGACGGGCCTATTAAGCGTTTGACTCGCCGTGACGCGAACGACCCCGGTGAGTCAAGAAGTTCAAAACACTCTACTGCGCGAAATACCTTGGGACGAAAACGAATTCACGCTACACCAGCATTGCACTCAGCATGAGCTGATATCTACCCCGTTGCTTCCCCTAATCGAAGAGGCTGAGGTGATTTCACTACCTGGTACGCACGCCCCAGACAATTAGGCGATCGCTCACGAACGACAAAAGCCCCCGGCCTGCCGGGGGCTTCGTCTCGCGCTAGAAGACTACTTGGCCTTCTCGAGGATCTCGACGAGCCGCCAGCGCTTGGTGGCCGACAGCGGCCGGGTCTCCATCAACGAAACCCGGTCGCCGATACCGGCGATGCTGTTCTCGTCGTGCGCCTTGACCTTCGTCGTGGTCCGGATGATCTTGCCGTACAGCGGATGACTCTTGCGGTCCTCCAGCTCGACCACGATGGTCTTCTGCATCTTGTCGCTGACGACATAGCCGATGCGCGTCTTGCGACGTCCGCGCGGCTTCTCGGCGCGCGGCGTGTGCTTCGGACCCTTCTCGCCGCTCTTGGGTTCAGTCTTGTCTGCCATTACGAATCCTCACCAGCGGGCCCGGAAGCCAGACCCAACTCACGTTCACGCAATACGGTGTACACACGCGCGATCTCCTGCCGCACCGTGCGCAGCCGCCGGTTGTTGGCGAGCTGGCCGGTGGCCATCTGGAAGCGCAGGTTGAACAGCTCTTCCTTGGACTCGCGCAGCTTGTCTTTCAACTCATCGTCGGTCAACTCGCGCAGTTCACCAGGCGAAACTCCCACTGCCATCAGAAGTGCTCCTCTCGAGTCACGATGCGCGCCTTGATCGGCAGCTTGTGGATCGCGCGGGTCAGTGCTTCTCGCGCGGTCTTCTCATCGGGGTAGCTCAGCTCGAACAGCACGCGGCCGGGCTTGACGTTGGCGATCCACCACTCCGGCGAACCCTTGCCCGAACCCATTCGGGTTTCGGCAGGCTTCTTGGTCAGCGGACGGTCCGGGAAGATGTTGATCCACACCTTGCCGCCACGCTTGATGTGCCGGTTGATCGCAATACGAGCGGACTCGATCTGCCGATTGGTGATGTAGGCGTGCTCCAGTGCCTGGATGCCGTAGTCACCGAAGCTCACCGACGTCCCGCCGCTGGCGACGCCGCGCTGCCTGGGGTGGTGTTGCTTCCGGTGCTTGACCTTGCGGGGAATCAACATGATTCAGCTCTCCGTGTTCTCCGTGGCCGGTGCTTCAGCAGCAGCGGCCTCGGTTGCGCCCGTCGCCTCAGCGACTGCCGGTGCATCTTCGGTGCCCGTGGCGGCGCGGCCGGCCTCGGTGCTCGTCGCGGTGGTACCCGACGCGCCGCTACGACGCGGGCGGGTGCCCGACGGACGCTCGCGGCGCGGACGATCCGCTCCGGCCGGAACCGCCGCGGTCGCTTCGCGCTTGCCACCGACGATGTCGCCCTTGTAGATCCACACCTTCACGCCGATACGGCCGAAGGTCGTCTTGGCCTCGTACAGGCCGTAATCGATGTCGGCGCGCAGCGTGTGCAGCGGCACCCGACCCTCGCGGTAAAACTCCGAGCGGCTCATCTCCGCGCCGCCGAGGCGGCCCGAGCACTGCACCCGGATGCCCTTGACGTTGGGCTGGCGCATCGCCGACTGGATGGCCTTGCGCATCGCGCGGCGGAACGCCACACGGTTCGAAAGCTGCTCTGCCACACCCTGAGCCACCAACTGAGCGACCGACTCGGGGTTCTTCACCTCGAGGATGTTCAGCTGCACCTGTTTCTTGGTCAGCTTCTCCAGGTCGGCACGGATGCGGTCGGCCTCGGTACCGCGGCGGCCGATGACGATGCCCGGCCGGGCGGTGTGGATATCAACTCGAACCCGGTCACGGGTGCGCTCGATCTCCACGTCGGCGATGCCGGCGCGCTCAAGACCAGTCGCCAGCAGCCGACGGATCGCCACGTCTTCCTTGACGTAGTCCTTGTACTGCTTGTCGGCGTACCACCGGGACTTCCAGTCGGTGGTGATACCGAGCCGGAAGCCGTGGGGATTGATTTTCTGGCCCACTACTCCGAGCCCTCCTTCGCTTCGTCAGAAGCTTCAGTCTTCTTGGCGGCCGCCTTTTTGGCGGGAGCCTTCTTAGCCGGTGCCTTCTTGGCCGGAGCTTTTTCAGCGGTTGCGGTCTCGGCGGTCGCCTTGGTCGTCGGAGCTTTCTCGGCCGCGGCGGCCTTGCTGCCCTGCGCGCGACGGGCGCGGGCGGTGCTGGCCGAACCCTGACCGGCACGCTCTTGCCGGCTCGGCCTGCTTTCTACGATCACCGTGATGTGGCTGGTGCGCTTGCGGATTCGGAACGCACGCCCCTGGGCGCGCGGCCGGATGCGCTTGGCAGTCGGGCCCTCGTCGGCGTAGACGGTGGCCACGACGAGGGTCGACGGGTCAAGACCCTCGTTGTTCTGCGCATTGGCTGCGGCGCTGGCGATCACCTTGGCGACCGGCTCGCTCGCCGACTGCGGTGCCCACCGCAGGATGTTCAGCGCGTCTTCCACGCTCTTGCCGCGCACCAGGTCGATGACCCGGCGCGCCTTGGTCGCCGAAACACGCACGAAGCGTGCCTTCGCGACCGCAGACGGATATTCAGTCGTAACAGTCATCGCCGCTTGGCCTTCCGGTCATCCTTGATGTGACCCTTGAATGTGCGCGTGGGGGCGAACTCACCGAGCTTGTGCCCGACCATCGCCTCGGTGACGAACACCGGGACATGCTTGCGGCCGTCGTGGACCGCGAAGGTGTGCCCGATGAAGTCGGGGATGATGGTCGAACGACGCGACCAGGTCTTGATGACCTGCTTGGTGTTCTTCTCGTTCTGGACGTCGACCTTCTTGAGCAGATGGTCGTCGACGAACGGACCCTTCTTAAGGCTGCGTGGCATCGGCTACTCCTACCGGTGGTGCTTCTTGCCGGTACGCCGGCGTCGGACGATGAGGTTGTCGCTTGGCTTGTGCTTCTTGCGGGTGCGACCCTCGGGCTTACCCCACGGGCTGACCGGGTGACGGCCACCGGAGGTCTTGCCCTCGCCGCCGCCGTGCGGGTGGTCAACCGGGTTCATCACGACACCGCGGACGGTGGGGCGCTTGCCCTTCCACCGCATACGGCCGGCCTTACCCCAGTTGATGTTGGCCTGCTCGGCGTTGCCGACCTCACCGACCGTCGCGCGGCAGCGCACGTCGACGCGGCGGATCTCACCGGAGGGCATACGCAGCGAGGCGTAGGCGCCTTCCTTACCAAGCAGCTGGATGCTCGAGCCCGCCGACCGGGCCAGCTTCGCACCGCCGCCGGGCCGCAGCTCGACCGCGTGGATCACGGTGCCTGCCGGGATGTTGCGCAGCGGCAGGTTGTTACCGGGCTTGATGTCGGCGTTGGCGCCGGACTCCACGATGTGCCCCTGCAAAAGCCCCTGCGGCGCAATGATGTAGCGCTTCTCGCCGTCGAGGTAGTGCAGCAGCGCGATGTTCGCGGTGCGGTTGGGGTCGTACTCGATCTGCGCGACCTTGGCGTTGACGCCGTCCTTGTCGTTGCGACGGAAGTCGATCACGCGGTACGCACGCTTGTGGCCACCGCCCTTGTGCCGGGTGGTGATTCGGCCGTGCGCGTTGCGGCCGCCCTTTCCGTGCAGCGGACGAACCAGCGACTTCTCCGGATGGTCTCGAGTGATCTCGGCGAAATCGGAGACGCTGGCACCGCGACGACCCGGAGTCGTCGGCTTGTACTTGCGAATTCCCATGAGTGTCTAGGTCTCTCTCTATCCGGCTAGGCCGGTGCTCCGAACAGGTCGATCGGCTTGCTGCCCGCGGCCAGCGTGACGATGGCGCGCTTGGTGTTCTTGCGCTTGCCGTAGCCGGCGCGGGTGCGCTTGCGCTTGCCCTGCCGGTTGGCGGTGTTCACCGAGTCGACCTTGACGTTGAAGATCTTCTCGATCGCGATCTTGATCTGCGTCTTGTTCGAATCGGGGTGCACGACGAACGTGTACACGTTGTCCTCGATCAGCCCATAGGACTTCTCCGAGATGACCGGGGACAGGATGATGTCGCGGGGGTCAGTGACGGTCGCCATCAGGCCGAAACCTCCACAGTGTTTTCTTTGGCACTTGGTGTTGCTGCCTCGATATAGGCATTCAGCGCCTCGACGCTGAACACCACGTCGTCGGCCTTCAGCACGTCGTAGGTGTTGAGCTGGTCGGGCGAAAGCACATGCACGCCAGGCAGATTGCGCACCGACAGCGCGCCGGCCTCGTCGCTGCGGCCGATTACCACCAGCACCTGCTTGCGCTCGGTCAGCGTGGCCAGAAACGCCTTGGCGGTCTTGGTCGACGGGGTCTGCCCCTCCACCAGCTCGGTGACGGCGTGGATACGGTCGTTACGCGCCCGGTCCGACAGCGCCCCGCGCAGCGCGGCGGCGATCATCTTCTTCGGCGTGCGCTGGCTGTAGTCGCGCGGCTTCGGGCCGTGCACGACGCCACCGCCGGTGAACTGCGGCGCACGCGTCGAACCCTGGCGCGCGCGGCCGGTGCCCTTCTGGCGGTACGGCTTCTTGCCGCCGCCGCGGACCTCGCCACGCGTCTTGGTCGAATGCGTGCCCTGCCGGCCCGCGGCCTGCTGCGCAGTCACCACCTGGTGCATCAGCGCGATGTTGGGCTCAACGTCGAACAGCTCGGCGGGCAGCTCCACGGAGCCGTCCTTCTTGCCAGCCGGCGTGTGGACGTCAATTTTGAGTGTCTTGGCAGCCATTACTTCTCGCCTCGCTTGATTGCGCTGCGGACCATCACCAGTCCACCGTTGCGTCCGGGGATGGCACCCTTGATCAGCAGCACGCCATTGTCGGCATCGACCTTGTGCACCACCAGGTTCTGGGTCGTCACACGGTCATTGCCCATCCGGCCCGACATGCGGGTGCCCTTGAACACCCGGCCCGGGGTGGCGCAGCCGCCGATGGAACCGGGACGGCGGTGCACCGCCTGAGCGCCGTGGCTGGCGCCCTGGCCTTTGAAGCCGTGCCGCTTCATCGTGCCCGCGAAGCCCTTGCCCTTCGAAGTGCCGGTCACGTCGACGTAGGCGCCGTCGGCGAAGATCTCGGCGGTCAGCTCCTGGCCGACCTCGTACTCGGCGGCGGCCTCATCGTCGAGCCGAAACTCGGCGAGGTGGCGGCGCGGGTTGACGCCGACGGCGGTGTACTGCCCCGTCAGCGGCTTGTTCACCTTGCGCGGGCTGATCTCGCCGTAGGCGAGCTGCACGGCCGAATAACCGTCGCGCTCAGCAGTGCGGATGCGGGTCACCACGTTCGGGCCAGCCTTGACGACGGTCACCGGGACGACCCGGTTGTTCTCGTCGAACACCTGCGTCATGCCCAGCTTGGTGCCCAGAATGCCTTTTCGTGCCATTTCTAAGGAACTCCTACTGGGATTTCTATTGGATGTTGACGTCGACACTCGCCGGCAGATCGATGCGCATCAAGGCGTCAACGGTCTTCGGCGTTGGGTCGAGGATGTCGATCAGCCGCTTGTGCGTGCGCATCTCGAAGTGCTCCCGCGAGTCCTTGTACTTATGCGGGGACCGGATGACGCAGTACACGTTCTTCTCGGTCGGCAGCGGCACAGGGCCAACCACGCTGGCGCCGGTACGGGTGACCGTCTCCACGATCTTGCGTGCCGAGGCGTCAATCGCCTCGTGGTCGTAGGCCTTGAGCCTGATGCGGATCTTCTGTCCCGCCACGCTTCTCCTACCTCACTCCTACCTATGGGCCCAGTTGGGAAAATCCCGGTCGGGCCGCTTCCGTCCGGCGCACTTGCTTCGCGCTGGTATGCCGCCGCTGTTTATCTGTCTGTGGTCCACCGGTCCACGCGGTCGGGTGTGTCGCCCGTACGCACACTCAGCCGCGGCAGAAATCGTCGCGATCGAAGTGGGGACCGGATGCGTCCGTTAAGACGCTGGTCGTATGCCCCGGCGAGGCGCGAACCCGGCTCAAGGCAACCCGAACAGTATGCCCTAGATGTGGGGCCTCATCCAAATCCCTGGCCAAGGAGACCCACGGGCTTCCTTACTCCAGAGTAAGGTTGGCTGGCGTGGCGGGTTCGACCAGCACATATCGTATGTGGAAACGCCTCGCCGAGCGGCCGGGCGGCAGCCGCTTGTTCTCGGTCGCGGCGATGGTGCGGGTGCCCTATTTCGCGTCGATCGTGCCCCACGTGGTCGGCATGGAGCCGGGGTTCGCCGAAGTCGAGGTGCCGAAGTGGTTCTTCCTGTACAACCATCTGCGCACCGTGCACGCGATCGCCTCGTGCAACGCCGCCGAGATGGCGATGGGGATGCTGATGGAGGCCACCGTGCCGACGACCCATCGCTGGATCCCCAAGGCGATGAATGTGCAGTACTTAGAGAAGGCGACGACGTCCCTGCGGGCGCAGGCGCGGCTGGACCCGCCGGACTTCGATGCGATCACCGATGGCACGGAGGTTGTCGTGCCGGTCAGCGTCCGCGACCGCAACGGCGTCGAGGTCGTGCACGCCGACATCACGTGCTGGGTGACTCCGGCCCATTGACCGCCGAAACCGCGGCTATATCGCGATTCGTCGCAAAATTGCCATCTCCCCGCAGCTTGTTGCGCCTCGCGCGGCATTGGTGGCTCTGAGGATTTCAGTCAGCTACGGAGAACTCTCAACCTGATCGCGACACAGTTCTGGGTTGGGCTACGAGTTGAGAAGATCGTCGATTCCTGGCCGCCGCAGAGGGCTTATACCTCGGTCGTCCTCTCCGCGCACCGGCACCACACTCGGCCTCCCGAGTAAGGGATCACGAACTTTGACGCATGAGTACAGCGGGCGCAGGTTATCCGCCGCGATGACGTGGACGATCCGACCGCTTGACGAAGCAACTGTTAGGCCAAGGTTGGGATCGGCCAATAGCAGCGTGCCGAGAGGCAGCGTCGCTGCACTCGCCTTCAGGACGATCTTCGACACCGTATCCTGCGAGACCAGGACCGTCGCAGAATGCGCGGTGTAGACGGTGTCCACAACAAGCCATTCCGCCTGCCAAGCACCCTTCTTGTACGACTGGAGCAGGGCGGCTGCCAGCGCCATGCGATCTGAGATCTCCATCTGTCGCATCGCCATGGCTTCGAAGACATATCCGCCCTCGCTCGCGAACTCGATCGAAACCTCGCCGCTCACCACCGGAACGGCGGTGGCCGCACCCGCCGAGATGCCGCTGCTTCGCTTCGCCGACGCCGAGTAGCTGACGTTCTCGGGCGCTCCTTCGCGCACGTCCACGTCAACAATTCCGAGTTCCTTCAGCGAGCCAATACGCCGAAAACGACCCGCTTCGAGGACCCCGATGTCCCCAAGTTCGATGGCACTCGACGGTAGCCATGTCGCGAAAAACCCCATGTTCTTGTGCATCTCGCGCTGGTAAAGCTGTACGGGGCTGGCCATGTTGATCCTTCCAAGGGTCTGGCTTTAACTCGTTTGACGGCGCAACTGGCGAACGTCGATGAAGTGCTGTAGCTCGATGGCGTCCCCCAACAACAGCCTTTCCGCGGCTAGCTTTGCGGTGCGGTAGTCGAGCATGTACTTGCCCTCTAGGCGCTCGATTTCGGTTTCGGCAGCTACCGTTCGTCCGCGGACTTCGACTGCCCCGGTGGTTTCGAAGAGAACTATTTCGCCACGTTTCAACGCTCCGCGGACATCCCCGAGAGTGGGCACGTCATCCCAAGGCACGTGGTCTGGCGCGAGATAACCGCTCAGTGCATGTGCGCCAAAATCCGAGCGGGTGACGACAACGATGGGCTTCTCGTGTGCCGCCTCCAACAGCGACGCGAACATGCACGCGAAGTCGAGGCAGGTCCCGCAGTTGAGTGTGTCAAGTTCATTGGGAGGGCGAATCCGCTGCGCGACAGGCCGACTCAATGCCGGCTCGAATGTGTAGTAGAAGCGGTCCATCTTGATGCGGTCGTAGAGCCCACGACACACCTCATCGCTGTGAACTCGGCTCTCCGCAGTGCTGTTGATGCCACGCAGCACACCAGTAACCCGATCGCTCACATACGGGTTGTCGGGATGTATATGCGCGACGAGGGCAGGCCCATTAGTTGGATCCCAGACTTGACCATTCGTTTTCGGGGTGGCAAGTCGCTCGAGATCGCTCTCACTCATGGGGTTCTCGAAGACGCTTAGGTAGTTGTCGAAGACCTTGCGGAACTGCGGCTCGAGTTCGGCTGGAGATCTCCAGCGAACGACACCCGAAAGCTCCGGCTCAGAGCTGGTGGCGGCGGGATCGTGCCGCAGGCGCACCGACGGTACACAATGCGCATGTGCCATCGCCATGTACAGGTCGGAATGCGAAAGAACGTCGCCCAACACAAAGACGCAGAGCTCGGAATCGAGGATCGACTCAAACGCCTCGATGTCGTCGAAGGCCTCATCCATACCCGCCGCATACCTGACGGTCGGCGCGTAGTCCTCCTTGCGAAGAATTGCGGCGACGTGACTTGCGGCATCCCTCAGTTGTGGATCGTTCCCAGCAATGACGGTCGCCCGGCGCCTTTCATATCTGCGTTGCGCGCGGACAGCGCTCCCGACATATTTGCGGAATCCGTCGATAGCCTTGACATGACGGATGCGCTCGGTTTCGGGCTCACCATGAAAGAACGGAACAGCCCACGGGGGAAATTCCGACGGGAACTCGGTCAGCAGTTGGCCGTCGACGAACAGAATTCGCGGACCGCGCGATCGCCGCGCGAGCATTAGCTCACGTGCGATGTACGGCGAGTAGGTGACCGACTCGTCGGCTGCGATCCGGCGCGGGATGATGGAGACAAAGCCATCCGTCTCGAACAGATAACGCTCAAGCTTGGCAGTGCACCAGACATCAGTCTTTTGATCGGCGCGCAGCGTTATACCAGCGTCCGAGAACAACTCCGAGAAGTATGCGTTGACAGGAACATCTCGGTAGCTGTGGCTGAAGTAGGCCTCCATGTGCACATTCGCGACTGAACCAATAGATTGAGCGAATATAGCTCAACACCATCGCGGCAAGTGGCCCTTTGCAGACCTAGAGCACCATTAATCAGCTTCCCACATCGGGCCCAACGCCGTTTGCTCCAGGTACGTGCCGTGGCCCTCACGAACCAGGCCCTGCGGATCGAACGTGAGCACCTCGTTGACCAGCCCGCCACGCTCGTTTCGGTAGTTGATGACCAATGTCGACTCGCCGCGGTAGACGCCGACGACGTCGAAGTACAAGCCCGGCAGCATCTTCAACGCCGTCGTCCAGTACTCGCGCAACGCGGCTTTGCCCCGCACGACTCCCCCGCTCTCCGGTACGACGCGTGCGGCCACCGGCGAGGTGAACACGACGTCGTCGCCGAAGTGCTCGAGCACCGCCTCGACATCGTGGGCGTTCCACGCCCGAACCCATGTGTCGGCGAACGACTGAGGATCGGGAGTCGGCATGGGGTCAGCCTTTCAGCCCGGCCCAGAACGGGCATTGATGCGCCTGCTCGACGTCGGTGACGACACGGCTGCCATCCGGCTGCAGCGACATGAACTTGCCCGCCGCCGAGTCGCCGCCGAGTTCGGGCCACTCCGGTTGGCCGTCGGCGCGCGGGGCGCCCTTGGCCACGAACTGGCTCCAGTAGTCGATCATCTGCTCCGACAGCTTCTGTTGTGCCGGATCGAGCGGCGGCGCACCCCCGATGTCGAACAGATAGCGCAGCTCCAACGAATGGCTTGCACCGACCGGGAACGCCACGTGGCGCAGCGGGTCAGGGGCCGGCGCGCCACGGTCGTTGAACTCGTAGGCGTACACCGGTTCGTCCCGCGCGAACATGTCGGCCATCCGATCGGCTACACAAGCGAACACGCCGTCGGTCACAGTCGCCGAATAAGCAAGGGACACATTGTCATAGCGGGGCAGCGGGTAATGCGCCTCGACCGCATCCGCGTTGGCGCCGAACGTCTCGGCCAACAACTGTGGGTACTGGTCGGCCGTGTACTCACGCCCCCGCAGTGTCTGCAGCGCCACGAACAACGTGAACTCGTCGCGGTTGGTTCCGATCATCACCGGCACCCTGGCCGCGCGTGCGTCGGCGATCGCGGTGATCGGGTCCACCGGCAGTGCCTTGGTCCCGGTGACCGGACCGGACAGCGAATCTTCGCCGACGCGGTAGTACCAGACCGGCGTTCGTAGCTTGTCCGCCGGTAAACCACGTAGGCACTGCGCCGCGGATTGCGGATCGCCGCAACCTAATTCGGCCGCATAGTCCAGACTGTTCTTCTCCGCGACCGGCAGGGCGACCTGCGCCTGGCAGGGCCCGCTCTGGATGATCGCCGCGCTGAACAATCCCGCGGAGTCGGGTGCGACGAGGTGGTCGCATACCGACATGCCGCCGGCGGACTCTCCGGCAACCGTCACCTTGTCGGGATCGCCGCCAAAGTTTGCGATGTTGTCGCGCACCCAGCGCAGCGCGGCCTGCTGGTCTGCAAGGCCGTAGTTTCCGACGTCACCAGGCGGCCCGAGCGCCGGATGCGCCAGAAACCCCAGCGCACCCAGCCGGTAGTTGAGGGTGACGACGACTATGTCTCCCCGGTTCGCAAGCCAGCGCGCGTCATAGACGCCGCCGCTGCCGTTGACGAAGGCGCCGCCGTGGATCCACACCATCACCGGCCTGTGCTCCCCGCCGGCCGGCGGGGTCCACACGTTGAGGGTCAGGCAGTCCTCGTCAGTCTGGCGGCCGAACTCCAGATCACCGCTGGGGTCCTGCATGCAGCGCGGCCCGAAGCGGGTGGCATCACGTACTCCCTGCCAGGGCAGAGCGGGAGCGGGCGGCTGCCACCGCAACGGCCCGACCGGTGGTGCGGCATAAGGGATTCCCGCGAACAGGCGGTGATCCGGTGCGACGACGCCATGCAGCGCGCCCTCTGCGGTCTGCACCACCGCGGGATCGGCCGGGTGCGGCAGAGCCTTGTGTGGCGGCGCGCCGTCGCCGCGGCCGCATCCGACTGCCAGCACCACACTGAAGATGAGCGCCACCACGGAACGGCCGAGACGTCGAACCGATGGGGGGAGCACGAGGTTCGAGCCTAGTGGCACAGGATGCACCGATTTCTTCCCTCGAGCGGTCGTCGTCACATACACTTCGAATTTGACACCCGTCAAGTTCCGCCGCCGCCCGCAGTGAGGAGCCCAAATGAGCACGCCGACGATGGATGACGCCGCAAAGATCCTGGCCGATCCGACGGCCTACGCCGACGACACACGGCTACATGCGGCGCTGAGCCATCTGCGGGCGCACAACCCGGTCGCATGGGTGGACAACCCGCCCTACCGGCCGTTCTGGGCGATCACCAAGCACGCCGACATCATGGCCATCGAGCGCGATAACACCTTGTGGATCAACGAGCCGCGACCGCTGCTGGCCACCGCGGAAGCCGACGACATGGCCCAGGAAATGCTGGCGGCCGGCGGCGGCCTGCGCACGTTGATTCACATGGACGATCCGCAGCATCGCGCCGTGCGGGCCATTGGCGCGGACTGGTTCCGGCCAAAAGCCATGCGCGATTTGAAGATCCGGGTCGACGAGCTCGCGAAGATGTACGTCGACAAGATGCGCGACTCTGACGGCGAATGCGACTTCGTCCAGGAGGTCGCAGTGAATTACCCACTGTACGTGATTCTTTCGCTGCTCGGGCTGCCCGAATCGGATTTTCCTCGGATGCTCAAGCTCACCCAGGAATTGTTCGGCGGCGACGAAGAGGAGTACAAGCGCGGCACGACTCTCGAAGACCAGAACGCGGTGCTGCTCGATTTCTTCACCTATTTCACCTCGCTGACCGCCTCACGCCGGGAACACCCGACCGAAGACCTGGCATCGGCGATCGCCAATGCCCGAATCGACGGACAACCGCTGTCCGATCTCGAAACCATGTCCTACTACGTCATCATCGCCACCGCCGGCCACGACACCACAAGTGCCACGATCGCCGGAGGGTTACGCGCGCTCATCGACAATCAGGGCGAGTTGCAGCGGCTACAGGAAAACCCACGGTCGATGGGAACCGCGACCGAGGAGATGATCCGCTGGGTAACCCCGGTCAAGGAGTTCATGCGAACAGCGACTGCGGATACCGAGGTGCGAGGGGTTCCGATCGCCAAGGGCGAATCCGTATATCTGGCTTATGTTTCCGGTAACCGCGATGAAGAAGCCTTCGACGATCCGTTCCGATTCGACGTGAGCCGTGATCCCAACAAGCACGTCGCGTTCGGCTACGGTGTGCACTTCTGCCTGGGCGCGGCGCTCGCCAGAATGGAGATCAGCAGCTTCTTCTCCGAGCTGATACCCCGGCTGGAGTCCATCGAACTGGCGGGGACACCCCAACTTGCAGCGACGACGTTCGTCGGCGGGCTCAAGCACCTGCCGATTCGCTACTCCGTCAAGTGATTTCCGGTTCCTTCGCGAAGCATTTCAGAAACCCGTTGACCGCGGCGATCGCAACGCCCTGGTAGTCGAACTCAGTCAGCGTGCTGAGCCTGCCGAACGCCAGCGGACCGATCAGCAACGCGAAAGCCATTGCCCGGTCGACAGGTTTGAGCTCGGCGGCGGCCTGAGGACTATCGAAGATCGCGTCGAACGGCGCGGAATACTGCTCGGCGATGCGCGCGCGCAGGGAGCGCACCTCCGGACTGCCGGTCTCGGTCTGACACACAGCTGGCACGTGGCTGATGTCCGGCCCCAGCGAGAGCCACGCCATAGCCGTGAGCGTCGTGGGTGCTTCGGCGATCGACTCCGCCCACGCCACCACGGTCGCGTTGAGCCGCTCCCGTAGCGACCCGTCCTCAGGCGGCATAGGCGCCGGTGGAATCAGACTCATGAACGCCGCCGCCACCAAGTCGTTGGCGCTTGAGAAATGGCGATACAGGGTGGCCCGCGCCACGTTGGCGCTGCGGGTGACCGCATCGATCGTGACCGCACCAGGACCACCCGATCTCAACAGCGTTGTCGCGGCGTCGAGCAGACGAGCCCGCGAACGGGCCGGCCGCGGGTCACTACTCACCGGGCCCACGGGCGAGCTGGGGACGGCCATCGTTTACATCACCTCCAACGCGGGAACAAGACTGTCGGTCTCGGACCAAGATTATTAGTCTCAAAAGTATTCCACCGAAGGAGAGCGACGACCATGGTCGATGCCCTCGCCCGGTCTGCTCAGGATATCGACGCCAGCGTCAAGAACTTGTCGCCACGCGCGCGGATCTGATTGTTGACTGTCGCCGCGGCGCACTGCTCGCCGGCCTGGCAGCTCGCGAAGGCCTACACGCCGACACAGTGTCTTGGCGTCTACGCCTGCGATATTCCTGTGTTGCGGATCGCCGCCGATCCGACCATCGTCGAACCGATCAGCGAGTTGTGCGAGCATGCCCTCGAGACGGATGGGAGCCGTTCAATAGTGTTGGGCTGTGCCGCAATGGCGCGGTTCGCCGAACCACTCGGCCGGCAGTTGAGCGTCCCGGTGATCGACGGCGTGGTCGCGGCGACGGTCCTCGCGGAAGCGCTGGTCACACTCACGGCGCAATGAACTCCGCGGCTCGGTGCCCGACCATCACGATCGTGGCATGCGGTCCGCGGCTCGTGATCATCGGCAGCACCGATCCGTCGACAACCCAGAGTCCGTCGACGCCGTGGACCTGGCATTGTGGGTCGACGACGGCAGCCGGATCGTCGCCACCACCCATCGGGGCCGTGCCGGACAAGTGCTGCGAGGTTGACCACGAGGTCTCCCCTACTTCGGCTGTCAGACCGGCCAATTCACGTGCCAGCTCGGAACCTGCTCGCAGTCTCGCGATGTCGTCGGGTTCGCTGTCGTAGCGATGCTCGATGACGGGTGATGCTTCGGCGTCGCCGGACATGACTGTTATGCGGCCGCGGGACTTGGGTTGCATCAATGCCACCCCGATGTGCGGGCGGTCTGCGGGGTCATCGTGGCGGCCACGAATCATCGCACCGAATCCCGCAGTGTAGGGCCGGATTTCAAGCCCGTCGGCGGTGGTGAGCACCGCTTCCAGAGGCGGCAACCCGTGGCTGGCGGACCAATTCACCGGCAACACCCACTCAGGATGGTCGATGAACGCCGCGCCGACGGGGAGATCCACCGTTACGGGAATGTCCGCAGAGACCAGCACGTCGTACGGGCCCACCCCGGAGAGCATCAACAGGTGAGCCGATCCAATTGCTCCGCAGCACAGTACGATCCGATCCGCCGTCAAGTCGACGGCACCGTCGGGTCCGGCGCACGCTACGCCAACGGCTCGGCCCGCCACTATCCGGACGCGGCGCACGCGGGTGCTTGTCAGCAAGGTCAGGTTGGCACGATCCATCACCGGCTGCAGGTACGCGCCGCCCGGGCCAACCCTGGTGCCGCCGTTGATGTTGAGCGGAACCGCTCCGATTCCGGGTGACAATGGTGCGTCCGGTGTGGCACCGTTGAGATCGCTGATCCAATCGTGGCCGGCGTCTGTAACCGCCCGCACGAACGAGGCTGTGCAACCGTCGAATTCGGCGACGCGGCGCACCATGATCGGACCGTCGGACCCGTGAATCAGGTTGTCGAAGTCGAGGTCGGTCTCTATCGCGCGGAAGTGCGGAAGGACGTCATCCCACGTCCATCCCGCCAGTCCCCAACTGTCGAAATCCGAGGGGAGCCCCCGACAGAAGTAGCCCCCGTTGACCGCACCCGATCCTCCGACCACTGCGCCGCGCATCAGTTGCGCGCGCCTTTCGGGGTCTTCTGTGAGCAGAGTCGGGTAGCGGCGCACGACCGAGCTGGCCTCGCCGATCGGCAGCCGCAGGCCGTCACTGATCTGCGCACCCACCCGAGGATCCGATGGGCCGGGGCCTGCTTCGACAACCGTCACCTGGCATCCGGGATCAGCGGAAAGGCGTTCGGCCAGAACGGATCCTGCGCTGCCGGCTCCGACGATCAGCACATCGCTATGCAAGGCACCGCATCAGGTCCGGATCTGGGGCTTCAGTGCGCCCAGGTGTCGCTCACGCACCACGCCGGTCCAAAGCCCCGCGCCGTATGCGATGTCATCGAGCCGTTTGAGCAGGACGTAGGTGAGCAGGCCGACACGTTTGGTGTCCTCTTCGGCGTTGCCGTTGCGGGTGATCCAATCCACCACCCCGTCGATAACGGCCGCGACCAGGGCCACGTGGCGACATCGGCGAGATATCACCGCCGCAATTAGGGCGATCGGCCAGTAGTGCCTGCAGATTGCCGACGCGAGCTGAAGCGCGGCCGACCACAGGCCGTGCGCGGCCACCACCGCCACTTCCTTGGGTTCGGTCTCGACCGCGCTCAGCGACTTGGCAATGCGACGGCCGGTTAGTGTGGCCACGATCATCGACGCGAAGTAGCCGACGCCCGAGCCCATTGCAAACAGGATCCATACCACAAGCGTCCAGCCCGAGATCACCAGCGGAGCGGTTTTGCCAGGGTGCCGGATCGACAGCGGAGCGGCCGACTCTCCGTAGAACGTCTTGCGTGCCAACCAATCTCGCAGCTGCGTACGGTGGTCGTGAGCGACCAGAGCGATGGGTTCATAGCGCAGCCGGGCGCCGGCCTCGATGAACCGCCAGCACAGATCGACGTCTTCGCCGGACTTGAGCGTCTCGTCGAATCCGCCGACCTCCGTGAGCACCGCGCGGCGGCAGATGATGGCCGCGCTGGGCACGTAGGAGACGGTCCCGTAGGGCACCACCGGGGCCTCGCGCAGACCCAGGTCGAGCGACGACCGCACAGCCTCGTAGCGGGCCACCGGGTTGTCGGCCTGCGGCATTCCTACGATGCGGGGTGCGACCAGTGCCACCGCGGGGTCGCAGAAGTGACCGAGTAGCGCTTCAAGCCAACCGCGCCGCGGCACCACATCGGAGTCGAGGAACGCCACGAAGTCGGTGTTGCATGCGGCCAGGCCGGTGTTGCGAGCAGCGGCAGGCCCCTTACTGCGCTGGTGGCGCAGCACCGAAACGTCGCCGTGCATCCCCGCGAAGTCGCTCTCCTGCACCGGAGTGGTCGAGCCGTCATCCACCACGACGATCCGCATGCCACGCAACGTCGCCACTAAGCGTAGAAGACCAAAAACGTTGTCCCGCACCGGAATAACGACCGTCACATCGCGATGCGAGGGGCCGGTGGCTGGCCGCGGATGGGCGACGGTGGCATCGAGCAACGCGCGTGCCAGCTGTGCGCTGACCGCGTCGTGCACTTCGAGCCGTCCGCCGTTGAGCATGGTCTGAGCGGCGGGAGCCAGCCGTAGCAGCCGGGTCGGTGATCCGCCCAGCAAGGCAGCGCCCTCGCCGAGCACCTTCACCCGGCGATCCACCTGAACGGCGAACCCATCCGGCAGCCGCGGCCCTGTCATGTCAACATCCCGTCGCGGTCGGGTACCCAGCGCGTAACGCGCCGCAAACATTTGTCGACCATCTCGACAAAGATGCGCTCACCTTCGTCGGCGGTTGCCGTGGTCGGGTCACCCAGTACTCCGAGTTCGCTGACCGCGGCCACACCGCCGCTACGCATCTGCGGCAGCAATTGCGCTAGCGGCGCGCTGTTGCCGGGTTGACGTTCGTCAGCCCACACGTCGGTCGGCGAAATATGTAGCAATACAGATGTTTCGGTGTGGCCGGCGTGTGCATCGGCGTTTTCCGCGCTGCACGAACACCAGCCGACGTCGCGCCCCTCATACCGAAGCAAAGCCGCAGCCGCGGCCAATGCCTCGATGTTGCCGCCGTGGCCGTTGACGAAGACAAGGCGAGATGCCCATTTCGATGCCGACCGCCCATACTCCACCAGCAAAAGACGCAGCGCGGACGTCCCGATCGAGATGGTGCCGGCGAAGCCCTCGTGCTCTCCGCTCGCGCCGTAGCCGATCGCCGGCGCCAGCATCCAGTTGGATTCATTCCGGTCCGTGAGCCGTTCACGAAGCGCGCGGGCAACCGCCGTCGCAATGCGGGTATCGGTGTCCAGCGGCAGGTGGGGTCCATGCTGTTCGACAGAACCGACCGGGATGATCAACGCGGGTGACGTGCTGTGCAGCTGTCTCGACGTTGAGTTCCCGAGCTCGCTGGGGAAAGCCACCCGCCGATGGTAGGCCGAATTCACCTGGCGTGCGCCAATTGTTGGCGCATGCGCAGCAATTGATTTCCGAGATTTTCTCTCAAGACCCCGCCGATGGGTCACGCCAGTCCCCTCCGCCTCGCCTGTACCAGCGCATTCGGCTTCGGCAGAGTTGCTCGTCAGGCGTCGGGGTCGGCGGGGACGCCGAGCGCGCGGGTGAAGCCGGGCGGGACGAGCACATCGCTGGCAACCAAGTCGTGGACCGATGCGCGACCGAGGCCCATGAGCGCCGAGTCGATGCCGCCGCGCAAGACGTCGAGGACGTTCTCGACACCCGCCTGGCCGTTGGCCGCCAGCCCCCACAGATAGGCCCGGCCGATCATCACCGCCCGTGCGCCGAGCGCCAACGCCTTGACGACGTCGCTTCCGCGCCGTATCCCGCCGTCGAGCAAAACCTCGATCTCGTCACCGACCGCATCGGCGATCGCAGGCAGGGCTCGGATCGACGCGGGCGTGCCGTCGAGATTGTTGCCGCCATGGTTGGAGACCGAGATAGCCGAAACACCGGCATCCACAGCACGTTTCGCGTCGTCGACGCGCATCACGCCCTTGAGCATGAATGGTCCGCCCCACAACTCGCGCAGCCACGAGATGTCTTCCCACGTCGGAGGCGGCGTGCCCATCCACTCGCCGTAGGCCGCGAAGAACGGCGGACCGGGTTCGCCCTTCTGTGCCTGGTTGGGCACCCGCAGGTTGGGTGGACGCATGGTCTTGGCCCATTCCAGGAGCCAGCGCGGTCGGGTCAACCCTTCGGGAAGCATCCGCACGGTGGTGCGCAAGTTCATCTCTTCGGGAATCTTGGGGCTGCCCCAGTCACGGCCGTGCGAGAAGCTCCAGTCGGTGGTGACGATGAGGCCGACGGCGCCCGCTTCCCTGGCGCGTTCTACACGGGCCGCGATCGCGTCGCGGCCACCGAGCCAGTACACCTGGAAGAACAGCTTCGGGTTGGCCGCGATGACCTCTTCGATCGGCTTGCTGGCAAACGACGACAGTCCCATCGCGGTGCCGCGTGCCGCCGCGGCACGGGCGACGGCCACTTCACCGTCGGGGTGAACCGCCTGCACACCCGTCGGAGAGATCACTACTGGCAGCGAAATCTGCTGTCCCATCACGGTTGTCGACAGGTCGCGCTTCTCCAGCGCACCGATGACGTGTGGTGCGAATCCAAGCTCGGCGTAGGCGTCGACGTTGTCGGCGACCGTGACACCCTTCTCGCTTGCCGCTAGCAAGGCGCTGTACACCGACTTCGGCAGCCGTTTCTTTGCCGCCTGCTGGCAGTACGCCACCGTCTCGAACCATTTGTCGCGTGCCATGGCTAAACCGGGCTTTCGTTACACAAGCGGGCCGGAGCCGCTTTGGCGGCGACATCGGGCTTGAGAAGGCTTCTCCCCAATTCCAGCATGACGGGCCCTTTTCGTGAGTGGTCGACGCTCGGCTTGGGCTTGACACGCTCTCCCGCGAGTGCGGGTGCGCCGTAGCCCTCCACACATTCGGGATCCGGCCCGTCGAGCGGTAAGCCGGTGAAGAACTTGGCGGCCATGCAGCCGCCGCGGCAGCTGTCGTAGTGGCCACAGCTGCCGCACGCGCCGGCTGATTGCGGTTCGCGTAGTTCGCGGAACAGCGGCGCGTTCTTCCAGACGTTGGCGAAGCCCGTCCCAAAGCCTGAGTCCGACAGGATGTTTCCGGCAAGGAAGCGATCGTGGATTGCGAATGGGCAGGCATACACATCGCCGACGGGGTCGATGAGGCAGACGACACGACCTGCGCCGCACAGGTTCAACCCGGCCAGCGCGCCGGGTTCACCCAGGCCGGACAGATGGAAGAATGAGTCGCCGGTGAGGACGCGGTCGCCTTTGGCGACCAACCAGTCGTACAGCTGCACCTGCTGCTCGGCGGTGGGATGCAGTTCGTCCCACACGTCGGCGCCGCGGCCGGAGGGCCGCAGCCGGGTGATACGCAGAGTGGCTCCGTAACGTGCTGCAAGAGCGGCGAATTCGTCGAGCTGGTCGACATTGTGGCGAGTCACCACCACCGAGATCTTGGCGTCTTTGAACCCGGCCGACGCGAGGTTCTCCAACGCCCGGACAGCCATCGCGAACGAGCCGGCGCCGCGCACGGCGTCGTTGACTTCCGCTGTCGCGCCGTCCAGCGAGATCTGGACGTCGACGTAGTCGCTGGCCGCGAGCTTGGCTGCCACCTCGGGGGTGATGCGCACTCCGTTGGTGGAGAACTTCACGCCGACGTGGTGGGCGGTCGCGTAGTCGACCAGCTCCCAGAAGTCCGGGCGCACAGTCGGTTCGCCGCCACCGATGTTCACGTAGAACACCTGCATGCGCTCGAGCTCGTCGATGATGTCCTTGCACTGCTGCGTCGTCAGCTCACGCGGATCACGCTTACCCGACGACGACAGGCAGTGCACGCATGCCAAGTTGCACGCGTAGGTCAGTTCCCACGTCAGGCAGATCGGCGCGTCGAGGCCTTGCTCGAACTGTTCAACCAACCGCGGCACGGGCTGCGCAGTTGTCATTGCGGCACCACCATCTTCGATTGAGCGAGCACGCCTAGGGCCTGCAGATAGGGCGCCTGCGCGGCGTCGTCGACTCCCGCGGCACGACAGGCCGATCGCGCGTCAGGGTGCTCACTCAGCGAGTTGACCACCTCGACGATCGTCCGGTTCTTCAAGAACGACAGCTTGCGCGTGCCGAAGTGATACAGCAGCGCGCCGAACGGCTCGGGCCGCACGGCCACCTGGTGGTGCAGCCGCCAGCGCAGATCCGGGTCGAACGCCACAGACGCCGTCACGGGTCAGTAGACCCCGCACATCCCGTCGATCGACACTTCTTCGACCAGGGTCTCGGTGACGAGCTCTTCAGTTGCGATTTGCTGGTTCGGCTCCATCGACGTCTTCCTTTCCTTGCCAAGTACCTCGACAATTGTGATCGAGATCGCAAGAATATGGCATCGAGTGCCGAAATGGAAGGACGGGTCCGGATGAGGCGGGATTCCCCGCGTCGCTTGGGGCGGCGGCGCTCCACGACGTGGGACCACATCAGCAACGTGGCCATCGACCTCTTCGCCGCTCACGGCTTCGACGAGGTCAGCGTCGACGACGTCGCCGAGGCCGCCGGAATCGCCCGTCGCACCCTCTTTCGGTACTACGCCTCCAAGAACGCACTGCCGTGGGGTGATTTCGACGCCCACCTCGACCACATGCGTGACCTGCTGACAGGCCTAGACCCGGATGTGCCTATTCGGGACGCATTGCGTACCGCGCTGCTGGCGTTCAACAGCTTCGACGAACAGGAAACGGCCCGACACCGTCAGCGAATGCGCGTCATCCTGGAGACCGCTGCGCTGCAGGCCTATTCGATGACGATGTACGCGGGCTGGCGCGCCGTGGTCGCCGCATTCGTGGCGCAGCGGTTGGGCACCAAGCCGGAGGATTTGGTGCCGCAGACCGTGGCTTGGACGATGCTCGGGGTGGCGCTCTCGGCCTACGAGCACTGGCTGGCCGACGAATCGGTTTCGCTGGCGCAGGCATTGGGCGATGCGTTCGACACTGTCGCCGACGGGCTGCGGGCCCTGGATCGATGAATACTCCCGACTCTTCGCCGACGCCACGTTAGGTTGAAGCCGTCGCGGGAGGGAGCTCGATGCCAAAAAAGAAGACGGGACAAGCGCTGCTGTTCGACGCGTTGTGGACCAAGGGCACCGCGTACACCCAGGCCGAGCGCCGCGAGTTCGGTCTACTGGGTCTGCTCCCGATCGCCGAGAAGACGCTCGACCAGCAGGTTGAATACTGCTGGAACGAGTTCTCAACGCGCCGTGACGGTCTCGACAAACACATCTATCTGCGCGCTCTGCAGGATCGCAACGAGGTCCTGTTCTACCGGGTGCTGAGCGACCACATCTCCGAGACAATGCCGATCGTCTACACCCCGACCGTCGGTGAGGCCTGCCAACGGTTCAGCGAGATCTATCGTCGTCCGCGAGGTCTGTTCGTGTCGTATCCGGACCGGGAGAATCTGCGGGAAGTCTTGCGGAACCGGCCCCTGCACGGCATCGACGTGATTGTGGTGACGGACGGCCAGCGCATCCTCGGCCTCGGCGACCAGGGCATCGGCGGCATGGGCATCCCGATCGGGAAGCTCTCGCTGTACACACTCATTGGCGGGATCGATCCGGCGCGCACCCTGCCGATCGTGCTTGACGTGGGCACCGACAATGTCGAGCTTCTCGAGGATCCGCAATATCTCGGCTGGCGGCACCGGCGGATCGGCGACGACGAGTATTACGCATTCATAGACGATTTCGTGAACACGGTGGCCGAAGAACTGCCGGACGTCCTGCTGCAATGGGAGGACTTCGCGACCGCGCACGCGCAGCCGATCCTCGAGCGCTACCGGGACAGGCTGCTCACGTTCAACGACGACATCCAGGGCACCGCGGCCGTCACGCTCGGTGCGCTGCACGGCGCAGCGACGGTCGCCGGTCGGCCGCTGTCGCAACAGCAGGTCGTGATGTTGGGTGCCGGCTCGGCAGGCATCGGCGTACTGGAGATGGTCCACCGCCAGATGGTGACCGAAGGGCTGTCCGCGCAGGAGGCGTCCGCGCGGATCTGGGTCGTCGACGTCGTCGGCCTGCTGACCGACGACCGCACGGACCTGTCGGTTGGGCAACGCAAGTTCGCCCAGCCGGCCGGCCGCGTCGCGGACTGGGGCCTGTCCGGCCCCGCTCAGCTGGCCGACGTCGTGCACCACGTCGACGCGGGCGTCCTGCTCGGGTTGTCAACGGCTGCTGGCGCTTTCACCGAGGAGATCGTCCGCGAGCTCGCCGGCAAGACCGAGCGGCCGATCATCTTCCCGCTGTCCAACCCGACCAGTCGTGCCGAGGCGCATCCAGCCGAATTAGACGCCTGGACCGACGGGCGCGCGCTGATCGCGACGGGCTCACCGTTCGCGCCACTGCATCGCGATGGCGTGGAACGCCCGATCTCGCAGTGCAACAACGCATATATCTTTCCGGCGATGGGACTCGCCGTGACCGCAGCACAGGCCACGCGCGTCACCGACGAGATGATGCGCTCCGCGGCCGCCGCGCTCGGCGACGCCTCGCCCGCCTTGACCGATCCGACGCGGCCGCTGCTGCCCGCATGGTCAGACATACCCGAGATCGCCGTCCGCATCGCCCGCGCCGTCGCGGTCCAGGCCGTCGCGGACGGCGTGGCACCCAAGCGCAGCCCCGAACAACTGGCCGCACGCATCGCCGACGTGCGCTGGACGCCCGTGTACCGCTGAGCCACTGAAGAATTTTTCGGCCAACCCGTCGGAGTTCGGGTCGCGGCGGCGACTATAAGGGTGTGAGCGCCGAGCCGAACGGCAACGACGCTCCGCGGGCACTGCTGGCGTTGTACGACGATGCGCTGCCGGTCGTTTACGGCTATTTCGTGCGGCGCTGCAGTGACCGCGGAACCGCCGAGGACCTGACGTCGGAAACCTTTCTGGCGGCGATGGACGCCGCACGGAAAGACGCTCCGCCGCCGTTGACGGTGCGGTGGCTACTCGGCGTGGCGCGCCACAAACTCGCCGACCACTACCGCCGTCGGCACGACCGGTTCAGCATTCCGGTCGCCGAGTTGCCCGAGCCCATCGACCCAGCCGACGACTGGGACGTCGAACTCGACCGCATCGTCGCCGAGAGTGTATTGGCCAAGTTGCCCGAGCAGCACCGGACTGTGCTGGCCTTGCGCTACATGGACGACTGTTCCGTGCCCGAGTGCGCGGAACTGATCGGGCGCACCGTGCACGCCACGGAGGCGCTGCTGGTGCGGGCCCGCCGCGCATTCAGATCTCACTACCCGGAGCCGGAAGGAGGGAAGTCGTGAACAACACCCACGATCCGCTGACCGTGCTGCATGGCGACGAGCTTCCGGTCCAGCCGGATCCGGCGTTCGCGGCCCACCTGCGCGCACGCCTGGAATCAGCACTGTCCCTTCCCAATCGAACCCAAGGAGTTGTCATGAGTGGCACAGACACCACCATCGCCGAACTGACCGACCCCGCCGCAGCGGTTCCGTCCGCTCCCCCGCGACCTGCGGCGTTGCCGTACCTTGCCGTCGCCAACGCCCGCGAGGCCATCGCCTGGTATGTCGACGCATTCGGCGCGACGCTCGTCGGAGAACCCATCGAGATGGATGACGGCCGCATCGGCCATGCCGAGCTGGCGATCTCCGGTGGCGTGCTGTACCTGGCCGACGAGTATCCCGAAATCGGTTTGAAAGCTCCTGCACCGCAGGCTGTTTCGGTGAGCCTGATGCTGCACGTGCCAGACACCGATGCCGCGTTGGAACGCGCCCGTGAACGGGGCGCCGACGTGCAGCGCGAACCCTACGAGAACTACGGGGCCCGCAGCGCCGCCATCATCGACCCGTTCGGGCATCGCTGGATGCTGTCCGGACCGGTCACCGGCGCCGCGACGCCCATCCAGCACGGCGATGTCGGCTATGTCTCGGTGTGGACGCCGGACGCCGACCGCGCCGCGGCGTTCTATGGCCACGTGCTCGGGTGGGTGTATGACCCGACGACCCATCAGGTCACCAACACCAAGCAGCACATCGGGATCTTCAGCGTCGCCAGCCCGCAGGGGATGCTCTGCTGCTACGCGGTCACCGATTTGAACGGCGCCCGGCAGGCGATTCTGGACGGCGGCGGCACCGTCGACGAGCCTCAGGAGTTCGACTTCGGCACGGTGCTCGCCGGTACCGACACACAGGGCGCCGCGTTCGCGGTCTTCCAGCCGAATCCCGGCGAGCCACGGCCCGAGCTCAACGGCTCTGGGCCGGGCGAGCTTTCGTACATCACGTATGAGGTGACGGACTCGTCGGCGTTCAGGGCGTTCTACAGCCGCGTGCTGTTCTGGACGTTCGAGCCGGGCCGCATCGACGACGGCTGGCAGGTGCAGCAGACCCATCCGATGGCCGGTGTCGCGGGCGGCAGCGCCCAGCAGGTGACCGTGCCGATGTGGACCGTCGAGGACGTAGACGCCGCGGTGGCCCGGGTGCGGGAGGCTGGCGGCACCGTCATCGACGAGCCGTCCCAGCAGGCCTACGGGAAGTCGGCGCAGTGCAGCGACGACCAGGGCATCCGCTTCTATCTCGGCGAGCTCTGACGCGACTTGTGCACGAGAATTGGCGGTAGGCGCGGCAAACCGTGCACAAGTCGCTAGGTGAGGACCTCCGAAATCGGTGCGCCCGCGGCGATCTTGGCTCGGCTCTTCATCACCTTGCCCGGCATGCCGCCGCCGACCACGCCGGCGACGACGCCGTCACGCTCGTAGAACGCCAGGAACTTTCGGCCGTCGTCCTCGACGACGTGCACGGAGTCGGTGGCCTCGGGTTCTCCAAGGCACTGGATCTTCACGTCGTACTGATCGCTCCAGAAGTACGGCACCGTGACGGCCGCCGGCGGCTCCTGGCCCAGCATCGCCGGAACCAGAGCGCGCGCCTGGTCGGCGACATTGCTCCAATGTTCCACGCGCACTTGATGCCCCACGGTGTTGCGCCACGATGCGACGTCGCCGATGGCCCAGACATGCGGAGCGCTGGCACGGCCGACCGCGTCGCAGACGACGCCGTTGTCCACCGCGACGCCCGTGCCCTCCAGCCACGCGGTGGCGGGATGGGATCCGATGCCGACGACGACCAGATCCGAGTCGAGCTCGGCGCCGTCGGACAGCACGACCGTCTCGACGCGCTCAGCTCCGCGGACCTCGGCGACACCGACGCCGCAACGCACGTCGACGCCTTCGGCGCGGTGCAGCCGCGCGACGAGCGATCCGATCTGCTCGCCGAGCACCGATGCCAGCGGCGCGAGCTGCGGTTCGACCAGGACGACGTCGACGCCGAGGCCACGCAGACTCGCCGCGACCTCGCACCCGATGAACCCGGCGCCGACAACAACGGCATGCCGCGCCGAGCCGGCCTCGCGACGCAGCTTCAGGCTCTGGTCGAACGACCGCAGGACGTGAATCCCCGGAAGGTCTGGAAACGACGGAATTCGCTTGGGCACCAAACCCGTTGCGATGATCAACTCGTCGTAGGCGAGCGAGCTGCCATCGGCCAACGTCACCGTCCGCGCGGCGGTGTCCACCGAACGCGCGGCCTTCCCGAGCAGAACCGTGATTTCGTTCTCGTCATAGAACTCGGCCGGCTTGAGGGTCACGTCATCGGTTTCGGCGCGCAATACCTCCTTGGACAGCGGTGGCCGGTCGTACGGCAGATGGTCCTCGTCACTAAGGATGGTGATCGGGCCCGTGTACTCCGAACGGCGCAGCTGCTCAGCCGTGCGGGCAGCCGCCAGTCCACCTCCGACGATCACGACGCCACCAGTTGTGCTCACGTGGGGTTTTCTACACGATGGGCCCGGCGATATGTACGTCACCCTGCGGTTGTGGTCTTAGCCCCGCATCCGATCGATGATGTTCGTCAGGACCACAATGCTCTCGCTGCGCTCGACTTCCGCAGCTGAACGAATCCGTTCGAGCGCCTCTTCCAAGTGCCGCATATCGCGCGCGAGCACATGCAGCATCGCATCGGCCGTGCCGGTGACGGTGGCCGCACTGACCACCTCGGGGATGTCGATCCATGCCGCTCGGAGGTCATCGGGGGCGATGGTGCCGTGGCGGAACACCTGCACGTAGGCCTCGGTGTTCCAGCCCAGCGCGCTGCGGTCGACGACAGTGGTGAATCCGCGGATGACTCCGTTGTCGAGCATGCGGTCTACCCGCCGCTTGACGGCCGGAGCCGACAGGTTCACCCGCTGCCCGATCTCGGCGTATGTGGCCCGCGCATCCTCGGCTAGCTCGGCAAGAATCCGCTCGTCGGTCTCGTCCAGACGCTCCATGATCACCTCCACGCAATAAACTGCCGCATTTCGGCGTCTGGCGCAATAGATCACAGGTAGACACGCAACAAACGGCGATTGATTGCAAAATCAACGCCACATATCGTTTATTTCATGACGATTATCGCCGACGCTATTTCGCGCTCCGAGGTCGCCGCAACACGGAGGCGCCCCGGCGCCGACCAACGATCTGAGCGCGCGCCATCTCCCCGCCACTACGCCATGACGGCGCCGACTTTCTTCGCCGTCGAGTACGCCATCAACCCATGGATGGACACGTCGACCGAAGTCGACATCCACGTCGCGATGAACCAGTGGGAGACCCTGCGCCAGACGTATAAGGAACTGGGCCACACCGTCGAGCTGGTCGAACCCGTCGCCGGCCTGCCGGACATGGTCTACGCGGCCAACGGCGGACTGATTGTCAACGACACCGCCGTCGTGGCCCGCTTCGCCTATCCGCAGCGCGCTGGCGAGGCCCATGCGTACGCCGAGTGGATGGCCTACCACGGCTACGAGCCGCTCTACACCCGCCATCTCAACGAGGGTCAGGGCGACCTGCTCGTCGTCGGCTCAATCGTGTTGGCCGGCTACGGCTTCCGTACCGAACAGCGCGCCCACGACGAGATCGCCAGGGCCGTCGGGATGCCGGTCGTCAGCCTCGAGCTGGTCGATCCGCGCTTCTACCACCTCGACACCGCGCTGGCCGTGCTCGACGACACCACGATCGCGTACTACCCGCCGGCGTTCAGCGAAACATCGCAGATGCGATTGCTCGAGCTGTTCCCCGACGCCATCGAGGTCGGCAGCGCCGACGCGTATGTTCTTGGCCTCAACGCCGTTTCCGACGGCCTGAATGTCGTGCTGCCCGCCGCTGCCGTCGGCTTCGCCGAGCAGTTGCGCGCGGCCGGCTTCCGGCCGATCGGGGTGGATCTTTCGGAGCTTCTCAAGGGCGGTGGATCCGTCAAATGCTGCACGCTGGAGGTACATCCGTGACCATTCTTGACACCGTGACCGCAACCGACGCGGCAATCGCGATCGAAGACCGCCATGTCGCGCACAACTACTCGCCGCTGCCGGTCGTTGCCGCCAGCGCCGATGGCGCCTGGATCACCGATGTGGAGGGCAGGCGCTATCTCGACTGCCTGGCCGCGTACTCGGCCGTCAACTTCGGACACCGCAATGCCGAGATCGCGGCGACGGCCCACGCCCAGCTCGACAAAGTGACGTTGGTCAGCCGCGCGTTCCACTCTCAGGCGCTCGGACCGTTCTGCGAGGCCCTGGCCGAGCTGTGCGGAAAAGACATGGTGCTGCCGATGAACAGCGGCGCCGAAGCAGTGGAAAGCGGCATCAAGGTGGCCCGCAAGTGGGGCACCGACGTCAAGGGCGTTGCGCCCGGCGAGAGCAATATTGTCGTCGCCCACAACAACTTTCACGGCCGCACGACGACCATCATCAGCTTCTCCGACGACGAGGCGGCGCGCCGCGGCTTCGGTCCGTACACGCCCGGATTCCGTGCCGTGCCGTTCGGTGACGCCGAAGCGATGTCGGCGGCCATCGACGACAACACGGTCGCGGTGCTGATCGAGCCCATCCAGGGCGAGGCGGGAATCATCGTGCCGCCCGCGGACTACCTTCCGCGCGTCCGCGCACTATGCACCGAGCGCAACGTGTTGATGATCGCCGACGAGATCCAGTCCGGCCTGGCCCGCACCGGGCGCACGTTCGCATGCGACCACTGGGGCGTTGTGCCCGACATCTACCTTCTCGGTAAAGCCCTTGGCGGCGGCGTGGTTCCGTTGTCCGCGGTGGTCGCCAACCGTGATGTCCTCGGCGTACTGCATCCCGGCGAGCACGGCTCGACCTTCGGCGGTAACCCGCTCGCCGCCGCCATCGGCACCACGGTGGTGGGGATGCTGCGCCGCGGCGAATTCCAAACCCGCTCAGCCGAACTCGGCGAGCGCCTGCACAGCCGGCTACGAGCGCTGATCGGCCACGGCGTAGTGGCCGTGCGCGGCATGGGCTTGTGGGCCGGCGTGGACATCGATCCAGACCTGGCCACCGGCAAGCAGATCAGCATGAAGCTGACCGAACGCGGGGTACTGGTCAAGGACACGCAGGGCTCGACACTGCGCTTCGCTCCGCCGCTGGTCATCACCGCCGAGGAGATCGACTGGGCGATTGGCCAGTTCGCCGAAGTTTTGGCGGAGACCGGTTCACACTTGTCCGGTAGTCAGTTATAGGCCCACAGGAGGCACCATGACCGCCCCATCTCAAAGCCTCTCCCAGCAGTTATGGCGTCGTCGGCCCGTGGCCGGCGCCCCGGTCGCACACGGTGCCTCCGATCACCTGAAGAGAAGCATCGGCACATTCCAGCTGACACTGTTCGGTGTTGGCGCGACCGTCGGCACCGGCATCTTCTTCGTGCTGTCTGCGGCAGTGCCGGAGGCGGGCCCGGCGGTGCTCATCTCGTTTGTCCTCGCCGCCATCGCGGCCGGCCTGTCCGCGATCTGCTACGCGGAGATGGCGTCGTCGGTGCCGGTGTCGGGCTCGACATACTCGTACGCCTACACGACGATGGGCGAATTCGTCGCGATGGGTGTGGCAGCCTGTCTGCTTCTGGAGTACGGCGTGTCCATCTCCGCAGTAGCAGTTGGGTGGAGCGGGTACGTGAACAAGTTGTTGGACAACCTGTTTGGTTGGCAACTCCCGCAGTCATTGACGTCAGCCCCCTGGGATGCCACCCCGGGCATCGTCAACTTACCCGCCGTCTTGCTGATCGGGATGTGCATGCTGCTGCTCATCCGCGGTGCCAGCGAGTCCGCAACGGTGAACACCATCATGGTATTGATCAAGCTCGGTGTGCTTCTGATGTTCATCGTCATTGCGCTCACCGGTTTCAACGCCGACCACTTCCACGGCTTCTGGGACAAGGGCTTGGCCGGCATCACCACGGCCGCGAGCATGATCTTCTTCTCGTTCATCGGCCTCGACGCGGTATCGACAGCCGGTGACGAGGTGAAGGATCCGCAAAAGACCATGCCCCGCGCGATCATTGCCGCACTGATCGTGGTCACCAGCTTCTACATCCTCGTCGCCTTCGCCGGACTCGGCACACAGGACGCCGCCGAGTTCGGCTCGGAAGAACAGGCCGAAGCGGGGCTGTCTGTGATCCTGGAGAAGATCACCGGCGGAACGTGGGCCAGCACGCTTCTGGCCGCGGGAGCGGTGATCTCGATCTTCTCGGTGACCCTGGTCGTGATGTACGGCCAGACCCGCATCCTGTTCGCGATGGGCCGGGATGGACTGCTTCCGTCGATGTTCGCAAAGGTCAACCCGCGCAGCATGACTCCTGTCGGCAACACCATCATCGTCGCGGTCGCCACCGGGATCCTTGCCGGTTTCATTCCGCTGACCTGGCTGCTGGATGCCGTGTCGATCGGCACGCTGGTCGCCTTCATCACGGTGTCGATCGGCGTCATCATCCTGCGGGTGCGCGAACCCAATCTGGAGCGCCCGTTCAAAGTGCCGGGTTACCCCGTTACGCCCGTCCTCTCTGTCCTCGCATGCGCAGCTGTGCTCTACGGCCTGCGCTGGCAGACATGGCTGGTCTTCGGCGGCTGTGTCGGCGCAGTGCTGGTGTTCTACCTGTTGTGGGGTCGCCGCCACAGTGCACTCAATGCCGGTGGCGCAGATGGCTACATCCCGACCGCGGTTCCTGGTGACGACGACGTCATGTTCGTTGAAGAACCGAAGGATCACCACTTCGTCACCAAGCACGAGGATGAGCCGTGACCGTCGCGGTCGGCTATCTGGCCGGCAAGGGTGGCCGGTCACCGCTGTACCTGGCCGTCGAAGCGGCGAGGACGTTGAAGACGTCGTTGACGGTGGTCACGGTCGTGCCGCGGCCATGGATGACGCCGTCGCTGGGCCGGATCGACGCCGAATACGCCCAGTACGCCGAGCAATTGGCGGCGAACTCCGCCAAGGAAGCACAGCAGGTCATCGGTGCGCTGGCCGACGGGCTGGATGTGAAGTACCACAAGATCTCCCACCGGTCGGCGTCCGGCGGACTGCTGGAGGCCGTCGCCGAACTCGATGCCGAGGCGCTGATACTGGGATCGGCGGCCGACGGCAAGCTCGGCCAGGTGGTCGTGGGATCGACCGCAGACCGGTTGCTGCACTCGTCACCGGTACCACTCGCCATCGCGCCCCGCGGATATCGCGGATCGAAAGCCGGTGGACTGACCCGCATCACTGCCGCCTACCCCGGCACTCTGGAAACACGTCACGTGGTGGAGCGCGCCGCGGCGCTCGCCGAACGACTGCAAGTTCCGATGCGTGTGGTCACATTCGCGGTTCGCGGCCGCACGATGTATCCGCCGGAGGTGGGCTTGCGCGCCGAGGACTCGATCCTCGAGCAGCTGGCGTCCCACGCGCGCGAGTCGCTGTCGCAGTTGAGGTCCGAAGGCGTGGTGGGTGACGACGCGGTGCTGCAGGTGGTCACCGGCAACGGCTGGGACGAGGCACTGGACGCGGCCGAATGGCAGGAGGGCGAACTACTGGCCATTGGCACCTCGCCGGTAGGCGGAATCGCCCGCGTGTTCATTGGCTCGCGTGGATCCAAGATTCTGCGGCACAGCCCGGTGCCGGTGCTCGTGCTAGCGGGCTGATCCTTCGTCGCGCGTCTCGGAGAATGAGGTAGTCCACTACTCGCGCCCACCGTCGAATTCAGCGTCACCATCGACTGCAGCAGTCCGCAACAGATGGGGGCAACTGCCATGGCGCTGATAACGGAGAACGGCTGGGCGCAGTGCAGCGCACAAGACACCGAAAGGGCCCCCATCCCGGGGACTGACATTCGGCTGCCGGTGCGCGGAGGTGATGCGTCTGTGATCCTGAAAGCGTGGGCGGCCTGGTACAACGGCAACGTCGAGCCGCTTCGGAACGGGGTGTGCGGCTGCTGGACCCCGACCAACGATGTGTGGAACTCCAATCACCTCTCGGGCACCGCTTTGGATCTGAACTGGAATAGCTATCCGTTCCGGATGCTCACCATGCCGGCCGACCGCGTCGCCAAAGTCGAGAACGGCCTCGCGCTCTTTCGGGGAGTGATCTTCTGGGGCCGCAACTGGGAGTGCCCCAAAGACGAGATGCACTA
>NZ_DATENY010000100.1:0-40208 GCF_035274705.1 Mycobacterium sp. | reverse complement strand
GACCAGGGCACGGTCAGCACGCCGTCACGCATCCGGCGGCGCGGCGGCGCGACCGGGAAACCCTCGGTACGCAGTAGGTCCAGCATTGCCCGCCAGCGCACTCGCGGACCGAACACCCCATGACCGGCGACGCTGGCCCATGCCCGATCGGCTGCGGTCAGCAGCGTGTGGATCGGCCGGCCTTCGACGTTGTGGTGGATCAGGACCTTCGGCAGCCGCTCGGCGAGATCCGACGGTCGGTCGATGGCGAACGGGTCGCAGGCCAGAGTGAGGCTGACCGGGCCGACCGCGTCGAGCAGCACCCAGCAGCAGCGGCGGCCCAGCTCGTCACAGGTGCCGTCGACGATCAAGCCGCCAGGCGCCAGCTGCCGCTGCATGACCGACCATGCCTCCGGCACCGCCTCGACCGGATACTGGCGCAGCACGTTGAATGCACGAACCAAAACCGGTGTGCGCCCGGCCAATTCGAAGCCGCCAAGCCCGAACTCGACGCCATCGCGGGGCGGTACCACCCGCTCGGGGTGGATCTCCAGCCCGACGACGCGGACGTCGGCGCGTACCACGCGCAGCCGCGCCGCAAGCTCGAGCGTCGTGACCGGAAGGGCGCCGTAGCCCAGGTCGACGACCAGTGGATCAGCGGCGGCCTGCAGCGCGGTGCGTACCCGTCGCGAGTGCACCAGCCAGCGATCGCTTCGGCGCAACCGGTTATGGCCCGTGGTCCCACGGGTCGGCTGCCCGACCGGAGCCGCCCGGCCGGCGACATCGGGCGTGCGCTTAGTGATGCTCGGCGATCCAGTCAGCGGTGAACGCCTCCTCGGCGTGGAAGAGGTACTTGATGTTGTTCAGGATCAGGTCTTCGAGCGCTCCGCCGACGAACGGGAGGTAGACCTTGCAGACGCTGGCCAGCCGCAATCTGCTCCCGGTCCCGGTATCGGTGAGAAGGTACTGACCGCCGAATCGGCCAGGGCCGTGCGGCACGGACGCTGAGTAGGTGCCCTCGGCCCGGTTGTTCGCACAGTCGTAGGGATCGAAGTGCTGCGCGCGAGTGACGACCATGTCGACCGGCATCACGGTGCGGGCGATCGGTGGCAGCTCCGAACGCGGCATGACTTGGACGAAGACGATGTCGGTGCCGCGCTCATCGGAGGTAAAGGACGTGACCGTCGACTGCGATTCCGGGCTTATCTGACGGTAGGCCTCCATCAGGGTTTGCCAATACTCTCGGCTGGTGAAGTCGGCATAGATCTTCTCCGCCGGTGCGTCGAACGCGATCGTGTGCTCCATGCGCCGCGCCATGGCACATAATTTTACTTACGGTTCACGCGTTTTCCGCGATCCACACCGCCGTGAAGCGCTGTTCGGCGATAAGCAACTCGACGAGCTGGTTGCCGATGAAGTTCTCGATCTTGCCTCCGACGAGCGGGATGTTGACCTCGACGGTGACTTTGAACTCCAGCCGCGAGCCGCCGCCGGAGTTTGCCGAAGCGAGTACAGCGGTGCCGGACAGCGTGGCGGGGGCACCGCGAATCGCGCCCTTCACTGCCGCGCTGGCCTGGCCATCGCGCACCGGCGCCCACGCTTCCTCGCGCACGAAACTCAGGTCGCCGCGGTGAAACTGGGTCACTAGGCCGGGTAGCCGGTCGGCGCGAAGCGTCTGCGTGGTGACGACGTCGACCCCACCGTGATCGTCGATCTCGATTGAGTCCAGCGTGTATTCGTCGGCGCCGGAGTCGGCTAACCGCGCGAGCCAATACTGTTCATCGCGCAATGCCCGGTGGACCTGTTCGACGCTGCCCTCGTATTCGGCGGCCATGTCGAATGAACGCGGCATAGCTGGCCACGCTACCGTTACGGCCCGTGACCGGTCTGGAGCTGGGGGGTGCGGCCGTCGCCGCGGACGTGCCGCTCGCGCCGCTGACCACGCTGCGCATCGGACCCGTTGCGCGGCGGTTGGTCACTTGCACGAGCACCGAGCAGATCGTCGAGGTGTTGCGCTCCGTCGACGACGCGTTGGTGCTCGCCGGCGGATCCAATATCGTGCTGGCCGACGACCTGACCGACCTGACTGTCGTGCTCCTCGCCAACACCGAGATCACCGTCGAGGGCAACATCGTACGCGTCGAGGCTGGTGCGGTGTGGGATGACGTCGTGGTCACGTCGCTGGCGCACGGGCTGGGCGGGCTGGAATGCCTGTCTGGGATTCCCGGCTCGGCGGGTGCCACGCCGGTGCAGAACGTCGGCGCGTACGGTGCCGAGGTCGCCGACACCATCCGGCGGGTACGCCTGCTGGACCGCGGCACCGGCGAGGACCGCTGGGTTGAGCCGGAGGCACTCCAATTCGGTTACCGCACAAGCATTCTGCGGCATTCACAGTCCGCGATCGTGCTCGAAGTGGAGTTCGCCCTCGACGGCGAAGGACGCAGCGCGCCGCTGCGCTACCGCGAGCTGGCCACAGCACTGGACGCCGAGCCGGGGTCGAGCGCCGACCCGACGCGGGTGCGGGAGGCGGTGCTGTCGCTGCGTGCGCGCAAGGGCATGGTGCTCGACGACACCGACCATGACACCTGGAGCGTCGGATCGTTTTTCACCAACCCAGTCGTCGCGCCCGCCGAATTCGATCGGCTAAAGGCGGGCATCGACGGACCCGTCCCGAACTACCCGGCGCCCAATGGGGTGAAGCTCGCCGCCGGCTGGCTGGTCGAGCACGCCGGGTTCGGCAAAGGCTTTCCCGGCGATGGTTCACCCGCGAGGCTGTCGACCAAGCATGCGCTGGCGCTGACCAACCGCGGCCACGCCACCACCGCCGACGTGATCGCGCTGGCCAGGACGGTACGCGACGGTGTTAGAACGACGTTCGGGATAGAGCTCACACCCGAGCCAATTCTGATTGGCTGCTCTCTCTAGGTACCCTGGGTCCACGTGAGCCCAGGCCTCAATGCCGCCCGAATGCCGTCGAAGGTCAGCCGACGGCGGGCACTGACTGCGCTTGCGGTCGGTGTCGTCGTGCCGGGCGCACTGGCAGCCTGCGGTAGCAAGGTCAGCAAACCGTCTGGGCAGCCCGCGGCACCCGCGGCACCGTCGATCACCTATAAACCGTCGAACTCCGCCAATGATGTTTCCCCGGTCGACAAGATCGGCGTCGAGGTGAAGGACGGCTGGTTCCAGCGGGTCGCGCTGACCAATCCCGAGGGCAAGGCCGTCGCGGGCACGCTCAACCGCGACCGCACAGAATTCACCGTCACCGAACCGCTGGGTTACGGCGTCGAGTACACGTGGGGCGGCTCGGTCGTCGGCCACGACGGCAAGGCCGTTCCGGTGGCTGGCAGCTTCAGCACGATCAAACCGGACACCAAGGTCAACGGCGCCTTTCAGCTCGCCGACGGTCAGGTCGTCGGCGTCGCGGCGCCGGTCATCATTCAGTTCGACGCGTCGATCACCGATAAGGCGTCGGTCGAAAAGGCGCTGAAGGTCACCACGGTGCCGCCGGTCGAGGGCAGCTGGGCGTGGCTGCCCGACGAGGTCGGCGGTTCGCGGGTGCACTACCGGACCAAGGAGTACTACCCGGCGGGCACCAAGGTGAACGTCGACGCGAAGCTCTATGGCGTCGACTTCGGCGACGGGGCCTACGGCGCGCAGGACATCACGCTGAACTTCGAGATCGGCCGCCGCCAGGTCGTCAAGGCCGAGGCCTCGTCACACCGCATCCAGGTGCTCGACGGAGCAGGCGCGGTGATCATGGATTTCCCGTGCAGCTACGGAGAGGCCGACCTGCCGCGCAACATCACCCGCAGCGGCACCCACGTGGTGACCGAGAAGTACGAAGACTTCTACATGACCAACCCCGCCGCCGGTTACAGCAACGTGCACGAGCGGTTCGCGGTGCGGATCTCCAACAACGGTGAGTTCATTCACTGCAATCCGAACAGCATCGGTGCGCAGGGCAACACCAACGTCACCAACGGCTGCATCAACCTGAATCTGGAGAACTCGCAGCAGTACTTCAACAGCGCCATATACGGCGACCCGGTCGAAGTCACCGGCACGTCGATCGAGCTGTCCTACGCCGACGGTGACCTCTGGGACTGGGCCGTCTCATGGGACGAGTGGGTGTCGATGTCAGCGTTGTCGACACAACCTTCACCGAGCCAGATCCCGAGCACGGCGCCGGCCACGCCCACGGATGCGCCTCAGCCCGTCAACGGGCGGCCCGGCGGTTAACTCCGGCGGTTAAAACGCGACGCGCTGGCCTGATCCCGCGGCCTGATCACGATCGTGTCCAGGTTGACGTGGGAGGGCCGGGAGGCGACGAACCCGATCACCTCGGCGACATCTTCGGCGACCAGTGGGGTGACGCCTTCATAGACCTTGGCGGCGCGTTCCTCGTCTCCTTCGAATCTGCGCAGCGAGAAGTCGGTCTTCACCATGCCGGGTGCAATTTCGGTGAGCCGCACCGGTTTTCCGAGTAGCTCGCCACGCAGCGTGCGGTGCAGCGCGGCTTGTGCGTGCTTGGCCGACGTGTAGCCGGCGCCGTTGTCGTAGATCTCGATCGCGGCGATCGACGTGACCGTGACGATCAGACCGTCGCCGGAGTCGATCAGTTTGGGCAGCAGCGCGCGGGTGACGCGCAGCGTGCCGAGCACGTTGGCCTCCCACATCCAGCGCCAGTTGTCGATGTCGGCTTCCATCACGGGTTCAAGGCCCCGGGCGCCGCCGGCGTTGTTGACCAGTACATCCACCCGATCCAGAGCCTCATCGAGGCCCACCACCTGCTCGTCGGACGTGACGTCCGCCACAATCGCGGTACCGCCGATCTGGTCGGCCAGTGCGTTGATCGGCTCTGCGCGCCGGGCCACGCAAACGACGTGAAACCCTTGCGCCGCAAGAGTTCTCGCAGTCGCCTCGCCGATCCCGGCGCTCGCGCCGGTGACTACCGCAACCCGCTGGTTCGTCTCGGCTGTCGTCATACGCCCAACTTTAGTTGGCGTGCTAAGTTCGTCCCGTGTTCCGGAGCTGTTGTTGTCGCCGCGCGATCTGCCGCGCCTGACCGACCCCGGATAATCTCGCTGTCCCGTTGAGTCGCCAGGTGTGGCGTGGATCTTTCCAAGACCCAACCCGCCGACTTCAACAAAGGACATCCCGTGCGCACTACTCCCACCGCCACCCTTCGCCAGGCCCCACCAGCCCACGCCAAGCGGACCCTCCTCGCGCGGCCTTCCATCGTCGCCCCGTCCCTGAAGGTGGCCGACGCGGCGGCCGCCTCGGTCTTCGGCGCCGCGCGGTTGCGGGGACCGATTGCCCGTGACGTGATCGCCCAAGTCACCAAGCTCAGCATCGCCACAGTGAACCGGCAGGTAACTGCCCTGCTGGACGCCGGGATTCTGCGCGAACGCGCCGACCTCGCGGTCTCCGGTGCGATCGGCCGCCCGCGCGTGCCCGTCGAGGTGAACCACGAGCCGTTCTTGACGCTGGGCATCCACATCGGCGCACGCACGACCAGCATCGTGGCCACCGACCTGTTCGGCCGCACGCTCGACGCCGTGGAGACTCCGACGCCGCGCGGAGCGCAGGGTGCGGCGCTTGCCTCGCTGGCCGGCAGCGCCCGCCGCTACCTCAGCCGTTGGCACCGCCGCCGCTCGCTGTGGGTCGGTGTGGCAGCCGGTGGCGTCGTCGACAGCACCACCGGATACCTCGACCATCCGCGGCTCGGCTGGTCCGGCGCACCGGTCGGCCCTGTGCTCGCCGACACTCTCGGCCTGCCCGTCTCGGTCGCTTCCCACGTCGACGCGATGGCCGGCGCCGAACTGCTGCTCGGCGTGCGCCGCCAGCCCATCCAGTCCTCGACCAGCCTGTACGTGTACGCCCGCGAGACCGTCGGTTACGCGCTGTCGATCGGAGGCCGGGTGCACTCACCGGCCAGCGGCCCGGGCACCATCGCAGCGCTACCCGCGCACTCGGAGCTGCTTGGCGGCACTGGTCAACTCGAGTCGACGGTGAGCGACGAGGCGGTGCTGATCGCGGCGCGCAAGGCCCGGATCATCCCGGCCGACGGTCCGGCGTCGACGGTGACATCGGTGCTGCGGGCCGCCCGGCAGGGCAACGAGCAGGCCAGGGCGCTGCTGGCCGAGCGGGCACGCGTGCTCGGCGAGGCGGTCGCCCTGCTGCGCGACATGCTCAACCCCGATGACCTGGTGGTCGGCGGTCAGGCGTTCACCGAGTATCCGGAGGGCATGACCCTGGTCGAGGCCGCCTACGCCGAGCGCTCGGTGCTGCCGGCCCGCGACATCCGGGTGACCGCGTTCGGCAACCGAGTACAGGAAGCCGGCGCGGGGGTGGTGTCGCTCGGCGGCCTTTACGCCGATCCGATCGGCGCGATGCGGCGCGCGCAGACCCGGCGCCCGGAAGCCTCCGCTTGACTGGCCGCTCGCCGTCCGAAGCCTGACGGCGGTGTAGACATGTCTGTGTGCGCCTAGCAACAGATCTGCCCAGACGCGTCGCAGTGTTATCAGTGCACACCTCACCGCTGGCCCAGCCGGGCACAGGTGACGCCGGCGGGATGAACGTCTACGTCTTGCAGAGCGCATTGCAGATGGCTCGCCGCGGCGTCGAGGTGGAGATCTTCACGCGCGCCACGTCGTCGGCCGATCAGCCCGTCGTGAAGGTGGCGCCCGGCGTGCTGGTGCGCAACGTCGTGGCCGGGCCGTTCGAGGGCCTCGACAAGTACGACCTGCCCACCCAGCTGTGCGCGTTCACCGCGGGCGTGCTGCGCGCCGAAGCCACTCACGAGCCCGGCTACTACGACATCGTGCATTCGCACTACTGGCTGTCCGGTCAGGTCGGCTGGCTGGCCCGCGACCGCTGGGCGGTGCCGCTGGTGCATACCGCGCACACCCTGGCTGCGGTCAAGAACGCCGCACTGGCCGACGGTGACTCGCCCGAACCGCCGCTGCGCGCGGTGGGGGAGCAGCAGGTGGTCGACGAAGCAGACCGGTTGATCGTCAACACCGAACATGAAGCGCAGCAATTGATTTCGCTGCATCACGCCGACCCGGCGCGCATCGACGTCGTGCATCCCGGCGTCGACCTGGAGATGTTCACCCCCGGTGACCGAGCCGCCGCCCGCGCCACGCTGGGGCTTGACGCCGACGAGCAGGTGGTGGCATTCGTCGGCCGTATCCAACCGCTCAAGGCGCCCGACGTCCTGCTGCGGGCGGCCGCCAAAGTGCCCGGCGTTCGGGTGCTGGTGGCCGGCGGGCCTTCGGGCAGCGGACTGGCCGCACCGGATGGATTGGTCCGGCTGGCCGACGAACTCGGCATGTCTGAGCGTGTGACGTTCCTGCCTCCACAGTCGCGCGACCGGCTCGTCGAGGTGTATCGGGCCGCCGACATTGTCGCGGTGCCGAGCTATTCGGAGTCGTTCGGACTGGTCGCCATCGAGGCGCAGGCCTGCGGTACGCCGGTGGTGGCGGCCGCGGTCGGCGGCCTGCCGGTTGCAGTGCGTGACGGCGTCAGCGGGACGCTGGTCGACGGACACGACGTCGACGACTGGGCCGCCGCAATCGACGGGCTGCTGCAGCAGGGGCCGCAGACGATGAGCCGGGCGGCTGTCGAGCACGCGGCCACGTTCTCCTGGGCGCACACCGTCGAGGCACTGCTGGCCAGCTACGGGCACGCTATCGGCGATTACCACGCGCGCCATCAACGCCGTGACGCGACGGCGCGGCGCAACGGCAGGCGGTTCTCGATGCGGCGGGGTGTGCGCGCGTGAGCCGCGAAGACGAGCGCGAGTGAGGATCGCTGGGCCCACGCCCGAAGGGCAGGGGACGAGCGGGAGCCGAGCAATGAGCAGCGACGTCCAGCAGGTCATCGAGGACACCTGCAAGGAACACGGCCTGGTCTGCACGCATCACGAAGGTGCGCGCGGCGGACTGCCCGGCATCATTGTTGAACTGCCCGGCGAACGCCGGCTCAAGACCAACACGATCCTGTCGATCGGCGAGCATTCGCTCCGCATCGAGGCGTTCGTCTGCCGCAAGCCCGACGAGAACCACGAGGGCGTGTACCGCTTCCTGCTCAAGCGCAACCGCCGCCTCTACGGCGTCGCGTACACCCTCGACAACGTCGGCGACATCTACCTCGTCGGCCGGATGGCGCTGGAGTCGGTGACTCCCGACGAGGTGGACCGCGTGCTGGGCCAAGTTCTCGAGGCCGTCGACTCCGACTTCAACACGTTGCTGGAGTTGGGTTTTCGGTCGTCGATCCAAAAGGAATGGGAATGGCGGGTATCCCGCGGCGAATCGCTGAAGAACCTGCAGGCCTTCGCGCACCTGATCGACGACGAAGACGACTGATCGCCCTCGTGAGAGGATCCCTCCATGGCTGACGCAACGCTGATTCTGCTCCGTCACGGCGAGAGTGACTGGAACCAGAAGAACCTGTTCACCGGCTGGGTCGACGTCGATCTCACCGAGAAGGGCAGGGCCGAGGCGGTCCGCGCAGGCGAGCTGATCAAGGAGCTGGACCGCCAGCCCGACGTGCTCTACACGTCGCTGTTGCGGCGGGCGATCAACACCGCCAACCTCGCGCTTGATGCGGCCGATCGGCATTGGATCCCTGTGCACCGCGACTGGCGGCTCAACGAACGCCATTACGGCGCGCTGCAGGGGCTCAACAAGGCCGAGACCAAGGAAAAGTACGGCGAAGAGCAGTTCATGGCGTGGCGACGCAGCTACGACACGCCGCCGCCACCGATCGAGCCCGGCAGTGAGCACAGCCAGGACGCCGATCCCCGCTACGCCGATATCGCGGGCGGCCCGCCGCTCACGGAATGCCTCAAAGACGTCGTCGAGCGGTTCGTGCCGTACTACACCGCGACCATCGAACCTGACCTGCGGGCCGGTAAAACCGTCCTGATCGCTGCCCACGGCAACTCGCTGCGCGCCCTGGTGAAGTACCTCGACGGCATGTCCGACGAGGACGTTGTCGGGCTGAACATCCCGACCGGCATACCGCTGCGCTACGACCTTGATTCCGAGCTCAAACCGAAAGTCATCGGCGGGCAGTATCTGGATCCGGAGGCGGCGGAGGCGGGCGCGGCCGCGGTGGCCGCTCAGGGCGCGAAGTAGTGCCCAACGGCAAACACTGGGTAAACGGCTACCGAACACCTGCGATTGCCCGTGTGACTTGTCCCGTTTTGGCCGCACGCTGCTGGGATGACGTTCACCGGGAACGTACGATTTTCGCGTGAGTGTGGTATCGGCACTGCTGCTCGCAGCGGTAGTCGCACTGCTCGCACTGGTGATCGGTGTCGGGTTTGGGGCGGGGCTAACACCCCGTCTGACCGAACGTCGGCAACGCCAGGTCGCCGAGCAGGCAGGCATCACCGTGTCACAGATGCTCGAACACATCGTCTCGCAATCGCCCGTGGGGATCGTGGTGGTCGACACCTACCGTGACGTCGTCTACACCAACGACCGGGCGCGCGAGCTGGGCCTGGTCAAAGACCGGCTACTCGACGACCGCGCCTGGCTGGCCGCGCAGCGCACGCTGGCCACCGGCGAAGACGGCGAGGTCGACCTGTCGCCGCGGAAGAAGACCAATCCCGGACGGTCGGGCCTGTCGGTTCGCGGACACGTGCGGTTGCTGAGCGAGGACGATCGACGGTTTGCGGTCGTCTACGTCGACGACCAGTCCGAGCACGCCCGGATGGAAGCCACACGCCGCGACTTCGTGGCCAACGTCAGCCACGAGCTCAAGACGCCGGTCGGCGCGATGGGTGTGCTCGCCGAGGCCTTGCTGGCCTCGGCCGATGACGCCGAGACCGTGCGCAGGTTCGCCGAGAAGATGCTCGCCGAATCTCACCGGCTGGCCAACATGGTCGGCGAGCTGATCGAACTGTCGCGGCTGCAGGGCGCCGAACGGCTGCCCGATCTGGAGGCCGTGGAGGTCGACACCGTGGTGGCCGAGGCGGTGTCGCGCTACAAGGTAGCCGCAGACAACGCCGACATCGCGGTCGCCACCGACGCGCCAACCGGCTACCGCGTGCTGGGTGACCAGCCGCTGCTCGTGACGGCGATTGCCAACCTGGTGTCCAACGCAATCGCTTACTCGCCCAATGGATCTCCGGTGTCGATCAGCCGCCGCCGCCGGGGCAACAACATCGAGATCGCCATCACCGACCGCGGCATCGGCATCGCCCGCGAGGACCAGGAGCGGGTGTTTGAGCGGTTCTTCCGCGTCGACAAGGCGCGCTCGCGTGCTACCGGCGGCACAGGACTCGGTTTGGCGATCGTCAAGCACGTCGCCGCCAACCACAACGGATCCATCCGGCTGTGGAGTCAGCCGGGAACGGGATCGACGTTCACACTGTCGATTCCGGCATACCCCTACACCGATGACGAATCGGACGAACGAGAGGACTAGCCAGACCAATGACCAGCGTGTTGATCGTGGAGGACGAAGAGTCCTTGGCCGATCCCCTGGCCTTTCTGCTGCGCAAGGAGGGCTTCGAAGCCACCGTGGTGGCCGACGGCCCCTCGGCCCTGGCCGAATTCGAGCGAGCCGGTGCCGACATCGTCTTGCTCGACCTGATGTTGCCCGGCATGAGCGGCACCGACGTGTGCAAGCAATTGCGTTCTCGCTCAAGCGTTCCCGTCATTATGGTGACCGCACGGGACAGCGAGATCGACAAGGTGGTCGGCCTCGAACTGGGCGCCGACGACTACGTGACCAAGCCGTATTCCGCACGCGAGCTCATTGCCCGCATCCGAGCGGTACTGCGGCGGGGTAGCGACAACGACGAGTCCGGCATCGGTGACGGTGTGCTCGAGGCCGGCCCGGTCCGGATGGATGTGGAGCGCCACGTCGTTTCCGTCAATGGTGAACAGATCACGTTGCCGCTCAAGGAGTTTGACCTGCTCGAGTACCTCATGCGCAACAGCGGACGGGTACTCACCCGTGGGCAGCTCATCGACCGGGTGTGGGGCGCCGACTACGTCGGTGACACCAAGACCCTCGACGTGCACGTCAAGCGACTGCGCAGCAAGATCGAGGCCGACCCGGCGAACCCGGTGCACCTGGTCACCGTCCGTGGCCTCGGCTACAAGCTCGAGGGGTAGCTTTCTCCGGCCGAACGTTCCTTACCGCTCGACTATTCGTCCGAGATTTCGGGCGGTAAGGAACGTTCGCCGGGCGTAGAACGGACCCTGAGAGCCGTTCACAACTAGATCGTCTAGCGTGGGCCCCTTGCAACACAGGGCCGACACAGCGGACGACGACGAGTGATTACCGAGACGACACGAGAACACCACAACTCCATCAGCCCGTGGGTGCGCCGTGGCGGCCCAGCGGTGTCAGCAGCTTCGCTGCTGACATACGTCGCGGTGTACCTGCACTGGCCGACGCTGCGGCTGCAAATCGATGCGATGGTGTACCGCTTCGCCGCTGAACGGCTGTTAGCAGGGCTTGACCTCTACTCCACGGGTTTCACCGGCAAACCCAACGAGTTGTTGTTCATCTATCCGCCTTTCGCGGCGATATGTGCCATTCCGCTCGCGCTGCTGGACCGTGTCTCGGTGCAGTTTCTGTGGCTGCTCGGCATGGTCGCCGCGTTGACGTATGCAGTCGTGCGGATGCTGAAATCGGCGGGTATGCAGGCCGGCGCCGGCCTGTTCAGCCTGACCGCGCTGCTGGTCGGTGTGATCGCATGGCTCGAGCCGGTGCGGCTCACGGCCGAGCTCGGGCAGATCAATCTCCTTCTCCTGGTGCTCGTGGTGGCGGATCTACTCAGAACCAAGCACAGCAGGTGGGCGGGCGTCGGGATCGGGTTGGCCGCGGGCATCAAACTGACGCCGGCGCTGTTCATCGTGTACCTGCTGGTGACGCGGCGAGTGCGTGCCGCGTTGGTCGCCTCCGCCACGTTCGCGGCCACGGTGGGTCTCGGGTTGGCCGTCGCGCCTTCGGATTCGGCCGCGTTCTGGTTCCACGGCCGCTTCGACGACGTGAACCGCATCTCGCATGACCCGCTCGCCAACACCAGTGTGCGCGGTCTGTTCTTGCGTATGCATTGGTCGCCCACGCTGGCCACGATCGTCGCGGTTGCGGTGGCGGCCGTCGCCATCGTGATCGCCGCCACCGCGTATCGACGCGGCCACACCGTGTTGGCTGTTGCCGTTGTCGGGATGGCATCGGCGGCCGCGTCGCCGTTCAGCTGGAGCCACCACTGGGTCTGGTTCGCGCCGTTGATCGTTCACCTCGGGTATCGCGCATACGTTCGCGGCGGCCGGATCGCTTCTGCGGCAATGTGGCTCGTCTGCGCCATCGTCGGCGGTTGGTTCGTCTCCGTCGCCGGTGACACCCCTCAGGCCGGTGTGATGTCGCTGCGGCCCGGCGGTACGTGGGACGAAATAGTGCCCGCCGCTTATGTTTTCGTCTTTGTCGCCGTCTTGCTTTGCACGGCAGTCTGGCTGTGGCGTTTAACCCGTTCGTCCGCCCATGATCTCGAACACCTCAAAGGTGTTGACACCGGCGGTAACCGACGGGTCCCGCTCGCCGATCGCCAACACCTCGGCGCGGTCGGCGGCCCGCAGCACGCCCATTCCCCATACGCCTTCGGGATCGGCGACGGGTCCGTAGACCACCACCTGGCCGGCGGTCAGTAGGTTCTGCCAGTACGCCATGTGAAGCGCCATCGCGTGCCGCTCCTCGGCCGTCATCGTCTGCGCGAAGTCGGCCCGCGGCGGGACCAGGCGAAACAGAAACAGCGATGAGCGCTCGCGCGAAGAGCCGACGACGGCCGACTCGCTCACTGCGCCAAGCGGGTCGCGGGGTGGACAGCAATCAGCCCTAGACCACTGCGGCGCTTGCACATTGCGGCCAGCTCGGCATACGCCTTCTCGCCGAGAAGTTCGGTGAGCTCGGGGGCATACGACTCCCACACCTGCTTGGCACCGACGTGCGCGGCAGGGTCACCGGTGCAGTACCAGTGCAGATCCGCGCCGCCCTCGCCCCAGCCGCGCCGGTCGTACTCCGTTATCCAGGTCTTGAGGACCTCCGAGCCATCCGGCCGCGTCACCCACTCCTGGGTGCGGCGGATCGGCAGCTGCCAGCACACGTCGGGCTTCATGGTCAGGGGCTCGACGCCCAGCTTGAGCGCCTTGCTGTGCAGCGCGCAGCCGATGCCGCCGGGGAACCCGGGACGATTCAGGAATATGCAGGCGCCCTTGTATTTTCGGGTCCGAAGGTTGGGCTTGTCGTCGTACTCGTCCATTTCGAGGTAGCCCTTTTTGCCCAGGCCCTTGTCGCGGAACTGCCAATCCTCGTCGGTCAGCTGCTTGACGGCGTCGTCCAGCTGGGCCCGATCGTCTTTGTCGGACAGAAACGCTCCATGCGAGCAACACCCGTCGTCGGGCCGGCCCTCGACCGTGCCCTGACACGCGGGTGTGCCGAACACGCATGTCCAACGCGACAGCAGCCACGTCATGTCGGCGGCGATCAAATGTTCTGCATTGTCGGGGTCGTAGAACTCCACCCATTCACGGGCGAAATCCAGCTCGACCTCACCATGGTGCGATGCGCTCACGGGACACAACGGTAGACCCAATAAGGTGGTGACGTGCGATTAGGCGTGCTGGATGTCGGCAGCAATACCGTCCACCTGTTGGTGGTCGACGCGCGTCGCGGTGGGCATCCGACGCCGATGAGTTCGACCAAGGCGTCGCTTCGGCTCGCGGAGGCCATCGACAGTTCCGGCAAGCTGACCCGCAAGGGTGCGGACAAACTGATCGGCACCATCGACGAGTTCGCCAAGATCGCCGCCAGCTCCGGCTGCGCCGAGCTGATGGCGTTTGCCACCTCAGCCGTGCGTGACGCCACCAATTCCGAGGACGTCCTCGCCAGGGTGCTCGCGGAGACGGGTGTGGCGCTGCAGGTGCTCAGCGGGGTCGACGAATCCCGGCTGACGTTTCTGGCCGTACGCCGCTGGTACGGCTGGAGCGCCGGCCGCATCATCAACATCGACATCGGCGGCGGTTCGCTCGAACTGTCCAACGGCGTCGATGAGGAGCCCGACGCCGCCCTGTCGCTGCCGCTGGGAGCGGGCCGGCTCACCCGCGAATGGCTGCCCGACGACCCGCCGGGTCGGCGCCGCGTGGCGATGCTGCGTGACTGGCTGGCCACCGAGTTGGCCGACGCCGGCGCCAAGATGCTCGAGGTCGGCAGCCCCGACCTGGCGGTGGCAACGTCGAAGACATTCCGCTCGCTTGCCCGCTTGACCGGCGCCGCCCCCTCTGGAGCGGGGCCGCGCGTCAAGAGGACGCTCACAGCGAGCGGCCTCAGGCAGCTCATAAATTTCATCTCTAGGATGACCGCGGCTGACCGTGCGGAGTTGGAAGGGGTGAGTGCCGAGCGGGCGCCACAGATCGTGGCCGGAGCTTTGGTAGCTGAGGCGAGCATGAAGGCTCTGGCCGTCGACAGCGTGGACATCTGCCCCTGGGCATTGCGAGAAGGGCTGATTCTGCGGAAACTCGACAGCGAAGCGGATGGAACTGCCTTGGTCGAGACGTACGTGCGGGATCCTGGACGAGAAGTAACGAGGCCCAAAGGCAACACACGATGACAGGACCAGAAGATAGCCACAGCAGCACGCGACCTATTTCGGTCGCGGAGTTGCTGGCGAAGAACGGCACGATCGGTGCCCCGCCCGTCGGCGGCCGGCGCCGTCGCCGTCGTGGAAACAGCGATTCCGTCACAGTCGCCGAGCTGACCGGCGAGATTCCGATCGTCACCGATGACGTCGACGCCGCCGAGCGGGCGCCGAGCGCCGTCGTCGAAGAAGAGCATCCCGACACGACCGGCCCACTCTCGACGAACGGCGCCGTCGAGCATGTCGATGAGGCCGAGCCGGCCGACGAATACGACGATTTCGACGACGGCTACGCGGACGCGGTCGCCGACTACTCCGCGCACATCGAGCAGCGCGACGCCGATCCGGATCCTGTGGACTTCTTCACACCGCCGCGTCGCCCGCACTACGCCCACGCGGCGCGCCGCTTCCGGCCGACCCTCGGAGTGGGTGCCGAGCAGATGAGCCCGGATCCCGTCGTCGATGACGTGGACGACGACGCCGACGTCGACCTGATCGAGCCGCCAGAGATCGAGGACGTCGACACCGCGGCCGCAGTCGAGACGGATGACCGCGACGAGCTGCCGTCGTACCTGCGGTCGAGCCAAGGCCCGTTGTTCGGTGGCCAGAGCGTTGCCGACGATCTGGCCCGCCGCGGCGCCGCTCCTGTGCCGGAGGACATCGACTTCGAGGACGAGGCGGAGACAGAGGCCGCCGCCACAGCGCCATCCGGGGGCATGTCGTCGTTCCTGCGGGGCGCGTGGATCGTCGGACAGTGCATCATCGCGGTCGCATTCGGAGCGGGTCTGTTCGTCGCTTTCGACCAGCTGTGGAAGTGGAACAACATTGTCGCGCTGGTGTTGTCGGTCTTGGTGATCCTGGGTCTGGTGGTAGGTGTGCGGGTGGTGCGCAAGACCGAGGACATCGGAAGCACGCTGATCGCGGTGGCAGTCGGCGCGCTCGTCACGTTAGGACCGTTGGCGCTGCTGCAATCGGGTTAAGACGCCGACAGACGCCGAATAAGACACAGTGCGCCCCGCCATCAAGGTCGGCCTGTCGACTGCCTCCGTCTATCCGCTGAGGACCGAGGCTGCCTTCGAGTATGCGGCCAAACTCGGCTACGACGGTGTCGAGCTGATGGTGTGGGCCGAGTCGGTCAGCCAGGATATTGAAGCCGTCGAGCGGCTGACTGACCGCTACCAGGTGCCGGTGCTCTCCGTGCACGCACCGTGTCTGCTGATCTCGCAACGGGTATGGGGTGCCAACCCGATCCCGAAGCTCGAGCGAAGCGTGCGGGCCGCCGAACAGCTGGGCGCCCAGACGGTCGTCGTGCATCCGCCGTTTCGCTGGCAGCGCCGCTACGCCGAGGGCTTCTCTGAACAGGTCGCCGAACTCGAGGCGTCGAGCGATGTGTTGGTCGCGGTGGAGAACATGTTTCCGTTCCGGGCCGACAGGTTCTTCGGTGCCGGCCAGACGTCCATCGAGCGCATGCGTAAGCGCGGTGGCAGGCCCGGGCCCGGCATCTCGGCGTTCGCGCCGTCCTACGACCCGCTCGACGGCAATCACGCCCACTACACGCTCGACCTGTCCCACACAGCGACGGCGGGCAGCGACGCGGTCGACATGGCCCAGCGTATGGGCGACGGGCTGGTGCATCTGCACCTGTGCGACGGCAGCGGCGCCTCGACCGACGAACATCTGGTGCCCGGCCGAGGCACCCAACCCACCGTCGAGATCTGCGAGATGCTCGCCGGCAGCGACTTTTCCGGCCATGTGATTCTCGAGGTCACCACATCGGGCGCGCGCACCGCCACCGAACGCGAAGCGCTGCTCGCCGAGTCGCTGCAGTTCGCCCGTGCACATTTGTTGCGCTGAATCGATCGAAGGGAACCCGTGGCCTCCACGCTGTTCACCGACGCCATGGCGCTCACCCCGGTGGGTGACGGCGCGTATGACGGTGTGCTGAACGAACATTGGACGATCGGCCCCAAGGTGCACGGCGGGGCGATGCTGGCGCTATGTGCGAACGCCGCCCGCACCGAGCATGGCGGAGGGCGCATCCAGCCGATCGCGGTGTCCGGGAACTTCCTGTGGGCCCCGGATCCCGGCGCGATGCGGGTGGTCACCACCGTGCGCAAGCGCGGTCGTCGGGTCAGCCTCGTCGACGTCGAGCTGAGACAAGGCGACCGCACCGCCGTACGCGCCGCGGTCACGCTGGGTGACCCGGAACACCATGTGCCGCCGCTGTTGTCGGCCAATCCGGTCGTTCCGCTGATGCCGCCGGAGCCGCCGCCCGGTCTTCAGCCGATCGGCCCCGGGCATCCAATGGAGGACGTCGTCCACCTGGCGCACGGCTGCGACATCCGGCCGTCGCTGACCACGTTCACGCCGCGCACCGACGGCGGGCCACCGATCATCGAGTACTGGGTGCGGCCCAAGGGGGTGGCGCCCGATGTGCTGTTCGCCCTACTGTGCGGCGACGTGTCCGCCCCGGTGACATTCGGCGTCAACCGGACGGGCTGGGCGCCCACGGTGCAGCTGACGGCGTATCTACGGGCGCTGCCCGCCGACGGGTGGCTACGCGTGTTGTGCACGACGGTGCAGATCGGCCAGGACTGGTTCGACGAGGACCACATCGTCGTCGACTGCGAGGGTCACATCGTCGTGCAGAGCCGTCAACTCGCGATGGTGCCCGATGTGTGACGCCGCAGGCGTCGAATAAACAGCGCCCCCGCGCGTCTGCAATGCTTTCCCGCATGGCCAGAATCGCGATCATCGGCGGCGGAAGTATCGGCGAGGCACTGCTGTCCGGGCTGCTGCGGGCCGGTCGGCAGGTCAAGGACATGGTGATCGCCGAGAAGTTCCCCGATCGCGCGAAGTACCTGTCCGACACATATTCGGTGTTGGTGACGACGGTCGCAGACGCCGTCGAGACCGGGACCTACATCATCGTCGCGGTCAAGCCCGCCGATGTGGAGACCGTGATCGGCGACATCGCCGAGGCGGCCGCGAAGGCCGAAAGCAATACGGCCGAACAGGTTTTCGTCACAGTGGCGGCCGGCGTCACCACCGCGTACTACGAGGCGAAACTGCCCGCCGGGTCGCCGGTCATCCGAGTGATGCCCAATGCGCCGGTCGTCGTCGGCGGGGGAGTCAGTGCGCTGGCGCGCGGCCGGTTCGCCACGCCTGAGCACCTCAAGGAGGTGTCGGCGATTTTCGACGCGGTGGGCGGTGTGCTCACCGTGCCCGAATCGCAACTCGACGCCGTCACCGCCGTATCGGGCTCCGGGCCCGCCTACTTTTTCCTGATGGTCGAGGCGCTCGTGGACGCCGGCGTCGCCGCGGGCCTGTCGCGTTCGGTGGCCACCGATCTGGTCGTGCAAACAATGGCGGGCTCGGCGGCGATGTTGCTGGAGCGCCTCGACGAGGCGCAGTCGGCCGGGGACGCGGCTGGGTCTTCTCTGGGCAGCGCGCTGGATACCACGGCCGCCCAACTGCGTGCCACGGTTACCTCGCCGGGCGGCACTACAGCGGCTGGTCTGCGCGAACTCGAGCGGGGCGGTTTGCGGGCGGCTGTCGCCGACGCCGTCGACGCCGCGAAAAGGCGCTCTGAACAGCTAGGAATCACATCAGAGTAATTAAGGAATTTCCAACTGATTAGCCCACACCCGTCGCAGTAACCCCACCTGCCACGCTATTCTCCCAGTGGTAAGCACGGGTTGGTGCCAGCGGTGGGGAAGCCGCTGGAACTGCCCGTGCCTGATGGATTGGGTTGCGATGACGTCTATGAACGGGCCATCGGCGCGCGATTCGGCTAGTGGAAAGTCGGCGCGCGACGCCGGATCCACCGACGGTCAGCCGCCACGAGCTCAATTTCTCACTGTCGCCGAAGTGGCAAGCCTCATGCGGGTCAGCAAGATGACGGTGTACCGGTTGGTGCACAACGGCGAGCTGCCCGCTGTCCGGGTCGGTCGCTCGTTCCGGGTGCACGCAAAGGCCGTCCACGACATGCTGGAGAGCTCGTACTTCGACGCGGGCTAGCCGCAGACGCGTTTTTCGTTTACCTAGGCCGCCCAGGTAAGGTGGCCGGGTCAGTCAACTTTGTTTTGAAGTAGCGGAGACTCCGGAGTTAATGGGTTCAGTCATCAAGAAGCGACGCAAGCGCATGTCGAAGAAGAAGCACCGCAAGCTGCTTCGTCGCACCCGGGTGCAGCGCAGAAAGCTCGGCAAGTAGCTTTGCGCCTCGGCCGCTAGGCTGACCGAATGGATTCTGGGGGCGAATCGAACGGTTCTGCTTCGCGGGACACCGTTCACTATCCGAAGGTCGTTCTGGTTACCGGCGCATGCCGTTTCCTGGGCGGGTACCTGACCGCGCGGCTCGCTCAGAACCCGTTGATCAACCACGTCATCGCGGTCGACGCGATCGCGCCGAGCAAGGATCTGCTGCGTCGGATGGGCCGCGCGGAGTTCGTCCGCGCCGATATCCGTAACCCCTTCATCGCCAAGGTCATCCGCAACGGCGACGTCGACACCGTCGTGCATGCCGCGGCGGCGTCCTACGCTCCCCGCTCCGGCGGGCGGGCGGCGCTCAAGGAGCTCAACGTGATGGGCGCGATCCAGCTGTTCGCTGCGTGTCAGAAGGCGCCGTCGGTGCGTCGGGTGATCCTCAAGTCCACCTCCGAGGTGTACGGCTCGAACGCACGCGATCCTGTGATGTTCACCGAGGACAGCAGTGCTCGCAGACCGCCCGGTGAAGGGTTCGCCCGCGACAGCATCGACATCGAGGGCTATGCGCGGGGACTTGGCCGGCGCCGGCCGGACATCGCAGTGACCATCCTGAGGCTGGCCAACATGATCGGCCCCGCGATGGACACCGCGCTGTCGCGGTATCTGGCCGGGCCGCTGGTGCCGACGGTCATCGGACATGACGCGCGGCTACAGCTGCTGCACGAGCAGGATGCGTTGGGCGCACTGGAGCGCGCGACGATGGCCGGTAAGTCCGGCACGTACAACGTCGGCGCGGCCGGCATCATCATGATGAGTCAGGCCATCCGGCGCTCGGGCCGGATCCCGCTGCCGGTGCCGCGGTCGGCGCTGTGGGCAGCGGATTCGCTGAGCCGCGCAACTCGCTACACTGAGCTGGATCGCGAGCAGCTGAACTATTTGAGTTACGGCCGAGTCATGGATACCGCGCGGATGCGAAACGACTTAGGCTATAGCCCCAAGTGGACGACGGCGGAGGCTTTCGACGATTACGTCCGCGGTCGCGGATTGACGCCGATCGTCGACCCGCGGTGGGTACGCTCAATGGAGAGTCGCGCTGTTTCGGCGGCGCAGCGGTGGGGACGTTAGACGACAGACTCTAAATCGGGTGGGGAGAAGGTAATAGCGTGGCGGGCGAGCCTAAAGCCAAAGTCATTCCGCTGCATTCAAATTCGGGTCGGGCAAGCGCCCAGCGCCGTGCCGCCAATCAGCGCGCCGAGAGTTCGCGCCGACATCCCTCATTCCTGTCCGACAGCGGTGGCCGCGCTTCTGCCGAGCAGATCGCAGCCGTCGTGCGTGAAATCGACCAGCGACGCGGCTCCGTCTCGGGCGCGTCGACGGTCGACGAAACCCCGACGGAACTCGCCAAGCGGATCGCGGGAATTGCCGAGTTCGTCCGCAAGCGGATGATGGGCGACTACACCGTCGACGAGTTCGGTTTCGATCCGCACCTCAATAGCGCTATCTTTTTGCCTTTGCTGAGAGTGTTCTTCAAGTCGTGGTTCCGGGTCGAGGTCAGCGGAATCGAGAACCTGCCGGAGTCGGGTGCCGCGTTGGTCGTCGCCAACCATGCCGGCGTGTTGCCGTTCGACGGGTTGATGACGTCGGTGGCCGTGCACGACCATCACCCGACGCGTCGGGATCTGCGGCTGCTGGCCGCCGACATCGTCTTCGACATGCCGATGATCGGCCAGGCGGCACGCAAGGCCGGCCACACCATGGCGTGCACGGCCGACGCACATCGGCTGCTGGCCGCAGGCGAGCTGACCGCTGTATTCCCTGAGGGCTACAAAGGACTGGGCAAGCACTTCAAGGACCGCTACAAGCTGCAGCGCTTCGGCCGGGGCGGATTCGTTTCGGCGGCGCTGCGCACCAAGGCGCCAATCGTGCCGTGCTCGATCGTCGGCTCCGAAGAGATCTATCCGATGATCGCCGACGTCAAGTTGCTCGCGCGACTGCTCGGCCTTCCCTATTTTCCGGTCACTCCGCTGTTCCCGTTGGCCGGGCCGGTCGGGATGGTGCCGCTGCCGTCGAAGTGGCATATCCAGTTCGGCGAGCCCATCTCGACCGTGGACTACGACGAGTCGGCCGCAGACGATCCGATGATCACGTTCGAGTTGACCGACCAGGTTCGCGAAACCATCCAGCAGACGCTGTACCAGCTGCTGGCCAACCGTCGAAACACCTTCTTGGGCTGAGTTTTAGCTCGCCGTCACTCCGACTAGCGGTTTTGCCCAGCAACAAATTTGGAGAGGGCGGCGTCACGCGCCGCGGCAACCTGAGCGGTTATCTCGTCGGCCTCGGTGTCTGACTGTGCCTCGCCCATGACGGTGACAATGCTGGTGAGCACCGGCTTGCCGTCGGCGTCGGTCACCTCGCCGCGGATCTCGGTGAGCACTGCGCCGTGCGATTCGGTCACCGAATCCAGATAGGAGTCGAAGTACAGCTTGTCGCCGGCCAGGATCGGGCGATGGAAGATGATCTTCTGGTCGCGGTGCAGTACGCGCTCCATATTGATCGGCAGGTCGAACTGGTTGAAGATGTCCAGCTGGACCTTCCGCCCGGCCACGGCGAGGAACGTCAGCGGCGCGATGAGCGCCTCATACCCGCATTCCTTGGCGGCGTCCTCGCTGTAGTGGGCGGGATGATCGTCCTTGACGGCCTGGGCGAATTCACGGATCTTCTCCCGGTCGACCTCGAAGTAGTCGGGGTACCGGTAGTGAGTGCCGATGATTTCTTCAGCGATTGCCATGCAACGGTCTTCCGATCTAGGTGTTAGCGGCGCGAGCCTATCAGCGGCCAATTGCCGCCCCCGGCGACGCGGGTTCTCAGCCGCCGTCTTGCCTGCGCGAAACAATCGCTGCCAAGGCCCCGCCGACCGCGCCGAGGGCCAGCGCCGACGGCACGCCGATCCGGGCGGCCTTGCGGGCCGTGCGGAAATCGCGGATTTCCCAGCCCCGCTCTCGCGCCAGGTCCCGCAAATCCGCGTCGGGGTTGATGGCGACGGCCGTGCCGACCAGCGACAGCATCGGCACGTCGTTGAAGCTGTCCGAATACGCGGTGCAGCGCCGCAGGTTCAGGCCCTCGCGGATGGCCAGCGACCGCACCGCATGCGCCTTGCCGGTGCCGTGCAGGATGTCGCCGATCAGCCTGCCGGTGAACACGCCGTCGACGGATTCGGCGACCGTGCCCAGCGCACCGGTCAGCCCGAGCCGGTTGGCGATCGTCGCGGCCAGCTCGTAGGGCGTCGCGGTGACCAGCCACACTTGCTGGCCGGCATCCAGATGCATCTGCGCCAGCGCGCGGGTGCCCGGCCAGATCTTGTCGGCGATGATCTCGTCGTAGATCTCCTCGCCAAGCGCCATCAGTTCCGCCGTCGAACGGCCCTCGATGAACGCCAGCGCCTTGGTCTTGCCTGCAGCCACGTCGTCGCTGTTCTCACGGCCGAGAAGCTGAAACTTAGCCTGCGCGTAGATAAACCGACCCAAGTCGCCGTAGGTGAAGTACTTGCGCGCGGCGAGCCCGCGGGCGAAATGCACCAGCGACGAGCCGTGCACCAATGTGTTGTCGACGTCGAAGAACGCCGCGGCGGTCAGGTCCGGTGGCGGAGCAGGCGGAGTGGTGATGGCCTCGACCGCAAGATCGGTGACAGCCGCCTGCGCGCTGGCCTCGCCGGCCAGCTGTTGTTCGGTGGCCTCGCCCGTTTCGGACACGAATCAACCCTAGGTCACGGGGTGCGCATACTTGCGTCGTGAACCGGCGAGTGGAGTTGTTGTCCCGTGAGGGCTGCATGATGTGCACGGCGGCCGCGACCAGGCTGGCGAAACTGTCGGCCGAGCTGGGCTTCGAGCTCACCGTCACCGACGTGGACGCCGCGGCGGCAGCAGGCGATTCCGCGCTGCGCGCCGAATTCGGTGATCGGCTTCCGGTGGTGCTTCTGGATGGCAGCGAGCACAGTTACTGGGAGGTCGACGAGCCCAGGCTGCGGGCGGATCTGGCTGCGGGCTGACTGGTTGAGCAAATTTGGTAGCCCAGCTGGTGAACGACTACCGTGGGTGACGTGGTGATGAGGCCATGAGCGTATTGCTTTTCGGGGTTTCGCACCGCAGCGCGCCGGTGTCCGTGCTCGAGCAGTTGAGCACCGACGAGTCCGATCAAGCCAAGATCGTCGACCAGGTGCTGCAGTCGTCACTGGTGACCGAGGCCATGGTGCTGTCCACCTGCAACCGTGTCGAGGTCTACGCCGTCGTCGAGGCGTTCCACGGTGGCCTCTCGGTGATCGGCCAGGTGCTTTCCGAGCATTCCGGCATGTCCCTCAACGACCTCACGAAATACGCCTATGTGCGCTACGCAGAGGCGGCCGTCGAGCATCTCTTCGCCGTGACCAGCGGGCTGGACTCCGCGGTGATCGGTGAGCAGCAGGTGCTCGGACAGGTCCGCCGCGCCTACGCCGCCGCCGAGGCCAACCACACCGTCGGACGCACCCTGCACGAGCTGTCCCAGCGTGCGCTGGCTGTCGGCAAGCGCGTGCACTCCGAAACCGGCATCGACGCCGCGGGCGCATCGGTGGTGTCGGTGGCGCTGAACATGGCCGAGTCCCGGCTCGGCGGGCTGGCCGGCCGTAGCGCCGTGGTCGTGGGCGCCGGCGCGATGGGTGCGCTATCGGCCAAGAATCTGGCGCGCGCGGGGGTCGAGCGCATCCACGTCGTGAACAGGACCTTGCCCCGCGCCAAGCGGCTCGCACACAACCTCCGGGAACTCGGCGTCACCGCTGACGCCTTCCCGTTCGATCACCTGCCGCCCGTGCTGACCGATGCTGACGTCGTCGTCTGCTGCACCGGCGCGGTGCGACCGGTGGTGTCGTTGGCCGACGTCCATCACGCGCTCGCCCGCCGCGAGCACCAGCTGGTCATGTGTGACCTGGGAATGCCCCGTGACATCGACCCGGCGGTCGCCGGTCTGCCGGGCGTATTCGTCGTCGACATGGACCGCATCCAGCGTGAACCGTCGGCACGCGCGGCCGCCTCCGACGCCGATGCCGCCCGCAAGATCGTCGCCGCCGAGGTTGCCAACTACCTGTCCGGGCAGCGGATGGCCGAGGTCACCCCGACGGTCACCGCGTTGCGGCAGCGGGCCGCCGACGTCGTCGAGGCCGAGTTGCTGCGGCTCGACAACCGGCTGCCAGGGCTGGACGCCGGGCATCGCGACGAGGTCGCCAAGACCGTGCGGCGCGTCGTCGACAAGCTGCTGCACGCCCCGACGGTGCGCGTCAAACAGCTGGCGAGCGCGCCCGGGGGTGACAGCTATGCAGAGGCGCTGCGCGAGTTGTTCGAACTCGACCAGCAGGCCGTCGATGCCGTTGCTGCAGGCGAATTGCCGCGTGCGACAACAGATCTCGATCAGACCGAGTAACGCTTGACCAAAAGCCGCGCAGTAATCCGGATAGGCACCCGGGGCAGCCTGTTGGCAAAGACCCAGGCCGGTGCGATCAAAGACGCGCTGGTGGCCAAAGGCCACCCCGCGGAGCTGGTGATCATCTCGACAGAAGGCGATCGCTCGTCCGAGCCGATCGCCAACATCGGGGTGGGCGTGTTCACAGCGGCGCTGCGCGAGGCCATCCACGACGGCCGCGTGGACATGGCAGTGCACTCCTACAAGGATTTGCCGACGGCGCCCGACGCGCGGTTCACAATCGCCGCGATACCCCCGCGCGAAGACGCCCGCGACGCGTTGGTGGCCCGTGACGGCCTGGTGCTCGGGGAGTTGCCGGCCGGCTCGGTGATCGGCACATCTAGCCCGCGACGGGTCGCGCAGCTTAGAGCATTGGGTCTCGGTTTGGAAATCCGCCCCCTACGAGGCAACCTTGATACCAGGTTGAACAGGGTTAGCAACGGTGATCTCGACGGCATCGTCGTCGCCCGAGCGGGACTGACCCGCATCGGACGACTGGCTGATGTCACCGAGACTCTGGAGCCGGTGCAGATGTTGCCAGCGCCGGCTCAAGGTGCGCTCGCGGTCGAGTGCCGCGCAGACGACACTGAGCTTGCCGCGCTACTGGCGGAGTTGGACGACCCCGACACACGCGCTGCGGTCACCGCTGAACGAGTCCTGCTCGCCCAACTGGAGGCGGGTTGCTCCGCACCGGTGGGTGCGATCGCGGAAGTGGTCGAGTCCATCGATGAGGACGGTCGCGTCTTCGAAGAGTTGTCGCTGCGCGGCTGCGTAGCGGCGCTAGACGGATCCGACGTGATCCGTGCGTCCGGCATCGGGGCTCCCGATCGGGCACGAGAGTTAGGTCTCTCGGTGGCCGACGAGTTGTTCGAACTGGGCGCACGCGATTTGTTGGCTGTAGAGCGGAGTGAGAGATGACTGGGCATTCCGGCGGGCGAGGGCGCAAGCCGAAGCCGGGCCGCATCACATTCGTCGGTTCGGGTCCGGGTGATCCCGGTCTGCTGACGACGCGGGCGCGGGCCGTACTGGCCAACGCCGCCCTGGTGTTCACCGATCCTGACGTGCCCGAAGCAGTTCTGGCCCTTGCGGGTTCCGAGCTGCCGCCGCCGTCGGGACCTGAACCTGCCGAGGCGGCCAAGCCCGCCGACGGCGATAAGGATGCGGCGCAGGTGTCCGATGTCGCCGCCGAGGCGGCTCCGAAGATCCCCGGTGGGCCGGATGTCCGGCCCGCGCTCGGCGACCCGGCTGAGGTCGCCAAGACCCTGGCCCACGAGGCGCGCACGGGCGTGGACGTGGTGCGGTTGGTGGCGGGTGACCCGCTGTCTGTGGACGCCGTGATCACCGAGGTGACCGCGCTGGCCAAGACACACCTGAATTTCGAGATCGTGCCGGGGCTGCCCGACACCACCGCGGTGCCGACGTACGCCGGCTTGCCGCTGGGCTCGGCGCACACGGTCGCCGACGTGCGGGGCGACGTGGACTGGGCGGCGCTGGCCGCGGCGCCCGGCCCGCTGATCCTGCACGCCACCGCGTCTCACCTTCCCGACGCGGCGCGCACGCTGATCGAGCATGGGCTGGTCGACACCACGCCGGCCGTGGTGACGGCTAATGGCACGACGTGTCAACAGCGTTCGGTGGAAACCACGCTGGCCGGGCTGCTCGACAAGAACACGCTGGCGGGCGCGGATTCTTCCGGCCTGCCGGCCGGCAATGTGGCAGGGCCGCTGGTGGTGACGATCGGCAAGACCGTCACCAACCGCGCGAAGCTGAACTGGTGGGAGAGCCGTGCCCTCTACGGCTGGACCGTGCTCGTGCCGCGCACCAAGGACCAGGCCGGCGAGATGAGCGAAAGGCTGGTCAGCCACGGCGCATTGCCGATCGAGGTGCCGACCATCGCGGTCGAGCCGCCACGCAGCCCCGCGCAGATGGAGCGCGCCGTCAAGGGTCTGGTCGACGGCCGTTTCCAGTGGGTGGTGTTCACGTCAACCAACGCGGTGCGCGCGGTGTGGGAGAAGTTCAACGAATTCGGGCTCGACGCCCGTGCGTTCTCCGGCGTCAAGATCGCCTGCGTCGGTCAGGCCACCGCGGACCGGGTGCGCGCGTTCGGGATCAATCCGGAACTGGTGCCGTCCGGTGAGCAGTCGTCGCTGGGCCTGCTTGACGAATTCCCGCCATACGACGACGTTTTCGACCCGGTGAACCGCGTGCTGCTGCCGCGGGCGGACATCGCCACCGAGACACTGGCCGAGGGTCTGCGTGAACGCGGCTGGGAGATCGAGGACGTCACCGCATACCGCACCGTGCGTGCCGCGCCGCCGCCGGCATCGACTCGCGAGATGATCAAGACGGGCGGTTTCGACGCGGTGTGCTTCACGTCGAGCTCGACGGTGCGCAACCTGGTCGGCATCGCGGGCAAGCCGCACGCGCGCACGATCGTCGCCTGCATCGGTCCCAAGACCGCTGAGACCGCAGCGGAATTCGGCCTGCGCGTCGACGTGCAGCCCGAAGTCGCAGCCGTCGGTCCGCTGGTCGAGGCGCTGGCCGAGCATGCCGCGCGGCTGCGCGCCGAGGGTGCGCTGCCGCCTCCGCGCAAGAAGAGCCGCCGACGGTAGCGGCGCTCGAATTCAGTGGGGGACAGTGAACATGACGACTCTTAGAGGCGGGCAAAAACAGGTACTGGTCTTCGCGGACCAGCGCACGTCCATCGAAAATCGGCGGATCTGAGGAGTCCGGAGTGGCCTATCCACGTCACCGCCCCCGCAGGCTCAGGTCCACCCCGGCATTACGTCGCCTTGTCGCGCAAACCTCTTTGGAGCCAAGGCATTTGGTGCTGCCGATGTTTGTCGCCGACGGCATGACGGAATCGCGGCCCATCCCTTCTATGCCCGGTGTCGTTCAGCACACCCGTGACTCGCTGCGCAGGGCGGCCGCCGATGCGGTGGCCGCAGGCGTGGGCGGACTGATGCTGTTCGGGGTGCCGCGCGACGAGGACAAGGACGCCACCGGCTCGGCCGGCATCGCGGACGACGGGATTCTGAACGTCGCGCTACGGGATCTGACCAAGGATCTCGGCGACGAGACGGTGCTGATGGCCGACACGTGCCTCGACGAGTTCACCGATCACGGCCATTGCGGGGTGCTCGACGCCGCAGGGCGGGTCGACAACGACGCCACCAACGCCCGCTATGCGGAACTGGCTGTCGCACAAGCGGAGTCGGGCGCTCACGTCGTGGGACCGAGCGGGATGATGGACGGTCAGGTCGCGGCGATCCGTGACGGGCTGGATGCGGCCGGCCACACCGACACCGTCATCCTCGCCTATGCCGCGAAGTTCGCGTCTGGCTTCTACGGACCGTTCCGCGAAGCCGTCGGGTCCAGCCTGAGCGGCGATCGTCGTACCTACCAACAGGATCCGGGCAACGCTCGGGAGGCCGTGCACGAGATCGAGCTCGACATCGACGAGGGCGCCGACATCGTGATGGTCAAACCGGCGATGGCCTACCTCGACTTGGTGCGTGCTGCCGCCGAGATTTCACCGGTGCCGGTGGCCGCCTATCAGGTGTCGGGCGAGTACGCGATGATCAGCGCCGCGGCCGCCAATGGCTGGATCGACCGGAAAACGGTGGCGCTGGAAACGTTGACCAGTATCCGGCGGGCAGGTGCCGACATCGTGCTGACATATTGGGCGGCCGACGTGGCCGGCTGGCTGGCGTGACACCGGAGCCGCAAGGCCAGCGACATTCGGCAGAGCCCGAAAACGACGGCCGCGCTCGTCCTGTTGATGTCGACACCGGATTCTGGCTGTGGCTGGCAGCGCTGCCGATGTTGGTGATCGGTTATGTCGTCGATCTGTTGGCCACCCCGGCACAGCCCCCGCCGGCCATCGTGTATGCGATCTCGGCGGTGTTCGTGGTCGTGGTGTCCGCGGTCGTGGTGACGTTTCTGATCCTGATGCGGCACGGCTACCGATGGGCGCGCACGGTGTTGACCGGTGGCGGTATCGCCTCGGTCGTGTATACGGCGACCAGCCTGTTCACCGTCGACAGACCCGCACCCGCGGCGATCATCTACGCGATCACCGCGATCGTGGGGTCGGTGCTGATCGCCGGCGGTGTGTACCTGCTGCACCGCATAGACGCCCACGCCTTCTTCACACGCTGACCCGATAGGCTGACCGGACCATGACAGCTCCATCGTCGCGACCGCGTGCCGTCACCGCCGGCTTCTGGTGCTGGTTGGCCGCGGCGGTCCTGCTGATCGTCGGTGGCCTGATCGCCGCGTCCTTGTCGGTTCCCGTCGTCTATCGCGGAGCGGGTGTCGTCACCGCCGTGGCAGGCGCGGGGATGGCGTTTCTGGCCGGCCGCAGCCGCAGCGGGGACCCCCGGTTTCGCCGGGCCGCTATAGCGCTGTCGCTGGCGATCGTCGTGCTGGTGGCGCTGGTGTCGGTGTTGGGGATCGTGCATGTGCTCACGCTGCTTGCGGTCATCCCGCTGATCGCCGGGGCGGTGCTGATGACTCGCCCTGCCACGTCGTCAGGGCCTGAGCAGGAGCAAGAGTGATCGAGAGCGAGGCGCCTCCGCAGGTGTTGTTCTACGAGCAGGGCGCGAGCTGGTGGTGGGTGCTGGCAGGCCCGGCGTCGGGAATCGCGATGGCGTTGATCCAGCTATCCGCGGGGTACGGAATCCAGTGGGTGGTTCCCGGGGTCTTTTTCGTGCTGGTGACGGGTTTCCTGGCGATTCAGGTCAAGGCGGCGCGCATCCACACCTCGGTCGAGCTGACGCCGGATCACCTGCGTCAGGGGACGGAGCGGATCAGCGTCGACAACATCGTCCGGGTCTACCCCGAAGCCAAGGGGCCGGAAGAGCCGAAGTGGCAGTCGGCGCGGGCGTTGGGTGAGTTGACCGGCGTACCGCGGGGCCGCACCGGCATCGGACTCAAACTCACCAATGACCGCGCCGCACAAGCCTGGGCGCGTAAGCATCAGGTGCTGCGAGCCGCGCTGACACAGGTGGTAGAGGAGCGCATACCGCCCGAACCCGCGTCATGAGGGCCCGTATCGAGTTGGTGCTGGCGGTCGTCGCGGTGGCCGGTTGCGTGCTGAGCTGGCTGGGCGCACGCGAGACCGTGGTGGTCGCGCCGGTGCTCTCTGGTGAACCGCAGACCTCATCGGTGATGTACAGCCCGCCGCTGCTGGTGCTGTCGTTGCTGCTGGCGGCGGTCGCAGGGGTGTTGGCGGTCATCGGCGTGGCGCGGCTTCGACGTCGCTAGCCCGCGTGCAGGGGTCCAGTCACCGCATGCGCGACGAGATGTGCTCGAAAACCGCCGTGCGGGCAGCGCGGCCTTCAGGCGTCGGCAACAGCGGGTAGACATGTACGGCGCCCGGTTCCTCGTGGTAGTGGATGGCGGGCACTTTCGTGCGTAGTGCTCGGCAGTCGGCAACGGTGATGTCTCGATCGCCGACGTAGAGGTCGATGGGCGGAAAATCAGTGAAATCGCCGAAGAGCGGGCTGACGCGCGGGTCATCCATCGAGATCCCGTCGGCCCACGCATCGGCGCACACGGCCAGACCCGGTCGCGACAGCCACGGGTCCACGGGTTCGACGTCGGCGATCGCAGGGTTTCGTAGCGCCAGGTCCAACCAGGGTGCGATCACCGTTACACCTCGCGGCGGCGGGTGGCCGTCGGCGAGCCAGGACTGCGTGACGCTCAGCGCCAGCCCACCGCCCGCCGAGTCGCCGATGAGGTATGCCGGGCCGGTCGAACTGCTCTCTTCCAAGAGTGCTGTGATGAGCCGAAGCGCCTCTGGCGCATGATGTTTCGGGGCAAGCCCATAGATGGGAACCTGGACGTCCAGGCCGACGTGATCGGCCAGTTCGCCTATGAACGCCCAATGCTGCTTTTGTATCTCGCCGGCGAATGCGCCTCCGTGGAGGTAGACCACGGTGCCCGCGGAGCGCGCATCGCCGAGTGTCCGTCGGACGACATAGACGTCGAAACCCTCGACCGACCGTCGCATGACGGAGCATCGGCGGTGCAACGACGGTGGTGGGACCGGGCTGTCCTTCGGCGCCGACAACCTCACTGCTCCGCCGTCCGCGGTGGCGTACACGCGCTTCCGCGTCAGACGCAGATAGAGCGCGACCGCCTTCATTTGCCATGACATCGCCACCAACCTAGTGGCGTGAGCCCGCTCACAGCGCATTGGTACAAAGTGCGAAATCTGTAACACTGTTCCACATGACCGGATTGGCGCAGATCCCTGGGAGAACGGACGACGCCCTGCCTCTGGGCCCGCAATCGCTGGTTTGGCGCTACTTCGGCGACAACCGGATGTATTTGATCGGGCCGCGGCCCGCGGTGCTGCAGAACATGCTCGCCGAACTCGGCCAGGGCGTGCTCGACCACTCCACGTTCTTCGCCGACACCGCAGAGCGGCTCAAGCGAACGATCCCGCCGATCTTCAACACCGTTTACGGCTCCTCCACCGACCCCTCTGGTTCCGGAGCCGGCCTGCAGGTCCGTGACTTCCACCACCACGTCAAGGGCGATATGCCCGACGGTGGTCGGTACCACGCGCTCGACCCCGACACTTACTTCTGGGCGCACGCCACGTTCGTCGAGCAGGTGCTGTATTTCGCGGATACCTTCGTCAAACGGCTCAGCCGCGCGGAGAAGGAGCAGATCTACCTCGAGTCCAAGACCTGGTATCGCCGCTACGGCGTCAGCGACCGGCCGATGCCAGCGAATTACGCTGAGTTCGAACGGTATTGGAATCGGATGATGGACGAGATCGTCGTCGCGCACCCGACCGCCAAGTATGGCGTCGGCTACGTCACCAAAGGCTTCCCGCGCCCGAAGGCGGTGCCGTCACGGATCTGGCGGATGATCGCGCCGATATTCAATCCCATCGCGGCGTTCCTGACAACCGGCGGGCTGCCGCCGCGCGCTCGCGACTTGCTGGGTTTGCCGTGGAGCGAGGTTCAGGAGCGCCGCTATCAGCGCTTCACCGCGTTCTGGCGGTCGCGGCCAGTGAACTGGCTGTGGGATCATCTGCCAATGCGGGTGCGCTACAACGGCTATGCGCTAAAAGGCTATGCCAGGGGCTGACCCCACCACGGAAGCCATCCTCGACGCCGCGGTCGTCGAGTTCGAAGGGCACGGGTTCCGCAGGGTCGCCCTCGACGACGTCGCCCGCCGCGCGCGGGTCAGCCGCACGACGATCTACCGACGGTTTTCCAACAAGGACGAGCTGGTGGCCGCGGTCATCGAGCGAGAGAACGTCAGGTTGTTCGCCGACATCGCCACGGAGCTCAAACAGGCGGGCCCGCAATCGAATTACTACGTCGAGGCGTTCACGCTGTCGATCCTGAAATTCCGCAGGCACCGGGTGCTCGACCGGATGATCACCGACGATCCCGGTTTCGTCCTGCAGTTGGCGTCTCAGCACCACGGCGCGGCACTCGAGCGGATGGCTGATGCGTTGCGGATCATCTTCCCGGCAGGCTTCGCCGACCGGATAGGGGAGCAAGCCGTCAACGAACTTGCCGACACGATCCTGCGCTACGCGGCGATGGTGCTGCTGCTGCCCAGCGCACAACCACTTGATACGGCCGAGGATATTCGCGCCTTCGCCCGACAGCACTTCTTGCCCAGCCTGCCGGTGGCGCTGCGGGCGGTGCCTGCTCGTTAGCTGTCCTGCGTTTCGTATTCCGGACGACCGGGCAGCCCTGTGACATGGGTAACGAACAGCAGCCGCAGACCAGCCAATCCGGCCAGTTGACGGAAAAACCTGAGGTCACCGACGAGGCAAAAGAGAAGGCCAAGGAAATGACCAAGGAATACGACGACAGCCGCCAGACGACCACGTTGCCCGGCAGCGGCGGCACGGTCTCCGGCACCGCCGTCTCCGAGTGGGTCGACGAGAAGGACAAGGGACACATCGAAACGACCGCCGAAGAGGGCAAGGTCGAATACCGCAAGTCAGAGGAATTCCGCAAGACGTTGGAGGAGTGACGCGTCGAGTCCTCGGCAGACGGGGGCGTGCGCCTAGGGTAAGGACTCGTGACGACGCTCGATCAGATCGCGCCCGCCTTCATCGGCATGGCCCACTCGATCGTGTGGGCCTCTGTTGCCACCGTCGACCCTGACAGCCGGCCCAGAACCCGCATCCTGCACCCGATCTGGGAGTGGGATGGCACGGACTTGTTCGGCTGGATCGCCACCGTTCCGAGCCCTGTGAAGAAGGCACACCTGGCTGTCCACCCGGAAGTTTCGGTCAGCTACTGGACCACAACCCACGACACCTGCAGCGCGGAATGCCTGGTGGAGTGGTACCACGACGACGACACGCGAATTGCCGTGTGGGACAAGTTCGCGAATGGCCCGGAGCCGGTGCGCTACGACCCGTCCATTATTCCGATGTGGCGTGACGGGCCGACATCTGACCAGTTCGCGGCGTTGCGGTTGGCCCCATACCGGCTACGGGTGATGCCCGGAACCGTCATGATGAAGGGCGAAGGCGAAACCCTGACCTGGACCGCGGCGTGAATCCGACGAGCGCCGACACAATCGACGTCAGCGCGCTGCCGTTGGCGCCGAAGAACCCGCTGCCGTTGTGGCAATTGGCCAAGTTGGTGCGAACTCTCGACACCGGGCAGGAAGTAATCCGCAACGCCGGCGGTCCCATCACCCGGATTCAGTTCGGCCCGAAGTGGGTGTTCCCGCCGATTGTGGCGGTCACCTCGCCCGAGGGCATCCGAGATGTCTTGAGTCGCACCGACGCGGTCTCGGAGCGGTGCATCATTCACGAAGAAGTGCGCAACATGGCGGGAGACAGCCTGTTCGTCCTGCCCACCGAGTCGTGGCGGCCGCGCAAGCGCGCACTGCAACCTGTCTTCACCAAACACAACGTCCGCAACTTCGGCGGCTATGTGTCCGGTGCGGCGCAGAATTTCGTCGACCGCCGGCGCGACGGTGGCGACGTCGACCTCGACGTCGAATGCCGCCGGCTGACGATGCAATCACTCGGGCGCTCGGTTCTGGGTGTCGATCTCAACGAACGCGCAGACGTCATCGCAGAGCACATGCATGTCGCGTCCTCCTACACCGCAGATCGCGCGCTGCGCCCGGTGCGTGCACCGCAATGGCTGCCGACGCCGGCGCGCCGGCGTGCCCGGATCGCCGTCGCGGAGATGCTCAAGGTGACCAACGCGATGCTGCAGGCGTGCCGTGCAGACCCGAATCTGGATGCGCCTCTGGTTCACGCGTTGATCGGGGCCACGGACCCGGAGACCGGCACGTCGCTATCCGACGACGACATCTGCAACGACCTGCTGATCTTCATGCTCGCCGGCCACGACACGACAGCGACGGCCCTGACGTATGCGCTGTGGGCGGTGGGCCACCATCACGACGTGCAGGCGCGGGTGGCCGCCGAGGCAGCCGCGATCGGCGATCGGGAGCTGACGCCCGAGGATGTGCCCCGGCTCGGCTACACCGTGCAGGTGTTGCGCGAGGCGTTGCGGTTGCAACCGCCCGCCGCGGGGGTCGCGCGGTTGGCGATGCGCGACATGGCTGTCGGCGGATACCGAGTTGAGGCGGGCACCCTCATGGCCGTGGGACTTTATGCGCTGCACCGGGATCCCGCCCTGTGGGACCGACCGCTGGTCTTCGATCCCGACCGGTTCAGTCCCGACGCCTCCAAGGGTCGCGACCGCTGGCAATTCATCCCCTTCATCGCCGGACCACGCTCGTGTATCGGTGAACACTTCGCGATGCTGGAAACGACCCTGGCGATGGCGACCATTGTCCGGTCCATCGAAATCCGATCGCGGGACACAGATTTCCCCGTCGAAGTGCCCTTCACCACGGTCGCCCACGGGCCCATCTGGGCGTGCCTGAGTCCGCGCAGTTAGGCCGCGCGCCTCAGAACTACCGCCTGCTCGAACGGCAGTCGCGCGACCACCGGCCGCCACCGCCCCTTCACCGATTGCGCCGCCTCCGACTTCGGCACCACGACCGGGTCGACGAACTCGGTCGTCTTGCCGTGGCTCTTGATGTGTGCGCGGCCGGCCGCGGTGATGTTTTTCAGCCAGTCGCGGTTCGGCCCGTACGTCAGTACGATGACCACCCCGTCTTCCGTGGGGAACACGTTCAGCGGCGTGCGGTACTGCTTGCCCGATTTCCGGCCGGCGTGCTCGAGAATTCCCATGCCCGGCGCCCACCCGGCCCACAGTCGCTGGATCGGGTTGGTGAAATACCGATTGAACCGGGCCAGCCATTGCGGTAGTTGCATGAAGACCATCAAACTCGTGGGTCATGGCCTACCTCAAGCCTCCGTGGTTCACGCGGACGGTATTCAACAAGATCGCGATGGCGACCGGGATGAGCAACACCGAGACGCTGACCGTGACAGCGCGCCGCAGTAAACAGAAACAGCAGGTCCCCGTGATTCCCGTCGATGTCGGCGGCACCAAATACGTCGTCTCCACCCGCGGGGAATCGGAGTGGGTGAAGAACCTGCGTGCCGACCCGAACGCGACGATCGGCTCCACCGACTATGTCGCGCGGGAAATCCCCGAGCAGGACCGGCAGGCGGTCCTCACCGCGTACCGCGAGAAGGCGGGCCGCGCGGTCGAGGGCTACTTCCAAAAGCTGCCCCGTGAGGCTGACCACCCGGTGTTCGTCGTCACACCGAAGGCCTGAGCACTACACCCTGTAGTTGGCGCCCGGAGCCGGGCTGGGACACTGGTGGCCATGTCCAGCACCCCGTTGTCGAAGGCGGCCTCCGCTGCGCTCTTCGCCGACGCGTGCGCCGTCATCCCCGGCGGCGTGAACTCCCCGGTGCGGGCCTTCACCTCGGTGGGCGGCACTCCCCGGTTCATCACGTCGGCGAAAGGCTGCTGGCTGACGGACGCCGACGACAACCGCTACGTCGACCTGGTCTGTTCGTGGGGACCGATGATCCTCGGCCACGCCCACCCGGCGGTCGTCGACGCCGTGCAACGGGTCGCGGCCGACGGCCTGTCGTTCGGCGCGCCCACGCCGTCGGAGACCGAGCTGGCCTCCGAGATCATCGGCCGCGTCGCGCCGGTCGAACGGCTGCGTCTGGTGAACTCCGGCACCGAGGCCACCATGAGTGCGATCCGGCTGGCCCGCGGCTACACCGGACGCGCCAAGATCATCAAGTTCTCGGGCTGCTACCACGGCCACAGCGATGCATTGCTGGCCGACGCAGGCTCCGGCGTCGCAACACTTGGCCTGCCGTCCTCTCCCGGCGTCACCGGTGCGGCAACGGCGGACACGATCGTGTTGCCGTACAACAACATCGCCGCAGTCGAAGAGGTATTCGGCCAGTTCGGCGACGAGATCGCCTGCGTGATCACCGAGGCCAGCCCCGGCAACATGGGCACCGTTCCGCCGCTGCCCGGATACAACGCCGCGCTGCGAGCCATCACTGCCGACCATGGCGCGCTGCTGATCGTCGACGAGGTGATGACAGGCTTCCGGGTGAGCCGATCCGGTTGGTACGGCATCGATCCCGTCGATGCCGACCTGTTCACCTTCGGCAAGGTGATGAGCGGTGGCCTACCCGCCGCGGCGTTCGGCGGTCGCGTCGAGGTGATGGAGCGGCTCGCTCCGCTCGGCCCGGTGTATCAGGCCGGCACGCTGTCGGGCAATCCGGTCGCGATGGCGGCCGGACTCGCCACTTTGAGGGCCGCGGACGACGCCGCCTATGCCGCGCTTGACGCCAACGCTGACCGGCTGGCGGGTCTGCTTCACCAGGCGCTGACGGATGCCGGTGTGGCGCATCAGATTCCACGGGCCGGCAACATGCTCAGCGTGTTCTTCTGCGACGAACCGGTGACCGACTTCGCGGCGGCCCGAGCCAGCGAGACGTGGCGTTTCCCGGCGTTCTTCCACGGCCTGCTCGACGCGGGGGTCTACCCGCCGCCGAGCGCGTTCGAAGCATGGTTCGTCTCAACGGCTTTGGATGACGACGCATTCGAGCGCATCGCCGACGCCCTACCCGGCGCCGCGCGCGCCGCAGCCGAAGCGACGAAGCCGGCATGAGCGAACGAACGACGGTGCACGTCATGCGCCACGGTGAGGTGTACAACCCGGAGAAGCTCCTCTACGGCCGGCTGCCTGACTATCACCTGTCCGACCGTGGCCGCGCGCAGGCGCAGGCCGTTGCGGATTGGCTGGCCGACAACGACATCGTCTACGTCGTCGCCTCCCCGCTCGAGCGCGCCCAGGAGACAGCTGCGCCGATCGCCGAACGCCACGGCTTGCTGGTCGACACCGACCCGGAGCTGATCGAGTCGTGGAATGTCTTCGAGGGTCAACGGGTATCGCCGGGCGACGGCGCGCTGCGCGATCCACGCAACTGGCGGCTGCTGCGAAATCCGTTCAAGCCGTCGTGGGGCGAGCCCTACACCGAGATCGCAGCGAGGATGACCGAAGCACTCCATCGGGCCCGCATCAAGGCGGCCGGTCATGAGGCGGCGTGTGTGAGCCACCAACTGCCGGTCGAGACGTTGCGCAGGGCGATGACGCGCTCTCGGCTGGCGCACATCCCGACCAACCGCATGTGCAACCTGGCGTCACTGACCTCGTTCCAGTTCGACGGCGACAAGCTGGTGGGCTGGGGATATTCGGAGCCTGCGGGACAGCTGTGAAGCGGTGGGCGGTCATCTTCGTGAGCGTGGTGGTGGCCGCGCTCACCGGATGCTCCACCGGCCACGACGCGGTCGCCCAGGGCGGCACCTTCGAATTCGTCGCGCCCGGCGGTAAGACCGACATCTTCTACGACCCTCCCGAAAGTCGTGGCCGCCCAGGCGCTTTGGCCGGTTCTGAACTGATGGATCCCGCCAAGACGATCTCCCTCGACGACTTCGCAGGCAAGGTCGTGGTGATCAACGTGTGGGGGCAGTGGTGCGGACCGTGCCGCACCGAGATCACCCAGCTGCAGAAGGTGTACGACGCCACCCGCGCGCAGGGCGTGGCGTTCCTCGGCATCGACGTACGTGACAACAACCGCGACGCCGCACGCGATTTCATCATCGATCGCAAGGTCATGTTCCCGTCGATCTATGACCCTCCGATGCGCACCATGATCGCGTTCGGCGGCAAATACCCGACCACCGTGATCCCGTCGACCGTCGTGCTGGACCGCCAGCACCGGGTCGCCGCGGTGTTCCTGCGTGAACTTCTCGCCGACGATCTGCAGCCCGTGGTACAGCGTCTGGCGGCCGAGAAATGACGCTCGACCATGTCGGCGAGCTGATCGCCAGTGGGCCGCTGCTGCTGGCGCTGTGTATATCGGCGTTGGCTGGGCTGGTTTCGTTTGCATCGCCGTGCGTGGTGCCGTTGGTGCCCGGTTACTTGTCGTATCTGGCCGCTGTCGTCGGAGTAGAAGAGCAGCCAGGGCGCCTCGCCGTGCGAACAGCGCGGCTACGTGTCGCGGGCGCTGCGCTTCTCTTCGTGGCGGGTTTCACCGCGGTATTCGTGCTCGGCACCGTCGCGGTTCTGGGGATGACCACATCGCTGATCACCAATCAGCTTCTGCTGCAACGCATCGGCGGGGTGCTCACCATCGTGATGGGACTGGTGTTCGTCGGCTTCATTCCGGCGCTGCAGCGGGAAGCCAGATTCACTCCGCGCCAGATCACGACGATCGGCGGCGCCCCGTTGCTCGGCGCGGTCTTCGGCCTCGGCTGGACGCCGTGCCTCGGCCCGACGCTGACCGGTGTGATCGCCGTGGCGTCGGCGACCGACGGTGCAAACGTGGCCCGCGGGGTAGTGCTCGTCGTCGCCTACTGCCTCGGACTGGGAATACCGTTCGTGTTGTTGGCCTTTGGGTCGGCGTGGGCGGTGCGCGGCCTCGGCTGGCTGCGCCGGCACACCCGCGCCATCCAGATCTTCGGCGGCGTGCTGCTGATCGTGGTCGGCGCCGCGCTGGTCACCGGGCTGTGGGACGGCTTCGTGTCGTGGGTACGTGACGCATTCGTCAGCGATGTGACGTTGCCGATATGACGAACTCTTCCCCGCGAGCAGACGTAAAACTGCCCAAAAACCGGCGAAATAGGGCAGTTTTCCGTCTGCTCGCGCTTATCCGCAACACCTGGCGGACCCTGACCTCGATGGGCACCGCGCTGGTGCTGCTGTTCCTGCTCGCACTCGCCGCGATTCCGGGCGCCCTGCTGCCGCAGCGCAACCTCAACGCGTCGAAGGTCGAGCAGTACATCGCCGAGCATCCGACGATCGGGCCATGGCTGGACCGACTGCAGGCCTTCGGTGTTTTCTCCAGCTTCTGGTTCACGTCGATCTACGCCTTGCTGTTCATCTCATTGGTGGGCTGTCTGACGCCGCGCCTTTTCGAGCACGCCCGCAGCCTGCGCGCCACGCCGGTTGCCGCGCCGCGCAACCTGAGCCGGCTACCGAAACACCATGAGGCGACGGCGTCGGGAGACGCCGACACCGTCGCCGCGGCGATGTCCACACACCTGCGCGGCTGGCGTCGGGTCACCCGCAAGGACGGGGACGTCGTCGAAATCTCTGCTGAAAAAGGCTATTTGCGCGAATTCGGCAACATCGTCTTCCACTTCTCATTGCTCGGCCTACTCATCGCCGTGGCCGCAGGCAAGCTCTTCGGCTACGAGGGCAATGTCATCGTCATCGCCGACGGCGGTCCAGGTTTCTGCTCGGCGTCGCCTGCGGCGTTCGACTCGTTCCGGGCCGGCAACACCGTCGACGGCACATCTCTCAATCCGATCTGCATGCGTGTCAACGACTTTCAAGCTCACTACCTGCCAACAGGTCAGGCCACGTCTTTCGCGGCCGACATCGACTACCAGGCCGGTGCCGACCTCAACACCGACACCTGGCGGCCCTACCGGCTCAAGGTCAACGAACCGCTGCGCATCGGCGGAGACCGCGTGTACCTGCAGGGGCACGGATACGCCCCGGCATTCAGCGTCACTTTCCCCGACGGCCAGACGCGGACCCAGACGCTGCAATGGCGGCCCGAGAACCAGATCACGCTCCTGTCGTCCGGCGCGATGCGGTTCGACCCGCCCGGCGGCACGTATCCCGATGCCGGTGAACGCCGCAAAAACCAGGTCGCGATCCAGGGACTCTTCGCGCCGACCGAGCTGCTCGAGGGGACGCTGCTGTCGTCGAACTTCCCCGCCCTGAACAACCCCGCCGTCGCAGTCGACATCTACAAGGGCGACACCGGCCTGGACACCGGCGCTCCGCAGTCCCTGTTCGCCCTCGACCCCAAGCTCATCGGTCAGGGCCGGCTGACGAAGAAGGCTCGAGTCAACCTGCGCGCCGGCGAGCAGACCCGCCTCGACGACGGCACCATCGTTCGCTTCGACGGCGCGGTGCCGTTCATCAACCTGCAGGTCTCTCACGATCCGGCACAGGTATGGGTGCTCGTGTTCGCCTTGACGATGATGGGCGGGCTGCTGGTGTCGCTCGTGGTGCGGCGCCGCCGGGTCTGGGTTCGGCTGACACCCGCAGGTCCAGGTACGGTAAACGTCGAGCTGGGCGGCTTGGCGCGCACCGACAACTCTGGGTGGGGCGACGAGTTCGAACGGTTGACGCAGCGTCTGATCGACGTCGACGTCCAGCGAGAAGCGGAGGCACATCGCGTATGAACACCGAGCGAGAAGCGAAGGCGAATCGCGCATGAACACCGAGCACATCGACATCGGGCTGGCCCGCTACTCGGACTGGGCCTTTACGTCGTCGGTGGTCGTGCTGGTGGCCGCGCTGCTGCTGCTCGCCGTCGAGCTGGCGTACAGCCGCGGTCGCAAAACAGAAGCCCGCGAGTTGGTCGGTGCCACGGTCGGCGCCGACAGCGCGACGC
>NZ_DATENY010000099.1:0-27050 GCF_035274705.1 Mycobacterium sp. | reverse complement strand
TTCGCCACTGCGGTTGACGAGTTGGAGCCGATTTTCGTTGAACAGGTGGGTTTTTCGCTGCAGCAGGTGCTCACCAACGGCGAGCAGGTAAGCGGTATCGAGCGAATCCAGCCGGTGCTGGTCGGGATGCAGTTGGCCCTGACCCAATTGTGGCGCTCCTACGGCGTGGAACCCGATGCGGTGATCGGGCATTCGATGGGAGAGGTCACCGCGGCGGTGGTCGCCGGGGCACTCACCGTGGCCGACGGGCTGAAGGTGATCGCCACCCGGTCGCGGCTGATGTCGCGACTGGCAGGACAGGGCGCGATGGCGCTGCTGGAACTGGACGCGCCGGCTGCCGAAAAGTTGATCGCCGACCACCCCGATGTCACGGTGGCGGTGTATGCCTCACCGAGTCAGACTGTGATCGCGGGGCCGCCCGAGCAGGTCGATGCGGTGATCGCGGTGGTCGACGCACAAGGTCGGTTGGCGCGACGCATCGAGGTCGACGTCGCATCGCACCATCCCACGATTGACCCGATATTGCCTGAATTGCGCAGTGCGCTTGTGGGTTTGGCGCCAGTTGCGCCGAAGATCCCGCTGATCAGCACGACCGACCATGCAGGCAGCGAGGCGCCGCGATTCGATGCTGACTACTGGGTGTTCAACCTGCGTAACCCGGTGCGGTTCAACGCTGCCGTGGCCGCCGCCGCTGCCGACCACGCAACCTTCGTGGAAATCAGCCCCCACCCGCTGCTCACCTACGCTATCGGCGACACGCTTCAGTCGACGCCATCGACCAGCCGCTTCATCGTCACCTCCGCCTTGAAGCGAGTTGAAGACGAAACTCTGGTCTTCCATGCGCAGCTCGCCGCACTGGATATCACGGGCCCCAATGCCGGCGGGGGCCGGTTCGCGGATATTCCCCCGTCGCCGTGGCTGCATTCGAGATATTGGGTCCCGAGTAGGTCTCCCGCGCAGAGATTGCCCGATACTCACCCGTTGCTTGGGGTGCACGTTGAGATGCCGTCGGGCCGCGACCATGTGTGGCAGGCCGATATCGGAACCGAGATGCTGCCGTGGCTGCTCGATAACAAGGTGCATGGACAGGCCGTAATGTCGGCGGCGAGTTTTGCCGAGATGGTGTTGGCTGCCGGCCACGAGGCTCTCGGTCTGCATCTTGAGGTCATACAGGTGAACGAGCTCAAGGTCGAGCAGCCGCTTGCCCTGGATCGCCGGACGCGAGTCACGACACAGCTTGCCCAAAGCGACAACGGGATTGCCGTTGAGATCCATGCCAGTTCGGCCGGCGGGAACTGGCGTCGGTATGCGGTGGCCAGTATCACCGTGACGCGTGGGCAGCCCGAGGCGCTTGTCGAGGCGGGGATTGATAATTCAGAAACCGAAATTGTGCTGCCTGACGGCGCTTCCGACCATCCGCGCTATTGCATTCATCCACTGCTGCTAGATGCGGCGCTGCGCAGCCTCGCTGCCACAGTGCCGGCCCAATTGCTGGAAGATCCCGCCGAGGCCCCATATCTGCCAGTCTCTTTGGCGACCATCCGGGTGTTCGGGCAAGTCGGGCGGCGTGCCCGTTGCCGCACCGAGCTGGTGAGCCTCGAGCAGGAGGGTGCTGGCCATCTCGGCCGGGTCATCCTCATGGACGACTTGGGGACTCCGACCGCCGAAATCACCGGCGTCTGCCTGCGGCAGATAGACCCCGGCATGGTGTCGTTGCCGCTAGAACAGAAGATCTTTGACACCGCATGGGTGGAAAGTTCGACGCCGCGTGAATCTGGCCGGGGGATATCGGGTGCATATGCTGGAAGCTGGCTGCTTTTGGCGGACGACGACGCCGAGACAAGGGCCCTCGTGGCGGAGTTCGCTGCCCGGTTCAGCTCACCGACCCGGCGAGTGATCAGCGAAGAGTTGTCGGACGAGTCGGCAGTACTAGAGGCCGTCGCGAAAACTGCGGCCGATCCGGAGCTTTCACCCGCAGGCCTTGTCGTATTCGTCGGACAGCGTTCGTTCGATGGCACGGACGCAGACGGCGCGCTGCAGCGCGAGCGCGAGTTGATCTGGGCAATCTCGGGCGCGGGTCGCGCTGCTGTCGACAGCTGGCACGGGCAGTCGCCGCGGCTGTGGTTGGTGACCCGTAACGGTCTTTCGGTTCACGCTGGTGAGTCAGGCGATCCAGCGATCGGTGCACTCAAAGGACTCATCCGTAACTGGCGGTTCCCCGGCGAAGCGGCTCGTGTACTCGCCGGCGAGCCCGATCTCGGCGCCACTCTCGTCGATCTCGACTCCGCGGACGACGTCGCCGCGGTGTTTATCGGTGAACTGGAGTCGCCGCCGAGCGATGATGTGGTCGCGTTGCGGAAGGGACGCCGATATGTTGAACGGCTCTCGCGTGCAAAGCTCGGTGCAGGCGATCGTGATGCGGTTGTCCGCTCGGATGGTTCATACATCATTACCGGGGGCCTGGGCGGTTTGGGCATGGTCGTCGTGCGATGGCTCGTTGAACGGGGCGCGGGGCGGCTAATACTCAACGGTCGAACCGATCCTTCCAATGGTCAGCAACGGGATCTTGCCGACCTTGCCGCCAGTACCGAAATCGTCTTTGTGTCCGGCGATATCGCTTCAGCGGGAGTAGCGGAGCGGCTCGTGGCGGCGGCCGAGGAGACTGGGCGGCCATTGCGGGGGGTGGTGCACGCGGCGGGCGTGACCGCCGACGGCATCGTGGCCGCCCTCACCCGGGAAGGCATGGAACGGGTGTGGGCACCCAAGGTGGCCGGCGCGTTGCGGCTTCACGCAGCCACGGCCACCCGACAGCTCGACTGGTGGGTTGTCTTCTCTTCCATGGCTTCGCTGTTGGGTCTGCCTGGTCAACTGGCGTATACCACCGCCAACGCGTGGCTCGACGCACTGGTGGCGTGGCGACGCGCATCGGGCCTACCCGCAACCGCGATCGGCTGGGGTCAATGGTCGGACGTCGGGATGAGCCGCTCGTTGACGTACAGCGTGCTAGACCCGATCACTCCTAGCGAAGGCGTTGAAGCGCTGGAGTCGCTGGTGGGTGGCGACTTCGCTCGGGTGGGTGTCGGACGGATGCGTCTTGATCGCGCCATCGCCGCGATCCCAGAGTTCCGCGAACTGGGGTACTTCGAAAGGGTGGTCGAGGAATTCGAAACATCGAACGTAGACAACCGATCGACCGGTGACGATCGGGGTGGAGCAGTAGCACCCGTTCGGGATTGGTCTCAGATACCCGCCGATGACCGGCCCAGCGAACTTGCGACCAGGCTCCGAGCCATCCTGGCCCGCGAACTTCGCACGTCGGCATCAGCGGTCAACATGGATCAACCGTTCCCCGAATTGGGACTCGACTCGATGATGGCGATGACGGTTCTAAAAGAGACGCAGCAGCTAGTGGGTATCGACTTGTCCGCGACGATGTTGTGGAACCACCCCACCATCTCGTCGTTGGCGGTCTACTTGGCGGAAATGATTGCACCACAACAAGTGCCACAGGAAGACCGGGATGAAGAAGGCGCCGATCTGACACTCGACTCGTCGAGCAGCGTGCTGGATGAGTTGTTCGACAGTGTGGAATCGGCTTCGGCCAGTACTGAGAGCGGTTTCTGATGAGAACGATCTTCAGCAGAGTTTCGGCCATGACCGCCGACCAGCGGGGCGCGTTGACCGAGCAGTTCGACAAGGCCTCCCGTATCGCGGCCGCGGAACCGGTGGCGGTGGTCGGAATCGGCTGCCGCTTCCCCGGTGGGGTGGTAGGTCCGGAGGCGTATTGGACGTTCCTGGCTAACGGCGTGGATGGGATCAGTGAAATCCCGCCGGACCGCTGGAATGCCGACGAGTTCTATGATCCGGACATCTTCGCGCCCGGCCGGATGTCGTCGAAGTGGGGCGGTTTCCTGCCCGACGTGGCCGGTTTCGACGCTGATTACTTCGGGATTTCCCCGCGTGAGGCCGAAGCCATGGACCCGCAGCAGCGGGTGATGTTGGAGGTAGCCTGGGAGGCATTGGAGCATGCCGGGATCGTGCCGGATCAACTCGCCGGATTCCGCGCCGCGGTGATGATGGGTGTGTATTACACCGAGTACCAAGGTATTTCAGCGGCTAATCCGGACAGCATCGATGCCTACTCCGCGACGGGTAACGCTCACGCCGTGGCAGTCGGGCGCATCGCGTATCTATTGGGGCTGCGTGGTCCGGCGATAGCGGTGGATTCGGCATGTTCGTCGTCGTTGGTCACGGTTCATCTGGCCTGCCAGAGCCTGCGGCTGCGCGAGAGCGATCTGGCCCTGGCGGGGGGAGTCAGTCTCATACTGCGTCCGGAAACTCAGATCGCGATGTCCAAGTGGGGAATGTTGTCGCCGCGAGGGCGGTGTCACAGCTTTGACGCTGGGGCGGACGGGTTCGTGCGGGGGGAGGGTGCCGGGGTCGTGGTGCTCAAGCGCCTGACCGACGCGATACGTGACGGGGACCGGGTATTAGCGGTTGTACGGGGCTCTGCGGTCAATCAAGATGGCCGCTCCAACGGTCTGACCGCACCGAATTCGCTCGCGCAGCGTGACGTGATCACCCGGGCGTTGCGCAGCGCCGATGTAACGGGGAGCTCGGTGAATTTCATTGAGGCGCATGGTACCGGCACAGCTCTAGGTGATCCGATCGAGTTCGAAGCGTTGGCGGACACCTATGGGCGCGGTGATGCTCCATGCGCGCTCGGGGCCGTGAAAACTAACATCGGCCATTTGGAAGCCGCCGCCGGGATTGCCGGATTCATCAAGGCCGCCCTGGCCGTGCAGCGGGGGCAGATTCCGCTGAATCTCCACTTTTCGCAATGGAATCCGGCAATCGACCCGTCACCAACGCGGCTCTTTGTTCCCACCGACCTCGTACCCTGGCCCGCTTGTGAAGGTCCCCGGCGAGCCGCGGTGTCGTCGTTCGGAATTGGGGGGACGAACGCGCATGTAGTGCTTGAGCAGGGGCCTGATCCGGCGCCGGTGGAGAGCCCGCGGTCGGCGATCACCACTCTGGTGGTCTCGGGTAAGACGGACGAGCGGATCGCGTCGTGTGCGACGGTATTGGCAGACTGGATTGAGGACGCCGGCGCCGCGGTGCCGCTAGGCGACGTGGCGCACACGCTCAATCATCACCGTCCGCGGCATGCCAGATTCGCCACGGTGTGCGCGGGTGATCGCAAGCAGGCGGTGGCCGGGTTGCAGGCGCTCGCCGAGGGTCGCCCGGCGCCGGGGGTGGTGGCGCCGCATCAGAGCGTGTCTGGGTCGGGCACGGTGTTCCTGTATTCCGGTCAGGGTTCGCAGTGGGCCGGCATGGGCCAGGAGTTGTTGGCCGATGAGCCGGCATTCGCAGCGGCGGTGACCGAGCTGGAGCCGGTGTTCGTGGAGCAGGCCGGGTTCTCGCTGCGGAAGGTGCTGCAATCCGGTGAAGCATTGGTTGGTATCGACCGGATCCAGCCGGTGCTGGTGGGGATGCAGTTGGCGTTGACGGCATTGTGGCGCGCATATGGCGTGGAACCCGATGCCGTGATTGGGCATTCGATGGGGGAGGTGACCGCGGCGGTCGTGGCCGGGGCGCTGAGCGCGGCCGACGGGCTGAAGGTCATCTCGACCAGGTCGCGGCTCATGTCGCGGTTGTCCGGGCAGGGCGCGATGGCGCTGCTGGAACTGGACGCCGAAGCCACCGAGGCGCTGATTGGCGAGCACCCGGACATCACGGTTGCGGTATATGCCGCGCCGCAGCAGACGGTGATCGCCGGGCCTCCCGAGCAGATCGATGCGGTGATTGCAGTCGTCGACGCACAGGGCAGGTTGGCGCGACGCATCGAGGTCGACGTGGCATCGCACCATCCCACCGTTGATCCGATCTTGTCCGAATTACGAAGCGCACTAGCGGATTTGGCGCCGGTTGCGCCGAAGATCCGCCTAATCAGCACCGTCGGCCAAACCAACGGCGCGGCACCGGCATTCGATGCGGGCTATTGGGTGGCCAATTTGCGCAACCCAGTCCGGTTCAGCCACGCCGTGTCGACTGCCGCGGAAGGTCATGCCACTTTCATCGAGGTCAGCCCGCATCCACTGCTCACCCATGCCATCAACGGGAACGTAGAGCCGGCCAGTCCCCGCGGAGATGTCCAGGTAGCGGCGACGTTGAACCGTGACAACCCCGAAACGCTTACCTTCCACACCTACTTGGCCACGGTTCGGCCGCCGTCAGCCGCGATGGCCCAAACTGCCGACAGCGCAAATAGGTTCGTGGATATTCCACCGACACCGTGGCTGCATTCGAGGTACTGGGCCGCGCCGTCATCCGCGAACCGACAGCCGGCGAGTGCTCATCCGTTACTGGGTATGCACGTTGAAATGCCGTCCGGCCGTGATCATGTCTGGCAGGCAGATGTCGGAACTGAATTCATTCCCTGGCTGGCTGATCACAAGGTGCATGGCCAGCCTTGTATGCCCGCAACGGGTTTCGCCGAGATGGCATTGGCTGCGGCAAGCGAGGCCCTTGGTTTGCCTGGTCAGGCCCTGTCCGTGAATCGACTCGAGGTCGAACAGATGCTTCGGCTGGACGACCGGACGGAGGTGACGACCCAGCTGCTGCGCGGCAGCGAGAACTCCGCTGACGACATTCGTGTGGAGATACATTCCCGCTCGGCCAACGGCAATTGGTCTCGGCATGCGGTCGCCCGAGTCGAGGCGGCACGGACCGCAGCGCTGCCTCCTGCTGTTCGCGCAAGCGGCTCATCGCCGGCTGAGCGGACGAGTTCGACCGAGGCGGGCACCGTCCTATCACCGAGCGACCTTTATACCGCGTTGCGCCGCACGGGTTTACATCACGGGCAGGCGTTTGCCGCCCTGACTCGGATCGTTCGTAAACCCGACGGGTCATCCGAGACCGAGATTGTCCTGCCCGACGAGGCCGCCCCGCACCGCCATTACCGTATCCATCCGGTCATGCTCGATGCCGCACTGCAGTCTTTGGCCGCGGCCTTGCCCCCCGAGTCGTTGGCGGAGTCGAGCGAGGCCACGTATCTGCCGGTGTCGTTCGAGACCATCCGGTTGTTTGGCGATGTCGGCCGGCGCGCCCGATGTCACACAGACCTGGTAAATGCCGGTGATGACGGCATCCTGGGCCGCGTCACCCTGATGGACGACACGGGAACGCCGACCGTCGAGCTCACGGGCATCTATCTGAAACGCGTGCTACGCCGCACGGTGCCGTTGCCGCTGACGCAGAAGATATTCGACACCAGCTGGGTTCAGACTCCAACGGAAACCGGCCCTGCGCCTGACGGCAGCTGGTTGGTGTTGACTGATGGTGCCGAAACCGAAGAGATTGCAAACGGTTTCGTCACACGGTGCGACTCGCCGACTCGACGAGTGATCAGCGCTGAGCTTTCGAATGAGTCCGCGGTATTGGAGGCGTTTGCGAAAACTGCGGCGTACCCGGAGCTTCCGCCGGTCGGAGTGATCGTCTTTGCCGGGCAACACTGCTTCGATGGTGCTGACTCCGACGGGGCGCCGGCGCGAGGCCGCGATTTGGCCTGGGCCATCTCGGCAACAGTGCGGGCGCTGGTCGGCGGCTGGCACGGGAAGGCGCCGCGGCTGTGGCTGGTCAGCCGCAACGGCCTGGCAGTGCACGGCGACGAGCCGGGCGACCCGTCGACGTGCGCCCTCAAAGGACTGATTCGTGTTCTTTCCTACGAACATCCGGACCTGCGAGCCACTTTGGTGGATCTCGATACCGCCGACGACGCCCTGGCATCGTTGATCGCCGAGTTGGGGTTCACAAGCACCGATGACATCATCGCTTGGCGCGGCCAGCGTCGATATGTCGAACGGCTTTCCCGTGCGACGCTCGATGCACCTAGACACGACCCGGTTGTCCGGCGCGATGGCGCGTACGTAGTCACCGGCGGTCTTGGCGGTATCGGTCTGGTCGTCGCGCGTTGGCTCGTCGACAACGGCGCTGGGCGAATCGTTCTCAACGGGCGATCGGAGCCCTCCGATGAGCAGCGGCCGGTGATTGCGGAGCTGGAGAAACGCGCCCAAATTGCCGTCGTGCCCGGCGACATCTCCGCAGCCGGAATGGCCGAGCGGCTCGTGAGCGCCGCCGAAGAGACCGGGCTGACCTTACGGGGAGCGGTGCACGGTGCCGCCGTGATCGACGATCAGATCGTTGTTGCGCTCAGCAAGGAGAGCCTGGAACGGGTCTGGGCGCCCAAGGCTGTCGGCGCCTGGCGGCTCCACGTCGCAACAGCTGACCGAGAGCTCGATTGGTGGGTGGGGTTTTCTTCGACGTCGTCGCTGCTGGGGTCGCCCGGACAGGGTGCGTACGCTGCCGCGAGTGCATGGCTCGACGGTTTGGTGGCATGGCGACGCGCGTCGGGTTTGCCTGCCACGACGATAAATTGGGGACAGTGGTCCGATATCGGCGTCGCTCGGTCGTTGACTTTCAGCGCTCTGGATCCCATCGCTCCGGCCGAGGGCATCGAGGCCCTGGAGTCGGTGCTCGCGCGCGATTTCGTCCGGGTGGGTGTCGCACGGCTGCGGCTGGATCGCGCTGCGGCCGCATTCCCGGAGCTTCAGCAATTCGGGTATTTCAGTACCCTCGCCGGGGAACTGGACATCGAAAGCGACGACGACTGGCCGGGCCCAGATGCGCTTCGCGCGATGGATGCCGTCAACGCCAGCCGGGTCGTCACCGCACGCCTGGGTGGTCGCATTCTGGCGATCATGGGCTACCCCAAAGACAGCACCATCGACACCGACCAGCCATTGACCAAACTGGGAATGGATTCCCTGATGGCCGTGCGAATTCGGAACACCGTTCGCGGCGACTTCGGTGTGGAACCGCCAGTGGCCCTGTTGTTGCAGGGCGCATCACTTGCCGACCTCGCGACCGACCTTGTCGGTCAACTAGGCCTCAACGGGCAGGACAAGTCCGAGAGCGCCAACGAAGTTCGAGATCGCGCCCGGCGCCGCGCGGCAGCGCGGCAACGGGCCGCGGCGCGGCGAAAGGTAGGAGACCGAGCGTGACCAGCAACAGCGAACTGCCGCCTAACGCGATTGCGGTCATCGGGATGGCCGGAAGGTTTCCGGGCGCTAACTCTGTGTCGGCCTTTTGGGACAATCTGCGGCGCGCTGAGGAATCGATCGTCACTCTCTCAGCGGAGGACCTTCTTGCCGCCGGCATTAGCGAGAAGGCCCTCGCGAATCACGCCTACGTGCGGCGTGCGGCGCTGCTGGATGGAATAGACGAGTTCGACGCTGATTTCTTCGGCTTCACTCCACACGCTGCCCGGATGACGGATCCTCAACATCGGCTGTTCTTGCAGTGTGCGTGGCATGCGCTGGAAGACGCTGGCCGCGACCCACTGCACGTCGACGGTTCAGTAGGCGTGTTTGGTACCAGCACGACCAGTGGCTATCTGCTGCACAACCTCATGTCGCACCATGATCCGAACGTGATCATCGGGCAGGGAGTCACGTTCGAGATGGTCAACCTCTCGTTGCAGAACGACAAGGACTATTTGGCCACACGGGTGGCGCATCAGTTCAACCTTCGAGGCCCCGCCCTGTCGGTGCAGACGGCGTGCTCGTCGTCGTTGGTCGCACTTCATTTGGCGTGCCAGAGCGTATTGAACGGTGAATGCGACATGGCGCTCGCCGGCGGGGCGTCGCTTCGAATTCCGCACCGCGTCGGATACTGGCACGAGCCCGGTTCGATGGTGTCGCCGACCGGCCACTGCCGACCGTTCGACGTGCGCTCGGATGGCACCATTTTCAGTAGCGGAGTCGCCGCGGTGGTTCTCAAGCCGTTGGCGGCCGCGGTTGACGATGGAGATCGCATCCACGCCGTGATCCGAGGGTCGGCGGTGAACAACGACGGATCGACGAAGATGACGTACGCCGCGCCGAACGCGGCCGGTCAAGCCGATGTCATCGCCGAGGCGCACGCGGTGGCGGAAATCGACGCCTCCACCGTCAGCTATGTCGAAACACATGGCACCGGCACGCCGCTTGGCGATCCGATTGAAATTGAGGGTCTGCGACGCGCATTCGGTGTTTCCACGACGACCAGGCCTGGTCCATGCTTCGTCGGTTCCGTCAAGTCCAACATCGGTCATCTGGAGTCAGCCGCCGGAATGGCGGGTTTGATCAAGGCGATTCTCTGCCTCAAGCGCCGGGCACTTCCGGCAACGCTGCACTACACCAGTCCCAATCCTGAACTGCACCTGGACCGAGGGCCTTTCATCGTGCGCAACGAGTACGGCCCGTGGGAATGGGACGGCATTCGGCGTGCGGGGGTCAGCTCGTTCGGTGTGGGTGGCACCAACGCGCATGTCGTCCTCGAGGAAGCGCCGTCGGTTACGGCACCTGCTCCCGAAGCCGGTCCGCAGGTGCTGTTGTTGTCCGCGCGATCCACCGAGGCGCTTCAGCAGTCACGTTCCGCCCTGGCCTCCGAATTGGCCGGCACAGATGAACTCTGCTTGCCCGATGTCGCCTATACCCTCGCCCGCCGTCGTCAAGAGAACATCCGCATGGCGGCAGTCGTCGCCGACCGACAGGATGCGGCAGCGGTGCTGGGGGCGCCCGAGCACGACAACGTGTTTGTCGGTGAATCCGTTGCAAGCACTGAGAATCCGGAACGCGTAGCCTTCCTGTTTCCAGGTCAAGGCGCTCAGCACATCGGTATGGCGCGTGGTCTCTATGAGTCGGAGCCGGTATTCGCAGAGCACTTCGACCAGTGCGCCGCAGGGTTTGGTGAGGAGTTGGATATCAACCTGCGTGCGGAGATATTCGACGGAACCGCAAAGAATTTGGAGCGCACTGACCGGACCCAACCCGCACTGTTCACGGTGGAATACGCGCTGGCCAAATTGATCGAGACCTACGGTGTTCGCCCGGCAGCGCTGGCCGGGCACAGCATCGGCGAGTATGTTGCAGCCACGATTGCAGGTGTCTTTGACCTTTCGACGGCCGTCAAGACGGTGTCGATGCGTGCCCGCCTGATGCACGCCGCCCCTCGTGGGGTCATGGTCGCCGTGGCCCTGAGCCCGGATGCCATCGCCGAATACCTCTCGGCAGAAGTCGATTTGGCCACCGTAAACGATCCGGGCGGCTGCGTGGTCGCCGGATCCGAGGAGGACATTGGCGCATTCACTGACCGTCTTGGCAAAGCGGGTATGGTGGCGCGTCGGGTCCGCACCTCGCATGCGTTCCATTCGCGGTTGATGGATTCAATGATTCCCGAGTTCCAAGGCTTCCTGTCCCGCTTGACGCTTCGTGCGCCGCAGATACCGTTGCTTTCAAACGTCACCGGTACCTGGATGTCGGCTGCTGAGGCGACCAACGCCGCGATGTGGGCGCGCCAAGTCCGCGCAACAGTTCGATTCGCCGACGAACTCGATGCGCTGCTTGCCGCTTCGCAGCGTGTCCTGGTCGAGGTCGGCCCGGGCGGCACGTTGACCGCGTCAGCGATACGGCACCCTAAGTGGTCGGAAGGTCATCGTGCCGTTCGGTTGATGCGCCACCACGCCCAGAACCGCGGTGATCGCGACACCTTCCTGCTGGCCCTGGGACAGCTGTGGTCAGCGGGGATTGACGTCGACTGGACACTCTTGCGGGGTGAGCGCCGACCGCAGTTGGTTTCGCTTCCGGGTTACCCATTTGAGCGCCAACAGCATTGGGTTGAGCACAATGCCATCGCAAAGTGGGTGGAGGGTGGCGCCGGAGCGAACGGGACGGCGTCGGGTGCCGTCGCCGCTGACCAGCCGCCGGCGGCCACCAATGGCAGCTCGCCGATCGATGTGACGTTGCAGCGGATCTGGACGCAGTGTCTCGGTGTCGGCTCGGTCGACAGGAACGCCAACTTCTTCGAACTCGGCGGGGATTCACTGGTCGCGATCAGCGTAGCGATGGCCGCCTCCCATGAAGGACTAGACCTCACACCGCAGGACCTGTACGACCACCCGACCGTGGCCGCGCTTGGCAAGGCCTTGGTTGCCCGATATACGGCGGGCGGGCTGGCGCGCCAGTCGCCGAGTGACGTTGTGCGTCCCCCAATTCCGCCGAACGTCGTTTGCTTCCTTGAAAACGGTGTCCGAGAGCGCGGACGCTGGCGTATTCCCCTGGTCCTGCAACTTCGGCCCGATGTGCAGGTCGAGGACATCCGCTCGGTGCTCACGGCTGTGACCAATCAGCACGACGCGCTTCGGCTGCAGTTCGTCCAGCGCGCGGGACTGTGGGAGCAGCACATCGGTGAACCGCAGGATTTCGCCGAGCTGGCCACCCGGTCGCTTCCGGACGGCATCGCAATTGGAAGCCCGCAGGAAGGTCAAGCGGTCTTAGACATCTGCAAAGCGCAGATCCGCGAAGAGGACCTGACGAGCCCACCGCTGACCGCCGCCTATGTCCGTGGCGCGCCGGGCGGGCGGTGCTATCTCGCGATCACTGCGCACGGGGTCGTCGGCGACAATGCCTCACGCGACATCTTGCTCGCCGATATCTTCACGGCATTCGGTCAAAGGCTCGCGGGCGAAGAGATTGCGCTGCAACCGATCACCACATCGTGGGCCGAGTGGTCGCAGCGCTGCGTTGCACTTGCCGCCCACCCTGCGGTGGTGGAAAGCCTCGATTTCTGGTTGGAAACCATGGCCGCCACGGACTTGCGGGTCGGTTCGGACGTCTCGGAACCGCCGGCAGTAGCCGATTTGGTGCGCCTATCGTCGACGCTGGACGCCTCGGAAACCAGCGAGATCGATGATGCGCGGCGTCGGCTCCGGTTGCCGATCGAAGACATCCTGCTGGTGGCGCTGAGCCGGACGATCGCTGCCACCGTCGGTGACGGTGTCGTCGCCGTTGACCTCAACGGACCTGGCCGATCGGTCCTCAAACCCGATATCGACCTGCGCCGGACAGTGGGCTGGTTTAGCACCGTCTATCCCGTCGCCCTCACCTGTAGGACAGCCGACGGCATGCGCACGAGGCAGCTGGTGGAGGATGTGCACGACATGCTGAGTGCCGTCCCGCACTACGGCATCGGGTACGGGCTGCTGCGATACTTGTACGCGCCGACCGCGCGGCTGCTGGGCGCCACACGCCCCGCGGGCGTGTTCTTCTCCTATGCGGGCGCGATTCCTGATCTGCCGTCACTGTTGTTCGACGATGCTCCAATCCAGTTCGACACCGACACGGAATTGCCGGTACGCGAGGCGATTCCCGGTCTGGGTCACGCCGTTGAGCTGCGGGTGTATCGGTCTGCTGGTGTGCTGCACCTGGACTGGTGGTACGACACCCGTAGGGTCGACCCCGGGTTAGCGAGTTTGCTTGCGGGCGGATTCTCGACCACATTGATGGGATTGACCCGCGCCGCGATCGCGGAAGATGAAATGGACTCGGCTAGCGATGAATTGGCCCTGGTGGATCTGTCGTCGGGTGAGTCGTAAGAGAGCCGGGGAGTGTGAAAGTGTTTCCATCGTCGCTCATTCGGAAGCTCGCGAATAGCGAGGAAATGCTCGCCGAGACACACAATTTCGTCGGTCTTGGCGCACAGTTGAAGGGCCCGGTCGATATCGACGCGCTGTCGGCTGCCTACGACGCGCTGCTCGAAGCACGCCCAGTCCTTACGGCTCGCCTCGAGAGAGGTTCCGACGGGCGGCATCAGATCGTCGCCGACGACCTTCTTCCCGCGGGAATGGAGGTGGTGGAGCTCGATGATCCGGCGGCCGAAGCCCCCCCTCTGCACTTCGACCAGAGCGAGTCGCTGGTCCACCTCCGAGTGACCATCCGCGACGGACAGGCGCAGCCGACCCTCTACGTCCATCACAGCCTCGCCGACGGTCATCACATGTACAGCCTCATCGAGGAACTGCTTTCCTATTACACCGATTTGCTCTGCACCGGAAGCATGCGTCGGGTCACCGTCCAGCCCGCGCCGGAACCGATAGAGGCTGTGCTCGCCGAACGGGGCATACACAAGCAGAAGCGCTCGGGTATCGAGCGGTTCATGCCGGCGATGTTCGCCTATGATCTTCCGCCATCCCGGCGAGCTGATAGCGGCGTCAAACCTCCTTCACCCGTGCGTGTTCCGATGGTGTCGTGCCGGCTGAGCGAGCGCCATACAGACGACATCGTTGCGCTCTGTCGTGCACATGGGCTCGGCTTGACCGCGGTGCTGTCCGCCGTTGTCGTGCTGGCGGAGTGGCACGTTCGCGGCACGCCGAACATCCCGGTCCCCTTGATCTACACAGTCGACCTGCGGTACTTCCTCTCACCGCCAGTGTCCGCCACCGGGTGCACCAACCCCGTTGGATTGGCGACCTATCTCGCCGACATCGACCGCAAGACCGGTGTGATCGACCTCGCCCGCGACATCGCAGAGACTTTTCAGTCGGACCTCGCCGAGGGCGTGATCCAGCAGTCGAGACTTCACTTCAGCCCGCAGTACGTCGGCAATGCGCCGGGCTTGCCCGATGTCGTCCTGCTTTCCGATAACGGTCTGGTCCCTCCCGTACGGACACCTCCCGATGTGGAAGTGATCAGCACCCACGGCGAGTTGTACTTCGCCGTCAGCGCCGGAATCGAGATCTACTTCACGCAGATTTTCGCCGGACAGTTGAGCGTCGAGTACCACTCACATGGGCCGGCGCCTGAAACGTCGGTCGAGGCCATACGTTCGCTGCTCTGCAGCATTGCAGAGCAGCACGCGGCAAGCGGTGTCAGTTAACGGGCCCGAAGGCATAGCGATGGTATTGCAGCATCTTGCGCAGCGGCGGAATCGCCCGCACCAGGCGCCCCGCCAAGCGGAAAGGAGCCGATGTCCGGCTGAAGGTGGTCGCATCGAAGAACGTCACAGCGGTCAGCAAGCGAACCCCGGAAACTCGACCCAAGATGTCCTGTGGACTATTGACGCCCCAATAGAGCGTCGAACCGGACTGCCGCTGCAATTTGTGCGTTTTCTGCGACCGGATTGTGAGCCAGTTGTAGAAGTCGATCTGCAGTTCGCCGGACGGGAACCGGTCGACGACGTGTTGCAGCAGCGCGACGCCTTCGTGCTCCGTCAGGTACATGCTGATCCCCTCGGCCAACAGCAATGTTGGCTGACCGGAAGGAATTTGGTCGAGCCACGACGGATCGGTCGCCGAAGTGGCGACCAGGTGATAGTTCGGGCGGGTCGGAAAGAGCTTCTCGCGCAAGGCGATTACGGCGGGATAGTCGATGTCGTACCATTCAACACTCGGGCCGGGATCCAGCCGGAACACGCGGCTGTCCAGACCACACCCCAGATGGACCACGGTGGCATGCTGGTGAACGGCCAGGAATTGGGACGCCCAGATGTCGTACTGGGCGGTGCGTACCGTCACCAGCGGCGTCCACCTGTCGGCAATCCCGAGGCGGCGCCAGTCGTAATCGATTCGTCTGACGGTTTCCTTGGCGAATCCATCGGCCAATATGGGCCGGTCGAAGTCAGCGTCCAGCGCCTTGCAGTACAGGGTCGTCAGCATAGTCTGCGCGGGACCGCTGAGGTCGACGGCAACTTTGTCGGTCACGTGTTTGAGCCTAAGTGCGCAGGATCCGCGGTGGGCCATGGATACAGCAGAAGTTTCGAATAGGGGAGTTGCGATGACGGATATAGCCAACGAAGGGCGCGACGAACGACCGCCGCGGGTTTTGCTGCTGTACTACACGTATTCGGGACAATCGCAGCGGGTGCTTGAGGCCGCAGGAGAGGTGTTCCGCGAGCGCGGGTGCGAGGTGCAGCAGGCCAAGATCGAATTCACGGATCAGCGGTATGCCGAACGGTTCTCGCACTTCCCGATGCGACGTGTATGGCCCGACATGCTCAGCGTGCTGCCGGCACAGAAGCGCGGTGCCACCGGGGATATCCGAACCCCGGATACAGTGCGAAACGGCGACTACGACCTGATCTGCATCGGCTCACCGACCTGGTGGCAGACCGTGAACATGCCTATGCGTTCCTTCCTGAAGTCGGATGAAGCGCGAAAACTCCTGGACGCCAAGCCGTTCGCTGTATTCGTCGTCTGTCGCCAGTATTGGAAAGAGAACTTCACGGCGGTGCGCGAGCTCGCCGAGCAGCAGGGCGGTCGGTACGTCGACGGAATCCACTTCACCTATCCCGGCGACCCGCTTCGGTCCATATTGTCGCTGACTAGTTTTCTGGGCTCAGGTGAATACCGGGACCGGTATCTGGGTGTCCGCATTCCGACCACCAACATCCAGCCAGAGCAACTGGAGCAGACGCGAAAGTTCGCGGCTGGCCTCGCGGATCGGTTGTTCGACAAGCGATCGGGACAGCCGCGATGAGCTGCATTACGTAAGGAGTGTGCTTGGCTATGTCCCGTTCATTCGACGTGTCGTTCGAATCACCGGCCAGCGTTGAACAAGTCCATTCGGCTTTCGGTGATGAGGATTATTGGCTGGCCCGAATCGCTACCTTCGGCGGCAGCAAGAGGCTGGACTCGCTGGTTGTCGACTCTGACGGCACGGTTACCGTGACTATCACCGAGGATCTGCGCCGCAGTGCGCTGCCCGGGACACTCGCCACGTTGTATCGCGGTGACCTGAACGTCCGGAGTACCGAGAGTTGGAGACCGGTTGACGAGCGCCAGGTAAACGGGGAGATCAGCGTCGCGGTGACCGGTGCGCCAGGATCGGGCCATGGTACGGCCGTGCTAGCACCAGTGGGGGAGGGCTCGCGGCTGACATTCACGGCGACCGTGGAATTCAAAGTCCCGTTGCTGGGCGGCACGATCGAGCGTTTCGTCGCACGCGAGTTCGCCCAAGGCATCCCACAAATTCAGCGCTTCACCACAACATGGATCAGCGAACATGCCTGACACGCCGAACTTCGCTTCTCCCAGCGGCATTGTGCCAACCACCGCTGAGGCGCTGGCCCGTCTCGACATGCCATTGATCGAAGCGATGAGGACTCAGCGAGCGGTGCGACGAGTTCTTCCCGACCCGGTCGATGACGCGGTGGTGCTGAACTGCATTGAGTTAGCGCTGCGGGCACCGACCGGTAACGACGGGCAGAACTGGGAGTTCATCGTCGTGAAGGACCGCCGCATCAAGGAGAAACTCGCCAAGCGCTACCGCCAGGCGTGGAAGATTCAACGCGGTGTAGTACTGAGGCGCGCCATTGCCCACGACGAGTCGATGGCCAGGATCGCGCGTGCGGCGCAGTGGCAGATCGACCACTTCACCGAAATCCCGGTCCTGGTGGTGGCCTGTCTGCGACTGGGTCCCCGCGAAGGGCGACTGCCGTTCGTGCGGATGCCTCATGTGGCCGAGTCGGGCTACTGGGGATCGATCTATCCCAGCGTGCAGAACCTGTTGCTCGCCGCGCGCGCCATGGGCTTGGGCGCGTCTCTGATCACCCTGCCGCTGTGGAGTCAGACTTCTGCGCGGAGACTCCTCAAGCTGCCTCTGTCCGTAACGCCTTGCTGCATCGTGCCACTCGGCTGGCCGCGCGGGCGCTACGGGCCAACAACCCGCAAACCGGTCGAGGAGGTTACACATCTTGATACTTACCGCAACCGCGCTTGGCTCGACACTCTTGGGCGGCCCTGAGGTGTGGCCGGTCCGATCGGACCGCGGCTACCCGAGATCGCCGTCGTCAGCCTGGCGACGCGGCTGCTCGCCGACGACTACACCATTCTCATATTCATCAACCTGGCCAGTCGTCTTTCAGCGGGGTCTATACCATCGTCTTCGCCAGGGCTTTGAGCAACCCGGTCGGCGGTATCGGCGAGTTGCAACATACGCATCATCACTTTGAGTTGCTGTCGCTATCACCGGACTCATCGTTCCGGTCATCATGACCGTCGGCGCCGATCTCGGACCGGCGCGTCGAGCCACTTACCCCGAAATCCTGAGAGTCCCTCTGATGCAGCGCTGGCTTGCCGGCCGTTTGGCTCGCGGCCTCGGCTGGCTTCGTGGTGGCCAGCTTGGTCACTTCCGCGTTGGTGCCTCGCCGAGATCGAACCTCGGAAGCGGCCGCCAAGGAGTTGACGCCGCTGGGGCGTGACTCGGACGTTGGTGTCGGGTCGATAACGGGCTGCGTCACGACATTTGTCGCCACCTCGGCTGGCGCGGGCGACGAACTTGGCTGGCTGCTGCTCGCCAGCACGGACGCCGTGCGCGGCGGGTTGAGCATTGCAACGGGTTCGGGCGGGCCGGGAATCTGCACGGGCGAGGGGATCTTCGCCTGCTCGCTGGTGGAGGCCGCCAGCTGTGCCGCGGTCGGATTGGGACGGTTGGTGTAGGCGGCGTCGATCATCGGTCTTTGGATCGCGTCCAGTGCGTCGGCTACAAAACCTAAGCCGATGTTGCGCCAGCCCTGATTTATCGGGAGGTTCTGGGTGGGCACAAGCTCATAGGTGATGTTGCCCTGCGTCCACGTCACGTTGGCTGGGTTGTTGAGTAGGGATGCCTCGGTGTAGTCGTTGTGGATGGTGTTGCCGCCCTGTATGGCATTTATCACGGCCAGCAGGTAGCCCGGTGCGAAGATGTTGTTCGGCCAGTCGGCCCAGCCGTCATACTGGCGGCTGATGATCGCTACCGGGTCTGGGGTGTTGGGCGGGATGCCCCCACCGAATAATGGCAGCAAACCGATCGCCGCGAGCTGCCCGTTGGGGTTCGACGTGTCGCCTAACAGTATGAACTTCACACCGGGCGGCGGAGTGTGGCTGTTCAGGTATGCGGAGGCCACCACCGACCCCAGGCTGAACCCCAGCACAATGTCACCCGCCTTCAATGGGGCAGATGCCAAGGCTGCCACGCCCTGCGCGATGCTCAAGCCGTCAGCAGGGTAGGGAATCTTGGTGCATGGACACAGGGTGCCGCCGAGTTGCTGCTGTGTCACGTTCACTACGATGCCCGCCACGCCGTCGAAATCGGTCGGCTCCAACGTGTAGGTCATCGCGCCCGCGGCGGGGGCGGTCAATAGCATCGTTCCGGCGGCGGCTGCGGCAGCTAGTGACTTCTTCATAATTTCCTCCCAGTGGATAAAAACGGCCAGGTAAGCGAGCTGACTGTTGCTGTTGGTGCCGCTGACCGCGGCCCCGCTGCCAACCAGTCCGGCCATGAAGCCGAAGAGGGGAGACGAGAGCCGCAACTCCCGATCGGGAGCCTTACCCACCCGTCAAGTCTAGGTCCGCCCCCTGCTCACCTGTGCGTTTCCTGCGGAATTGCTGAGGTTGGCATCCGTCCCTGCAACTTGCTGTCAACGTTCATGCTTCCCATCCTCGGCAAGCATTCGGTATTCCGTCGCACGGCTAACCCCATGGGTCTGGCTGATCGTGCCGGCCGATTCACTGCTGGCGTCGGGCTGCACTAGAGCGGCTTTAGACGCGTAAAGCACCTCGTGGCATCGATAACGCAGCGGCAGTTGCGCGTCGAGGGCCGGCCAGATAACCAGGCACATGCATTTTCCTGCGGCGACGACGATGATGATGATGCCCCGTTCCTGGCAGTGCTGTCATCGTAACTACTCGGACTGGCTGCGGACCAGCAGGCATTACTGACCCCAGCGGCCCCAGCCTGCGACTGGAACAAGTCGTTCGGTGCGATAGCCGACAATGGCGACGTGATGCCTTAAGCCAACACGACTTTCACGCTGGATCCGATCAAGCCGTTCGAAAATTTCTACAACAGCCTGTTGGCGCCTGCCAACTAGTCGGGCTTCGAGCGATGGTGCAACAAGGGTTTTCGGACGTTGGCAACGCGAGCCCGGCCGTTGACTTGGGCCCCGTGTGGGGCAATCCCAGCGACAGCTCGTTGGCCGCTCAGCGCACGGCTGGGGGCTCGACGATCACGCTGGAACCCTCTGCAGCGCAGCGATATTCAGCGCTCGAAAGAAGCCAAAGAGCTAGCCGCGTAAGCCCCTCATCACGACACGATCCCACATCCGGTCGGTTAGCAGCAGTCGGGCCAGCACGGAGGCTTTTCCAGACATCCCAACGATATAACGAGGTTTGGGGTTGTTGGCCTCGACCGCCCGGACGACCGCGCGGGCGACGGTGTCGGCGTCTACCATCACGCCGGGTATCTCGGTGAGCGCGCGTGTGGTCTCAGCGTAGCGGCGCTTGAACTCACCGTACGGATCGTCATCGGCGTACGACCGCGTCGCTTCAAGTTGGGACTCGACAAACCGAGTACGTACCCCAGTTGGGTCGATCAACACGACGCGCACGCCGAACTGCGCTACTTCCGCCCGAAGAGCGAGCGAGAGAGCCTCAACGCCGTACTTGCAGATGTGGTACGCACCTGCGCCCGGAGTTGTGAATCTTCCGCCGGTGCTGCCGATGTTGACGATTGTGCCGGCTCCACGAGCGCGCATACCGGGCAATACGGCCTGTGACAGGTGAAGCGTCGCAACAACATTGGTCTCGAAGAGGTTTCGTACGTCGCTCAACGCCACTTGCTCGAGCGGGCTTGGAAGCGGGAAGCCGGCACTGTTGACGAGTACGTCCACGCCCCCGTAGTCGGTGTGGATCTCCTCGACGAGTCTGGACACCGCGGCCTCATCGGTGACGTCGAGTTCGCGGGCTTGTAGACCTCCTGACCGCAGGGTATCGAGAGCAGTCGGATTGCGGCCGGCCGCGAACACCACATAATCTCGGGCCTGCAGCCGGTACGCGGTGGCCTCACCGATGCCGCTCGTCGCCCCCGTGACCAGAGCGGTCGGCGGGGCTTTCATCGGATCAGGGCTCCTCGGAAGGACGGTCGCAATCCGGTGGCGGCGTCATGAGGACCTGCCGCCGCGCAGAGCGGAGTTGCGTGCAGGTGCAAGGGTAGCGATTCAAGCCACCCGCGGCCGCGCAATTGGCCAGGAACTGGTTCTGCGATTGTCGCCTCACGTGCGTGATATTTTGCGGTTACTCCTAAGAAGAACCTTCGCCTCGGGAGGCTTGCAAGGTGCCCAGGGCGCACGAGAAACCGTGTGCGACATGCTTGAAGTAATCGACAGGGGACGTGTCAGCGAATCCCACCCTGTTCCGCTGCTCTTCGTCCACGGGGCCTGGCATGCGGCATGGTGTTGGGATGAAAACTTCCTAAGCTTCTTCGCCGAGAGGGGTTATCGTGCCCTGGCGGTCAGCCTTCGCGGCCATGGCAACAGCCCGACTGACAAACCGCTTCGGGCCTGTTCGGTAGCCGACTTCGTCGAGGACATCAGCGTGGTCGCCGACAGTCTGCCCACCCCGCCCGTGGTTATCGGTCACTCGATGGGCGGTCTTATCGTGCAGAAGTATCTGGAGTCGCACGACTGTGCTGCCGGTGTGTTGATGACGTCCATGCCCCCGCAGGGAAACCTCGGATCCGCCCTGCGCTGGATAAGGCAGCACCCGTGGCATTTCACCAAGATGGTAGTCACCGGCAAGGCGTTGCCCTATATCAATACTTCACAGCTCGCACGCGAGAGATTCTTCTCTGCACATACGCCCGAGTCCCACGTGGTGAAATACGCGGCGCGGCTCCAAGAGGACAGCGGGCGCGTCGGCATCGACTGCTTGGTGCTCAGCTTGCCCCACCCGAAACGGGTGAACACGCCGCTGCTGGTCCTAGGCGCCGATGAGGACGGCGCCCATACGCGAAAAGAAGTTCTTGCGACGGCGTACGCATATCGCACCGAAGCAGTATTTTTCCCCAACATGGGGCACAACATGATGCTCGAGCCCGGGTGGGCTGCCGTGGCTGAACGAATCCACACCTGGCTAGGCACGCACCGGCTTTAGGGCTCTCGAGCACCGAGGAATGGTCAGAACCTTGTGGTTCTCCGCGCGCATCAGGGGTTTTCGAGGGATTCGGACGTCGTGGCGACGCTCATCGTCGTGCCGGTCACACCCGGTCTGGTAGGCACCAATTCGAGGGGCAGATGTGCCGGCCCCCGCATCGTCGGGTTGGCGAGGTAACGGTATTCCCCGTCGAGCCGGATGGCGTCGACTCGCGAAAGCAGTTGTGTCAGAACCCGGCTGACTTCCATACGGCTCAGGGGTGTGCCCAGGCAGTAGTGGATGCCACCGCCGAAGGCGAGGTGGTCGGACGGGTTGCGATCCAGGTCGAAGGTGTCCGGGTCGTCGTAGTGGCGCGGGTCGCGGTTCGCCGCGGCGAACAGGAGCAGAACGCGTGCGCCGGCAGGGATTGTGTTCGCACCGATGGTGCAGTCGTGGGTGGCGGTTCGGTAGAACCCTTGAACAGGTGAGACAAGGCGCAGCTGTTCCTCGATCGCGGCGGGAATCAGCTCGGGGTGCTCGCGCAGCTGGGCGTACACGTCGGGGCGCTGTGCCAGGGTCAGGAACAGCCCCGACAAGAGGTTCGTCGTCGTCTCGCTGCCGGCACCGATGAGCATGGCAGCGCTCCAGAAGACTTCGTCATCGGTCATCACATCGTCGCCATCCGAAGCGGTCATCATCGAGATCAGGTCGTCACCGGGGTGGCTCCGGCGATGTGTGATGAGGTGGTCAAGGTTGCGCCGCATCGCCGCCGTCGCACGGGCTGAGCGCGCGCTCAAAGCGATTCCGTGCGGGGTCAACGGCGCGAAGGCGCTTGCGACGATCGCATCGGACCAATCCAGGAACCGTGCGTGATCTTGCTGCGGTATTCCCAACATCATGGCGATCAGTCGGTTCGGGAGCGGCTTTGCGAGATCAGCCACCAATTCGGTTCTGCCGCAGGCGATCATGACGTCGACGAGTTCGTCGGCGACCTCGTTGATGGCCGCTTGCCAGGCTTTCATCGCCCGTGGGGTGAAGGCCCGAGAGACGAATTTGCGAAGCCGAGTGTGGTCGGGAGGGTCGGCCGCGTTCATCGTCTGCAGATGGACGCGATACCGGGATTGACTCTCCGCCGAAGACAACGCGTCGTGGTCGCGCAACGCCGTCCGCACGTCGTCGTAGCCCGCTACGATCCAGATCCCGCGCTTGCGGTTGTACCGCACGTTCGGTCCGGTGAGCAGCGCACGATATCCCGGGTACGGATCGCGCATCGTCTGCGCTGAGAACGGGTCGAAGTCAGTGAGCGGTGCAGTTATCCTGCCGGTCAAGGTGGAGCCGTAGGAGGAGGCACGGTCCCGAGCGACTCCGGCCAGGCCGTCTACCCCGATCTTCAGAAGGCCAGCGCGGAATCGGAGCCTGTGCGCAAACGTCATCTGGATGAACCCTCTCGTGAAGATCCTCACGACCGACCGCGGGTTACAGCAAACACCGTAGCCCAGTTGCGGCTACAGTGGCAGAAATGTCCGTAATCCGGGATAAACATCCGTAATTAAGGAGCATATGTCCGGACAGCCGTGCGGCGTCGATCTTCACCACCATGGGGCCCAGCACCGTGGTTGCGACTTCACGAGTATGGCCGCCGGCTTGGACGCCCTATGCGACGATCAGGTCGACACCGGAGGCGGCGTGCCGCAGCACCGTGACGGATTCCGGCCACGACATGGTTTGCTCGTCAGCCTTGTTCGCGCCTTATCAAGCGGGGCGCGCCACTCCGTAGGGGAACGGGTGAAGAAAATGCGGATCGTCAGAGTTCTGGGGCGAGTGTGGATACCGCTGGTTGTATTCGTGGTCGTCGCTTGTGGAGGATTCATCGTGTCGCGGGTCCGCGGCAACTCCGGCACTGAAATGCGCCCGTCGTATGCCGTCGTTCAAGTGCACGACACCAAGTCATTCAACCAAAAGCAGGTGGTTTACGAGGTCTTCGGGCCGACAGGGACCGTCGCTGACATAAGCTATTTTGACGTCAATTCTCAGCCACAGCAAGTCAATGGAGCAAGCTTGCCGTGGTCATTGACGATTACGACGGCCTCACCGTCGGTTGTGAGTAGCATTGTGGCGCAAGGCGATAGCGACAGTATTGGCTGCCGCATCGTGGTGAACGGTGAGGTCAAAGCCGAGAGAATTTCGAACGAAGTGAACGCCTTCACCCATTGCTTGGTAAAGGGCGCATGAGCAACCATCGCGCGAGCAACGGACACACCGAGCGACCATTCGTAGCGAGAACGGTCCGCAAATTTTCGGTGATCATTATTCTTGGGTGGTTGGCGATTACGGTCGTGGTGAATTTCTGCGTTCCGTCGCTCGAACAGGTCGCCAAAGAGCGGGCAGTATCGCTGAGCCCCAAAGATGCGCCGTCGATAAAGGCGATGATGCGCATTGGCGAGCTATTCAAGGAATGGAACACCGATAGCTTGGCGATGGTCGTCTTAGAGGGCGATCGGCCGCTCGGCGACGACGCGCACCATTACTATGACAACTTAATTCGTCAGTTGAACGCCGACACGACGCACGTGCAACACATCCAGAATTTCTGGGGGGATCCGCTAACAGCGTCCGGAGCGCAAAGCGCCGACGGCAAGGCTGCCTATGTTCAATTGAATCTCGCGGGCAACCAAGGCGAGGCTCTGGCGACCGAATCCGTCGACGCTGTTCGGAATATCGTGCAGCGCACGGCCGCGCCGGACGGGGTCAAAGTCTATGTGACCGGGCCAGCGGCAATGGTAGCGGATGGGAACGAAACCGGCGAGAAAGCAGTCGTTACGATTACCCTGGCAGCAGTCACAGTGATCTTGATTATGCTACTTCTGGTATTTCGTTCGATCACTACCGCAGTTTTCCTGTTGGCCATGGTTGGGGTCGAATTGGTGGCAGTCCGTGGAATAATCGCGTTCCTCGGCCATTACGGTATCATCGGACTTTCGACTGTTGCTACCAATATCCTCATAACCCTGGCGCTCGCGGCCGGAACAGACTATGGCATATTCTTCGTGGGCCGATATCATGAGGCGCGTCAGACCGGCGAAGATCGGGAAATGGCCTATTACACCACTTACCGCGGGGTGGCGCGCGTAATCTTGGCCTCCGGTTTAACTATCGCCGGGGCGACGTATTGCCTTAGTTTCACCCGATTGCCGGCTCTTCAAACCATGGGCGCCCCGTGCGCGCTAGGCATGCTCGTCGCGGTCGCGGTCGCGGTCACACTGGTTCCCGCGGCCCTTACTGTAGCCAGCCGTTTTGGCCTCCTCGACCCAAAGCGCACGATGTCGGTTCGCCGATGGCGACGAGTGGGTACTGCAGTCGTGCGCTGGCCGGTACCAATCCTTATCGCAACGTGCGCGATCGCCCTGGTTGGTCTGCTAGCGCTGCCGGGATACCAGGTGAGCTACAAAGACTGGCAGTATTTGCCCCGGGATGTCCCCGCGAACATTGGATTGGCAGCGGCAGAGCGTCATTTTTCCCAGGCGCGGATGATGCCCGAGACGCTTATGATCGAATCTGATCACGATATGCGCAATTCGGCGGACTTTTTAGTGTTGAACAAACTGGCCAAGGGCATATTCGGCGTCGAAGGGGTTGCCCTGGTGCAAGGCGTAACTCGACCCGAAGGCGCGCCCCTCCAGCATACCTCCATACCATTCTTGCTTAGCATCCAAAACGCCGGACTGCTACAAAATATGGCGTTTGTGAAAGACCGACTGGCGGACATGCGTTCGCAGGCCGAAGAGCTTGCAGGAACCACTGCGACCCTGGAGCGAACGTATGCACTCTTGCAACAGCTTGCCGACACCACTCATCGTACGGTCGGTGCGACGAAAGAGCTTACTGACGCCACTCACCATGCGATTGGTGTCACGAAGGAAACGGTGGATATCACCAAGGAAATACGAGACCATCTCGCTGATTTCGACGACTTCTTTAGGCCTGTCCGGAATTATTTCTATTGGGAACCGCACTGCTATGACATCCCCACTTGCTGGGCGCTGAGGTCTGCATATGACGCATCGGATGGTGTGGACAAGATCACCAACAAGCTGGACGAACTCACGCCAGATCTGGACACTATCGACACGGTCATGCGGGACGAACTCACGCCAAATCTGGACAATATCGACACGGTCATGCCGCAGCTGCTCGCGCTGTTGCCCTCGCAGATCGCTACCGTAGAAAGCGTACGGACCATGCTGCTGACGACGTACAGCACCATGTCCGGGATCATTGAGCAAATGGAGCAGCTTGGCGGCGACGTAGCTGCCATGGGGCAGGATTTCGACGCCGCCCAAAACGACGATTCCTTCTACCTGCCTTCGGGGGTATTCGACAATCCGGACTTCCAGCGCGTCATAAGGCTGTTCCTGTCACCGGACGGGAAGGCGGCGCGGTTCATCATTACGCATAGGGGAGACCCCGCGACGGTCGAGGGCATCTCGCGGATCGATGCGATAAAGACGGCCGCCGAGGAGTCTCTCAAGGGGACGCCACTGGCGAACGCCAATATCTACGTCGCCGGCACCGCGGCGACCTTCAAGGACCTGCGCAAAGGCTCGAACTACGATCTTTTGATCGCGGGGATTGCATCGCTTTGCATCATTTTCATCATCATGTTGATCATCACTCGAAGTCTTATAGCTGCCCTGGTGATCGTGGGTACAGTGGCGCTGTCTTTGGGCGCATCGTTCGGGTTATCCGTACTGCTCTGGCAGTATATTCTCGGCTTGAACTTGAACTGGCTGGTGCTAATAACGGCCGTGATTATTCTTTTGGCTGTGGGGTCAGACTACAATTTGCTTCTGGTCGCACGGTTCAAAGAGGAAATTGGCGCCGGGCTGAAGACAGGCATCATCCGGGCGATGGGCGGCACCGGCAAGGTCGTGACCGCCGCGGGATTGGTGTTCGCTTTCACGATGGCTTCCATGGCGGTTAGCGACCACCGCGCTGTCGGACAGGTGGGCACCACGATTGGTCTCGGTCTGCTGTTCGACACGCTGGTGGTGCGGTCGTTCATGATGCCGTCCGTCGCCGCGCTGCTAGGACGCTGGTTCTGGTGGCCACTGAACGTTCGCTCGCGTCCAGCCCGCGTGACACGGCTGCCTGTCTCACGCGACCTGCGTTTTGGGATCGAGCGAGAACCGAGTTCTCAGCATAGGTAGCTGCCACTGCACAACTCGCGCGCGACCCGTTGTCGCTTCGGCCAGTAATGGCGGGTGATTTCGTAATGTGCTGCAGTGCA
>NZ_DATENY010000098.1:0-45467 GCF_035274705.1 Mycobacterium sp. | reverse complement strand
TCCGACGAGGCCGAGACCGGCGTCAACCTCGCGACCACCGAAAGCATCGGCGAACAGAAGATCACGGGCGGCTGTCTGGCGATCACGGTGTTCGAGGGAACCGAGGCGCACGTCGAAAGCAGGCACGCCGAGACCCGTGCGGTGCTTCAAGCCAACGGCGGCACGTCGCTGGGTGAAGCGCCGGCCCGCGCGTGGGAGCATGGCCGGTTCAGCGCGCCGTATCTACGCGATTCGCTGCTGTCCGCAGGCGCACTGTGTGAAACGCTGGAGACCGCGACGAACTGGTCGAACGTGTCCGCACTCAAGGCAGCGGTCACGGAGGCTTTGACGGCCTCACTCGCCGAATCGGGCACGCCGGCGCTTGTGCTGTGCCACATTTCGCATGTGTATCCCACCGGAGCGTCGCTGTACTTCACGGTCGTGGCGGGGCAGCGCGGCAATCCGATCGAACAGTGGCGCAAGGCGAAGGCCGCCGCGTCCGATGCGATGATGCGCACCGGCGGCACGATCACCCACCACCACGCCGTTGGCGCCGACCACCGGCCGTGGATGAGTGACGAGGTCGGCGACCTCGGAGTCGCGGTGTTACGGGCCGTCAAGGCCACGCTCGACCCGGCGGGAATCCTAAACCCGGGCAAGCTAATTCCTTGACCGAGGTCGCCAGGGTCACGATGCTGACCAATCCGATGTCGGGGCATGGCAATGCGCCGCATGCGGCCGAGCGGGCGATTGCGCGGTTCCAAGAACGTGGGGTCGACGTCTGCGAAATCGTCGGCACCGACGCCGACCATGCGCGTCGATTGGTTGACGAAGCCGTCGAGCGGGGCACCGATGCCCTGGTGGTGTGTGGCGGCGATGGTGTCATTTCGCTTGCGCTGCAGTCGTTGGCGCTCGGCGACATTCCGCTGGGCATCATCCCGGCGGGCACCGGCAATGACCATGCGCGCGAATATCGGATTCCCAAAAATGCGGAAGCGGCCGCCGACGTGGTCGCGGACGGCTGGACGGAAACCGTCGACCTCGGCCGCATCGACAACCATGCGGGCACGCAGAGATGGTTCGGCACGGTGATGGCCGCGGGTTTCGATTCGCTTGTGAGCGACCGCACCAATCGCATGCGATGGCCGCACGGCCGGATGCGCTACAACCTCGCGATCGTCGCCGAGTTGTCACGGCTTCGGCCGTTGCCGTTCCGGCTGGCGTTCGACGACGGCCAGACGATCGTCGCCGATCTGACCCTGGTCGCGTTCGGCAACACGAGAAGCTACGGCGGCGGAATGCTGATCTGTCCTGAGGCCGATCACGCCGACGGCCAACTCGACATCACGATGGTGCACGCGACGTCGCGAACCCGGCTGATTCGCTTGTTCCCTACGGTTTTCAAGGGCACACACACGGAACTCGATCGGGTCAGTACGGCGCGTGCGAGATCGGTCAGCGTGGGCTCCCCCGGCATCAACGCCTACGCCGACGGCGAGTACGTCTGTCCGCTTCCTGTCGACGTGTCGGCGGTACCCGCGGCGTTGAAGGTCCTTACGCCCCGTTCCTAGCGCGAGCAGACATAAAACTGCCCAATTTGCCGCCGAAATAGGCAGTTTTGCGTCTGCTCGCGAGTGAAAACGTCAGCCCACGCCGCGGTTGAGCCAGCTCACCTCGGCCGAGTCGCCGCCGTCGCGGTAGGGCTCCAGCGCCTCGTCCCATGCGGTGCCGAGCACCGAGTCCAGTTCGGCGGCCAGCGTGTCGGCGCCCGACGCCATCAGCGTGCGCAGCCGCATCTCGCCGACCATCACGTCGCCGTTGGCGCTCATCGGACCGCTCCACAACCCGAGCTGCGGGGTATGGCACCAGCGGTGCCCGTCCACGCCCTCGCTGGGATCCTCGGTCACCTCGAACCGCAGCACCGACCACGACCGCAGCGCGTTGGCCAGCTGCGCCCCGGTGCCGACGGGCCCGACCCAGTTGGTGATCGCCCGGAGCTGTCCGGGCATGGCCGGCTGCGGGGTCCACTTCAGGTTCGCCCTCGCTTGAAGGGTCGACGACAACGCCCACTCGACATGCGGGCACACCGCCGCGGGTGAGGCGTGGATGTAGACCACGCCCGTCGTCGCGTCGGCGAATTGGTTCGCTGCACGCATCTGCTGCTCCTTCGGCTCCACGAGGGACGTCTTCCCCAACGACCTGGTAGGCGCCGAATTATTTACAGATGTGTATGTGTCGTGCGTGTCTATTGTGCCTTGTGAGACCCCTGTTGCGCTAGTTCCCCGCAAATTCTCTCAGGACTTCGTCAGACAGCGCCGGCCACAGCGGATAGGTCCAGTCGGCAAAGTTGCGGTCGGTGAGCACGACGAGCGCCACGTCGGCGTCCGGATCCACCCACAAAAACGTCCCTGACTGGCCGAAATGCCCGTATGTGAGGCCCGAGTTCGCCGAGCCGGTCCAGTGCGGCGATTTGCCGTCGCGGATCTCGAAGCCGAGCCCCCAGTCGTTGGGCCGCTGCATCCCGAAGCCCGGTAATACGCCGTCCAGACCAGGAAACTGCACGTCGATCGCCTCGGCGTGCATCTGCTCCGATACCGTCGCCGGGCGCAGGAGGTCTTGGGCAAATACCGCGAGGTCCGCCACCGTCGACGTCGCCCCGAATCCCGCCGCCTCGGCGCCGCCCTCCAGCGTCGTGTCCGCCATTCCGAGCGGTTCGAACACCGCCTCGGCCAGGTATCGGCCGAAGTCGATGCCCGAGCTCTGCTCGAGGGTCTCGGCGAGCACCTGGAATCCGTAGTTCGAGTAGACCCGGCGCTTGCCGGGCTCCTTGATCGACTCGTCCGACCGCATCGACAACCCCGACGCATGGGCGAGCAAATGCCTCACCGTGGCGCCCGGCGGACCGGCAGGTGTATCGAGTTCGACGACGCCTTCTTCGATGGCGATCTGCGCCGCGCGGGCGACGAGCGGTTTGGTCACCGACGCGAGCGCGAAGCGCCGCCTCGTGTCGCCATGGGATGCCAGAACGCTCGACGGCCCGACCACCGCGGCCGACACGGACGTCACCGGCCAGTCGGCTACCGCATCCAGCGCGCTCATCGCGCGCGAGCTTACTTGCGGGCGACGTAGTAGAGGTTGATCGGGTCGGATTCGATCTCGTGGACCTCGACGTCGGCGAATCCGGCGTCGGCGAGCATCGACGTGGCGAGCTGCCGCCCCCAGCAAGTGCCCAGTCCCGCGCCGTCCAGCCCGAGCGACACGCTCATGCAGTGCATCGTCGAGACGGTGTAGAGGTATGGCGCCAGCGGCACGCCGATGTTGTCCTCGACATCACTCGACGCCTTGACGTCGACCATCAGCAGCACCCCGCCCGGCCGCAACGCGCGATAGATGTTGTCCAACACCTGCGCCGGCTGCGCCTGGTCGTGGATCGCATCGAAAACCGTCACGACGTCGTAGGCTTCAGCCGCGTCCAGCGCGGCGACGTCCGCCTTCATGAAGGTGGCGTTCTCGAGGCCCAGACGGCGAGCCTCCGCGGTGCCCACGGCCAAACCCTCGTCGGAGAAATCGATACCGGTGAACCGGCTGGCCGGGAACGCCCGTGCCATCACATTGATGGCGTGCCCACTGCCACAACCGATGTCGGCGACGTCGGCACCCTCTCGGAGTCGTTCGGGCAGACCGTCGGCCATCGGCAGGATGGCGTCGACGAGCGCCGCGTCGAACACCTCGCCGCTCTCCTCGGCCATCAGCTTGTGGAACCGGGGATAAGCGCTGTAGGGCAATCCGCCGCCCTCATAGAAGCAGCCGATGATCTTCTGCTCGACCTCGCCGAGCAGCGGTATGAACTGCGCGACACGGGACAGGTTGTCGGGCCCGGCGGCACGGGTCAACACCGCGGCGCGATGGCGCGGCAGCGAATACTTCTGCGAGGCAGGGTCGTAATCGACAACGCGGCAGGTAACCACGCCGCCCAGCCACTCGCGCACATAGCGTTCGTTGAGCCCGGCGGCGTCCGCGATCTGCGCGCTGGTGGCCGGCGGGAGTTCCGCCAGCGTGTCGAACAGCTTGGTCTGGTGTCCGATCGACAGCAGGATGGCCAGGCTGGCGCCGTCGATCGCGCCGACCATGCGCTCAGCGAATTCCTCGGTGGTGTCGGTGTTGGGGTCAAGCGTCGTCATGCCAACCTCAACGGTAGTGCGGTCAGACCAGTTCAATCGAGCGTTTCGCCAGTCCCATCCAATACCCGTCGATGACCTGCCTTGGCGATTGGCCCGGGTCGCTCGACGCGCCGAGCGCGACGAACAACGGCGAGAAGTGCTCGATCGTCGGGTGCGCGTACGGCATGCCGGGCGCCTTCTTTCGAAAGTCGATGAGCGCGTCGACGTCGCCGGCGGCGAATCGCTCGCCGGCCCACGCGTCGAACTCCTTCGACCAGTCAGGTGCGGCGGCGTCCGGCGACGGATCCTCGAGAAACGGCAGTCCATGTGTGGTGAATCCGGAGCCGATGATCAGCACGCCGTCGTCGCGTAGCGGACGCAGCCGCTGACCGAGATGCAGCAGCCGCTGCGGGTCCAGCGTGGGCATCGAGATCTGCAGCACCGGGATGGTGGCGTCGGGATACATGACCGTCAGGGGAACGTAAGCGCCGTGGTCCAGCCTGCGGTCCGGGTCGTGGCTCACGGGTTCGTCATCGGGCATCAGCGCCTCGACTCGGGTAGCCAGATCCGCCGCACCGGGCGCGTCGTACGTGACGTCGTAATAGTGCTGCGGAAATCCCCAGAAGTCGTAGGTCAGTGGCGTTTTTGTGGTTGTCGACCCGATCGTCAGCGGCGCCGCCTCCCAATGGGCCGAGACGACGAGGATCGCCGTCGGCGTCGGCAGTTCGCGGGCCCACGCCGCGAGCTGGGACACCCAGAGTTCGTCATCGACGAGTGGCGGCGCGCCGTGCGACAGATAGAGGGCCGGAGGCGCTTGGCCGCCGACATCGGACAGAGGCATCACTCCCCCAGCCTGCCACCCGCGCGAGGTACCCGCCGAAACAGCTCCGCGGCGGCGGGCAGCTCAGGTTTCGGTCCAGAACGCGATCTGTGCGCAGGCTCGACATATCGCGGACGCCGGCACGCTTTAGGGTTCAACCCATGAGTCAAACGGTGCGCGGTGTGATTTCACGGAAAAAGGGTGAGCCGGTCGAGGTGGTCGATGTCGTCATCCCCGATCCGGGTCCGGGCGAGGTCGTCGTCGACGTCATCGCCTGTGGCGTCTGCCACACGGACCTGACCTACCGCGACGGCGGAATCAACGACGAGTTTCCGTTCCTGCTCGGCCACGAGGCGGCCGGCACCGTCGAATCGGTGGGCCCGGGCGTGACGAACGTCGAACCGGGCGATTTCGTGATCCTGAACTGGCGGGCCGTGTGCGGTCAGTGCCGGGCGTGTAAGCGTGGCCGCCCGTGGTACTGCTTCTCGACGTTCAATGCCGAGCAACCGATGACGTTGACCGACGGCACGGAGCTGACCCCCGCACTGGGCATCGGCGCGTTCGCCGACAAGACGCTGGTGCACGAGGGCCAGTGCACCAAGGTCGACCCGGCCGCCGATCCCGCGGTGGCCGGCCTGCTGGGCTGCGGGGTGATGGCCGGCCTTGGTGCGGCGGTCAACACCGGCGCGGTCACCCGCGATGACACTGTGGCGGTGATCGGCTGCGGCGGAGTCGGAGATGCTGCCATCGCAGGCGCGTGGCTGGCCGGGGCCAAGCGAATCATCGCCGTGGACACCGACAACAAGAAGCTGGACTGGGCGCGTGATTTCGGCGCCACGCACACCATCAACGCGCGCGAACTCGATCCGGTGAAGACCATCCAGGACCTGACGGACGGAAACGGCGCCGACGTGGTGATCGACGCGGTCGGCCGGCCCGAGACCTGGAAGCAGGCATTCTATGCCCGCGACCTCGCGGGAACCGTTGTGCTGGTGGGTGTTCCGACTCCTGACATGACGCTGGAAATGCCCCTGATCGACTTCTTCTCCCGCGGCGGCTCGCTGAAGTCGTCCTGGTACGGCGACTGCCTCCCTGAGCGCGACTTCCCGACCCTGATCAGCCTGTACCTGCAGGGCCGGCTGCCGCTGGAGAAGTTCGTGTCCGAACGCATCGGGCTCGACGACATCGAAGAGGCGTTCCACAAGATGCACGCCGGCGAGGTGCTGCGCTCGGTCGTGGTCCTGAAATGAACGGCGGACCGATTCAGCGCGGCATCTCCCGGGTGGTGACCCACGGCACCTTCGAACTCGACGGCGGCAGTTGGGAAGTCGACAACAACATCTGGGTCGTCGGCGACGACTCGGAGGTCGTGGTGTTCGACGCGGCGCACGACGCCGGCCCGATCGTGATGGCGGTCCGCGGGCGCCATGTGAAGGCGGTCGTGTGCACCCACGGGCACAACGACCACGTGACCGTCGCCCCCGAACTCGGCGATGCGCTCGACGCGCCGGTGCTACTGCATCCGGGCGACGATGCGCTGTGGCGAATGACACATCCCGACAAGGATTTTCGTCCCGTCAACGACGGTGACGTACTGACCGTCGGCGGCCTCGAACTGCGGGCCCTGCACACGCCCGGTCATTCACCGGGGTCGGTGTGCTGGTACGTGCCCGAGCTGGCCGCCGTATTTTCCGGCGACACCCTGTTCCAGGGCGGACCTGGCGCGACGGGTCGGTCGTTTTCGGACTTCCCCACCATCCTCGAATCGATCTCGGGGCGGCTCGGCAAGCTGCCGGGCGAAACCGTCGTCTACACCGGCCACGGCGACGCCACGACGATCGGCGACGAAATCGTCCACTACGACGAATGGGTCGCCCGCGGCCACTAATCGCCGAGGATACGGCGCTTCTCCGCTTTGAATTCCGCGTCGGTCAGTGCGCCCGAATCCCGCAGGGCTGCCAAGGTCCTGAGCTGTTCGAGCCTGGCCCCTTGGTCCGTGGGTGTATAGCTGGCGGCGGATCCCGCACTCCATGTCGGCTGGTCGAGCGACACCAGTTCCTGCGGTGCGAGAGGCCGGGCCTTCTTACTGGACCGCGCCGACCACAGCATCGAGGCGACAAGGTCGATCACCCCGAATACGAACAGCGCGACGAAGACCCAGACCAGCCATCCGTAGGAACTGCTGTGGCCGAACGCGAGCGACGGGTTGATGTAGCCGTTGACCTGACCGTCGGTCTTGACACCATAGGTGCCCTCAGCGGGGATCTGCACCACCCACACGCGGACGTGGGCGTCGCTGTTGACAGTCGTTGTGCTGCCGAAGTTCTCGGTCACCACTGGATCCGCCACCCCGTCCGGCGGTAAGAGCCGCATCTTGAGCTCAGGCACCGGCAGTCCCCCGCCGCTGGGGCTGCCGATTACTTGCGTGTGGAAGCTGACGGTCACCTCCCCGGCGGGCAGATGCAGACTGCTGGACCCGGGGATGGGTACCTCGCCGTAGGCGTCGTACTCGTCGAGGACGAAGGCGTTGAGGATCAGCGTCACGATGAAACCGACGATCGATACCACCAGGGTCAGGATCGACACCCCGACCAGAACGCGCGCCGCGGTCCGTTGCCGACTCATGGGCGAAGTCTGTCATGGGAGCGGAGCGAAGACTACCGTCGTAGGTGACGATTTGTTTGCAAGCGCGGTTGTGGAGGTGACGTTGCCTGAATCCAGCATCGTCGTGCGGCCACAACCGATGGAGAGCGGGACGTACACGGCGACTTCGCGACTCCAGGCGGCGGGATTGCGCCCGGCGATCCAGCTTTTCGAGCAGGCCGCTTCCCAGGTGCCGCTCCCGTCGCCGCCTCAGCCGATCGTCATCGCCGACTACGGTGCGTCGAACGGACACAATTCGCTGCTGCCTGTCGGCGCGGCAATCGCCGTGCTACGCAAGCGCACCCGCCCGGAGCATTCGATCTTGGTCGCCCACACCGACGTGCCGGACAACGACTTCACGGCGATGTTTCAGACACTGGCCGACGACCCGGACGCCTACCTGAGCAAGGACGCCGCGACGTTCGCGTCGGCGGTCGGTCGCTCCTTCTACTCGCAGATTCTGCCGTCCGACAGTGTCCATCTCGGCTGGAGTTCCTGGGCGATCCAGTGGCTGAGCCGCGTGCCTGCGCCGATCCCGGACCATGTGCACATTGCTTACAGCGCCGACGAAGGCGTGCGTGCCGCATACGCCAAGCAGGCTGCTCACGACTGGCACGAATTCGTCGCGTTCCGCGGCCGCGAACTGTGCCCCGGCGGCCGTCTTGTGGTGATGACGATGGCCATCGGTGACGACGGCGATTACGGCTACCGCCCGCTGTTCAGGAGCATGCTCGCCGGGCTGGCCGAACTGGTCGACCAAGGGCTGATCACCCAAGACGAGGTGCACCGCATGTGCATCCCGACCGTCTCTCGTCAGGCCGCTGATTTTCTGTTGCCGTTCGCGCCCAAGGGCCGGTTCGAGCGCCTGGAGATCGAGCACCTCGAGGTGTTCGACGCACAGGACCGGTTCTGGGCGCAGTACCAAGTCGACCACGACGCAAAGGCTTTCGGCGCGCTGTGGGCGGCATTCGCCAGGGCATCGGTGTTTCCGACGATGGCGACCGCACTCGTCGGTGGCCGGGCCGATCCTCGGTGTGTCGAATTCATGAACCGGCTAGAGGCCGGCGTTGCCGCGCGGATGGCGGCCGAACCCGAGCAGATGCAGATACCGCTGGCGCATGTGGTGCTGTGGAAGCGGCCGACGGCACACTGACTTCAGCCGGCCATCCGATCGCGAAAGGTGTTGCGGTAGTGGGCAGGCGCGACACCAGTGAGCCGGCGGAACTGCTCGCGGAAGTTGGCCGGCGAACTGAATCCGACCTCACGGCCGATCCGTTCGACGCCGTAGGCCGTGCCTTCCAGAAGCTGCTGGGCATGACGCACCCGCACGCCTGTCACCCACTGCATGGGGGTCTGTCCGGTCTCGGCCTGGAAGCGGCGGTTCAGGGTGCGCACGCTCATCGCGGCATGGCGGGCGATGTCACGCAGTGTCAAGTCGCGATGGGCCTGCTGCTCGATCCAAGCCAGCACGTCGTCGAGTTCCGTACGCGCGGCAATGTGGTTGGCCGGTAGGCAATTTCGCAAGATGAACTGTGCCTGTCCGCCGCTTCGGTGCAGCGGCGCGACCGCAAGCCGCGCCGCATCGGCGGCGACCGCGGCGCCGTAGTCACGGGCGACCATGTGCAGGCACAAGTCCATCCCCGCCGATGCGCCGGCCGATGTCAGCACCTGTCCCTCGTCGACGTAGAGAACATCGGGATCGAGATTGACGGCTGGGAACGCGACGCGGAACAAGTCGGCTGCGACCCAGTGAGTCGTCGCGCGTTTTCCGTCGAGCAGTCCAGCCTCGGCGAGTGTGAAGGCACCCGAGCAGATCGACGCGATCCGAGTGCCGGCGGCGAACGCTGACTGCAGCGCGTGTAGCACTTCTTCGGCGGTACCAACGCTGACGTCATTGCGGCCGGGAACGATGATCGTGTCCGCGCCGTCGAGCTCAGCGACGCCGTGGTCGGTGGCGATGCGCATCGGACCCGCACTGACGACGGGTTCGGTTCCACACACCAGCACCCGGTATCCCCGCTCACCGGATGGCAGCTCCACACGGCCGAACACCTCAACGGCGGTGCTCAAGTCGAACGCGATCGTATCCGGGAGGGCGAGGACCGCGACGGTGTGCACGGTCTGACAGTAACAAGCCGATGGCAATATCTTAGTCGACCAATGCTATCTAGCCACGAACCCAAGCTTCAATATTGACTGATTATCAATCAGTGCGCGATGCTGATTGCAATATGCGAAAACGCGGGATGGACTTGCGGGGCAGCCGGGTAGTGCTGACTGGCGCTTCGAGCGGAATCGGCAGGGCGTTGGCGCTCGCATTGGCCCACAAAGGCGCAGAACTAGTATTGGCCGCGCGCCGCCGAATATTGCTCGAGCGCCTCGCCGAGGAAATCGCGGCGGCTGGTCATCGACGACCCGCGATCGTCGATACCGACCTTTCCGAACGAGGCGCCGCCGAGTCGTTGGGCGAGCACGCTGTGACGCTCCTTGACGGCACCGTCGACGTGGTGATCAACAACGCAGGCGCAAGCGTCGCCGGGCCGCAGTCACACATCGGCGATTCGGCGATGGCCCGAGCGCTGTTTGAGGTGAATGTGTGGTCCCCGCTGGCACTTAACGCTGCCGTGTTGCCTCGCATGCTCGCCAACGGCTCGGGAACCATCGTCAACGTCACTTCGACCGTGCAGGCGGTGCCGCTACCGCTGCTTGGCTATTACTCGGCATCGAAAGCCGCACTGGCCCAAGCCACTCGGTCACTTCGGCTGGAGCTGGCAGAGACCCCGATTCGGGTTCTCGAGGTCGTTCCCGGCTCGACCGAGACGCCGCTGCGCGATATCGACAGTCTGCCGTGGAAGTCGACGCCACCGAAGTCAATGCCGCCGGTGTCACCGGAATCGACGGCGGCCGCGGTTGTGCGCGCTTTGCAGCGCGGTGCGACGCGGGTCGTCTATCCGTCTTATTCGCTTGTGCCACTGGAGTTACCTGTTGTCGGGCGCCTGATCGCTCGTGTCGGCGGTCGCCGCGTCAACACACGGGCTGCGCTTGTGGGCGACGGGTTGGATTGAGGAGATGTCGGCCGACCGTCGCCAGCGGATCATCGATGCGGCACGCCGGTTATTCGCGTCACGACCGTACGACCAAGTCACCACCTCTGAGATTGCAAGAAACGCGGGTGTGGCTTACGGGCTGATCGCGCATCATTTCGAGAACAAGCGTGGCCTGTACCTCGCGGTGATGAACGAAATCGCCGAAGAGATCGCACAGCTACATCTCGCGCCGGCTCCGAGCGACGCGTCGTTGCTCGACCAGCTGCGACATGCGCTACGCAACCACATCGCATACATCGACTCGTATTCCGACAGTTTCGTTGCGTTGATGCGCGGGGCACTGGGGGCCGATACGGAACATCAAGCCGCCGTCGAGCGGTTGCGCTGGGTGGGTGCCCAACGAATCCTGTTGGCGCTCGGGTTCACCGAGCCGATCCCGGCGATATTGCGCACCGCGATGCACGGCTGGGTCGGCTACCTGGACGAGATGATGATCGATCGCATCGCGCACCGCGACGTCGATGCCGAATCACTCGTCGAACTGGCCGCCGCCGCGTTGGTCACCACCTTGCGCACAGCCGCCGCGATCGATCCCGCAATCGTCTCCGACGACGTGCTCGACGTCCTCGACGCGTAAGGGTCGTTGGCAACATCTCGGCGGGACATGGCTTCTTGACCACTGGTCTTTCGCGACGCCCGTCGCGACCATCACGATGTGCATGCACAGATTGTGTTGTTCGACGGGTTCGACCCCCTTGACGTGATTGCGCCGTTCGAGGTGCTCGCGGCGGGCGGCGAGACAGTTGGCTGCGACTTGACGGTCGAGCTGGTATCCGCCGAGGGTCCGCGTCCGGTGGTCAGTGGCACCCTCGGTCTGGCGCTGAACGCGACGGCCAAACTCGATCCGTCGAAGCCTGGCATCGTGATCGTTCCGGGCGCCAGCGGACCCATCGAGGGCGACCCCGACGAGGTCGACACCATTCCAGTGCTGCTGGCCCGGTTCGGCGAGACCGACGCGGCGCCGTTGATGCGCCAGGCGATGGCTAACCCCGATGTCACGGTGGCGACCGTGTGCGGCGGTTCGCTCGCGCTGGCGATGGCGGGGCTGCTGGAGGGCCGCAACGCGGTGACGCATGTGCTGGGTATCGACGTGCTGGAAGCCACGGGGGTCAACGTGGTGCGGGCGCGCGTGGTCGACGACGGCGACCTTGTAACCGCGGGCGGCGTCACGTCAGGCCTCGACCTCGCCCTGCATCTGCTGGACCGAGCCTATGGACCGCGCGTTGCGCTGGCCGTCGAGGAACTGTTCGAGTACGAGCGACGGGGCACGGTATGGACGTGATCGGCGACTGGGACGTGACCATCAAGACCCCGATCGGATCGCTGCAGATCCTGTACACCTTCACCGGAGACGGCGGCACGCTCGCCGGGAGCGCGACGGGCCGCGGCGAGACGGTGGCTCTGCGCGACATCACCGTTGCAGGACAGCGTATTACGTGGAAGCAGTCGGTGACCAAACCGATGCGGCTTAACCTCGATTTCGACGTCTTGGTCGACGGGAACCGACTCACCGGGCATTCGAAAGCCGGGCGCCTGCCGCGGTCGACCGTTACCGGCGTGAGGCGCCGCTAGGGCCGCATCTCGTAGGCGCCGTCGTAAGTCTTCACCCGTTCCCAGACGCGATTGAACCGTTCGGCGTCGGCTACCGGTTTGCGGATCGCGCCAACGGCCCAGTCCTGCTGCGCCTGCGTCGAGCTCGGTTTACCGTGCAGCGCAACGGCATACGTGCTGAAGTCGCGGATCTGGAAGTCGAAGATCTGATCGACGACGTCGTCGTCCAGCCCGGTCAATGCGGCCTGCTCGAGGATCAGCTGTCCGTACACGATCAGCGAGAACAGGTGCCCGACGTTGAGCAGGAAGTCGAGATCCCTCTGCTGCTCGGCATCCGGAGCCGCGGTCATCAGCAACGTCTTGAATGCTTGCGCCTGCTCATAGAACCGCGCGACGTTGGGGATGCTCGAGTGCTTCTCGTAACCCGTTGTCCAGTCGACGAATTGCACCTTGCCGGCGCCGCGAGTGGGTCCCTGGCTCCAGAAGAAGGTGTCGTCCGTGGCGTCGTTACGAGTCGGGATCTCGGGATACTCGCGAGGGTTGAGCATGTAATTCGGCATGAACTTCAGCACCAGGCCGACGTTCACGTGCACGGTGCCCTCCAACCGGGGCAGCGCGCCGATCAGTTGGGCGACCTCACGGAACATCGTGTTCTTCTCGTATCCCTTGGCGGCGACCACGTCGTGCAGCGCCCGCACAATGGTTTCGCCCTCCATCGTGACCTTGGCCTTGGTCACCGGGTTGAACAGTAGGTAGCGCCGGTCGTCGAGGCTGGCGCTGCGGAAGTAGTCGACCGTGCGCTGGCTGAACAGCTTCATCGCGACCAAACGCGCATAGGAGTCAACGAAAGTCGCTCGCACATGCGGGAAGTCGGTGACCGGGTTGCCGTACAGAATGCGGTTCTGCGCGTGGGTGATCGCCTCGTAGAAGGCGTGCTCGGCCATGCCGATCGAACACGTGCACAGGTTGAACTTTCCGACGTTCACCGTATTCAGTGCCGCCGCAAAGGCTTCCACACCGGTGTGCAGAATGTCCTCGGCGCGCACCGGATAGTTTTCCAGCCGGAAGGTGCTCACGTAGATCTGCATGTGCACGACGTTGTCGATCAGGTGGTAGTTCTCGTGGCCGCTGTCGGCGGCGAAGAACACGTATGCTTGATCTCCGTCTAAGTCGCCGTCGATGTCGCCGCGCCGGCCGAACACCGACACCATGCTCGCGACGTTGCCGTTGCCGATGTAGTACTTCTCCCCCGACGCCCGGTAGAGGATGCCGTTGGCGCGGTCCTCGTCGCTCGCGGGTGTGAGCACCATGTCGGTGTTGTAGACATCGGCGCCGTGTTCGCGTTCTGACAGCCCGAACGCCATCACCTCGCCCGCTTCGAGGTCGCGGGCGGCCTTGCGCTTGGCGTCGGCGTTGTCGCTCTGCCAGATCGGCCCGAGGCCCAAGATGGTGACCTGCTCGGTGTACCAGTAGGTCAGGCCGTAGAAGCCGAGGATTTCGGACAGCGCGGCATTGCGGGCGGCGTCCCAGCGCGTGTCAGCGCCGCCGAACTCCGAGGGCGTGAGGAATGTGGCGAACAGCTTTTCCCGCTTGACGAAATCGACGAAATCCGCGGGCCACTGCGCCGCCAGGTCGTTGTCGAGTAGACGTTTCTTGCCCTGACTCTCAAACCAGTCGATCGTCGAGCGCAGTAGCCGACGCGTCTGCGCGTCGAACTGCTGCGGGTCATACGTGTTCGGATCGAAGAGCAAGCCGTCCGTCTGCGTCATTTCGCGAGCCTAGGGCTGCGGGGGTGGCTGCGGTGCCGGAACCCACGGCAGACCCGGGATCGTCGGGTACGGCGCGGTCGGGCTCCACGGCGGCTGCGTCGTCGGCGGCGGCGCCTCGGTCGTCGGCGGCGCCTCGGTCGTCGGCGGTGGCGGCGCAGCTTCAGACGTCGGCGGTGGAGGCGGCGCCTCAGTGGCGGTCACCGGTGGCGGCGCCTGCCGCGTGACCGTGCGGGTCTGGGGTGCCTGCGTCTGCGGCAGCGGGGCCTGCTCGGTGGGAGGCGGCGCGGCAGCCGTCGTCGTGGGCGCCGGCGTGGTGGTCGTGACGGGAGTCGTGGTCGCCGCCGGCGTCGGGGTGCTGTCGTCGCGCAGCACGAACAGCACCGCCGCGGCAAGCGCCGCCAACAGCGCGACAAGGCCGACTCCGGCGAGCGCGGCCGGGCGCCGGTACCACGGCAGCGGGGCCGGCTCGTCGTCGTACGGTTCATGGCCGAACTGCATCTGTGGGCGGGCACCGTCAGTGTCGGCGGCCGCCGTGTAGTCGTAGGGGTCGGTCGGAGCCACCTCCGGAACGTCGTCGGCGTCGGACCACGCCAACGCACGGAAGGTGCTCGAGGAGGGCCCCGCCTGCGGATCCACCTCGGGTGCCGTCGCTGTGGCAAGGCCCGCAGCGGCCACTGCACCGGGCGCGGCGGCCATTGACGTCATGCCCTCGTCGACCGTGCCGCGTACTGCCCGCAGTCCGCCGCCGATCGCGGCGGTCAGCTCCGGCTGCGCGGTCGTGATGACCGGTACGCGGAAGTGCTCGGACAGCGTTGTGGTGATGATCGGTATGCGCGCACCCCCACCCACCGACGCCACGGCGACGAGGTCGGCGGCCTGAATTCCGCTGCGGTCCACGGTTTCTGAAACCACGCCGACGAAGTCGGCGAGCGGCTGCCGCATCATCTCGTCGAGCTCGTTGCGGGTGAGCCTGACGTCGCTGCGATGTCCGGGAAACTCGGCGACCAGCGACGTGACAGCACTGGTCGACAACCGTTCCTTCGCGCCGCGGCACTGGCCGCGCAGCTTGCTCAGCGAGCCGATCGCAGAGGTGCTGGACAGGTCGATGGTGCCTGCCGCGGACAGGTCGTTGATGACGTGGGTCAGCAGCGCCTGGTCGATCAGGTCACCGGACAGGTCGGCATGGCGGACGGTCTGGCCGATCGGTTGGAAGCCGTTGGCGGCGTCGACCAGCGTGATGCTGGTGCCGGTGCCGCCGAAGTCGCAGAGCGCTATGACGCCGCGGGTGGGCACCCCGGGGTTGTCCTGCAATGCGACCAATGCCGCGGTGGCGTCGGAGACAAGCGGCGCCGGCGTGGGGTGGCCGAACTCCGGGATCGCGGCCAACGCGTGCCGAAGGGAATCGACGGACGCCTGGCGCCAGTGCGCGGGATGGGTCACGGCGACGGGCTCCGCTGGCGGCCGGCCGCGGCCGACCGCGTAGAACATCGCCCGCAATGCGTCGGCCAGCAGCGCATCAGCGTGATGGGTGGAGCCGTCGGAGGCGACGATGCCGACCGGGTCGCCGACGCGGTCGACGAAGTCGGTGATGATCAGGCCGCGCTCGGTCAGGTTGGGGTTCTCACTGGGAACGCCGACCTCGGGCGGCCGGTGTGGATACAGCGTCAATACCGGGGACCGCGTCACCGCGGTCCGGCCAACTACGACGGCCGCCAGGTTGGTCGCACCAACCGACAGCCCTACCCCGTCAGACATGTCACTCCGTCTCGATATGAACCCTATCCGGTTATCAATCTTGTCTGACGGGGTTGGTGTTACTCAGCGAATAGTCCCCGCACCGGGAATCAGTGGTAAATCCAAAGCGGTCACCCAGCCTGGCGAAAGGTCGTTGACAGCCGGAACGGCGTTGAGGGCGCGCATGCCGGTGGCGAGGCAGCCGGCGGCGGCCGCGTCGCGCCCGGAGCCGTCAGTGAACCGGAACGCCGTCTCCTGAAAAATGCTCGGCGTGCCCTCGATGTCAACGCGATAGACGTCGTTTTCGTTGCCTGAGGGCCAGTCGGGCGCGGCATCGTTGCCGATCCGGTTGACGTGCTCGAGCTGGATGCGGGTCTCACCGTGGTAGATGCCGTTGATCGTGAACCGAACGGCCGCGACATTGCCCGGCGCGATGATGCCCTTGGCGGTCTTGCGCTCGTTTGGAGTCACCCACTTGTCCCAAGTGGTGGTGATCTCGTCGAGCATGATGCCCGCAGCATGGGCGATCATGGGAACTGTTGCGCCCCAAGCGAACACCAGGATATCGGGGGTTTCCAGGAGCGGGCGATATTCGGGCGGCTTGCCGATGCCCATCTCGACTTCGTAGTCACCTTCATAGTTGGTGTAGTCCAGCAGTTCGGATGCCCGCACCTTGCGGACCTCCGAGCACAGGCCCATCAGCGTCATCGGAAACAAGTCGTTGGCGAACCCCGGGTCGATACCGGTGGTGAAGCACGACGACTCGCCGAGCTCGCAAGCCTCGGTGATGGGTTCGATCCAGTTCGGCGGGTTGAGGTGCATGGTGGGCCACACCCATGGCGTCATCGCGGTTGAGCACACGTCGATTCCGGCCCGCAAGAAGCGGGTGATCAGCGCGATGTTGTCGTCGGCGTGTGCGGCGGTCGGGCCGAAGTGCACGAGCGCGTCGGGCCGCAGGGCGATGAGCGCGTCGACGTCATCGGTGGCCGCCAAACCGAGCTTCGCGCCGATGCCGCAGATCTCGCCGACGTCGCGGCCCACCTTCTCGGCGTTGCTCACACCGACGCCGACGAGGTCGAATCGCGGGTGCTTGACGATCTCGGCGATCACCATCCGGCCGACGAAACCCGTGCCCCAGACGACAATTCGTTTCGCGCCAGAATCAGTCACGGGCTTCACCATAGGCGGGCTCGCGATCGTCGGTGACCGACTTGGCGAGTCGTCGGATTTCGGCGCGCAGCTCCTCGATGTGCGCAACGGTGGCGGCCTGGTTGGCGGCATCCTCTTCGCCGACGCGCTCGATGATCCACGATGCCAGCGTCGCGGTGACCACACCCAACAGACTGATTCCGGCGATCATCAACGCGACAGCCACCAGACGGCCCGTGGTTGTGACGGGAGTCAGGTCGCCGTATCCGACGGTGGTCACGGTGGTGACCGCCCACCACAAAGCGTCGCCGAAGTTCTTGATGTACGCGCCGGGGTGACCGCGCTCGGCCTGCAGGATCGCCAGTGCCGCGGCGTACACGATGACGACGGCGCCGCAGATCGTGTAGATGATGACCCGGCCGCGGATCGTGTGCCCGACCGCGCGCTGCAGGGACTCGATGACGACGGCGAGGCTCAGCAGCCGCAGCGGACGCAGGAACGGCAGCACGACGATCGCGAGGTCGAAAAGGTGGCGGACGAACCACTTGCCGCGGGGTTCGGCGAGGTACAGCCGTGCCAGATAGTCGGCGACGAAGACCAGATACGTCACCCACATTGCGAGACCGACCGCGTGGGCGGCGTGCCCCTGAGGTTGAGCCAGCACCTGAATCGAATACAGGCCTAGGAAAAAGAGCGCGACCGTCGCAAGCGGCCACTCTGTCCGCCGCTCGAAACGCTCGAGCCGAGTTTGCGTAGTCATCAATCGCCGACCCTAACCACAGTCGACGTAACTCAGGGAATGAACTCGGCGCTATATGCATTTAAGGGCGCATGACAACACTTGCGGGACGGCGAGCATTGGTGACCGGCGGGTCGCGCGGTATCGGCGCGGAGATCGTGCGGCGGCTGGCGTCGGACGGCGCCGCGGTCGCATTCACGTACGGGGCGTCGGCAGCGGACGCCGAGAAGCTGGTGGCCGAAGTGACCGCCGACGGCGGCACAGCGGTGGCGATACGGGCCGACAGCGCTGACCCGGACCAGGTAGCCGCATCCGTGGACGAAACCGTTGCGCAGCTGGGTGGATTGGACGTCTTGGTCAACAACGCCGGCGTCGCCTATTTCGGCGATGCCGAGTCGTTCCCGTTGGAGGAGTTCGAGCGTCTCGTGGCGATCAACGTGCGCGGGGTTTTCGTTGCCAGCCAGCGAGCCATCCCGCATCTCGGCGAGGGCGGCCGGATCATCAACATCGGCAGCGTCAACGGGGACTGGGTTCCCCTTCCGGGGCTCTCGGTGTACGCGATGACGAAGGGCGCCGTGGCGGGGCTGACCCGTGCGCTGGCGCGCGAACTCGGGCCTCGCGGTATCACGGTCAACAATGTCCAGCCCGGGCCGATCGCAACCGACATGAACCCTGACGAAGGCGAATTCGCAGATTCACTGCGGCAGATGATGCCGCTCGGGCGCTACGGCCATCCGCGCGAAATCGCCAGCGCGGTCAGCTATCTTGCCGGGCCGGAGGCCTCTTACATCACCGGCGTCAACTGGGACGTCGACGGCGGAATCACCGTCTAGAGAACAGGCAGCCAGATCTCCCGACCTCCGGTTGCGTTGCGTTACATCTACTGGCAGATGCGCAGGCCGGCCGGCTCGCAGTAGAGCGGATACTGCTCGACCGGAATCGGCAACGGCTCCTTGAACGACAGCGTGAACGGCGTGGTGATTTTGCCGGGCGGGAGGCCACAAACGTCGTTGTGGAAGACGGTGCGAGTCCCGGTCATCGTCAGGTCGTCGATCTTGACCGTCTCCGTGGTGGGCGCCCAGCTGCCATCCGGGCACTGAATGCCCTCCCGCCTGTTGGTGTTGATCTGCCACACCCCTCCGGTCAAATAAGCATCACCGCCGGTGAGGCCGAGCGACGGGGACACGTGTAACCGGCAGGCGACCGGCAAGTTCAGCGGCTCGCGCAGGTCGCCGACGACAGGAACGCACGACGGCCAGATGTCGTAGGTGCCGCTCGTGCCGTCCTGCGAGGTGTAGTTGTAGATGCCCTGCATGACCTGATCCGCCTGCGACGGCGCCGCAAACCCGAGAGCAGCACAAACAAAGACAGCGACAGTGGCGAGCCGGCGGATGATCGTCACGATGTGCGTCCCTTCGGTCCGTGCGCGGTGCCCCGGATTATCTCAGTGTTCTATCAGCGAAGTCACTACTTTGGCGGGCGCCGCGTTTCGCTCACCGCCCCGAGCGGGTAGAGAGCCGAGGGCAGGCGATTCGGGGTGATCTGATGACGAGATCGGCGGTGATGACCGTCGTCGGTGCCATCGCCGCCGTCGTCTGCGCCCTGACTGCGTGCTCGACCGGCGAAAGGGTCGACCTCGGCGGCGCCACGTCGGGCAATCTCATCGCGGCCATCGCCGGTGAGCCCGACCAACTCGACCCCCACAAGACCACTGCCTACTTCTCCTTCGAGGTGCTCGAGAACGTCTTCGACACCTTGGTCGAGCCCGACGAGAACCTTGAGATGCGGCCGGCGCTGGCCGAGTCGTGGGACGTCAGCCCCGATCAGCTCGCGTGGACCTTCCACCTGCGCAAGGGTGTCACCTTCCACGACGGCAGCCCGTTCACCGCCGATGATGTCGTGTACTCCTACCGGCGCATCATCGACGACAAACTCGCGAACTCCGACAAATTCAGCGCAGTCAGCGATATCAGCGCACCGAATCCATCCACCGTCGCCATCCGGGTCAAGCAACCCACGCCAAACCTGCTGACCAATCTGGGCGGCTTCAAGGGCGTAGCGATCGTCCAGCGGCGCAACGTGGAAAGCGGCCAGATCGCCACGCATCCGATCGGTACCGGACCGTTTTCGTTCGAGGGCCAGAAGAGCGGTGATTCGATCGCGCTGAAGGCCAACCCCGCGTATTGGGGCGGGCCACCGAAAGTCGCCGGCATCACCTTCCGTTTCATCTCCGAGCCGTCGACGGCCTTGTCGGCCTTGCAGGCAGGCGAAATCGACTGGACGGATTCGATTCCTCCACAACGGGTCTCACAACTCACCGGCGACAACTCGATACGACTCGCAGTGACACCGAGCAACGACTACTGGTATTTGGCGCTCAATCAGGCCCGCCCGCCATGGAACGACGTACGGGTACGGCAGGCGATCGCCTACGCCATCGACCGGGCCGCGATCGTGCAGGCCACCAGCTACGGCACCGCTGCCGCCAACCAGCTTGCAATCCCAAAGGGCAATCCTTGGTACACGCCCTTCAACACGTACCGCCGTGACATCGACAAGGCGAAGAGCCTCCTGGGCGAGGCCGGTGCATCCCCGCGCGCCCTTGACATGCTCGTGACGAACGAGTACCCCGAGACCGTCACGGCCGCGCAGATCATCGCGGACAACCTTGCGCCGCTGGGGATCACGGTGAACATCCGCACGGTCGACTTCGCCACGTGGCTCGACGAGCAGAACAGCGGCCACTTCGACATGCTCATGATGGGCTGGCTCGGAAACATCGACCCTGACGACTTCTACTACGCCCAGCACCACACGAACGGAACGAGCAACGCCCAGGAATACTCGAACCCCGAAGTCGACCGGTTGCTCGACGCCGGCCGCGTGGAGACCAACCGGGCCGCACGCGCCGACGACTACGCCAAGGCATCGACCACCATTGCCGACGAGTGCAGCTACATCTACCTGTACAACCCTTCGGTCATCCAGGCGTGGAACACCAACCTGTCCGGGTACGACGCCCGCCGCGACGGGGCCATCCGCTTTCGTTCGGCAAGCCTGACGCAAGGCGAAACACAGTGAAGCGCTTCATCACTCATCCGATCACTCGGTTTCTGGCACGCCGCCTGCTGTACTCGCTGATTGTCCTGTTCGGCGTGCTCGTGCTCGTGTTCGCCCTCGTGCATCTGGTGCCCGGCGACCCCGTGCGCATCGCGCTCGGAACCCGTTACACCCCAGAGGCTTACGACGCGTTGCGTTCGGCGAGTGGTTTGGACAAGCCGATTGTCGAGCAGTTCTTCACCTATATCGGTTCGGCGCTCACCGGCGACCTGGGCGTGAGCTTCCGCAACGGCGATCCCGTCACAGTCACCCTTCTGGAACGCCTGCCGGCGACGGTCTCACTGGCCGTGGTCGGCATTGCGATCGCCCTGCTGATCGCGCTTCCGGCCGGTGTATGGTCGGCGCTGCACGAGGGCCGGATCAGCGACGTGATCGTGCGCATCACAAGCCAATTCGGGGTGTCGATCCCCGACTTCTGGATGGGCATCCTGCTGATCGCGCTTTTCGCGTCGACGCTCGGCTGGCTTCCGACATCGGGATACCGCCCGCTGTTCGACGATCCCGGGGGCTGGCTGCGTCATATCGTGCTGCCCGGCCTCACCGTCGGACTCGTCGCGGCGGCCATCATGACGCGCTACGTCCGATCCGCGGCGCTGGAGGTCGCCTCCGCGGGCTACGTGCGTACCGCGCGGTCGAAAGGCTTGTCGCCCAGCGTCGTAACGTTACGGCACACCCTGCGCAACGCATTGATCCCCGTGCTGACCATCACAGGCATCCAGCTCGCCACGATCCTGGGCGGTGTCATCGTCGTCGAGGTGGTGTTCGCCTGGCCGGGTCTCGGGCGTCTGGTCTACAACGCCGTCGCGGCAAGGGACTACCCGGTCATCCAGGGTGCGGTGCTGCTCATCGCGGTGCTGTTTCTGCTCATCAACTTGATCGTGGATGCGCTGTACGCGGTCGTCGACCCCAGAATCAGGCTGTCATGACCGCGGACACATCGACCGAGACGACGCGGGTGTCCTCGTGGCGGTTACTGCTCGCCAATCCGGTCACGGTGGGCAGCGCGATCGTCCTCGCCGTCATCGCCGTCGTCGCCGTGACGGCCCAGTGGATCGCGCCCTTCGGCATCAACGACATCGACGTACCGAACGCCCTTCGCCCGCCCAGCGGCGAGCATTGGTTCGGCACAGACGAACTCGGCCGCGACGTCTTCTCACGCGTGCTGGTGGCGATACAGGCGTCGATGCGGGTGGCGGTCGTCAGCGTGGCGTTCGCCGTCGTGGTCGGCGTGACTGTCGGCATCGTCGCGGGCTATCGCGGGGGCTGGCTGGACACCGTGTTCATGCGCATTGTCGACGTGATGTTCGCGTTCCCCGTGCTGCTGCTGGCGTTGGCGGTCGTCGCCATCCTCGGACCCGGTGTGACGACAACGATTCTGGCGATCGGCATCGTTTACACCCCGATCTTCGCGCGGGTCGCCCGCGCCAGCACGCTCAGCGTGCGCGTGGAACCGTACGTCACGGTGTCGCGCACGATGGGTACCGGCGACTTCTACATTCTCACTCGTCACGTTTTGCCGAATATCGCCGGTCCGCTGATCGTGCAGACGTCGCTGTCGCTGGCGTTCGCGATCCTGTCCGAAGCCGCACTCTCTTTCCTGGGCCTGGGCATTCAACCTCCCGAGCCGTCGTTGGGCCGGATGATTTTCGACTCGCAGGGATTCGTGACCATGGCGTGGTGGATGGCGGTGTTCCCTGGCGCCGCGATCGTCGTCGCGGTGCTTGCCTCCAATCTCCTCGGAGACGGGCTGCGTGACGTGCTCGATCCCAAACAGCGCACGATGAGCGAAGCGCGGATGCAGCGATGACCAAAACTGTCCTCAAACCCGTTCTGAGCGTTCGCGATTTGCATGTGCGCATCGGCAGCCGCGAGATCGTGCGTGGCGTCTCGTTCGACGTGTCCCTCGAGCAGACACTGGGCATCGTCGGCGAGTCCGGGTCCGGCAAGTCGATGACAGTGCTCGCCGCCACCGGGCTTCTGGACGCGCCGGGCGCCGTCGTCACAGGTTCCAGCACGATCGCACAGGACGCGGCGCCGACCGAACTCGTCGGGGCGTCAGCACGCACACTGCGTACCGTGCACGGCGGCCGGATCGGATTCGTGTTCCAAGATCCCGGAACATCGCTGAACCCGCTGCTGACGCTGGAGCGTCAGATCACCGAATCGCTTGAGGCACACCGAAAGATGACGCGCCGAGCGGCGACCGGGCGTGCGCTCGAACTGCTCGAGGCGGTCGGCCTACCCGAACCGCAGAACCGGCTGCACTCCTATCCCCATCAGCTCTCGGGAGGCCAACGACAGCGCGTCATGGTCGCGATCGCCCTGGCGTGCGACCCCGAACTGCTCATCGCCGACGAGCCCACCACGTCGCTGGACGTGACCACGCAGGCGCAGATCATCGACCTCGTCCGCGACCTGCAACGCGATTTCGGCACCGCGGTGGTGTGGATCAGCCACGATCTCGGTGTCATCGGCCAGGTCGCCGACGATGTCACAGTCCTGCGCGACGGTGAGGCCGTGGAGCAGGCCCTGATCCTCGATGTGTTCGACCGTCCGCAACACGACTACACCCGTGAACTACTGGAAGCGCGGCCGCTCGTCGGTGGTTCGGGTCCGGTTCCGGCGCCCGAGGACGCCGCGGTCCTGCTGCGCGTCGACGGTCTCGACGTGAAGTTTCCGGTGACGACGCCCGTCGGCCGGTCGACCATCCATGCGGTCAAGGACCTCTCGTTCGAGATCCGGCGCGGCACGACGCTGGGGCTGGTCGGCGAATCGGGTTCAGGTAAGTCGACGGTGGCCGGTGCGCTCACCGGTTTGGTGGAGCCGGATGCCGGGCGCGCGTCGCTGGACGATGTTGACATATTCGGTGTGCGCGGCCGCTCGGAGAAGGCGCTGCGCCGGCGGATCAGCCTCGTGATGCAGGATCCGTTCTCGTCACTGGACACACGCATCCAGGTGGGTAGCGCGATCGGCGAGCCGCTATTCGTGCATCGCCTCGCCAAGAGCACGCGCGAACGGCAGACGCGCGTCGCGGAGCTGCTCGAACTCGTCGGATTGCCAACGTCATTCGCGTCTCGATACCCGCATGAACTTTCAGGCGGTCAACGGCAGCGGGTGAGCATCGCGCGTGCGCTGGCCACCGAGCCTGATCTAGTCATCCTCGATGAGTCGACCGCATCGCTCGATGTTTCGGTGCAGGCTCGCGTGCTCGAGTTGCTCGCCCGCTTACAGCGCGACATGCGGCTGACGTATCTGTTCATCGCGCACGATCTCGCGGTGGTCGAGCAGGTGAGCCACGACGTTCTCGTCATGCGCGACGGTGAGGCCGTCGAGTATCGCAGTGCGAGAGAACTGTTCGCCGCACCGGAGCACGCCTACACGCGCGCCCTGTTGGCGGCGGTCCCTCCTGCACGGCCACGCACCGCTGTCTGACGCGTCGCCAGGCCGTGAGATGGTCATGCCATGACACAACTGGATGGCAAGGTCGCGTTGGTCACGGGTGCGTCGGCAGGGCTCGGCGCCGCGACCGCGAAACTGTTCGCCGATCGGGGCGCGTCGGTGTTCGGGATAGCGCGTGACGCCGACCGGATGGCCGAGGTGTTCGCGGACGTGCCGGGCGGTAGGTACGCGTCGGTGGACATCTCCGATCCCGCGGCGTGCGCGCAGGCCGTCGCGGACTGCGTCGCCACTTTCGGCCGCCTCGACGTCCTTGCCAACATCGCCGGATTCCACCAGATGCGGCACACGCCGACGATAACCGACGCGGAGTGGGACCAAGACCTCGCGGTGAACCTGAACGGGCCGTTCTACTTGTGCCGGGCGGCAATTCCGCATCTGCTGGAGGCCGGCGGAAACATCGTCAACGTCTCATCCATCGCCGGCGTGGAGGGTGAGGTGTACTCCGCCGGCTACTGCGCGGCGAAGCATGGGCTCATCGGGCTGACGCGTGCATTGGCCATCGAGTTCACCAAGGCGAACTTGCGCGTCAATGCGGTGTGCCCCGGTGGTATGCCGACGGCGCAGTCGACAGAGTTCCAGGCGCCTGACAACGCAGACTGGGATCTGATCCTTCGCATCGCATCGCCACGCGGATTCATGGAAACCGTCGATGTGGCCAAGGCGATCGCGTTCCTCGCAAGTGACGACGCGGCAGCCATCCACGGTGCGGTCTACCGCGTCGACAACGGCAAAGGCGCCGACTGACGGCTAGGCATTCGCCTCGAAACTGCGGACAGATCGTCGATGTGCGCGAGATCGTGATCTGTCCGCAGTTTCGGCGTGCATGGGCCGTCCTTAGTGCTGTGGCCGCCGCCGTCCGAGATAGATGCTCATCCCGATCGCGCCGAAGCCCAGCGCCACGATCACTGCGGCCGCCACGATGAGGAAGATGTCGCGGCGATCCAGGCCCGACGACGAGTCGTCCGAGACCAACCTCATCTGATAGTCGCCCGGCAGCGGCGCCTCTCGCGGATCGTCAAGGCCGGGGAACTGCTGTGTGCGGTGAATCTCGAATTGCCGTTCACCGGACGGGGTTTGCGTCCACACACCCCATGCCGGCGTGGCACCGTCGAGCAACACCTTGCGCTCCCCGTAACGGGTGTCGTCACCGACGTCGACGATGCGCCGGACACGGAACGGCTCGTAGGCACCCGTCGAGTACCGAACCTGTACCGGGACATTGTCATAACGCCACACCGGCGGCGGGGGCGGCGGCAACGGCAATCCGACACCGGGGAAGAAACCGCCGCCGAAAAAAGTGCCGACCGCGACGGCGGCCGCCGTCTCGACAACGTCGACAGCGGTGTTGACCGCATCGAAGACCGCAGCCGTGAAGCTGTATGCGGCGAACTGCGCCACCTCCAACACAATTCGCGCCAGCGGCGGGATCCACACGATGCGGGGCGCGTTTTCGTACACGTAGATGACCCGCACCGGGGCGTGATAGGGGTTGAGGATTATCGGGCGGTAGTAGTCGTCGTACTGAACCCAGTCCGGGCTCCACTGCCGGACGGGGTGATCCCACACACGATCGTTACCGAGACGGACGTCGGCGTTTGCGCCCCCGCTGATGCCATCTCGACCACCGACGTTCAGGTTGATCGAACTCGCGAACGCCGCGATGTCGTCCTTCGGCGCCGGCTCTGGCTTGGCCTCAACGGGTTTCGCGTTCTTGGCGACTTCGAGGTCCTCCTTGGGCGCCTGCAGCGTTTGCGGAGTCTCGATCACCGCAGCGGCCTGCGAGAGGTTCGACGACGACGGCGCGACGCCGGACGTGCGGGGGCTCGTCGACGCTGTCGGGCTGCCACTGGACGTCGGTGACTCGCTGAGCACCGAACTCGGCGGCACCAACGCCGCCGACGGGGCCACGGCGCTGGCAGATACGGTCGCCGAGTCGCTCTGGGTGGCCGTGGTGGGCGCCAGGCTTGCCGCGCTCTGTGCCGGTGCCGACGCGGGCGCCGCGGTTGACGACGCGGGCGCAGCGGTTGACGACGCGGCGGGCGGCTCACTCGTCGACGGTGCCACCACACGCGGCGCCGGCGGCTCGGTGCTCGTCGACGGCGGATTCACCGCGGTCGTGGGTGTCGCCACAGTGGACGGCGCGACGATCGCCGCGGTGCTGGTCTGCGCCGGTGACGGCGGCGGCTGCGGCGCCTGCGTCTGAGTTTGGGTTTGAGTTGCCTCGACACTCGGCGGCGTCTGCACCGGCGCCTTTGGCGGCGCCTGCGATGGCACCTCGGCCGCCGTCGTCTGCTCCGGAGCGACAACTTCCGGCTCAGGCGCGGGGACCGTGGTCGTCGGCACGACCGGATCGGTGTGCGGTTTGGCGTAGGCGGGGGCAACCCCTCCGGTGAGGGCTGTCAGGGAGATGACCACTCCAAATGTCAGCCCGGCGACGAGACTTCGTCCATAGCGGATATCAACCGGTGCACGCACGTGCATCGACTCCTTTTGCCATGCGCAGCCATCTCCCCCAACGCTGGGCCTGGACCAGCAGCTGCCGCGGCATTTGCGGATGCTGGTGCAGTCCCCTCAGCGGCACGAACATCCAGCAAGTTCATCGTTGGTTCGGCGGATCTGTTACAGCCGAAGGAGGAGAATCGAGAACGGCGAGTACAAACGTGCAGCCGCCCGGAGGGCTGTCATGTCATTCACGCGGGGGACGTTCGCGGTCGGCCTGGTTGCCGCCGCGGTGTCGATCGCCGTCGCGCCTCCCGTAGCGGCCGAACCGGTCTGGCCGGTGGCGGGCGCCGAGTCAGCAGCAGCGACCATCGCCGACCTGGAAGCCCAGGGCTACGACGTGCAGATCAACTGGGTGAGCGGCGTGAGCAACGTCGATCTGACGGAGTGCAAGGTCCTTGCGATCCACAACCCGGACAATTCGCCGGGCAACGAGGGCATGTTCACGACGGTCTACGTGGACGTCTCGTGTCCAAACCGCGACGACGACTCCTGGGGCGGCATCGGAATCGGCATCGGCTTCTGAGCGCCGTCAGATACGCGTCAGCGTGAAATAGACCGGATGGGCATAGCCGGGCGCTTCCGGGCTCGCATAACCCGGCGCGTCAGGACACAAGGCGGGAGCCATGTTGATGAAGGTGCCTTCCTGCCGTGGCGCATCGACCTTGAAGACCACAGTTCCCGGCGATGTGCCGTCGTTGTTGCACTTCGTTCCGTCGGGAAGGTTGACGACGAATCTCCACACGTCGCCCCATGGTCGGGCATCGGCGCTCCAACCGCTGCTATCGACAATGTGCGCACAGTCAGGACCGCACGACGTGACCGTCCACGTTGAACTGAGCCCGGGGCCGTTGGGGATGAACGTGCCGCTGAAGTTGTCCGCGTGAGTCGGGCTTGCGAAGCCGACGGCGGCGCCGGCGAGGACTATCACCGCCGTCGAACCCGTGACGCTTCTCATGCACAAAGTGTGCATTTCCAAGTGCGACTTCACGCGAAATCCGCGTGCTTAGACTCCTCCCGTGTTCAGGCGCCTGTCCGTTTCGCTAGCCGCGACCGCAGCGCTGGTCAGCTGTACCAGTAACTCAGGCACGACATCGACCACGACCACGTCGACGACAACAACCGTGACGACCACGACGACCGTCGCCGCACCGCCGCCTACGCAAGGACCGCGAGTCGAGAAGTGGGTGGACCTGCAAGTCGGTGAGTGCCTGGCTGACCCACCGCCGAGTGATCCGAGCGTGGTGACCGTCGCCGTCGTCGACTGCGGTTCAGCCCACGCGGCGGAGGTCTATCTGCGGGCGGCGGTAGAGGTCAACGCGGCACTCGACGATGTCGCGAATCAGCAATGCGGCACCGGATTGGCTCAGTACACCGGGCGGTCCACCAGCCCTTACACGACGACGTACCTCATCGACTCCGAGCAGGATCGAACGTCGAACAACCCGATGCCGAGCACTGTGATCTGTCTGCTCCAGGACGCGAACGGCGGACCGCTGACCGGGTCCGCTCGGCACTAACTCGACGCGTACTCCAGCACGGATTCGTTCGAGTCGATATGGCCGTGGCTGATGATGGTCAGCCGATCAGGGCGCACTTCGTAACGCGTGCCGTCGGCGGGGTTGGTCGCGTCGAATCCCCCGCCAGAGCGCGCCGCGTTGGCAAGTTGGAGGTTCGCGCCGTCGCTCAGTCGCTCTCCGCGGTAGTAGAAGCTACCCGGCGACGTCTGACAGACCACGGCAAGTGACTGGGCAGTGCGAACCATTGCGGCGGGTGTGCTTCCTGAGTCGCAGCGGGCCGAATGGGCGATGAAGCCTTGCGCGTCGGCGCCGGTCACGCCCGGCGGCGCCGAACCGGTCGAACTCGGTGTGCTTGTCGGCGTGGTCGACGTCGTCGACGGCGCATCGGTAGTCGTTGACGTCGTCGTTTCGTCGGTCGTGCTGCTCGGAGCGGGCGGCGGCAGCGCCACGGTCGTCTGCGGCGACGTGCCGTCGTTCTGGTTCATCGTGGCCAACGTCGCTGCGAGGACTGCGGCAACGCCGAACAAGACGATCACCGCCGCAGCGAGGATGACTTGTCCGCGGCCGAATCGCGGGCGGCGCGCGGGCGATTCGGGAGGTCGAGCCGGCGGCGGGTACGGCGTGTAACCCGTCGCGGCAGGGTTGGGAAACACTGCGGAGAACTGCCGGGTGTCTTGCGGCTGGCTGGGAGTGGCCGCGGGGGCGGACGGCGGCGCGGGGATGGCGAGGGCCACGGTGGCCGCCTTGGCTAGTTCGCCGGCGGAGGTGTACCTCTCGGCGGGTTGTTTGGCCATGCCACGGGCGATGACGTCGTCGAATGCGCGGCTGATTCCCCGGCGCATGATGCTCGGCCGCGGCGGGGGCGAGAACATGTGCGCGCTCATCAATTGCCTCAAGTCCGCGGCTTCGAATGGTGGCCGCCCGGTGAGGCTTTCGTAGAGCAGGCAGGCCAGCGAGTAAACGTCCGAACCCGGCCCGACGGGGCCGCCGCTGAACCGTTCCGCGGCCATGTAGGCGCACGATCCGATCAGCATGCCCGTCGAGGTCACGCTGGCGTCGCCGCCGGCGTGCACGATCCCGAAGTCGACGAGGTAGGCGAAGTCATCGGGAGTGAGCAGTACATTCTCCGGCTTGATATCGCGGTGAACCAGGCCGTCGGCGTGTGCGGCGTCGAGCGCGGCGGCGATCTGCGTGATGATCGACGTGGCCCGCGCCGGCTCGATCGGTCCGGTGCTGCGCAACACGTCCTTCAAGCTGGCGCCTTCGACAAGGCGCATGTCGATGTAGAGAACACCGTCGATGTCGCCGAAATCGTGCACCGGGATGACGTGGGGTTCTTGTAGTCGAGCCGCGACGCGGGACTCGCGGCGGAAGCGCTCCTGAAAGCTGTGATCGGCTGCCATCTCAGGACGCAACAGCTTGAGCGCGACGGCTCGTTCTCGCACCGTGTCGTACGCCCGGTACACCTCCCCCATTCCGCCCACGCCGATCAGCGACTGCAGCTCGTAAGGGCCGAACCGGGTGCCCAGACGCGAGCCGCCTTTGGGCGAGGCCATCTGCAGTCCTTTCCAATCCATCCCCGACACGTGCCCGCGGCCACCCTCCGGCGCGACGAGCGGCTTGTCTCGGGTTCCCACATTAGGTGGAAAATTAACGCCGCGGTGGTTGGACCTCTAGCCGTGTCGTCGAATTCGTCACTGCCGCAAAGTGATTGGCGTTTGCTGCGGGTGGCTGCTATCCAGTCCGACCCGGGGCTCGCCGAGCGCGGCGCATTTCGTCCAATTAGTATTCAGATTGGCTAACCGTTCGATCGACGAGGGGCATCAATGGTCAGCGAGCACCTGGACGCGCGCCGAATCGCCTGTTTTTTCGCGGCTGTGATGGCGACTACTTCCGTGGTGTTGGGTTCAACTGCCGGGCTTGGATCGGCGTCGGCCGAGGCCTGCCCCGACGTGGAGGCGGTGTTCGCACGTGGCACGACCGAGACACCTGGCGTAGGCGGCATCGGGCAGGCGTTCATCGACTCGCTGCAGGCGCAGCTCGGCCCGAAGTTCGTGAGAACCTATGCGGTCGACTACCCGGCCAGTACGGATTTCCCGACGGCCGCTCAAGGGGTGATCGACGCCGCCGATCATGTCCGGCAGATGGCTGCGATCTGCCCGAAAACGAAGATGGTGCTCGGCGGATATTCGCAGGGCGCAGCAGTGATCGGTTACGTCACCGCGGCAACGATTCCCGCCGGGTATGCGGTGCCGCCTGGCATCACCGGTCCAATGCCGCCGGACGTTGCGGATCACGTCGCCGCGGTCGCTCTGCTGGGGAAACCGTCGAGCAGGTTCTTGAACAGGATCGATGCGCCGCCGATCGCGATCGGCCCGATCTATGCGTCCAAGACGATCGACCAATGCATTCCTGAGGACCCGATCTGTTCCAACGACGGCGGCAACATCGCCGCGCACGGCGACTATGTGGCGAATGGCATGGTCGACCAGGCTGCGCAATACGCCGCGGCTGCGGTGATCCGCTCGTCAGGCCCGCCGGTGCCCGCAGACGCGACTGTCAGCAGCACGGCAACACACCTTGCGCCAGGCTGAAATAGAGCAAGGGCGCTGGGACGCAACGGATATCGGAACGCATCGGTTTCGTAACCGTGCCGTCGTCACGGGTTGGCGCCAACACCCTAGGATGAGTGCTCCTACGTTTCTTTTGAGGGGTTTCGGGATCGTCGTTGAGCATTGATCGTGGCCGCAAGCGCGCGTTATGCCTGGCCGTACTCCTCATCGTCACTGCGTTATTGCCAGCGGCAGGAAGCGCCGCCAGCGCACGCTGCTGCGACCGCAAGGCAGCTGCAGTATCGACCACTGCCGCCCCGGAGACTTCAGCCCCACCATTGCCGGCATTCGTCACCGTCACGCCGCCACCGGCAGCCCAAGACGTCTCCCCCTCTGCGCGCGTGCTGGTGCGCGCATCCGTCGGAACGCTCACCGACGTACAGATGGTCAACGAAGACGGCAAGGCGATCGCGGGCATCCTGACGCCCGATCGCCAAGTGTGGAAACCGGCGGTGCCGCTGGGCTACGGACGCACCTACACACTGACCATTCGCAGTCGCGGCCTGGGCGGCATGCCCGCGGCGCAGACGTCGACGTTTTCAACCCTGACCCCCGGCGACCAGGCTGCGGTCGAACTCACCACCACCGCGGGTGCGTCGCTGGTCGAAGGTGCGACCTATGGCGTGGGCACCGTGATCGTGGCTCGCTTCGACGAGCCCATCGAAGACCGCGCGGCCGTCGAACGCCGGCTCGTTGTCACGACCAACCCGCGCGTCGCCGGGTCGTGGTACTGGGTGGACGACCAGACGGCCCACTGGCGTCCGGAACGGTATTACGCGCCGGGCACGACGGTGACCGTCGACGCGAACATCTACGGCGCCGCGCTGGGCGGTGGCATGTACGGCGAGGACGACCAGCACGTCTCGTTCCGCATCGGGGATGCGCACGTGTCGATCGCCGATGACAACACCAAGCAGGTCAGCGTGTACGACAACGGCAAGCTGGTCCGCACGATGCCGACGTCGATGGGCATGGGCGGCACCGAGACAATCGGCGGCACGACGTTGTCGTTCTGGACGCCACCGGGCATCTACACCGTGATGGACAAGGCCAATCCGGTGATCATGGACTCCTCGACGTTCGGATTGCCGATCAACTCGCGGCTGGGCTATCGCGAGACCATCCCCTACGCCACTCGCATCAGCAAGGACGGCATCTATCTGCATCAGCTCAACGCAACGGTATGGGCGCAGGGCAACACCGACACCTCGCACGGATGCCTGAACCTCAATTCCGACAACGCCCAGTGGTTCTTCAACTTCTCTGTGCCGGGCGATGTTGTGGAGGTGCGCAACACCGGCGGCAAACCGCTGCAGCTCTGGCAGAACGGCGACTGGACGATGCCGTGGGATCAATGGCGCAAGGGCAGCGCGCTCGGGCCGTAAGGGATTAGAGCCCGACCTGGTCCTCGACGATGCCGAGCCAGATCTGTGCCGCGTCGATGGCCACCTTCTCACTGATGAAGGCGTGCTGCGTTCCGGTGTACATGTCGCGGAACGCGCGTTCGAGGCGCGTGCCCTCGCGGATCGAGCTCGTGCCTGCGACCAAGTGGGCCCATTCGGCGCAACTGCGGGCCACGTCGGTCGCGTAGACGGCGGCGGCGCGCATATCGGCGCGCAAAGTTGCGGTTAGGTCGTCGCCCGCGGCGACAGCAGACTCGGCGGTGGTGAATGCGTCGAGCACGAGAAGACGTGCGGCGCGCCAGGCGGCGACGTGGTGGGCGAGGCCTTTCTGGAATGTCGGGCGGCTGGCCAACGACGCCATGTCGCTCATCCGGAACTTTGTCGCGGCGAGCTCCTGGACGTCGTCGAGCATGCTCTTGGCGACGCCGAGTGCCCACGATGCGTGACCTGCCGCAGTCACGGGCATCAGCCCCATGCGGGTGGCTGGTGACGTGCCGCGCCGCGGCTCGCGGACGAAGAGCGGAAAGGTTCGGGTGTGCGGAACGAATACGTCGTCCGCGCTGTAGTCGTAGGATCCGGTTCCTTTGAGCCCTTGGACATACCAGCCGTCGTTGAACGAGATGTCCTCGCGTGCAACGATTGCCACCTGCATATCGGGGATGCCTTCGCTGATCCAGCGCATCTCGCCGTTGTCGATCGGCAGGAACCCGGCAGCGACGTATTGCGAATGACCGATGCCAGAGCCGAAATTCCACGACCCGCTCAACCGGTAACCGCCGTCCACGACGGTCCCCTGCCCGTTGGGGAAGAACTGGCCTCCCATCGTCACGCGGTTGTCGTGTGCGGTGAAGACTTCCGCGAAGCCCTCGTCGGACAGATATGCCGCGGCTGCGAACGATGACGGCAGGTTTGCGATCCCGACCCAGCCGAAAGAGCCATCCTGCCAAGCCATTTCGATCCATGTCTCGATCATGTCGGTGAACGACGGTTCAACACCCCCGGCCGGGACGGGATTGAAGGCCGACATCAGACCGCTGGCCCACATCTCATCGACGATTGCGTCGTTCAGGGTGCGCATCCGCTCGGCTTCAGCGGCCTCCTGTTGGACGAGATCGCGCATGCCGCGGGCCAGCGCGACGACCTGACCGCTCGCTTCGACTGTGGACGTCATGGGCGTTCTCCTACTGCGGGTTTCGATGTCACTTGGGGAAGCCGAAGAGCTGGACCACGCCGTGATCGCGGCCTGCGGTGTAGCCGCCGTCGACGGCGATGGCTTGCCCGCTGACGAAGGACGCCTCGGGCGAGACGAGGAAGGCCGCCATGGCCGCGATCTCTTCGGGTCGGCCCAGCCGTTGCAGGGCATGCTCCTCGGTGATCGAGGCCATCGGTGTCTCCATGCCAGGGAGGCCGAACACGCTGTCGAGCATTGGTGTCGCGATGAAGCCGGGGCAGACGGCGTTCGCGCGGATGCCGCTCGGGCCGTAGTCGAGCGCGATGTTCTTGGTGAGCAGCACGACGCCACCCTTGGCTGCGTTGTATGAGCTGCCGCCGGCCGTCCCTTCCAGGCCTTCGATGCTGGCCACGGTCACGATCGAGCCACGCTCACCAGCGACTCTTGGCTGCTCGATCATCCTGGCCAGGGCCGCCTTGGCCACCAGGAAGGTGCCGGTGAGGTTGATCCCGATCACGCGATCCCATTCGGCACGGTCGAGCAGATGGACCGGGCCGCCACCGGCAACGCCTGCGGCGTGGACGAGTCCGTCGAGGCGGTCGGGCACGGCGGCCATCACTTCGCCGACCGCGGCTTCGTCGGTGATATCGGCTGCCACGAAAGTGAACCGCGAGCCGAGGTCGGGTGCGCAGGCGAGGTCGGCGCCGACGACGGTGCCTCCTTCGGCAAGCAGGCGCTGGGCGGTGGCCAGTCCGATACCAGATGCCGCGCCGGTCACGACGAAGGTTCGGGAATCGGCGCGATCGGCGCTCACCATGTGTACTTCCTCTCTGGCCGCTTCATGGCAGGGGAAGTCTGACACCTGCGCCGCGCTGTTGATGCCGTTTCACGGATAAATCGATACGCCACGACGCGTAATTATCTGGGCGATGAAGTTGCTTGTTCCACGGATCATCAAGGCACAGCAGCGATCCCGGTGTGGATGGCCAGCATGCGACGGCGACCGGTACCACGACGCCCCTGATCGCTGCGAACACATCCATAGCTCGCCCTCCCCAAACGTTGCGGGCCGCAGCTTGTGGATCAATTTTTACGGCGGTGTTTGCGCCGCGTGGATCTCACATTTCATGATTCGACCGCGACGAAAGCGCCAACATGCCCCGCGATCGAATTGTTGCGTTTTCCAGAACACACCTTTTGGTCGGCCTTACCGTCAAATTCATGAGACGAGTAATCGTTGGGTTAGCTACAACAATGTTGGTGCCTGGCTGTTTGTGGGTGGGAGCGGGCACGGGCCAGGCCCACCCCGGTCCTGCCCCGCTTCAACTTGGCCCGTTCCTCGCAGACGACAGCGATTGGGGCCCACCACATCACTGGTGCCCGGGTGAGGAGCCGGTGCCCACGACCGGCAATCACATTACTGACCCGTTGAACTGGGACTGGAATGTCTGCCACACCTACTACTTTGTCTGGCCGGGAATGGGCAATGTTTCCAGCTTGATTTGGGACGGAGAAAATCCACCACCGAGACCTCCTCCCGCGCCCGCCCTCAATTTCTGCCCGATCCCACCGTTCTGTCCGTGATGGAGTGGTTTTGCACGGGTTGTCTCACAGCGACGGGTTTCACGACAGGTAATCTCTTCGGTCGCGGCGGTGGCGCCGCAGTTTGCTCTGAGAGGAAAACCGCCATGCCAAACCTCAAGGTGGCCGTCGCGATCACCGCTGTCGTTCTGTTCGGCTCTTCCGGAGTGGCTGCGGCCGCGCCCAAGAATTACTGCGCCGACCTCAAGGGCGTCCAGATGGGCTCGGTATGCCAGATTCAGCAGGCCGACACCGGGTACAACCTCAATATCAGCTTCCCGACCGACTACCCCGACCAGAAGTCGGTTTCGGAGTACATCACCCAGACGCGCGATGCATTCCTGAACGTGGCCAAGTCGCCCGCGCCCCGCGAACTGCCCTATGAGCTCGACATCACGTCGACGAATTACGGATCGGCGATACCGCCGCGTGGCACGCAGGCCGTGGTGCTCAAGACCTACCAGAACATCGGCGCCGCGCATCCGCAAACGTCGTACAAGGCGTTCAACTGGGACCAGACCTATCGCAAGCCGATCACCTACGACACGCTGTGGCAGCCAACCGCAGATCCGTTGAAAGCTGTCTTCCCGATCGTGCAGGGCGACGTGCAGAAGCAGACCAACCAGCAGGTGTCGATAGCGCCGACTGCCGGCCTCGACCCGATGAACTACCAGGAGTTCGCGATCACCAACGACGGGGTGATCTTCTTCTTCAGCCAGGGCCAGCTGCTGCCCGAGGCCGCCGGGGCCACCCAGATACTGGTCCCGCGCGCCGCGATCGACCCGATGCTGGCATAACGAGCGGCCCACTGTGCGGCCCGATTCTGGTATGACTGAGCCAAATACACCGATGAGGAGCTCGTGAGCGCCCCGACTATCGACCCCGTCACACCCGCCGAGCAGCAACGGAGAACCGGCCTGGCCAGGTGGATCCGCCGGTTGGCGGTCCCGATCATCGTCGGCTGGATAGCGCTCATCGCGGTGCTGAGCGTGACCGTGCCGACGCTCGAAAAAGTTGGCGAGATGCAGGCCGTGTCGATGTCGCCCAAAGAGGCGCCGTCGGTGGCGGCGATGATGCGCGTCGGCAAGGTCTTCAAGGAGTTCGACTCCGACAGCTCAGCCATGATCGTCTTGGAGGGCGACGCGCCGCTCGGCGCGGACGCGCACCGGTTCTACGACGACATGGTCAAAAAGCTCAGGGCCGACACCAAGCACGTCCAGCACATTCAGGACTTCTGGGGTGACCCGCTGACGAGCGCCGGAGCGCAGAGCGAAGACGGGAAGGCCACCTACGTACAGGTGTATCTCGCCGGAAATATGGGCGAAGCTCTCGGCAATGAGTCAGTCACCGCGGTGCAGAAACTCATTGCGGGATTGTCTCCGCCGCCGGGAGTCAAGGTCTACGTGACCGGCGGGCCGGCAATGCAGGCGGACCAACAGAACGCCGGCAACGCCAGCATCAGAATCATCGAGCTCGTGACGGTCGCCGTCATCATCACGATGCTGCTGTTCTTCTATCGGTCGATCGTCACAGTCCTGCTCGTCCTGACGATCCTGGTGTTGAGCTTGTCGGTGACCCGTGGTGTGGTGGCCTTCCTCGGCTACCACGACCTGATCGGGTTGTCGACGTTCGCGACACAGCTCCTGGTAACCCTCGCGATCGCCGCAACGACCGACTACGCGATCTTCCTGATCGGGCGCTACCAAGAGGCCCGCACTGTCGGCGAGGACCGCGAGTCGGCCTACTACACGATGTTCCACGGCACGGCCCACGTCGTGCTGGGCTCGGGCATGACGATCGCCGGCGCGACATTCTGCCTTTCGTTCACCCGGCTGCCGTACTTCCAGACGCTGGGCATCCCGCTCGCGGTCGGAATGGTCGTCGCGGTGATTGTGGCGCTGACCCTGGGGCCCGCGATCATCACGGTCGCGAGCCGCTTCGGATTGCTAGAGCCCAAGCGCGCCATGCGGATTCGTTTTTGGCGACGACTGGGTGCGGCCGTCGTCCGATGGCCGGGATTGATCCTGGTCGTGACGATCCTTCTCGCCTTGATCGGCCTGCTTACCCTGCCGGGCTACCAGCCGAGCTACAACGACCGCAAGTACCTACCCGCGGACCTGCCGGCGAACGAGGGATTCGCGGCCGCAGAACGACATTTCCCGGTCGCCCGGATGAACCCGGAAATGCTGCTCGTCGAAACGGATAAAGACCTTCGCAATTCGGCGGACTTCCTTGTAATCGATCGGATCGCCAAGGCCGTGACGAGGGTGCCCGGCATCGGGAGGGTGCAGTCGATTACGCGTCCCGAGGGTAAACCCCTGAAGTTCAGCACGATTCCGGCTCAGCTCAGTATGAGCGGCACCTTTCAGGAGATGAACCGCTCGTACTCGCAACAAACCATGGACAATATGTTGGTGCAGGCCAACGACATGCAGAAGACCATCGACACGATGACAAAGATGAACTCGTTGATGGGAGAGATGAGCGCCGTCACACATTCGATGGTGGCCAAGACGCGAGACATGACCATCGACATCAACGAATTACGCGATCACATCGCCGATTTCGACGATTTCTTCCGCCCGCTCCGAAATTACCTCTACTGGGAGCCGCACTGCTACGACATCCCGGTCTGCTGGTCGATGCGGTCGGTCTTCGACACGCTCGACGGCATCGACACCATGACCGATGACATCCAGGCGCTGCTTCCGGACCTGGAACGTCTCGACTCCCTGATGCCGCAGCTGATAGCCGTGATGCCGCCGCAGATCGAGACGATGAAGAAGATGCAGACGATGATGCTCTCCATGCACTCGAGCCAGGCGAGCCAGCAGGATCAGCAGGCCGCGATGGACGACAACCGGTCCGCCATGGGTGATGCATTCAACGATTCCCACAACGATGACACCTTCTACTTGCCTCCGGAGATCTTCGACAACAAGGACTTCAAGCGCGGCATGGACAACTTCATCTCCCCCGACGGCCACGCGGTCCGGTTCATCATTTCCCACGAAGAGGATCCGCTCAGCGCGGATGGCATTGAGCGCATCGACGCCATCAAGACCGCCGCTTTTGAAGCCATCAAAGGCACGCCATTGGAGGGATCAAGGGTTTACATCGGCGGCACTGCCTCCACCTTCAAGGACATGCAGGAAGGCAACAAATACGACTTACTGATCGCCGGCATCGCAGCGCTGACACTGATCTTCATCATCATGCTGCTCATCACGCGCAGTGTCGTCGCCGCGGGCGTCATCGTCGGCACCGTGGTTCTGTCGCTCGGCGCATCCTTCGGGTTGTCGGTCCTGTTCTGGCAGCACCTGGTGGGCTTGGACCTGCAGTTCATGGTGATGGCGATGGCGGTCATCATCCTGTTGGCAGTCGGCGCGGACTACAACCTGCTGTTGGTGGCGCGGATGAAGGAAGAGATACCGGCCGGGATCAACACCGGGATCATCCGCGCCATGGGCGGCAGCGGATCCGTCGTCACCGCGGCAGGCCTGGTGTTCGCGTTCACCATGATGTCGATGTCGGTCAGCGCCATGGTCGTGGTCGCCCAAATGGGCACGACGATCGGGATGGGGCTCTTGTTCGACACACTGGTGATTCGGGCATTCATGACGCCGTCGATCGCGGCACTGCTCGGCCCGTGGTTTTGGTGGCCGCAGGTCGTGCGCGCGCGGCCCGCGCGTGCAAGGTGGTAGCACGCTTTCCGGTCACGCGGCGTTCATCGGCTGTTTGATTTTCGAATCGCCCTTGTCGCGCGCTTATGTCAGCATTGCGCGGTGAGGGGACGCCATATCGCTGTTTTCGTCAGTGCTGGAGCAAGTTTGGCGGCGCTGAGCGCAGCCGTTCCGCCCGCGTCCGCGCAGCCGTGCCCCGACGTCGAGGTGGTGTTCGCACGCGGCACCACTGAGGACCCCGGCGTGGGTCCAACAGGACAGGCGTTCGTGGACTCCGTGCGCGCAAGGCTCGGCGCAAAATCGATCGGGGTATATCCCGTGGACTACCCCGCCACGATCGACTTCCCCACGGCTCTGACCGGCGTACGGGACGCGAGCACGCACATCGAAGCAACGGCGGCGAGCTGTCCCAACACCAAGATGGTGCTCGGGGGATTTTCTCAAGGCGCAGCCGTGATGGGCTTTGTCACCGCGAATGTCATACCGGACGGAGCACCTGAGGGCGTACCGAACCCGATGCCGCCCGACGTCGCCAACCACGTCGCCGCAGTGGCCCTGTTCGGCAAACCAAACGCCCGGTTCATGGGAGCGATCAATCAGCCCCAGATCGTCGTCGGCCCGGCGTATGCGGCCAAGACCATGGACTTGTGTGTTCCCGACGACTTCGTTTGTTCGGGCGGAAGGGATTTCAACGCGCACATGCAGTACGCGGACACCGGGATGATCGACCAGGCGGCGACTTTCGCCGCGGGTCGCGTGTTGGCAGACTCCCGCCCTGCCGCACCGACGCCACCGCAAGCACCTGTTCCTGCCGCACCGCCTGCACCCGCCGCGCCACCGCCGCAGGCGCCTGCTCCTGCCGCACCGCCCCCACAATCGCCGGCCCAGGCTCCGCCACCGTTTGACGCGCTTCACCCGCTTCCCCCCGGGACGTTGTTGAGGTGTGACACTGTCTGCCATGTCATCGGCCCGGCGTGACAGGCGCCAACGCAACGCTGTTTCACGACGCGACGTCCTGAGGTATGCGCTATCCGCTCCGGCTCTAGCGGGCCTCGGGGCGGTTGGTTTTTCCGCGCCGAACGCGTCCGCCGCCGGCGTTCAGCTGATCGATTTCGCGGAACGTCTGGTGCCGGCGGATCAGATCGCGGCAGCAGGCTATGCCGGCGCACTGGTCTACGTATCCGAGTTGCGGCCGGGTGCAACTTTCGACTTCAAGCCCGTGACCCGCGAGTATGCGGACGCGCTACGCGCGGCGGGTCTTCAGATCGTCAGCTGTTATCAGTACGGCAAACCGGGTTGGCCGACGCCGTCGGACTACACCCGTGGCTACGACGGCGGCGTGACGGACGCTCAGACAGCTCTGCGGTTGCATGCCGCGGCCGGCGGTCCAGATTCGGCGCCGATCTTCTTCAGTGTCGATGAGGATATCGACCTCAACACGTGGAAAAGCCTTGCGGTCGCGTGGTTTCGAGGTATCAACTCGGTGCTGGGTGTGGGCCGCACCGGCGTATACGGTAGTTCCCGGGTGTGCGGATGGGCTCTGGCAGACGGGGTGATCGGGCGCTCAACCACGGCAGGACACTCGTGGGCATGGCAGACAAAAGCGTGGTCTCATGGCGAGCGCGAACCCGCAGCCGTGCTGTATCAGTCTGTGGTCGTCGGCCCTTCAGAACCGGGTGTGGCGCTGGGAGGCGTTCACGTGGATGTGGACGAAGTGCTCGCGGCCGATTTCGGGCAATGGGATCTCGGGCGATGACTGCGACACGGTTTGGCAGTAGCGGTCAGCGGCATCCGACGCCATGGAGATCCGGCTGCCGGGTGATGGTGACCTGGCTGCCCGAGCCACGAACTCCGATTGTCGGGTAAAAGGGTCCTACCTCGATCCGGAGAAGGTCTTGGGCGGTGCCCCAGGACCAACGAGTGATGTCGGCACCTAGGACGATGCTCTCGGCGCACCAAGCGAGTCGATCGTAGGGAGCATTGATGGGTAGCTGAGGGCGCAGGTTCGCCACCGTTTCGGGAACCCGCAGGGGAACGTGCCACATCTCGAGTCCACGAACAGTGTTGGCACCGGTTGGTGTCGACCCACGGGGCAGCGATATACGAACCAGCTTCGAGTGCGGCGGCCCCACCGATGGAGGCTGCGTCGAAGATGGCGCAGCCAATGCCGGGGACGTTGTGGAGGGCGAAGCAACCTGTTGGTTTCCACTGCTGGCCAAGCGATTCCCGATAACCGCGACGATCACCATCAGCACTACGACGACCGCTATCCAGCACCATGTCGGAATCCTGCGCCGGGACGGCCACGGAGCAATCGGAGCGTGCGTAGTGCCGCGCGGATCGGCTAGATACACGGTCCAATCGCGACCATCGAAATAGCGTTTTCCCGGCGCACCCGAAGGGTCGGGATACCAGCCCGGCAGCAGCGGTACGGTCATGGCTTCCCCTTGTGAAGCAGCTTAGACGCCTTCGGATTGGTTCAGTGAGGAATTAGAGGCCACTCGCCACGTCCCGGACGTAGCACTACTGACTGTGACGCTGCGTGGCGCTCACGCGCCGTACCGTCGCATACCGGGACTACTGCATGGAACTTTTCGCTGGGCAGCGGGAACAGGGGTTGCTGGCACCCATCGAAGGCTAAGCTCGCGCAGTGGGATCGGGCAGACTGGCTCGGCTTCTCGCTACTGGGCGAACAAGAATTCGACAAGACGCTACTCGAGTTGGGCACCGAGCATCTGACGGAAGCCACGGTTTGCCTTGGCGCCCAATGGCTCTGGTGCGAACGCAACGCCGACGCAAAGGGACCACCTCATGATCATCGCCATCGGCCTTTTCCAAGGATTCACCGCCCTGGACGCAATCGGCCCCTATGAGGTACTCACCTATCTGCCCGACGCAGAGGTGGTGATCTGCGCCGAGCACACGGGCGTGCTCGACGACCATAACGACCTTGTGCACCTGCGCGTTGACAGCACATTCGCCGACGTGCCGCGTCCGGATGTGCTGCTTGTGCCCGGCGGTCCGGTCGCGGGCCAGTACGCCGCAGACGGGCATCCGATCGTGGACTGGATCCGCCAGGCCCACCCGCACACCGCGTGGACAACCTCGGTATGCACCGGCGCACTACTGCTCGGCGCCGCGGGGCTGCTTAACGGACTTCCCGCCACCACCCATTGGAGTGCCTACGACGAACTCGCCTCCTACGGCGCCCAACCCACCGAACAGCGCGTGGTCACCGCCGGGCGAATCGTGACCGGCGCCGGTGTCTCCGCCGGCATAGACCTTGCACTGACCCTGGCCGCGAAGATCGCCGGACCCGAAGTAGCCGAGACCATTCAGCTTGCTATCGAATACGATCCTCAGCCGCCATTCGACGCAGGCTCACCGTCGAAGGCGCCAAAACCGATCTACGACATGGCTGTTGCGGCGCTCGGCGATTGACAGCCGGGCACGACCTGAATCGACGACCGTCCAGATCACCGAGTCGCCCGCCCGACAATGAGCGGATGGACGATCGCCGGCATCCCGCGCCACACCATGTCGTCGGCTGCGACATCGAAGCCGCAGGCGCGCATCAGCTCCACGGTCGCGCGGTTACAGCGGCAGCCGCCTGCGAAGCGGCGCCACGGTCCGTCTAGCTTGTCCTGGCACGCCGCAAGGAACCGCGAGCTCGCGCGCACGTGTTCGATGAACAGCAACTGCCCATCCGGGCGGAGCACACGCGCGATCTCGCGGAGCGCACCTTCGGGGTCATCGACGGTGCACAGGACGAGCGTCGAGACGACGGTGTCCACTGACGAATCGGCCAGCGGTAGACAATCGGCGGGCGCGTCGACAATCCGCGCGACGCGCTCATGCCGCTGCAGGCGCCGCGCGAGTCTTCGGCGCATCGCCGCAACGGGCTCGGTGAGCACGAGCCCGTCGAGCCCGTCGGGATATAGCGCAACGTTCAGCCCAGTCCCGGCGCCGATCTCGACAACCCGCCCGCGGGCGTTGCTCAGGAGCGCGCGTCGCCGGCTCTTCATCCCCGCGATCTCGCCCAGCCAGCAAAACGGGTCGTAGACCACGGCCATAATCCGCAGCCACGCCGCAGACGGCGGGCTCATTTGGAGTTCGGCGCTGGCTGTGTCTGTCATGCCGCGAACGTACGGGCGGCCGCATCGTGCGCGCATCGCTCGGAACGGCCATCTTTCGCAGATGGCCCCTTCCGGCTACCTCACAGGAGTCCGAGACGCGCGGCCTCCGCGACGGCGGCCGCCCGCGAGGTGCGACCCAGCTTGCGGCGGATGTTCGCGACGTGGCGATGGACGGTATGCGAGCTCAGCACAAGCTGCTCGGCGATCTCGCGATCGCTCAGTCCCCGTGCGACGCAGGCAAGGATCTCCCTCTCACGACCGGACAGCAGAACCCGCTCCGGCTCGCTTCCGTCTTGCAGCGACGACTGCCCCGGTGCAAGCGCTTGGCGACACGCGCGGATGACGGAATCGACATCACCGTGCCAAGGGAAGTGCGCGCTCCCCTTCAGCGGGATAAATGTCGCGCCGGGAATCGCGGCTGCGACCTCACGCCCGAGCTGGTACGGCACGGCGCGGTCGTCGCGACGATGCACGACCAGCGCCGGTCGGCGGACGAGGGGAAGGTCTGCGCGTACGTCAAGGCGATAGACGAGACCCAGCAACGCGGCAGCGGTCTCGGCGGTCGTCGCCTCCCGCTGGAACCGCGCAAAGCGCTCGTGCTCCGCAGAGCCGGCACCGCTGAGGAAGATGTTGCTGAGCAGGCGCGAGCCAATTCCCCAATGCGCGCGCACCGCTGCGAGAAACGCATCCCCCACACCCGGAGCCGTAATCGCCGCGCCATCGGGGTACGTCCCGTACAGCACCAGGCGCTCCACGCGCTCCGGAAATGCTGCGGCAAATGCAATTGCTGTGCAGCCCCCACACGAGCCGCCGAGGAGCGACACACGCTCGAGCTCAAGCTCGTCGAGGAGCGCACGCAGTGTCGCGACTTCCCCGTCGATGGTCAGATCCGACTGTCGCACCGTGCGGTCCGACATGCCGACGCCGAGCCGGTCGTAGCGGATCAGGGTGTACCCATCCGCGACGCCTTGCCAGAACCGCCGAAAGCCTTCGCTCTGCCAGTCAAGTTCGAGGTGGCTCACCCACCACGCCGGAGCGACGAGCGGTGGACCATCCCCACGCATCTCGTACGCCACGCGACGGGTGCCAAGGGGAAGGAACCGGATCTCAGAGTTCTCCAGCATCGCCATGAGCTTACGGCGGAAGAGGCACTCTGAGCAGCAAAAGAACGGCGAATCGACGAGCCTGCCTGGACGAGCGCGGTGTCATATTACTTCCTGCTCGGTGTCATATTACGCCCAGTGCGAAGCCACACATTTCGGACGGCGTTGGGGCAAAAGCTCTTCCAGGAACACGGTCTGGAAATTGAGGGAGAAGAAAACGCAAAAAGCAACGCCTGCAACGAAACCATGCAGCCGGAATTCTGGGCGACGAGCAAGCGTCGATTGCTGACGGCCATACAGATGGATATGCTTGTCCGCCGCCGCTAATCTCAGCCACGCTCAAGCCGACGCGGCCGTGAACTTTGCCATCAAGGATTTGTGCCCCACGGGATGATGGGCGAACCAATACACAACTGACCGTCACGCAGGTCATGTCAGGCGACTAGGTTGAGTCCGGCCGCCGTTCTATAACGCGATGCAAGGTTTCCGCATTGCGGATTCCCTGCGGCGCAGCGTCATGAGGCAATTTGTGCCGCAAATTGCGATAAATTGCCCACCACACCAACATATTCGAAGCCGTCGGCAAACGTGGCTCGCGCCACGCGATCAAAGCGCGCCGGAATTCCGCAGGGGTTCACACGGCGTAGACGAAATTTCGTCCGTGTCGCCTCTCCGCGGAAGTTTCTGAGGTACGGCAACCAGCACTTCACCCAGCGAACCAGCCTCAAAGAAAGACACTAATGGCTCAACAACCGCGTCCCGGAAAGCAACCGAGTACTCACCTGGTTTTCGCGATCCTGACGACACTGTTCTGCTGCCTTCCACTCGGCATTGTGTCGATCGTGAAAGCGTCTCAAGTTTCTGGTCTGTGGGCTCAAGGCAATTACGCCGGCGCGCAAGCAGCATCGGATAGCGCACGGAAGTGGGCGATGTGGAGCGCGATCTTGGGCATCGCCGCGATCGTCACCTACGGCATTCTCATCGCCGCAGGCGTGGTCAACATGGACATTGACACCAGTACGGCCTGACCTCACCGGACCGTCTGACCGCCAGATAACACTCAGTCAGGCAATCCGGCCGCGATGGCCTCGTCCTGCTTCGGCCCGCATCGGGGCTCCTTCGCTAGCCGGGCAAGCCGTTCTTGACGGCAGTGTCCTGCTTGCTGGCGATTCCCGTCGCAATTTCCGGCGGAACAGGATCGTTGGGGGCGCTGGCGAACTCGAGATCGACCATTGCTCGGCCCTGCGTGAACACAATTTCGGTCAGTGCCTTTGTGTTATCGGTCGACGGGCCGGCGACCATAAACCCGCCCGTACCGATGTCGACCGGCTGCGGCGAACCCGAGATTTTCTGCGCGATAGCGTCTTTCATGTGCGGGATGGTGTCGGCGGCCGCGGCAGGATTGTCGAAGACCGCAACTGTGTCGATGACGAACTGGGTACCCTCCCGGTTCTTGAATGTCTGCCCGGCGCCGGTCACGCCGCTGGGATTCGGTATCGGTGGCCCATCGGCGACGGTGTCGCTGCCGA
>NZ_DATENY010000097.1:0-21751 GCF_035274705.1 Mycobacterium sp. | reverse complement strand
CGCGACCACGGCGATGGCGGCTGTGATCAGGTGCCGCCGTTTCCGGGCACGGGTGCGGCGTTTATGCGTCTGGTGGAGGGGGGCTGGGATGCCGAGGCGGCGCGCCGTCCGCATGGGCAGCACACCATGGTGGTGGCCCATGTCGATGTTGAGCAGCGGGTGGCGGCGCTGCATCTGGGTCCGCTGCTGTCCGATGCTGAGCGCCGGTACCTGACGTGTGATGCCACCTGTGAAGTGTGGTTCGAACGCGACGGCCAGGTGATCGGCGCCGGGCGGGCGACGCGGCTGATCAATCGGCGGCTGCGCCGCGCGCTGGAGCACCGCCATCCGACGTGTGCGGTTCCGGGTTGTGGGGCCACCCGCGGTCTGCATGCACATCACATCCGGCACTGGGAGGACGGCGGTGTGACCGAGTTGGTCAACCTGGTGCTGGTGTGCCCGTATCACCATCGGTTGCACCACCGGGGTGTCATCACCATCACCGGACCCGCCGACCATCTCGTCGTCACCGACAGCTCCGGGCGACAATTGAACCCAGGGTCGCTGGCCCGGCCACCGACCACACCCCCGCCCGCTGTCCCACCGTGCCCCGGGCCCACCGGCGAACGCGCCGACTGGTGGTGGTACGAACCCTTCCAGCCCCAACCACCACCAACAAACAACTAGGTTGGTGACCAGCACCGGATCGAGGCTCAAACGGGTTGGGGCATAGGGAAATTCGTTCGCGATACGCGCAGCAACCGCATTGCGAAAATCGAGGCTGACAACCGGCCCCGCACCGCCGTCGCCCCGCTGCCAGCGCCCTCATCAAAGTCCGCGCTGACGTGCGGAGTAACAAGACCGCGCCAACCGCGTCGAAGCCGGACGCGCCAAACCTCTGCCGTTCTAACGGCTTACGGGTGGTATGGCACGCCGACCGCGCGGAACACGTACTCGGGAGGCACGTCGAAGGCCAGCGACCGGCGGGGGAGCCGCAGCAGGACATCTTCGGGGATGGCGTCTTTGTAATGCAGCGTTAGGAGTCCCGCGCAGCGCGGGTCGACCTCGCCGACGTTGACGTCGAGGGCCAGGCCGGTGGCTGACAGCTCGGCCTTGACGGTGCCCTGCTGCGGGGCGTCCCACCGCTGATCGATGGTGCGGCCCGCCAACTTCGGCACCGTCGACAACGTGCCGAGCACCCGTTGATTGGTCAGCACCAATGAGCCGACATAGCTTGCGACACTGCCCGCCGACCGGTTACCGGGGACGCGACCGGTGAATCGGCGCGTGACCGGAATGTATTCGGCGATGTGGATGATGCCTTCGGCCTCGACCTCAGCGCGCAATTCATCGGGCAGCTTGCCGATCCGAAGCAGCTTGCGCAGAAACACTGCCATGGGCAGTCACCCTAATGGCATCACGGCGCCTCCGGTGAGAAGTGGTAGAGCTAATGGGATGACATCGCACCGGACCTGGCTTATCTGCTCTGCAGTCGTGGCCGTCGCGGTGTACGCACTGATGTGGATCGGCTATGCGCTGCAGTGGAACTGGCTCACCACGATCGACTCCTCGACGCTGGACGTCTTCTATCGCTACGGGATCGCTCATCCCAGCTGGGTGACTGCGTGGAATGTGTTCTGCACTGTGCTCGGACCAACCGTCTTCCGGCTGCTCGCGCTCGTGGTCATCATCGTGGCCTTGGTGCGCCGCAATCGTCGCGTCGCGTTGTTCCTGGTGATCAGCGTCGAGCTCAGCGGGCTGGTCACCGAAATCGCCAAGCAGGCGGCCAACCGTCCACGGCCTGCCACGGCATTTGTCACCGCACCATCGTCCTCGTTGCCGTCCGGCCACGCCCTCGGCGTGATGGTCGGCGTGCTGGCCCTGCTGACCGTCGTGTTGACGGTCGTGCGCCGCCCGTTTCGTGCGTGGCTCATCGGATTTGGCGCCGTGGTGGTCGTGCTCGTTGGTATCGGCCGTGTGGTGCTCAACGTGCACCACCCCTCCGACGTGCTCGCCGGATGGGTCCTCGGCTACGCCTACTTCGTCGCCTGTCTGCTGACGGTGCCGCCGTCGCGGCCGGTCACGGTAGCGGACGAAACACCGGCAGCGCCCGATATCGCACGCTGAACGTGGCTTCGCTCACCTCGGTGCCCACTTCGCCGTCATGGGCCAGCACCGTCGGGCCGTCTACCGCCTTGAAACTGAACTCCGGCACCCGCAGCTCGTGATACAGCGGGCTGCGCTCCAGCCGGCCAAGCATCAGTGCCGTCAGGATGCGCAACCTGCTCAATCTGCGGCCGGTCTCCAGAATGCGCACGTCGAGCAGGCCGTCGTCCATCCGAGTCCGTCGCGACGGCGCGAACCCCGACGGCAGATACGTCGAGTTACCGATGAAGAACAGCGACGTCTGCAGCGTCTTGTTGTCGTAGGAGATCCGCACCGGCTCATCACGCCGCAGCGTATGGACCATCGCGTACAGCCCCGCCAGCGGCTTGCCGACTTTGTGCTCGAGCTTCTCGCGCGTCTGCACGAACTTCGGATACGCGCCAATGCTCGCTGTGTTGATCACCAAGCGGCCCTCGTTGAGACGCGCCAGATCCACACAAGCGACGGTTCCCCGTCGTATCGCCTCGACGGTCTTGGCGGCGGTGTCGCAGCCGATGTCCTTCGCGAAGTGGTTGAACGTGCCACCCGGGAAGACCGCGAGCGGTACTGACGCGTCGACCGCAACCCCGGCCGCACAGGACACGGTCCCATCGCCTCCGCACACCGCCAGCACCTCTGCGCGCTCGGCCGCAGCGCGCAGCGCAACCTCGACGTCGTCGCCCTCGCCGATTTCGACAATCTCGGTCTGCGGCAGGGCCTCTCGCACTTCATCGACGACGCGTGCACTTGTCCCAGCCCCGGAAGCCGGGTTGACGACCAATACCACCCCCGCGCCATCGGGACGTTCGCGCGTCTCGACCCGCAGCGGATCGGCAACCGGTATGTTGACCGCCGTCATCGTCGGCACCACCCGCGCGCCCAGCACCGCGATGCCAGCACCGATGCCGAATCCGGCGAACACATCGCCGGGATAGTGCACCCCGGTCGCAACGCGTGACAACCCGACCAAGCCGGCCAGCAGCGCCAGTCCCAGGCCCAGCGGCGGGCTCTCCAGCCCGACACCGACGGCGAACGCCGCCGCGCTCGCCGAATGCCCCGACGGCAGCGAGTTCGACGTCGGTGAGCGGTGGTTCCTCCGGGCCAGCGGCACCGAGAGACGGTTCGGCCTCGGCCGTCGCCACACCCGCTTGGCCACAAGATTGGTGAACAGGCTGGTCGCCCCCAGTGTGAGCACTCCCCGCGTCGCACCGCGCCGCGTCGACGACCCGCCCAACGCGGCCAGGGCCGCCGCGATCGCCAGCCAGAGTTTCGAATGGTCGGCCGCCCTGGTCAGCCGGGGCATCGTCGCGTCGAGCAGGGGACTGGGCGACTCCGCGATCGCCTCGAACACCTCGCGGTCCAGAGTGCCGAGGCCCTCGCCGATCTGCCGAATGCCACGGCGCCGTCGCATCGGCAGCTTGTCCATGACGCATAACGTAGCCAGATCGGGCGATCCTCAATCGTGTCTAAACCTTTACTTGACCTCCTTGCGCAGCCCCGTCGACGATGGACCAATGCGCCGACGACTGGTTGTGCTATGCGCAGCGGTCTGTCTGGCGTTGGCCGCGGCGCCCGTTGGCCATGCCGAGTTCACGCCGTGGTTCGCCCCCTCCGTCGGCAATGCCACCCAGGTGATCTCCGTTGTCGGCGCGGGCGGTTCGTCAGCCAAGATGGACGTCTGGCAGCGCTCGAACACCGGCTGGGAGCCGGTGGGCGTCGGCATTCCCGCTCACGTCGGCGCCAACGGCTTCGCCGCCGAGACCCATGACGGCAACATGGCCACGCCGTTGGGCATCTACACACTGGACTTCGCGTTCGGCACCGAGCCCAGTCCGGGCGGCGGCCTGCAGTACGTCCAGGTCGGGTCCGACCACTGGTGGGACGGCGACATGAAGAGCCCGACCTACAACACCATGCAGGTGTGCAAGAAGTCGCAGTGTCCCTTCGACACGTCGGCGGATAGCGGCACCGAGAACCTCAAGATCCCGCAATACGCCCACGCCGTCGTGATGGGCGTCAACAAGGCTCGCGTACCCGGCAACGGTGGCGCGTTCTTCCTGCACACGACCGACGGCGGTGCCACCGCGGGTTGCGTGGCGATCGACGACCCCATGATGGTGAAGATCATTCAGTGGCTACGCCCCGGTGCGCTGATCGCCATTACCAAATAGTCTCAAATATTAAGTGCGCGACCGGCTTTCACCTTGAAGTTGAGATTCTCAGTTGACATCGACGCGTCGTAGGTCCGGTCGTACCCGGTTTCGCTGATCTTCCAGCCGTCGGGGGTTCTGCGGTACCGGTCGTGGTAGAAGCCGGCGCCGATCAGCATGAAGTTGAAGTCAGGCGCGATCACCCGGTCCTGTAAGTACCAAATGGCCGTGGCCTCGTCGCCGTCGACGGTGATCTCGGGATGGGTGACGCGGTGCTCGGTGAGAATCTCCGGTCCGAGCGAGTTGCGCATGAAGGTCACCAACTCGTCGCGGTTGGTGAAGTGGTGCTCCTCGCCGATCGACTCGCCGTACCTGCCAACCACGTCGTCCGTGAGAGTGGCGGCGAACTCGTCCCAGTGCTTGGTGTCGAGCGCGCGCAGATACCGGTACTTGACTTGTTTGATCTCGTCGATGTCACCCATGGCGACATCTCAGCACACCTGCTCACTCAGCCGCAGTGAGATTGCGCGTCGCCGGCTGTCGGCTCAGCCCCAGAAGTCGTTGTTGTGGTTGTCGCCGTCGCCGTCGCGGTGGCGGTCGTCGTGGCATGTGCCGGCGTCCCAGTTGTCCCCCCATTCGGGATGCCAGTCCTCCCCGGGACACCAGTGATAGCTAGGGAATTCACCAATCTGGGCATCGGCGGTCGTTGCCGCTCCTACCCCTGCCAGACCCAACCCGGCTGTGATGACGAATGTCGTTGCTGCGCAGCGCGTCAGTGTTTTCACGCCCTTCACGACGGCACCGCTTTCTGTGTCCGGCATAGGTCGTTGCGTACAACCCGCTGGCAATGCGGCCCAAAATGCGGAGTGTCTAGCGAAATTGGTCTCGTCCGGCGGCTATCGTGTGGTCCGTTATGAGCGACCCGTTGGGGTTGTCGATCGGGACGACCAACCTGGTCGCGGCGCGTGTCGGCAATCAACCGGTAGTACGGCGTTCGGTGCTGACCATGCCCGCGTCGGGCTTCACCATGAGCGGCTTCGTCGAGCGCGTCGGCGACCCCGTGCCGCTTGTCGCGCCCGACGGCTCGTCCTACCACGCCGATCTTCTGCTGGTCGAGGCGCTCGAAACGATGATCTATGCGACCGGCGGCGAGCCGTCGTCGCAGATCGCCGTCGCCGTGCCAGCGCACTGGGGATCGGCCACCCTGCGGGCATTGCGTACCGCCATGCGCGCCAACCCGAGCCTCGCGTCCAATGGCATGCCCGCCCGGCTGGTTTCGGACGCCGTCGCTTCGCTGACGGCGTTGCACGCCAATCCCGGGCTCACGCCGCACGGTGTGGTGGTGCTGCTGGACTTCGGCGGTAGCGGAACCAGCATCACCCTTGCCGACGCCGCTTCGGCATTCGAGCCGATCGAGGAGACCACCCGATACACCGAGTTCTCCGGAGATCAGATCGATCAGGCGCTGCTGAGCCACGTCCTCGACGGCCTCGCCAACGCCGGTGATCTGGATCCGGCGCGCACGGCCGCGGTCGGATCGCTCACCCGGCTGCGCGAGGAGTGCCGCAACGCCAAGGAGCGGCTGTCGGCCGACACGGTCACCGAACTGGTCGCCGAGCTGCCGGGGTATCGGTCCGGGATCCGTGTGACGCGAACCGAACTGGAGAGCCTGATCGCCCAGCCGCTGGCCGGTGTGTTGGCTGAGCTGGAAAATGCTTTGGAGCGCAACAGGGTTAGCTGGTCCAACGTCTCCGCGGTGGCGACCGTCGGTGGTGGAGCCAGCATTCCTCTGGTCACTCAGCGACTGTCCGAACACTCGCGGGCGCCGGTGGTGACGACGCCTCAGCCGGCGCTGGATGCGGCCGTGGGTGCGGCGCTGTTCGCCGCCTACGGTTCGGACGCCGACGCCCAGACCGGGGTCGCGCCGGTGCTCCCCGTCGACGTCGGGCCACCGGTCGACGACGCAGGGTCGGCCACATTCCGCGCGCTGGCGTGGTCGCAGGACGATACCGCCGACGAACCCGTTGCCTACACCGGCGACCTGTACGACACCGATTCCACGGCCGCGCGGCCGCCGGTGCAGTACGTGCCGGCAACCGAGCCGATCGAAGAGCAGCGCTCCTGGCAACGGCTGCCGCAGTTGGTATTTGGGTTGGCCGCAGCTGTCGCCTTGATAGCCGTTGGCGGCGTGGCGATCGCCTTGACGAGCGCGACCGACAGCTCCACCGCAACCGAGACGCCCCATACCGCCACGTCGGCGGGGCCGACGAGCGCGGCGCCGCCACCGTCGAGCCCGTCTGTGGAAACCGTGACAGTCACCAGCGAACCGCCACCGCCACCGCCGTCGCCCACACCAACGACGATCGCGCCTGCGCCGACGACCACATACATCACCACGACCACACCGACCACGACAACGACGACGACGACAACCACCACGACCACGACGACGACCACTACGACGACGACAACCACCACGACGACGACAACGACGCCGACGACAACAACGACGACCACGACGACACCCACGACGACGATGACGACGACCTACATCAACGTTCCGTTCGTGCCGGTGCCGATCCCCATCCAGGTGCCGGTACCGCCTGCGCCCTAGGAAGCGTGGGCGACGTTGCGCGGATGGTGGCAGGCCGCGACGTGCCCGGAATCGTGTTCGACCAGTGCGGGTTCGTCGTTCGTGCACACCTCGGTTGCCCATGGGCAACGGGTGTGGAAGCTGCAGCCCGGCGGCGGGTCGATCGGGCTGGGCACGTCACCCTCGAGCACCAGCCGTTCGCGCGCGGTGTTGCGCTTCGGATCGGGAATCGGCACCGCCGACAACAGGGCATTCGTATACGGGTGAATGGGTTTGCGGTACAGGTCTTCGGTAGCGGAGTTCTCGACGACCTTGCCCAGATACATCACCGCCACCCGGTCCGAGACATGGCGGACGACGCCGAGATCGTGTGCGACGAACAGATACGACAGCCCGAACTCGCCTTGAAGGTCCTTGAGCAGGTTGATGATCTGCGCCTGCACAGACACGTCGAGCGCAGACACCGGTTCGTCGGCGACGATCAGCTTCGGTTGCAGGGCAAGCGCTCTGGCGATGCCGATCCGCTGGCGCTGGCCGCCGGAGAATTCATGTGGATAGCGGTTGTAGTGCTCGGGGCTGAGTCCGACGCGGTCGAGCAGATCCTGCACCCGCCGCTTCAACTCGCCACCCCTGGCCAGCCCATGCAATTCCAGCGGATCGCCGACGATCTGGCCCACCCGCTTGCGCGGGTTCAGCGAGGCGAACGGGTCCTGGAAGATCATCTGCATCTGCCTTCGCATCGGGCGCAGCTCCCGCCGCGACCGCCCGATCAGCTCTTCACCGAGGAACCGCACCGATCCCGAATTCGGCTGAATCAGCTGCAGGATTGCGCGGCACAGCGTCGATTTTCCGCAACCCGATTCGCCGACCAATCCGAGTGTTTCGCCCTCATTCAGCGTCAGGCTGACACCGTCAACCGCGCGCACCCGCGCGACCTCGTGATCCACGATCAGGCCCGACTTGATCGGGAAATGCTTGACCAGGTCCGTCACCTCGAGCAAGGCGGTCATGGCCTCAGCCTCTTCTTTTCGGCCGGATCCAGCCAGCACCGGTCAAGGTGTGCGCCGCCGGCGCGAGCCTCCAAAGTCGGTAGCTCATGGCACTTTTCGAAGACATACGGACAGCGCGGCGCAAACCGGCAGCCCGGCGGCGGGGCCAGTAGCGACGGAGGTTGGCCCGTGATCTGTCTGAGCCGGTCGCCGCGCGGCTGATCGAGCCGGGTGAGCGAACCAAGCAGCCCCCAGGTGTATGGGTGCTGCGGATCGTAGAAGATCTCGTCGAGCGTCGCATCCTCGACGATCTGGCCCGCATACATCACCAGGACACGGTCGGCCACCTCCGCGACCACCCCGAGGTCATGGGTGATCAGCACGACGGCCAGATCACGATCGCGGTTGAGTTCGTCTATCAGCCGCAGGATTTGCGCCTGCACCGTGACGTCGAGCGCGGTGGTCGGTTCGTCGGCGATCAGCACCTGGGGCTCCAGAGCGAGCGCCATCGCGATCATCACGCGCTGGCGCATGCCGCCGGAGAACTCGTGCGGATAGTGGCGCACCCGCCGTTCGGGATTCGGGATGCCCACTGAGCGGAGCAACTCGACGGCGCGCTCTTCGGCCTCGCGGTGGGAGACGTCCCGGTGCGCGCGGATCATTTCGGCGATCTGACGCCCCACGCGGTACACCGGATTCAATGAAGTCATCGGATCCTGAAACACCATCGCGATCTGTTCGCCGCGAACGTCGCGCAGCTGATCGTCGTCGAGCCCGTTGAGCTCGCGTCCGCGATAGGTGACCGATCCGGAGATCCTGGCGTTTGGGGCGCGGGTCAGACCTGTGATCGTCTGCGCGGTAACACTTTTTCCTGAACCCGATTCACCGACGATAGCCAGGATCTCGCCCGCTGCCAGCTCGAAGGAGACGCCGTCGACGGCGCGTACCACGCCGTCTTCCGTGGCGAAGCTGACCTTCAGATCGACGACTGTCAGAAGCGGGGTCATGCCGGCGCCGCCTCTCCGAGCCGGATTCGGGGATCCAGAACTGCGTATGCGATGTCGACGAGCGTATTGAACAGCACGATGAAGAACGCACCGAACAACACCACCCCGATGAGCGGTGGCAGATCCAGGCTGCGGATCGCCTCGCCCGCATACAGCCCAACCCCGTTGAGGTTGTACACGGTTTCGGTGAGGATCGCGCCACCACCGACCACCATCCCGAAGTCCAGTCCGAACAGCGTGACCACCGGGATCATCGAATTGCGCAGCACGTGACGGATGCGGACCTGGCGCTCGGATAACCCCTTGGCGCGCGCTGTCCGCACGTAATCCTCGTTCATCGCATCGAGCATGTTGGAGCGCAGCAGCCGGCTGTAGAAGCCGACGTAGAGCACCGCCAGCGTGCACCAGGGCAGTATCAGGTGATACGCCCAGCCCACCGGGTCTTCGGTCAACGGCACGTAACTGCCTGTCGGGAACAACTGCACTTTGAAGGTGAGGAAGTACAGCAGAATCGCCGCCAGCCAGAAGACCGGCATCGAAATCCCCACGAGTGAAGCCATTGTCAGTGCGCGGTCGGTGATCCGGCCGGCGTGCACCGCACTCAAATAACCGAAGACGATGGCCAGCGTCATCCAGATCACCGCAGCCCCGATGCACAACGAGAACGTCGCGGGCACACCGTCCCAGATCTGCTGGACCACGTTGCGGTCCTTCGCGTAGGACATCAGCTGGCCGGTGAAGATCTGCTTCATCATGGTCAGGTACTGCACCGGCAGCGGCCGGTCGAGTCCGAGATCGCTGTTGACCCTGGCGATCAGCGCCGGATCGGCGTTCTTGCCCGCGATCCGCGCCGCGGGGTCCGAGTTCGGGATGACATTGAAGATCAGGAACACAATCACCGAGATCGCGAACAACACCGCGACCATTCCGAGCAGGCGCCTGGCGATGAATCTGGCCATCAGAGTTCTCGTTTCGCCATGTGCTCAGTGCTCCAGCCGGATCTTCGCCCGCGGGTCCAGCGCGTCGCGCAGGCCGTCGCCGAAGACGTTCAGCGACAACACCGTCGCGATGATCATCAACCCGGGCACGATCGTCAGGTGCGGTGCGGTGTAGATCATTTCGTAGCCGTCGGCGATCATTGTGCCCCATGACGCGTTGGGCGGCCGAACGCCCGCGCCGAGGAACGAGAGCGCCGACTCGAGGAGCATATTGTTCGCTATGTTCAGCGTGAAGAACACGATGATCGTCGAGATGATGTTCGGCAGCAGCTCGGAGAACATGATGCGCAGCGGTCCCTTGCCCTGCGCGACCGCGGCCTCGATGAACTCCTTCTCACGCAGCGCCAGGATCTCGCCCCTGATCGGTCTGGCCATGTAGGGCACGTAGACGAAGCCGATGATCAGGATCGGAATCCAAATCGAATCGCCGGGAATGGCGAGGGGGCCGAGCTTGAGACCGCCGATGGCCAGCGTGGTGCCCAACGCGATGCCGAGGAGCAGCACCGGGAACGCCCAGATCACGTCCATCACTCGGGATAGCACCGAGTCGATCCAGCCCCGGTAGTAGCCGGCGAGCAGACCGACGATCACCGACAGAACCGTGGTGACTGCGGCGGCAGCCAGGCCGATGTAGATCGATGTCCGCCCGCCGTACATCAACCGAACCATCACGTCGCGGCCGTTCTGGTCCGCACCGAGCAGGTACTGCCCGTGCAGCCCCGGGCCCAGCGGCGTGCCGTCGGGTGCCACCACATTCGTCGCCTGACCGTTGATCACCACCTTCTCGGTGATGTGGTTCTCGTTCGGCCCGGTGTGTGCGATGTGTTCGGCCCAGAGCGGTGCTGCGAGGCAGAACAGCACGATGAGCACGAACACGGCACCACACACCAGCGCAACCTTGTTGCGCCGCAACCGAAGCCACGCCAGATACCAGGGGCTACGGCCCTGGATCTGCGATGCGGGCACGCCGGTGGGTAGTGGCGGTTCTCCGGGGACCTCCAGTTCGCCCACAGGCACGGCCATCACCGACGAGCGCTCGCGCGAGGAGCAGACATCACTGCTACTTGATCGAGAACGACGAGTAATCCTGGTTGAACAGCAGATGGTGGTAGGACTTGTCGAAGTCCATCCGTTCGGACAGGAACGTGGTGTACAGCTCGTTGCCGTACGGAGCCCAGACCGCCTGCTCCATGTACGCCTTGTCCAGGTCGGCGTACTGCTGCTCGACGCCTCCGTCGCCGATGAGCTTCGTCAGCAGCTCGTCCTGCTTGGCGTTGTTGGCGGGGATGTTCACCCGGGACAGGTTGTTGCCGTTGGTTGGCAGGATTGAATCGCCGTGCAGGAGCGGGCGGAAGAAGTCGTCAGGATGCGGGAAGTCCTGGTACCAGTCCCCGAAACCGGTGTCCACGTCCGGCGTCGACTGGTTGCCGACCGTCGTCCAGTAGACGTCGCCTGCGATGACCTTGAGCGTCGCGTTGAAGCCCAGCTGGGTGAGCAGGTCGTGGTAGTACTCGCCGATCCGCTTGCGGTCCGGCTCGTCATCGGTCCAGACGGTGATGTTGCGGTCGGCCGGATTCGCTTCTGCGATCAGCTGTTTGGCCTTATTCATGTCGGGGCCCGGGTACAGCTTGTACTCGGAGTGGCCGGGCATGCCGGGCGGCAGGATCTGCTGCGTCGGATGCAGCCTGCCGCCGAAGATCCGGTTCAGGGCTTCGGGATCGACGGCGTAGTTGATCGCCTGACGCACCTTGATGTCGTTGAACGGCGCCCGTTCGGTGTTCATGAAGAAGTAGTAGGTGTTGATCGACTCCTCTGTGCGGAAGCGGCTGCCATAGCGGGTCTTGACCTCTTGCAGACGGTCGGACGCTGGCGGGTCGGTCATGAAGTCGACCTTGTTCTGCTCGATGTCGGTGACCTGGGCGCTGTTGTTCTTGTTCTCCGTGACGGTGATCTTGTTTACGCCGGCGTCGGCCACTTCGTCGGCGCCTGCGTCCTTGACCGTCTTGAAGTTCGGGTTGCGCTCCAGCGTCAGGGTTCGGGGCGCCTCCACCTTGCTGATCATGAACGGCCCACTTGACGGCGGTGGGTTGTTGGTGGCGTCCTTGTCCAGCGGGGTGGTCGGTGGCACCGGCGCGGCGAACATCAGCCCGAGCACATTCTCGAAAGTGCCGTTCGGCTCGGTCAATTCGATGGTGATGTCACCGGTGTTGTCGTCTGCCTTGATGCCGCTGATCGTGTTCGCCTTGCCGTCGGCATAGTCCTTGGCGCCCACGATCACATCGAAGAACACCGAGCCGCCGGAGTCCGCTTTGAATAGCCGCTGGATTCCGTACGTGAAATCGGATGCCTTGATGGGCGTTCCGTCCGAGTACTTCATGTTCGGCCGAAGTTTGAGCTTGTACGTCTTGCCGTCGGGCGAGATGTCGGGCATCTTCTCGGCCAGGCCGGGTACCACCTGAGTGCCTTCCTTGCCCTTGGCGTGCTTGTAGGTCAGCAGAGGTGTGTAGACGTTCCACAGCACCTCCCACCCCTCAAGGGTGTAGGAGAGTTGCGGGTCGACGTAATCGGGGAAGGACGTCAGGGCGACGTTGATGTCACCGCCGCCGCCCCCACCACCGCCGCCGGTCGTCTTGCCGCCGCAGGCAGCGACGCCGAACGCAGCCAATGCGATGACGCAGATTGTGGACACGACCGTGCGCAGTACGTTCATCTCGCTCCCTGTGGATCGGATGTGGGCTGACGTCCTTAAAGCTGTACGCCAGTCACCCGCGTTGATTTGCATCTTTGAGGAAAAACACCAATCGGCAACTCGAGGGGTTTAATCGGCGCTCGGTAGTGGTATTGAAGGCTGGATGCTGACACACTGTTTATTGGTGTTCGCGTCAATTAGCTGAACGAATTGACGGGCAATGCGAACGAGGGGCTTCACCGGGGTGGACAAACTGCAGGTTCGAAGGCATGGCCGCGTCGTGGCAACGGTGGCGGTAGCGCTCTTGCTGATGCTCACTGTCGTCGTGAGCTCGCCGAGTCAACCGGTGGCGACGCACGGCACCGCCTCCGTCGGAATTGCGCACGAAGTGACCGACACCGTATCCACGGACTCCGCCTCGTCGCATCAATCGGACGGCGATGCCCCGAAGCAATTGACCATCGCTATCGGAGCAGTCGCGATGCTTGCGGTCGTTGGCGTGGCGTTCTCGCGGCGTAGGCCGCACGGATCCGACCGGTTGTAACCGCAGAACACCTGCGGTTTCTTCCTCAGCCTGGCGAATAGCTGCCGGCGTCAATATAGTGGCGTTCGGTCCCGGTGAGGATTAACTGTGCGATCATCTGGGCGTCGTAGATTGGGCTGCAGATGGTTGCTAAATTGCTTCGGCAACGCGGAAACATTGGTTGCCGGTGGCTCGCGGCCATTGTGGCAGCGCTACTGGTGGTCGCGGGCGTGCGAATCATATCCGCGCCGGATGAACCGGACTTGATTCGCGGACCTTTGGCGCAATTGTTAGCCAGTTCAAGCGATTTGGGTCCATCACGGGCTGCAGACGCTCAGCTCACGGTCACGCTGCCGGATGCGATTCGCCCCGAAGCGTTGTTCGGGTGGACCGATAGCCATGGACTCTGGGTCCGATGGCGACCCGGAGACCAGTGGGCGATCGTCGAGGGCGCCGCGAGCGATGTGGCCGAGGCCTTCGGGGTGCCGGTGCACGACTACAAGGGGCGCAAGGGGCAGGTGTTCTATGCGTCGCCGCAACAGCCGACGATCCCGGAGCCACTGCGCGGTGTGGTCACCGACGTGGGCCGGATCCTCGGATACACGCCTCACCACGAGGCGAGCCCCCGAATCCTTCCGTTGGACGTGCCAAGACAGGGGCTGACGCCGAACGCGTTGCTTGAGGCCTACAACGCGGCACCGCTTGCCGCGGCGGGCTTTACCGGCAAGGGCGCCACGATCGTGTTCTACGAGTTCACCGGCTACGACCAGGATGACCTCGACGAGTTCGCGGATTCGTCGCGGCTGCCGAGATTCACCCCTGTATCGATCGGAGGCCAGCCCGGCCCATCGGGTGCAGAGACAGTGATGGATCTCGAAGTGGCACATGCGATTGCGCCCGATGCGCAACTCGTCGTCGTCAACGCCCGGCCGACCGTAGAAGGAGACGGGGCATACGAGAAGATCGGCCAGATGTTCGAGGCGGTGGATCGGCAATTCCCCGGCGCGGTGTGGAGTTTGTCGATCGGCTGGGGATGCGACGCTCTTCTTCGCGCCGCCGACTTGGCGCCCGTCGAGTCGGCGTTGGCCGTCGCGCAAAAGCATGGAACGTCGGCCTTCGACGCGAGCGGCGATGCGGCCGGACTGGAATGCAAGGGTGGCGACGAGTGGTCCTCGCCTCCCGGACCCGACGACGTGGGGCTGGACGCAATCGCGTCGCTGCCCGCGATGACCTCGGTCGGCGGCACCACGCTGTCGACCGATGAGCAAGGCCGCTGGCTGAGCGAGCACGCGTGGGTCGACTCCCCGCTCTCGCAAGGCACCAGCGGCGGAGTGTCGGCGCTGTTCGATCGCCCCGCCTGGCAGAACCGGTTGTCCGTGGAACGTGACGGAGACCAGCGCCGGCTGTCTCCGGATGTCGCCGCCGTCGCCGATCCGTTCACCGGCGTGCGAATCATCTTCGACCAGCAGGAGGCCGTCGGCGCAGGCACGTCGCAGGCGGCACCGATATGGGCCGCACTCACAGTGCTGATGAATCAATACCTGGTCGCACACGGCGGACGGCCGCTGGGACATGTGAACCCCCTGCTGTATCGGGTCGCCGCTGGCGCGAACCTGCCGGGCTTCCGTGACATCGGCTATGGCGGAAATGCCGTCGATTTCTCGCAGCCCGGGTACGACGTGGTGACCGGCCTCGGCAGCCCCAACGTCGACTACCTGGTTCGCGACCTGCTCGACATCCAGAAGGGAGTCGCTCCCCGATGACGGCTCCCGGGCTGCCCACTATGCCTTGCCCGGTATGCGAAACCGACGTCCCCGCAGGCGCTTTCTGCGGGACCTGCGGCGCACAACTCGCGCAGGGGCGGAGAAGGCTGCGGGTCGGGGCGTACGCTGCTGCACCCGGCGAGCACGCGCTGCGGCTATCGGTGGCAAGCACGCTTTTCCCGCACCTTCCGCATCGTTCGCGGACGCCGTTTCGGGTGGCGCTGGGCGTGTTGTTCCTGCTGCTCGTCGCATTCGCCCTGCTGCGGATGCAGGCGCCGTTGATCGCGGTCAGCGCGCTCGGGTTTCCGCTGCTGTTCATCTTGTACTTGCATGAGGCCGACGTCGACGACGATCTGCCGGTCAGCTCGCTGGCGCTGACTGCCGCACTGGGTGTGATTCTGGGCATCGGTTGGGCACTGTTCATCGGCGCGATCGTCGCGAACACATATGACGTCGCGATCAGTGATGGGGCCTCCGAAGGCCGGTCCATGCTCGAAGGACTGGTCGCCCCGACGGGTGCTGCGGTCCTGATGCTGGTGCCCGCATTGGTGGTGCGGCTGTTGCGCCCTGCGACCCGAGAATCGTTGGACGGGTTCGTGATCGGGGCCTTGGGCGCGATCGGTTTCACCGCGGCGGCGACGCTGACTCGGTTGGCGCCACAATTCGCGACGGGCGCCACAGCAGGCGACCGGCCGATCAACGGGCTGCTCGTCGAGGCCGGAATCCAGGGCGTGGCGGTTCCTTTGACCGCGGTGTCGGTTGGCGGATTGTTCGGTGTGGCACTGTGGTTCACCGGCTCTCGTCGGATCGCACGGATCTTGTTGGTGTCGAGTATCGCGGTGGCGATCGCGCTCTATGCCGCATTGGGTCTGATGGAGGTCGTCCCTCTATTGGAGGGGCTCCATTTCGGGCTGCATATGCTGGTCGCGGTTCTTGCGTTGCTCGCCTTGAGAATTGGCATTCAGACGGCGCTGCTGCACGAAGCGCACGACGAGATGCAACCGTCTGAACAGGTGTTGTGCCCGCACTGTGATCACGTCGTTCCTGATACCGCGTTCTGTCCGAACTGTGGGGTGGCCAGCCGCGCCGCGTCACGAACGTCGCGTGACGCTCGACGAGCGCCCACTGGGGTTCCGGCTGCGCGGCCGGGATACGCGGTGCCAGCCGGTTCGTATACGGCGGTGCCGGTGCGCCAGACCGCCTACACGGGACTGCTGAGCGCGTTGGGCGCCGGTTTGGTGGTTGCGGTTGCCGCGGCGATCACGGCGGCGGTGCTGACCACACCCGTCGTGCCGCGCTACGTGTGTCCGCCCGATTGTGGGCGCCCGCCGATCGGCAAGCCTGTCGAAGCGAATCCGTGGTTCACGTCTGGCGATGGCAAGTTCGCGGTCCAATATCCGCGCGCCGGAACGGCTTACGAAGTGACGCTGAACCCGGACGGCGTGGAGGTGAACTTCACGGCCGGTGACACCGGCACCATGGAGTTCTTCGGGCTGCCTGCGGGGGACCGCTCGGCCAAGCAGATCGCCGACGACCTGATCGGTGAGCATTACCCGGATGCCACAACGGATTACGAGATTCCCAACGCCATGGTCGGATATCAGCCGGGGTACGGCGTGGTGAAAGACGAATACCCGCAGGACGCCTCCGGCACGTTCACGCGGCTACGGCTGCTCGTCATGGTCGCGATCAAGGACGACTACGCATTGGTCGCCGCGGCGATCGGCCCCTACCACGAATTCAGCCCGGAGTTCGGCAGCGGCCACCCCTCGGGGGCAAACCTCCAACTCGCTTTGGACATGGGCAAATACGTCAACAGCTTCACCTGGCGGGAATCGGCGCGCTGAACCGGGTTTACCCGTATGGGTCCGGTTCGTGGAACCGGTTGATGATCGGGATACGTTCGATGATCCGATCCCGAAGCCGGGGCTGCGGCGGAGGCGGCACATAGGCGGGCGCCGGTGGGACGTAGACCGGCGCCGGTGCTGGCGGGGCGGCCGCGGGTGGGTCGTAGACCGGCTCTGCGGCCGGGGGTGGCGCTTCGGGCAACGCGGCCACCGCGATCTTCTCGGCCTCGGGTGGAGCCTCGGGCGGCGGCGGCGGTGCGGCGGGCGGCGGTGGTGGGGCTGCAGGAGGTTGCGGGTGGGGTGCCGCCGCGGGGACCGACGGCGCGGTGGCCATCCTGGCCGGTTGCTCGGCGGCTGCTTGCCGTTGGGCGACAGTCGAATCCGGCGTCAGGCGCAGACCGAGCGCGATCGAGAGCGAGACGACGAACGTCACCACCGCGGCAACCAGAACCGACGCCAACGCCCCGCTCTTCGACGGCCACCGCAACCGGACGTCCGGGGCGTCCAGCGCGTTCACGGCCCGCGCGGACGCCAGCGCGGCTCCCCGAGCCAGCGCCAGGTCGGCTTCGGCGGCCGAGATGACCGGCGCTTCGGTGGCGCCGTCGAAGGACGACACGATCGATTCGATGTCGTCTGCCGAACCGAGGACGAAGATGGCCGCGGGCTGGTCGTCGCTGCGGTCCAGCATCGCCAGCATGTCGTCGGCCGTCGGTTCGGTGCGCTCGGTCGTCACCCCGTCACGGTCCACGCGAGTAACGAGAGCCCCGTCGGGTTCGACGATGCACACCGCGACGTCGTCGTAGCCGCCACGATCGGCGATGCCCGTCGCCAGCATGTCGGCCGCTTCGGTGTCCGAGACCGCGATGACGTTGCCGAGACCCCTGTCGGCCAGAGCGTCGAGAAGGGTCGACGCGGCAGCCTCGGCCTCGGCGGTCCAGGTCACACCGATCGCATGAAGCCGGTGGTCCCCGACGGCGGAAAGGACGTCGTCAAGGGTGTCGGAGTCGGCCGCGTCGCGGCAGATGGTGGCGCCCTCGGCCGTGGCGCCCTCGACGAGCGCCCAGCGAACATCTGCCGAGGTCATCGACAGACCGAGCACGAGGTCCACGTTGTTTGCCCCCGATCCGGATCAAATCGGATCTGACATTACCGCCCGACCCGGCGACGCAAAAACCATAGGCAAATCACGCCCGGGTGCCTGTTCTGCCTTTAGGGTTCCACTCGTGCCTCAGATGGATCGTCGAAACATGATGTTGATGGCGGGGATGGGTCTCTTGGCGGCCACGATCCCTCTCCCGGAAGCCCGAGCCGTGCCGTCGGACCGAGTGGCGCCGCCCGCTGCGCCACCGCCCAGCGGCCAGGCCGGGGCGTACATCTTCCAGGACGAGTTCGACGGCCCGGCCGGCGCACCTCCCGATTACTCGAAGTGGACCGTCCAGAGCTGGCAGGACGATGTCTTCCCGCCGGTCGACGCCCTGTACCGCGACGATCGCCGAAACGTGTTCCAGGACGGCAACTCGAACCTCGTTCTCCTGGCCACCCGCGATCTTGACGGGCAGCTCTACAGCGGCAAATTGCGCGGCAACTGGCGCGGCCTCATCAACACCACGTGGGAAGCGCGAATCAAGCTCGACTGCCTGACCCCCGGCGCGTGGGCAGCTTACTGGGCGGTGAACGAGGACCCGCTGCCCGACGGGGAGGTCGACATGTTCGAGTGGTACGGCAACGGGAACTGGGCGCCCGGAACGACCGTCCACGCAGCGTCCAATGGCAAGACGTGGGAAGGGAAATCAATCCCCGGATTGGTCGACGGCGGGTGGCACACCTGGCGAATGCGTTGGGATGAGGACGGTTTCAAATTCTGGCGCGACTACGTCGACGGTGCGCAACCGTACTTCAGCGTGCCGCCGAAGCCCATCCAGGTACACGGCAGACCCGGCGACATGCGGTGGCCGTTCAACAATCCCGGCTATTGGTTGTCTCCCATGTTCACCCTTGCCGTGGGTGGGCCTGGCGGCGGCGATCCTGCCCTGGGTAACTTCCCTGCGGCCATGCTCATCGACTACATCCGCGTCTGGTAGCTGCTCAACGTGCGGCCTTGATCACCTGGACCAGGTTGAACTGCCAGCGCTCGAGTAGCCGGAAACCCTGGTCGTTGGGAACCGAGAACGCGGGGGTGACCCCGAAGAGTTGACCCGGTGGCATCGGGGCCTGCTCGTGAGCGGGCCTCGACGGGTCGGCCTGGGTGATGATCCACACGACGTGGCAGTCGCTCAACGGCCCGGCGGTGGCCTCGGGTATGAGGTTGGTGTCGAATACGTCGTCACGGTCGGTCGCCCGTTGCCACAGGCTGAGATCGGCCAGTTTTCGGTAGGCATCGGGGCGGGCCGCTAGCAACGGACGCATCGGGGCAGGCATGAAGGTCACCGTGTCGTTCACGAGCAGACAGTCGCCGGGCGCGGCGTTCGCGGTCACGAGATCCGCGACTTGGCTATAGTCCATTCCGTATTTGGCATACGGACTGCGTTGCACCAGAAGGTAATTCGGGGCTGCAGCGAGGGCGAACACGCTCACTATGACCGCCGCCATCCACGGCGCAACAGCCACTGCGCCGATGCACACGCCCAACACGACCGCCATCGCCGGTGCGGTGAAACACAGATAGCGAGGCGTGTAGATCGGGTGGACGAACGCCGACCAGATGAGAATCACGGCGGTCGGCATCACGAGCCATGCGATCGCCAAGGTCAACAGTTGCCGATCAGACTGCGCTAACTGCGCGGACGTGAAGAGCCACAAGACAATAGCGGTCGCGATGACGATCGCCGACACGATCGTGAACGGCGGACTTCTCTCGAAATACTGTTGAACCGCCACATCTTCGACCGTCCGGCCACCGATGGGGGCGATCCAGATGATCTGGTGCGCTTGACCAATGGCTTTGAGCACGAACGGCGCGACAACACAACATGCGAGGATGGATGTGATGGCGAACCGCACGAGGGCCGTTCGCGTGCGTCGGTAGATGACGACGAAGGCGACGTGCGCCAACAACAACAGCACGAGGTAGATGTCGAGCAGAATCGATGTCGCAAGGGCGATCCCGTAAGACAGCCAGCCCCAGGCGTTTTCGCGGCGTGTGGCCGCAACGAGCAGAACGGTCAGCCACACCGCGGCCAACATCGAGAAGGCATACGGCCGAGCTTCGATGCCTGCCCACGTCGCTCGGGGCAGGATCGCACAGATGACTCCGGAGCTCAATGCGACTGTGCGAGATGAGAACTGCTTGCCCAGCACCACTATTCCGGCGGCCGCGCCGCCAACTGCCAGACCGCTCGGGACGCGCGACCAGAACTCCGTCGGCGGGAAAACCAGGAACCAGCCGTGCATGACGGCGTAGTACAGGCCATGGACCGCGTCGACGTTGCCCAACATCTGCCACAGCTGGCTCAGTGAACGGCTGTATGAGGCAGAAATGGTGGCGGCCTCGTCGTACCAGAACGACGGACGGCCGGCGCCGATCAGACTGATTGCGACAGCGAGTACGCCGACGATCACTGGGTCCAGCGCAGTGCGACGCTCCCCGGTGAACACGCCGTCATGTTTCCAGAAGCCACAAAGCCCCCGGCTTGGCGGCCGGGGGCTTGGTGGTCAGCTCTTGTGTGACGTCTACGGCATCGGGGCGTCTTTGAAGGCATTGCCCCAGGCATCGCCCGAGAAGGCTTTCTCCCAGGACCCTTGTCCCTTCGAGTCTCCGAACGCCTTCTCCCACGGCCCCTGGGTGTCCTTACCGGTCCAGATCGTCTCCCAGGGGTTACTTGCCATCGCGTCCTCCCAGGTGCACGGCGAACACGAAACATCGGTGGGCGCGGCAAGTGCTGGCGCAGCGAACGCGAGCGGCGCCGCGACCATCGCGGCGGCGATTACTGTGCGTCGAATTAACACCTAATTTCTCCTTCGTGGCCGGGGTGGCGGTTCCCCGCTTTGCTGCGTCTGAATACCCCGGCGCCGGGTGTTGCCTAATGCTCTCATTTGCGAGGCCGTCTGGTTGATCAACACTGCTATTCTGCCTGGCTTTTGCGCGATTTGCGCGTCTCGTGGGGCTGGTGGTGAGGCCGGGACCGGATGACGCGAATCGGATGTGTCTGCGGGCCAGGCCCGACGCTGTTCTGTGACTGCGTCGTGATGATTTCGTGACAATTGCCGTCGTTGCTCGTATGGTGCTCCAGTGGGCAGGCACAAATTAGCCAGGGGTCGACGCAAGTCGCCGGCCGTCCTGGCTGCGTTCGTCGCACCCGCGGCGGTGTTCTTCGCGGCGGGAGCTGACGTCCATCCGCTCGCCGCAGATCCAGCCGTCGGCACCGTTGCGCACGCCTCGGCGGGCACGGTTGCGCCGCCGTGCTGCATGGAGATCGTGGCGGCGGCGTCGGTCGCACATGTGCCGGCTCCATCCATCGGCCAGGCGACTTTGAGTTCCGCTCCTGAACGCGTGGTTACGGCGTCGAGATGGCGTGTCGTGGATGTCCCGCGCTTGCTCCCCAAGGGAGTGGCTTCGGAGCAGGGCCTACAGGTCAAGACCATCTTGGCCGCTCGCAGTATCAGTGTGGCGTTCCCGGAGATTCACCAGATCGACGGCGTTCGGCCCGATGCGCTCCCGTGGCATCCCAACGGTTTGGCGCTCGACATCATGATCCCCAACCCGAGCAGCGCCGAGGGCATCGCGCTCGGAAACCAGATCGTCGCGTACGCGCTGAAGAACGCGAACCGATTCGACTTACAAGACGCGATCTGGCGTGGCACCTACTACACGCCCAGCGGCCCGCAAGGAAGCGGGATGGGCCACTTCGACCACGTCCACATCACCACGCACGGAGACGGCTACCCGACCGGCGACGAGAAGTACTACCGCTGATTTGGAGCCGATGACGGTGTCGTGTTTCAGGACATACGCATAGGGTGTCGCAAAACATCGGAATAGGTTCGCGGGGCGAGCGTCGGCGGTATGTCGAAGGCTCGTCTGGTTATCACCGCGGTCGTTGTCGAGGGTCGCAGCCAATCCGATGTCTCC
>NZ_DATENY010000096.1:0-16964 GCF_035274705.1 Mycobacterium sp. | reverse complement strand
AACCAGTCGACATCGGCGGAGGAGAACACCAGCGGCGGGCGGATTTTCAGCACATTGCCATCGTGTCCACAGACAGAAATCAGCACGTGCCGTTCGCGCAGCGCGTTGACGAGTCTGCGGGCGCCGGCACGGTCAGGCGTCTTGGCGTCGGGATCGCTGACAACCTCGACGCCGATGTACAGCCCGGCGCCGCGGACGTCGCCGATCCGCGGATCTCCCTCGGCTATCCGGGACAATTCCGTGCGTAGGTGGGCGCCGGCCTCGGCGGCATTGCCCAGCAGATCCTCGTCCTCGATGACGTCGAGAACTGCGCCCGCGGCGGCGATCGACACGGGATTGCCGCCGAACGTGTTGAAATACGGCACTCCGACTGCAAACGGTTTCAATACGGCTGAACGGGCGGCCATCGCTGCCACCGGCATACCGTTGCCCATCGGCTTGGCCATGGTCACCAGGTCAGGGATGACGCCGTGTCGACTGAAACCCCAGAACGAATCGCCGGTGCGGGCGAAACCCGGCTGTACTTCGTCGGCGATGAATACCCCGCCGTGTCGGTGCACGATGTCGACCACCGGGCCGAGCACCGAGGGATCCGGATAGATGCCGTCGGACGAGAAGATGGTGTCGGCGATGAGACAGCTCACGCCGTGGCCGGCTGAGGTCAATTCGGCGGCCGCGCGCTCGACGTCGTCGACGAACTGTGCTGGGTTCGTGGGCGGCGGCACGGTACGGACATTCGTCGCGACTGTCGTCGTGCCCCCGAGAGACGGCGAGATGGCTGTCACCGCGGCGGTGTTTCCGTGGTATGCATCGAGTGTGACGATGATTCCCGTTGCGCCGGTGTATATTTCGGCCACGCGCAGCGCGAAGTCGTTGACTTCCGATCCACTGCAGGCATACATCACCTGGTCGATCTCGGTCGGCATCGTCGCCAGCAGCCGCTCGGAGTAGTCGACGATGCCGCGGTGCAGGTAGCGGGTGTGGGTGTTCAGCGTCGACAACTGCCGCGTCACCGCGTCGATCACATGCGGGTGGCAATGCCCGACGCTGACGACGTTGTTGTAGGCATCCAGATAGCGCGCACCATCGATGTCGAAGACATGGCTGCCCTGCCCGCGTACCAGATGTACCGGCCGGTCGTAGAAGAGCCTGTTCGCGGGGCCGAGGACTCGTTCACGGGCAGCGATCAGGGGGTCGTCCGGACTGTCGGCCGTATAGCGGTTCGAGTCCATGATGTTCGAGAAACTCACCGGCTCAGTCTGCTGTACCTGGCCTGTTCGTACAGACTGTGTGGGATGCCCGGACTGCCGCCTGACCATGAGTCCTACGCTCGCGCGGCGCTGCCCGCCTACGGTCGCGATCGCGACGCGCCGCTGCGGCTGCTGAGCCTGTCGGAAAATGCCACCTACCTGGTGGACGACGGCGAGCCGTTGGTGCTGCGGGTGCACAGGCCCGGCTACCACTCGCTGGACGCGATCCGATCCGAGTTGAAATGGATGGCCGCGCTGCGTGAGCAGACCGGTGTGATGACCCCGGAGCTGATCGAGGCGTGCGACGCGAGCGACGTGGTCGCTGCCAGCGTTGGCGGCGACACCCTGCACGTCGACGCGGTGACGTACATTGCCGGCTGCACCGCCGAGGAGCAGCCCGACGCGGTCGGTTTCGACGAGCTCGGCCGGATCACTGCTGCGATGCACGACCACGTCCGAAGCTGGACCGCGCCGGATTACTTCACCCGCTTCAGCTGGGATGTCGACTCCACACTTGGCCGCGAAGCGCGATGGGGTAACTGGCGTAATGCGCCGGGGCTGACCTCCGCGGACGAGGCTCTCGTCGAAAGCGCGGCGGCCGAGGTCGGCCGCCGGCTCACCGAGTTCGGTTGTGACGCAGATCGTTTCGGCCTCATCCACGCGGATCTGCGAATGGCGAATCTGATGGTGGACCCCGACGACGCGTCGACCGCACCTTCCAAGATCACCGTGATCGACTTCGACGACTGCGGATGGTCCTGGTATCTCTTCGATCTCGCGGCTGTGGTGTCGTTCATCGAGGACACACCCGAGGCGGAGCGGATGATCGCCGACTGGCTGCGGGGCTACCGTGAGGTACGCGACATTCCCGTCGAGCACCTGGAGATGGTCCCGACACTGGTGATGCTGCGCCGGCTGATGTTGACGGCCTGGGTCGCGTCGCACGCGGACGCCGACGCGGCGATCGCCTTCACCGACGGTTACGCGACAGGCACCGCCCGGGTTGCCGATCGTTATCTGCACGACCGTGATTGGCTGCGCGACGCCGTCTACTCATCGCGCGTCTAGTGTTCTGAGTCGTTAATTCAGTCGTAGTTGGTAGACCGAGTTGTGCCTACGCCTTATGCCGTGGAGATCGTGTTGTCGGAGGGTGAACGCGCAGAGCTGGAGGGGTGGGCGCGTCGGCGTAGCAGCGCGGCCGGGTTGGCGATGCGATCACGAATTGTCTTGGCAGCAGCCGATGGTGTCGCGGGTGTGGCGGGCGTTCGGATTGGCTCCGCACAAGCAGGATTCGTGGAAGCTATCGAAGGATCCGCTGTTTGTGGCCAAGGTCGGCGACGTTGTCGGGTTGTACCTGGACCCGCCTGAACGCGCGCTGGTGTTGTGCGTGGACGAGAAGACCCAGATCCAGGCGCTAAACCGCACCGCGCCGGTGTTCCCGATGCTGCCGGGTACCCCGGCGCGGGCCAGCCATGACTACGTTCGGCACGGCACCTCGAGTTTGTACGCCGCGTTGGATCTGACCGCTGGCAAGGTCATCGGCGCCCTGCACTCACGGCATCGGGCTACCGAGTTCTTGGCGTTCCTACGCAAGATCGACACCGAAGTTCCCGACGACCTCGACGTGCACCTGGTTCTCGACAACGCCTCCACGCACAAGACGCCGGCGGTGAAGCGTTGGCTCACAGCGCATCCGCGACTGGATCGATACCTGGAACGACAACCCGCGGCCCTACATCTGGGTTAAGACCCGCCGACCAAATCCTGACCAGCATCGGTAACTACTGCACCCGAATTAACGACTCAGGACACTAGCCATTCTGCGCGAGCGTGCATTGCTCTGCAGGCGACACGCTCGCCGGCAAGCGTTGCGTCCAGCCTCATGTCTGCCCAAGAATCTGGACGCTGCGACGGGCCTCGTACATCAGCCGACCGCGGCCGAGCAGGTGCTTACGGCCGAGAGGTCGCATCCCGATCTTTTCCAAGATCCGCTGAGATACGCGATGAGCTGGGTCGACGATGGCCACTGTCCGCTCAGGCCTTTCCGCTAACAAAGGAGGAAGAGTCAATCCACGAGCCCAGGAACGATGTCGCCGAGGCTGAAGGTGACGGGTATTTCGAGCTGTGCATAGGTGCACGAGCGGGGATCGCGGTCGGGCCGCCAACGGTTGAATTGCGCGGTGTGGCGGAACCGTCGGCCTTCCATGTGGTCGTAACGCACCTCGACCACCCGCTCCGGTCGCAGCGGCACGAACGAGAGATCCTTGCCGGCGTTCCAGCGCGAGCCTGCATACCTCTGAGTTTCGGCGGTGTGGTGAGCAGCCCAATTCCATGGATGACTATCGAAACTCGTTACCAGTGACTGTAATTCGGTAAAGAGCTGGCGTCGTTCGGCCATCGGGAACGCGCCGACGACGCCGACCGATGCGAGCGCGCCGCCGTCTTGGTACAGCCCCAGCAAAAGCGAGCCGATCGCGTCCTCGCCGGATTTGTGGACTCGGTAACCGGCGACCACACAGTCCGCCGTCCGCTCATGCTTGATCTTGAACATGACGCGTTTGTCCGGCTGGTAGGTGCTGTCGAGCGGTTTGGCGATCACCCCGTCGAGTCCGGCCCCCTCGAACTCGGAGAACCAGCGCTGTGCAACAGCCAGATCGGTCGTCGCGGGTGTCACGTGGATCGACGGGCCAGACTCGGCGAGCGCGTCGACGAGAGCGGCGCGGCGTTCGCTGAACGGCCGCCCGGTGTAGTCGTCGTCGCCGAGGGCAAGCAAGTCGAACGCGATGAACGACGCCGGCGTCTGCTCGGCCAGCATCTTGACTCGGCTCGCGGCGGGATGCAGCCGCAGTTGCAACGCTTCGAAATCCAAGCCATGGTCGGTCGTGATCACGATCTCACCGTCGATCACACAGCGTTCCGGTAGCTCCGCAGTCGCCGCGGCAACCAATTCGGGGAAATACCGGGTCATCGGTCGCTCGTTGCGGCTGCCCAGTTCCACCTCGTCGCCGTCGCGGAAGCAGATCGTCCTGAACCCGTCCCATTTCGGCTCATACGAGGCGCCGGGCGGAATCGACGCGACGGATTTGGACAGCATCGGGGAGACCGGCGGCACGACGGGTAGCTGCACCCGTTCATTGTCGCGATCGCCGCGATTACCTGGAGACATATGACAACGCCAATCCTCTAGCGAGGCCACGTCCGGAGGCACATATGGCCACATTGGTCTCGGTGACCGTCGGTATGCCCGCGGATGTGCAGTGGCAGGGCCGCGTGGTACGGACTGGAGTGTACAAACGACCGCCCATCGTCAAGCGACCGGTGACTATCGGCGACATCCCAGACAACCCAGCATTGATGACGGCGACCGATCAACCTAATAACGCAATCGTCGCGGGCATTCACGAGCGTGCACAAACTGTCGAAGAAATGCGGCGTGTCGGCCGCAGACACGCACCCTCGCGTAGACCCTTGGCGGGCCACAGATGGTGCGCCGCCTCAACATCGACGGGGACGGTCAGGGCGATGTCGGTGGCCATGGTGGCGAGCAACAACAACTGCAGACGGCGGGTGTCAATACAGCGATTGCCCGTGATTCCTGAACGGATTGTCGATCACTACAACCGGTGAAGTGAATAGTTAGCTCATGTGCGACGATGCCCGGATGACCGATTCCCGTCGCGCACACTGTGATCGAGTGGACGGCTCTTCGGAATCGATATGCGGCGGGGGATACACAGCCGAAATCAACTCAGCTCAAATGCATTTTCGGTCGGTCTCATAACGGAATTACGCGATGCTCGAATGCCTCAACGTGGCCGACAGCTTCGCCCCGGCTTCAAGCAAGGCATCCATAAACTGCGTCACGGTGCCGGTCCGACTAACAGGCACGAGAACGGCCATGCTCGCGAGTGCATGTTCGTTCTCGTCGAGGATTGGCACGGCGATGCCTTCCACGCCTTGCTGAAGCTCTTCGTGCGAAGACGCGTAGCCGAGCTGCCGGACACCCTCGAGTTGACGTCTCGCCGCCGCTGCATCTTCGACTCGCCCCGTGATTCGTTTGGCGGCTTTTTCGTCGAGGAAGGCGAGTATCGCCCGGCCACTTGCGCCCGCGAGAAGTGAATGGCGGGAGCCGATCTTGTGCTCGACACGCACGACATGCTGGTCGGAGACCGCCTGCAAGAGAACAACGGCGTCGTCGCCGTCCCGAATGTGTATCACGACTGTTTCGCCGATCGCTTCCGAAAGCTGCAGGGTTGCGGCCCGTCCATGTGTCGTGAGCTCGGGTTGCACCTGCTCAGCGAGCCGCAGCAGCATGGTGCCCGGCGCGTAGCCGCCGCCCTGTCGGATGACGAAGCCACGCTGATGAAGAGTCGCGAGCAGCCGGTGGACCACCGTCCTGTTCAGGCCGAGATCACGACTGAGCTGCGCGGGGGTACACGGTTGGCTCTCACTGACCTTCTGCAGGATGGCGAGCGCCTGGTCGGCGGTCTTCGATATCTCAGTCATCGGTGTCGGCGGTGCCGTTTCCGCTGCGCGGATCCGTTGCGTATCCCTTCTGCACGTGCGTGTGATCGTTAGTACCTTAGCGCTCATTTCGACTCGCGCGAACACCGATGGTCGGATATCGGACATGTGCCGCCGTCGTTTCCATTCCGGCCTGACCTACGTCGGGGCCGGTGACCGCGCGAGCGGGGTGTGGCCTCAGCGTTCACCGCCGGGAAAACCCTTCGTAAAGCCCTGCCACACCGAGTCGTAATCGGACTGTAAGTGCCTTGCCGTGACTGCGGCCGATGTCAGGCGTAGCGGCAGTCGGGTCTCGAACATGAAGGCAAGGGTGTCGTCGATCTTTTGCGGGACCAGCTCGCGAGTGCTCGCCTGGCGGTATGTGGCGGCATCCGGGCCATGAGACGTGAACGAGTTGTGCAAACTTGAGCCGCCCGGCAGGAAGCCATCCGCCTTCGCGTCGTACACCCCGTGCACCAGCCCCATGAATTCCGTCATGACGTTGCGGTGGTACCACGGTGGGCGGAAGGTGTCCTCGCCGACCAGCCACCGCGGGGGGAAGATGACGAAGTCCGCGTTGGCTGTGCCGGGTATCTCGCTCTGCGAAGTCAGCACGGTATAGATCGAGGGGTCTGGATGGTCGAAGCTGATGGTGCCGATGACCATGAACTTGGACAGGTCGTACTTGTACGGCGTGTAGTTCCCGCGCCAGGCGACAACGTCAAGCGGTGAGTGGTCGTACTCGGCTGACCAGAGTCTGCCGCCGTACTTCTGGACTACTTCGACACTGCCCGCGTTGTCCTCGTAAGCCGCTGCCGGCGCTAGAAAATCACGGGGATCAGCGAGCCCGTTGGCGCCAAGAGGGCCGAGTTCTGGCAGCGTCAGCATCGCGCCGTAGTTCTCCATGATGTAGCCCCGGGCCTGACCATCGGGCAACCCGACGCGCCACCGGATTCCGCGTGGCACAACCGCGATTTCACCCGCTGCCACCCGCAGGATCCCCATCTCGGTGTGCAGCATCAGCGAGCCGGACTCGGGAACGAGCAGCATCTCGCCATCGGCATTGACGAAGTAGCGATCAGTCATCGGCTTATTGGCCACGTACTGGTGCACCGCGATTCCGGCGTGCGCTTCGACATCGCCGTTGGCGGCGAACGTGAACAGGCCGTCGATGAAGTCGGTCGGACCCGAAGGCAGCGGTGCTGGGCCCCAGCGCAGTCGGTTGGGGCTCAGCGGCACGTCCCGGATGGGTGCGGCGCGCAGATGACCATGTCCGACCGGCGCGAACGCCGCGTGTGCCGCAGACGGCAGCAGCCGGTATACCCAGCTGCGCCGATTCGTCGCGCGCGGCGCGGTGAAAGCGGTACCACTGATCTGTTCGGCGTACAAGCCGAGCGGTGCCCGTTGCGGCGAGTTCCGTCCATCCGGCAGTGCGCCCGGCACCGCCTCGGTGACATGGAAATTGCCAAAGCCCGCGAGGTATTTCAGGTCGGAACGTTCTGGCCCGCGAGTGGGCGGCGAGAACATTTCCTGCGTCTCAACCATGGCGACCTTTCAGTGCGTAGTTCCACGTTCGTTGCGGTCCGTGAGGTCAGGTGGGAAGCGTCGTCTCGACAACGGGTTCCTGCACGTTCGCGGGCACTAACGCCGGCACCACACATCCGCTGACCTGGGCGAGATCGAAACGGCCACCATCCGGTGCCGGTGCTGTGGCCGAAACAGCAACCACGTCGTGGTCTTCGAGGAAGCCCCGCTGCTCCCCGCCGGGCAGGGTGAGGGGGTCGTTGCCATTCGACGTCAGCTCCATGAAGCTGCCATGTCCGGACTTGTCATACGACGAGATCGTCCCCGTGCCATAGAGGTCACCTGTGCGCAGCGATGCACCGTTAGAGGTCATGTGTGCCAGCTGCTGTGCAGGAGGCCAATACATCGACGCGAAGCTGGGCGTGGAGACGAGGTGACCGTTGAGGCGCAATTCGAGCGCGATGTCGTAGGAGAACGGCGCTGTGCCGGACAAGTGGGGCAGGGCGGGTGGGTCTTGCGGTGCCGGTGCGATCTTGGCAGCGGCCAGTGATTCCAGGGGTATCACCCACGGGCTGATGGTCGTCGCGAACGACTTGCCGAGGAACGGCCCAAGCGGAACGTATTCCCACGCTTGGATGTCGCGCGCGCTCCAATCCAGCAGCAGCACCATGCCGAAGACGTACTGCTCGAACTCGTCGACGGTGACGCTCGTCCCCAGCGGCGAACCCGTACCGACGACAAAGCCGAGCTCGACCTCGACGTCCAGTTTGGCGGTCGGTGCGAAGCACAATGCTCCCGAACCCGCAGCCTTGTACTGTCCGCGCGGCCGGCGGATCGGTGTCCCTGAGGCAACGACGGTGCCAGCCCGACCGTGGTAGCCGACGGGAAGATGGCGCCAGTTCGGTTTCAGCGGCTCCTCGCCCGGTCGCAGGATGCGTCCGGCATTGACGGCGTGCTCGATTGAGGAGAAGAAGTCGACGAAGTCGGCGACCTCGAACGGTAGGTGTAGCCGCACCTTGTCGATCGCGAAGAGGTGTCGGTGCAGGCCGGCACGCACACCGGGGCCGCCAGCGTCGAGCATGTCGAGTAAGGCCTCCCTCGTTGCCGACCACGCGTTCGGCCCGCGGGCAAGAAACGGGTTCAGGCTCGGGTGGTCGAAAACCGGATCCCCAAGGGCCGCAGCGAGATCCAGTACGCGGTCACCGATCGCGACGCCCACCCGTGGCCGCTCGGCGCCGACGGAGAAGACGCCGAAGGGCAGGGGCAGGAATCGCGCGCTCACAGGTGTTTCCCCCCGTCCACAACGAACGTGGTCCCGGTGGACACCCGGAAATGGGTCACGGCGCCGACGATGCTGACCGCCACGTCGTCGGGCTCGACGATGACCTTTAGCGGGCATCCGCTGGCTTGGGCGATGACTGCTTGCCGGTCGCGGCCCGGGACGAAACCGGTGTCTACGGCGGCGGGCGCCACGCCGATCACCCTGACCGCCGGGCCCAGTGCCCGACCCAAGGACATGGTCAGGTTGTCTAGCGCAGCCTTGGCTGCACAGTAAGCAATGTTGCTGCCCAATGCCGTGCTGCCCGAGATCGAGGACACGTTGATCACGGCCGCGTCTCCGGTAGCCGTCATCAGCGGAGCGAAGGCTCGCACTACGGCGAACGGGCCACGCACGTTGATCCGCATCAGCGAGTCGAATGTTTCGTCATCCATTGCGCGCAGGTCGGTGTGCGGGATCAGCCGTGTCGTGCCGGCAGAGTTGACCAAGACGTCACACCGGCCGTATTCGCTCTCGATGAGTCGCGCAGCCTCACTCAACTGCATCGAGTCCTCGACTGGCATCGGCACACAGCGATGTCCTGTTCCGGGAAGCTGGGCTATCAGGTCGGTTGCTCGATCTGCTCCGCGATGGAAGCCTGCCACGACTGACGCTCCCCGCTCTGCCAGTCGGCGTGCGGTCGCCGCGCCGATTCCGCTACTCCCGCCTGTCACCACGGCGACCTTGCCCTCCAGCGGAAAGGCTCCCAGCCCGCCGGTTCGCGCTTGGTTCATCCGGCACCTCCTTGAGCAGACCATACAGTCACCCCGATAATCGATCAATAGAGCTCGATTATCGGAATTTCTCTTGACAAGCTACGGGCGGGTGACGACGATCACTGAACAACCCGCGAAGTGTCGGCCCGAACAGTGAGGTTCCGAAGATGTCCAAGATCAATGTTGCCCGCCTGGTAGAGGTGGGCAAGCCACTCGAGGTCGGCGTCGCCGACATGCCCAGTCCTGGTCCACGGGACGTGCTGGTCAAGGTTGCGGCGTGTGGGCTGGTGCCGAACTCCTACAACATCGTCAAGGGCTACACGCCGTTCGATCTGCCGGAGCTTCCCGCGGTGTGGGGGCTCGACGTGTCCGGGACGATCGAGGCGCTTGGTGAGCAGGTCGTGGGTCTGGATGTGGGGGAGCGGGTTTATCTGGATCCCTGGCATACCTGCGAGACGTGTCAACACTGTCGGCGTGGGCGGCGTGATCTCTGCCCGAATGGGCACTTTCGGGGCTACATGGCTCCGACAACGGGCGGTGGACGGCTGCTTCACCACTACCCGATGGGTGGGTTGTCGGAGTATGTGGTGGCACCGGATGCGCGGGTTGCTCGGCTGGGTGAGTCGATCGATCTGCTGACCGCGGCGCGCTTCGGCTATATCGGGACGTCGTTCGCGGCGCTACGCAAGGGCGACCTCGGGCCGGGTAAAACGGTGCTGATCAATGGCGTGACGGGGACGTTGGGTGTGGCCGCGGTGGCGATCGCGCTCGGTTTAGGAGCCACAAAGATCTTGGGTATCGGGCGCAACCGCGAGCTGTTGGAACGAGTGCGGCAGATGGCTCCCCGTCGCGTCGAGACGATTTCGTCGGAAGATGGCGTCGACCTGGTGACCTGGGTGAAGCAACACACCGGCGGTATCGGTGTTGATGTGATGTATGACTGCCTCGGTGTGGGTGGCGACGCGCACTGCACCAACAAGTTGTTGAGGGCCGTCACCCCCGGCGGGAGTGCCGTTCTGGTCGCGGGCGGCGTCGCGGGTGATGTCTGCCAGAACTACATGGATGTGCTGATGTATGACGTCCGCGCGGTGGGATCGCTGTGGTTCAGCGCGGCCGAGGTCGATCAGATGATCGCCATGATCGACGCCGAGGTGATCGACCTATCGTTCGTCGAGCACCGCCGCTTCGGCCTCTTCGAGGTCAACGAGGCCTTCGACCTCGTCGGGTCCCGGCCTGGTGGCTTCGTCAACATCGTGGTCATGCCCGGACAGACCACCGTTGCGGCGGGCTGAGAGCCGTGGTCACGGTCGACGCGACAAACGCTGTGCGAGATGACTTTCCGATGGATGAAGGGTGAGTGGTATGGCCATCAGACGGCTGGTGACAGGTAAGCGCGCGGGCAAATCGGTAGTGCTCAGCGACGGGCCGGTGCCCACCGAGCACCACTTCGAGGCGGTGCCGGGCATGGCGTCTGCGATCATCTGGCAGACGGCCCCATCGCCCGAAGTGGACGTCGACGAAGCCGCACCGGTTGGTACACCGGCACATCCGGGACCGGGTCAGACGCTCCTGATGGTGGTGGATATCCCGCCGGATTCGGTGATGGCGGCGCCTGACTTCGACGGCGCGGCCGCGGCTGCCGAGCAGATCGAACATCTACCGGGACTGGGCGAGCGGTTCGAGGTGGATAACCCGGGGATGCACACCACCGACAGCGTCGACTACGGGATTGTGTTGCAGGGAAAGATCTGGCTTGACCTCGATGACGGCGAACCGACGCTGCTTGAGGCGGGCGACGCAATTGTGCAGCAGCGGACGCGGCACGCCTGGCGCAATCTTGGTTCGGAGACCGCCCGAATGGCGTTCGTGTTGGTGGGGACCGGTCGGAAATAGTTGTGACAGTGGGCAATCCATTGACGGTGTGCGCGGCCTTCGAGCGCGCCGCGCGGATCTTCCGTGATTACGAGGCGGCGGTGGACAGCGTCTCGCGCCTGACGTTCGGTGAGCTCGATGAAGCATCGCGCCGGTGCGTATCGATGCTGCGGTCCGAGGGTGTCGTGGCGGGCATGCGGGTGGGATTGCTGACGCTGCCGTCGACTGTGCACCTGGTGGCGTGGCTGGCAGTGGTGCGGCTGGGTGCGATCCCAGTGGTGTTCCACACCCGTGAGGCTGCACCGCTGCTGGCGCGGCTGTGCGAGAAGTTCGGCATCCGCGTTGTGCTTCACAATGCGTCGCTGGCAGCCGCCGTCGCCGACATCGGCGGTGAGTGTTCCGCTTCCGTCAAAGGGATCGCGCTCGCAACAGGTACCACTGCTGCCGAAACAGGCTCGGCAGGAGAGGTTTTGCGGGAGCTTCACGCCTTCGCGCCCGCCGATGACCTTGCGGCTCCTGCTGAAGACGACGTGGCGGCAATCATTTTGTCCTCCGGGACCACGTCGCTGCCCAAGGGTGTCGTTCATACCCATCGCGGCATGCTCGACGCAGCGCGAAGCGCCCTGGCGATGTATGCGGGCCTGCGCCCCGGCGGCCGCGTGATCGTGCCTTACAGCACGGCCTTCACCGGCTGCTACGCCACGTGGCTGCCGTTCCTCAATGTGGGCGGGTGCTGCGTGTTCCTGGAGAAGTTCGAGTTGCCGCAGTACCTGGCCACGGTCCGACGAGAACGGATCACCCACATGTCACTCACCCCGACGATGTGGCGCAAGCTGTTGACGCTGGACTCCGACCCGGACACCTACATCAGTGTCGTACAGGCGCACTTCGCGGCAGAGCCGATGGATCGCACCACGCTGCAACGGATCCGCAACACTGTGACGCCGCACGTTGTCCAAGCTTACGGCTCGACCGAGACGTTGGGCCTGGTCACGGTCAACGTCGACGAAGACATGGAGGGCGAACGCCTGATCAGCGTCGGACGCCCGTTCCCGAACGCCGAAGTGAGGATCATCCAGCAGGGCGGCCACGTCGACGACGTCGTGTCTGTCGGCGAGGTCGGCCAGGTGATGGTGACGTCGCCGACTGTGGCCGAAAGCATCTGGGGCGACGAGACGATGAGCGCGAAGCTGTTCGACCTCGACGTGCAGGGTCGACGGTGGTGGCGCTCCGGCGATTTGGGCCGGCTGGACCGCGACGGTTTTCTGTTCTTGGAGGGCCGCGCCGACGACATGATCATCTCGGGCGGCATCAACATCATGCCGGCCGCGGTAGAAGAGGTGCTGCTGGCGCATGCGTCGGTGGTCGAGGCGGCGGTGGTGGGTCTGCCCGACCCGGCGTGGGGGCAGCAGGTCCACGCCTTCGTGGTGAGTAGCGATCCGTCGCTGACGGCCAACGATCTCGATCGCCACGTGTCCACGTCGTCGCTGTCGAGCTACCAACGCCCGCGGGGCTTCCACATTGTGGCGTCGCTGCCGCGGACGGCCACCAACAAGCTCAACCGTCGGCTGCTGCGCGAAACCGCAACGGCCGTTGCGGAAGTGATGACCAAGTGAGGCCGTCGAACCGGCGGGTTGCAACCGAGTCGACGCGCGTCGGAGAGGACTGTCATGCCTGACTATCACCCGCCGGTCGAGGATCTGGCGTTCGTCCTCAATGACGTGCTCGCCGTGGGTCAATTCACTTACTCAGGATTCGAGAACCTCGACGAGGATCTTGTTTTGTCCACCATCGATGTCTTTGGCTCCTTCGCGGCCAAGGCGATTGGGCCGCTGAACGCCGAGGGTGACCGGGTTGGGGCAACGCTGGGTGCCGACGGTGTGGTGTCAGCACCCGGCTTCGCCGACGCATACCGTGACTTTGTGAGCGGCGGCTGGCCGGCGCTAACCTGTCGCACCGAGGATGGCGGCGATGGCATGCCAGGCATCCTCTACACCATCGTCGAAGAGATGCTTGCCGGGGCCAATCTGTCGTTCGCGATGGCCCCGCTGACGTCGCCGGGCGCCTACCAGGTGATCACGAGCTGCGCGTCAGAGGAGCTCAAGGCTCGGTTCCTGCCGAAGATCGTGACCGGCGAATGGGCGACGGCGATGTCGCTGACCGAGCCGCAGTGCGGATCGGCGCTGGGCCTGTTGCGAACTCGGGCTGAGCCCCAGGCCGATGGCAGCTACGCGATCACCGGCACGAAGATGTTCAACAGCTGGGGTGATCACGACATGACCGAAAACATCGTGCACCTCGTGCTCGCGCGCTTGCCTGACGCACCCGAAGGCATCAAGGGGATCAGCCTGTTCCTGGTACCGAAGTATTTGGTGGATCCCGACGGTGTTCGGGGCGAGCGCAATGCGTTTTCCGTCAGTTCGTTGGAAAACAAGCTCGGTGTCCACGCAAGTCCCACATGTGTAACGAACTTCGAGGGCGCGACTGGGTATCTGATCGGTACCCCCAACCGCGGCATGTCGAGCATGTTCATCATCATGAACTCCATGCGGCTGGCGACCGGCGCGTGCGCGGTGGGAGTGTCGTACGCTGCGTACCGTAACGCGCTGACCTACGCTCGGGAGCGCCTCGCGGGACGCTCGGTGTCCGGCGCGAAATACCCTGAGCTGCCAGGCGATCCGATCATCGTGCACCCCGACGTGCGCCGCATGCTGATGACGATGCGGGCCTTCGTGGAGGGCTCGCGAGCATTGTGTTTGTGGGTGAGCCTGAACCTGGACCTCGGCGAGGTTCATCCCGATCCGCAACAGCGCAAGGCCCACGAGGCGTTAGTCTCGTTGCTCACGCCCGTGGTGAAGGCGTTCCTGTCCGACAAGGCGTTTGAAAGTACCGACATCGCGTTGCAGTGCTTCGGTGGGCATGGCTTCATTCGCGACAACGGCGCCGAGCAGTACCTCCGCGACGTGCGGATGCTGAGGCTGGGGGAGGGCACCAGCGGCATCCAGGCGATGGACTTCGTCGGCCGCAAGGTGGTGACCGACGATGCCCGTGTCCTCCAACAATATTTCGACTCGATCCGGGAGATGGTGCGCGGAGCAGATCTGCCTGGCGTCACCGCCGCGCTGCGGCACGCCCTGGACTCGGTCGTGGATCTCACCGAGGAGCTGCTGCCACGGTGGAAGAGCGATCCGCAGGACATGGCCGCGGTGTCACTGGACTACCTGCACATGGTGGGTTATCTGTCGCTCGGTCATATGTGGGCAAAGTTGGCCCACACAGCGATTGAGCGACTGAAGGGTTCACCGAAGAACCCGACATTCCTCGAGAACAAGGTTCGGACCGCGCGCTTCTACTGCTCGTATTTGTTGCCCGAGATCGAGGCTCTTGCCGTGCGAATCCGGGCCGGCGCGAGTGCGACGATGGCCATTCCCGATGACGCCTTCTGATTCCCCCGCCACTTGTAGGTCGCTGAACCTGCTCGTGCAGTGGGTTTGCGCGACACCGAAATAGCGCATTTCGAAATTCACACGCTCATACGCCAAGGACGTCAGACCGTCCTTTGCCGTTGGCAATGGATCCGGCAGTGGCCCAACAATGGACCACTGCAATACATTTGACACTACGCGCCACGCCCATCGGCAGAAGCGTCGCTGTGCCGCGTCTTAGTATTGGGCGCCGATCGCCGGCGACCTCACCGCCGGTATCCCTCCAGGCCGGGCCGAAAGGTTTTCTCGTCAAGGAACTGCGTGAGGCCGTTCGTCCGGCCGTGCTCGGGGTCGTTGTAGAGGGCCTCGGCGAACTTGGCGTTGATGTAGTTCTCCCCTTCGGTCCACCCCATGGTGCGCAGATGGCGGATGGTCTCCTTGGTGCCGCGGACAATCGCCGTGTTCTTCGACTTCAACACGTTGGCGATCTCAATGACCCTGGTGCGCAGCCGATCACGTGAAACGGACTCGTTGACCAGACCCATCTCAGCCGCCTTGCGTCCGTCGAAGGTCTCGCCGGTGATGCTGTAGTACATCGCGTCACGCAGATTCATCGTGTGCACGACCGCAAGAGGAACGTTGCCGCCGGGGATGATTCCCCAGTTGACTTCGGACAGGCCGAATACCGCTTCGTCGGCGGCTACGGCCAAGTCACAGTTGGCCAGCGGGTGAAATCCGCCGCCGAAGCAGTATCCGTTGACCATCGCGATGGTCGGCAACGGAAACTGACGTAGCCGTGGCCCCTGCCACTCAAACGCAGAGCGCTGCTTGATCTCCCGCTCGACTTGCGAGAGCGCGTCGGTGTCGCGGAAGAACTCCTTGAGGTCCATCCCGGCGGTGAACGCCTCGCCAGCGCCAGTGAGGACCATGACGCGCGCCTCGGTGTCGAGCGCGACCGTGTCGAGCACTTCAAGCATCTCGTCGTTGAGGGTCGGGCTCATGCAGTTTCGTTTCTCGGGGCGGTTGAGCACCACCCAGGCGATCCCGTTTTCGACAGTGGCCTTGACGGTGGTCCATGTGCCGAGTTCGCGGACGGTCTGCTCGGCCGCCGAGCGGGATCCATTGGTGGCTGTCATGGTGATGTCTCCATTTCCTTGGGATGGACAGCATGAGGTTGGGGGGCGAAACACTGCCTACTTCAAGTGGCGAATCGAATGCTCCTCGACGTACTCGGACATGCCGGCGTTGCCAAACTCACGCCCGACGCCGCTCTGTTTGACGCCGCCCCAGGGCATCCGCAGATCCAGTGATTCAAATGAGTGCGTGTTGATGAACGTGCTACCTGCTTCGATGCGGCGCGCCACGGCGATGCCCCGTGCGGGGTCGCTGGTCCACACCGACGAACACAGGCCGTACTCGCTGTCGTTGGCCCAGCCGATGACCTGCTCCTCGTCGTCGTAGGCGATCAGCGGAACGACGGGACCGAACTGTTCCTCGCGAGAAACCGCTGCATTGTGATCGACGTCCAGTACGACATGCGGCAGAACGTAATACCCGTTTTCCCACGACGCCGGGTCGAGTTTGCGCCCGAGCTCGACCAGGGTGGCCGAAGAGTTGCGGGTTCGGTCGAGTAGGTCGAGGACCTTCTTGAACTGAGTCTCGTTGTTGATCGGGCCGAAGGTAACTCGAGGATCCAGACCGTGGCCAACCGAGTATTCGTTGACCCGGTCGCAGAAAGCGTCTGCGAATCGCCGGTACACGTTGCGCGGCACATAGATTCGCTTGATCGCGAAGCAGATCTGGCCGGTCCGTGTGTAGACGCCCCTGAGCATTCCGTCGAGGACGGCATCGATGTCGGCGTCGTCGAGAACAATGGCGGGGTCATTTCCGCCGAGCTCCAGAGTGACGTTCTTGATCGTCGAGGAGGTGGACTCGACTACCTTCTGTGCGGTCGCGGTGCCGCCGGTGAAGCCGACTTTGCGGACCAGCGGGTGGCTGCACAGCGCGGCGCCCACATCGCCGTCACCATGGACGACGTTGAGCACGCCGGCAGGTAGTGCGGCCGCCATCTTCTGCAACGTGAGGGTCAACGCGGCGGGCGCGAACGGCGATGGCTTGAGCACCAGAGTGTTGCCCGTCGCAAGCGCGGGCGCCAGCTTCACCATGGTCAGGACGATCGGCATATTCCACGGCACGATGGCGGCCGCGACTCCGCGCGGGGCCTTCTCGATGCTGATGAAGCACTGCTCGTCGTCGAACTGGACCGGGCGCAGAAAATCCTCCAGCAGGCCTGCGGTGTGCTGGAGCACCCCAGTGCCCAAGGCGTAGTCGGTCTGGGCTTCCCAGAGCACGCCAC
>NZ_DATENY010000095.1:0-66686 GCF_035274705.1 Mycobacterium sp. | reverse complement strand
CACGTCGCGCGCGGCGGCGTCCACCTGCTCGGCCGTCACGCCAGGCCGCACCGCCTCGACCGCGGCCCGCTGGGCCCGCTGCAGCGCCGCGTAGCGCCGGGCCACCTCGGGATCGGGTTCACCAATGCTGTAAGTGCGGGTCGAATCGGAGTTGTACCCGGGCTCGTACGGGCCACCGATGTCGACGACGACGATGTCACCGACCTGCAGTTCGCGGTCTGAACACTCGTGGTGCGGGTCGGCACCGTGCGGCCCTGAGCCGACGATGATGAACGCCACCTCCGAATGCCCTTCGGCGACAATGGCTTCCGCGATGTCCGCCGCCACGTCGGCCTCCGTTCGGCCCGGCACCAAGAACTCCGCCACGCGCGCGTGCACACGGTCGATCGCCGCACCGGCTTTGCGCAGCGCGTCGATCTCCTCGGCGTCCTTGATCATCCGCAGCCGTCGCAGCACATCGGTGGCCAGCACCGGCACCACACCCAGCACATCCGCAAGAGGCAGCAGGTGCAGCGCCGGCATGGAATCGGTGACTGCGGTCGCAACCGGCGCCCCGCCGAGCGCGTCGGCCACCAGGCGGTACGGATCCTCGCCGTCCACCCAGTCACGCACCGTCAATCCGAGCTCGGTGACCGCGGATTCCTTGAGCGAGGCCAATTCCAGCCGTGGCACCACAACCGTTGCTTCCCCGGTGGCCGAAAGCACCAGCGCGGTCAGCCTTTCGAAGGTCTGCGCACGGGAGCCGACGAGATAGCGCAGGTCGTATCCCGGTGTGATGACCAGACCCGCCAAGTCGGCGTCGGCAGCGGCGGTCGCGGCCGATCGCAGACGCTGCGCGTATACGTCGGTGCTGAATCGGCTAGCGCTCATGGGAGCCAGGCTAATCCGGGGCCGAATAGCTGGCGACCTCGATCAGGTTGCCGTCGGGATCGCGGCAGTAGTGCGACGTCATCGGTCCCAGTGCACCGATCTTGGTCACCGGCCCTTCGACGATTTCCGCGCCGCAGGACCGCAATTGCTCACTGACCTCGTCCGGCGTGGCGTCGGCGATGAAGCACAGGTCCAACGAACCGGGAGCGTCGACGACGCCGGTCTCCCAGTTCGCGGCGCCGGTGGGCCGCAGGTTGATCTTCTGGTTTCCGAAGAGCAACGCGACGCGACCCTCGCCGAACACTTCGCGCCTCAAGCCGAGCACGCGCACATACCAGTCGGCGATCGTTGTGACGTCGCGACAATTCAGCACCACATGATCGATGCGGGCAACGGTGAATCCCATGCCAACACGCTACTGCGGCAACGGGTTATCGCAGGCGCAACAGCCTTCTCACATTTCTCGCGGAGCGCGCCGCCAGATCCGACTTCGATCAGCCTCTCTTCCCACCGCCGACCGTCGAGCGCCTCCAACGATCGCATCGCGCCAGGTTGCCCACCCTCGCCGTATGCGTTCTTCAGCATCGGATGCGACCGGATACCCCGGGAATCGTGTCCACAACCCCTGGCAGGATGACCCGCATGTCCTTGTTGCTGCTCGACGGTGCCAGCATGTGGTTTCGCTCGTATTTCGGCGTGCCGTCCTCGATCACGGCACCCGACGGGCGGCCGGTCAACGCGCTGCGCGGCTTTCTCGATGCGGTCGCCACGGTCATCACTCGTGAGCGACCGACGCGTTTGGTGGTGTGCCGGGACGACGACTGGCGGCCGCAGTGGCGCGTTGACCTGATTCCGTCCTACAAGGCGCACCGCGTCGCCGTCGAAGAGCCGGACGGCCAGCCCGACGTGGAAGAGGTGCCTGACGATCTGACACCGCAGGTAGACATGATCACCGAACTTCTCGACGCGTTCGGCATACCGACCGCGGGTGCGCCCCAATCCGAGGCCGACGACGTTTTGGGCACCCTGGTCACCCGCGAGCGCAAGGATCCGGTGGTTGTGGTCAGCGGAGACCGTGACTTACTGCAGCTGGTCCGCGACGATCCGATCGAAGTCCGTGTGCTCTACCTGGGCCGCGGACTGGCCAAGGCGACGAAGTGGGGACCGGCGGAGGTGGCCGAATACTACGGCGTGCCCGTCGATCGCGCCGGACCCGCTTACGCCGAACTCGCGTTAATGCGGGGTGATCCGTCCGACGGACTGCCGGGTGTCCCCGGCGTCGGCGAAAAGACCGCGGCCACGCTACTGGCCCAGCACGGCTCCCTAGAGGCAATCCTCGCCGCGGCGCATGACCCGAAATCGAGGATGTCCAAGGCATATCGGGCCAAACTCTTGGCGGCCACCGAGTACATCGAGGCAGCGGGACCCGTGGTGCGGGTCTCGAGCGACTGCAAGGTCACGCTGTCCACATCGGCCGACACACTGCCGCTGGCCGCCGAACATCCCCGCAAGGTAGCCGAACTCGCCGAGCGGTACGGCGTCACGTCGTCGATCGGGCGGTTGCAGAAGGCCCTTGACGGCCTGCCAGCGGCTACTTAGGCCGGCCGACCTCGTAGGTGCCCTTGTCGTCCTGGAACGTCACCGTCACCTTGCGCTTGGTGCCGTCGATGCTCACCTCGCAGTCGAAGGTTCCACCCTTTTTCACCGTCGGGCTATCGCCTTGGTTGCACTTGACGTCCTTGACGTTCTTGGCGCCGTAGCCGTTGGTCTCGTCGGTCAGAATCTGCTGCACACCGGTCTGCGCGGCGCTGACGTCGAGCTTGGTGGTGACGAACCATCCGGGCTTCCAGAAGCCCAGCACCAGCACCACGGCCACGATGATCGCGAGAAACAGGCCGATCACGCCGCCGATGACGGCCAGTGAGCGCTTGGAACCCTCTTCGGCACCCGGTGGCGCGTACTGCGGGTATTGGCCGTATTGCCCCGGCTGCTGGCCGTACTGTCCAGGCTGCTGGCCGTACTGAGCGTCCGGCTGCTGCCCATACTGCTGGCCGTACTGAGGCTGACCGTACTGTCCGGGGTATTGCTGCGGGTTGTATGCGCCCGGCTGCTGGCCGAACTGCTCGGTCGGCGGGTATTGCGGCGGCTGGTAAGCCGGCTGCTGGACTCCTTGGCCTGGCTGCTGGTACTGCGGGTACTGCTGCTGTTGCGGGTCGTAGGCGGGCGGCGGCTGCCACGCCGGCGCTGCGGCGGTGGGCTGCTGCTCGGCTCCGGAGGTCGGCGGCTGCCACGCCTGGTTGCCCGACGGCTCGCTTGACGGCTGGTCCTTACCCGGCTCGGGCTGTTGACCGGGCCACGGCTGCGTCGGATCAGATCCTTGCGGTCCGCTCATGTCTCTCCTTGCTCATGGATCGCACTGCTGGCGAACACACTACCCGGCATCAACAGCCACGACGCCGCGTCGAACGTCGGCGATTGCGCGTTTCGCGCATGTGCGCATCGCCGGTGTGGGCGCGGCATTGCGGACCTGGTCCAGCAGGTCCAGAACCTGGCGGCACCACCGCACGAAATCCCCTGCCGACAACGGTGACCCGGTGCCGGCGGCGTCGGACGCGGCCAGCGCGCTGGTCAGGTCACCGGTCGTAGCCCAACGGTAGATGGCCGGGACGAAACCGTCCTCCGGCTCGCGGCTGGCCGTAATGCGATGCCGCTGCTCGTCCGCGCGCAACTCCGTCCATAGCCGGCGCGTCTGGTTCAGTGCACGTCGCAGCTTGCCCGTCGGCACGTCGATTCGGTCCGACGCGCCGGGCGCGTCGCCGCGAGATTCGTAGAGCACCGACGACAAGACCGCCGCGAGTTCGGCCGCGTCCAGCCCCTCCCAGACTCCGCTGCGCAGGCATTCGGCGACCAATAGGTCACTCTCGCTGTAGATCCGGGCCAGCAGCCGCCCGTCGTCGGTGACCTTCGGGTCACCGTCACCGCCGTCGATGAACCCACGCTCGGTCAGCAGCACGACGATTCGGTCGAAGGTGCGCGCCAGCGAGTTGGTCGCCGCGGCGACCTTCTGGCGGATTTGTTCGTTGTCGCGTTCGATACGCAGATACCGCTCGGCCAGCCGGACATTGGCTTCGCGGTCGGGTAGATGGTGTGCGCGGTGGCGACGCAATTGTTCTCGCAACGCGGCCAATTCGGGATCGACATCGCGGTCCGTTGGTGGCCCGCTGCGCTTGCCCCTGACCGACGGGACATCCAGCCCGGCCGCCGCGGAGCGCAGCGCCGACGCGAGATCGCGTCGCACCCGCGGATTGCGGTGTTCGACGCGCTTGGACAGCTGCATCGACCCCAGCGGCTCGGACGCTCCCGAGTAGTCGGCCGACGAAATCCTTCCGGCCCAACGGTGTTCGGTCAGCACGAGGGGTCGCGGGTCGTCGCTGTCGCGGTCGGCTTCGAGCACGACGGCCACGCCGCCACGGCGACCGTGGGTGATGGTGATGATGTCGCCGCGGCGCAGCGCGGCCAGTGCGTCGCTGGCGGCTTTGCGCCGCTGCAGTCGCGATGCCCGCGACTGCGCGCGTTCGCGTTCGGAGATCTGTGCACGCAGCCGCGCGTAGTCGAGGATCGACGGCTCAGTTGTTTGTTCTTCGCGCGGGCGCTCATCACCACGCCCGCGGAGTTCGCCGGCGATCTCGTCGAGAATCGCTTCACCGCGCTCAATGGCACGCACCTGTCCCACGACCGAGCGGTCGGCCTGGTACTGCGCGAACGACGCCTCCAGCAGTTTGTGCGCCTGCGTCGGTCCCATCTGGTTCACCAGGTTGATGGTCATGTTGTACGACGGCGCAAAGGAACTGCGCAACGGGAAGGTTCGCGTCGAGGCCAGGCCGGCGACCTCGGCGGGATCAGCGGTGCTGTCGTTCGGGTTCCACAGCACGACCGCGTGGCCTTCGACATCGATGCCGCGACGTCCGGCGCGACCGGTCAGCTGCGTGTACTCACCCGGCGTCAACGGCATGTGTTGTTCGCCGTTGAACTTGACCAGCCGCTCGAGCACCACCGTGCGGGCGGGCATGTTGATGCCCAAAGCCAGTGTCTCCGTGGCGAATACGGCCTTCACCAGCCCGGCGGTGAACAGTTCTTCCACGGCATGGCGGAAGGTCGGCAGCATCCCGGCGTGGTGTGCGGCCAATCCGCGCAGCAGACCCTCACGCCATTCGTGGTAGTCCAGCACGATGAGGTCGGCCTCGTTGAGGTCGGCGGTCCGCCGGTCGACGACCTCGGCGATGCGGGCGCGCTCCTCGTCGGTGGTCAGCCGCAGCGAGGAGCGCAGGCACTGTTTGACCGCGGCGTCGCAGCCGACGCGGGAGAACACGAACGTGATGGCGGGCAGCAGCTCCTCACGGCCGAGCGTGGCGATCACATCAGGCCGCGACGGCGGCCGGTACATCGTCGGCCGTCCGCGGCCGCGCGGCTGCCAGTCGGTGAGCCGGTCCGCCTCTCGGCGGTGTGCGATGTGGCGCAACAGCTCTGGGTCGACGAGTAACTCCCGCCCGGACTTCCCCGATGCGCGGTAGTCGAACAGGTCGAACAGCCGCTTGCCCACCATGACGTGCTGCCACAACGGAACCGGACGGTGTTCGTCGACCACCACCGTGGTGTCGCCGCGCACGGTCTGAATCCAGCCGCCGAACTCCTCGGCGTTGCTGACCGTTGCCGACAGGCTGACCAGCCGCACGTCATCGGGCAGGTGCAGGATGACCTCCTCCCACACCGCGCCGCGCATCCGGTCGGCCAGGAAATGCACTTCGTCCATCACGACATGCGAAAGGCCGTATAGCGCAGGCGAATTCGCATACAGCATGTTGCGCAGCACTTCGGTGGTCATCACCACGACATCTGCGTCGCCGTTGATGGACTGGTCGCCGGTGAGTAGGCCGATCTTCTCCGGGCCGTATCGAGCCACCAGGTCGTTGTGCTTCTGGTTGCTCAGCGCCTTGATCGGCGTGGTGTAGAAGCACTTTCGGCCAGCCGCCAGCGCCAGGTGTACGGCGAATTCGCCGACCACGGTCTTACCGGCACCGGTCGGTGCGCAAACCAGCACTCCGTGACCGTTCTCCAACGCTTGACACGCCCGGAGCTGGAAGTCGTCGAGCACAAAGGTCAGCTGCTCGGCGAAGCCCGCCAGCTGGCCGTCAGGTGGCGTCGTCATCGACCACGAGCCGCGCCGATGTCGGCACGGCGGTCGGCGGTTCGATCGGCGCGACGGCACCGATCGGCGAGGCTTGGTCGTCGGGCAGGTCCTGGAGCGCCTCACGGCGGGCCTTGCGCGTGTCGTGGACCCGGGCGATCTGGATCGCGAGCTCCAGCAGCAGAGACAATGCCAGCGCGAGCGCCAGCATCGAGAACGGATCCGAGCCGGGTGTGGCGAACGCCGCGAACACGAACAGCCCGAAGATCAGTCCACGCCGCCACGATTTGAGCCGCGCGTAGGTCAGTATCCCGACCAGGTTGAGCATGATGATGAGCAGCGGGAACTCGAAGCTGATGCCGAACACCAACAGCAGGTTGATCAGGAAGCCGAAGTACTGCTCACCGGACAGCGCGGTGACCTGCACGTCGCTGCCGACGGTCAGTAGGAAACCGAGCGCTTTCGACAGCACCACGTACGCCAAGACCGCACCGGTGATGAACAGCACCGCCCCGACGCCGACGAATGCGATCGCGAATCGCCGCTCCTTGCGGTACAGCCCGGGCGTGATGAACGCCCACAGCTGGTACAGCCACACCGGGCAAGCCAGCACAAGACCCGCCGTGAGCGCGACTTTCAGGCGCAGCATGAACTGGTCGAACGGTGCGGTGGCGAGCAGCCGGCATTCACCGTTGGGCGCGATGGTCGCGCGCGACGACGCCGGCAACCGGCAGTACGGCCCGCGCAGCCATTCCCCAAGGCTGGGCAGCCCGAAGGCACCGTGGCTGTACCAGAAGAACCCGACGATCGTCGTGACCACGACGGCGGCCAATGCGATCAGCAGCCGGTTGCGGAGTTCGTGTAGGTGCTCGACGAGCGACATGGTGCCGTCGGGATTGGCGCGCGACCGCCGTCGGCGGGGGTCGAGTTTCTTGAAAATTCCGGGGGTTTGCACGGGCTATCGACGCCGCGTCATTGCTGCGGCCAGGAAGTCGGCGTGGATCAGGCCGGGTGTTTGTCTGACGGCTGCTGCTGGGGTCCTGGAGCCGCCTGGCCGGCGACATTGGATCCGGGCGGCGGGGTGTCGGCGCGTTCCGACGCAATAGGCGTCGCCGGCGGAGTCTCTGGCTTGGCGTCCGTCCGCATCTCCTTGACCTCGGACTTGAAGATCCGCATCGACTGCCCGAGCGAACGCGCAGCGTCCGGGAGCTTCTTGGCACCGAAGAGCAGCACGAATATCGCGATCACGATCACCCAGTGCCAGGGTTGTAGACCGCCCAATTTGGTCACCTCCAGACGTCTGCGCCGAGTCTACTCGCCGAACCCGTTGAGACCGACTTCGTAGGCCCGCAGCGCCGCCGCCGCCGATTCCCGCACCCGCGCCGCCAGCGTCTCCGGTTCGAGTACCCGGACAGCGGATCCGAAGCCCAGCACGAATCGCGCCATCCACTCTTCGGAGGCGTAGGTCATTGTGGCTTCGCAGGCTCCGTCGGGCAGTTCGTGGATCACTCGCAGGGGGTAGTAGTCGAACATCCACGACGCGGACTTCTCGATCGAGAGCCTCGCAGACGGCAGCGACGGGTCCGCGTCGAACAGCGACGTGTCGGGGCCAGCCTGCACGGCGGGCTGCGGCGGCGCCGACGGCTCGTCGAGCACCTGCGCGTCGACGATGCGGTCGAACCGGAACAGGCGTACCCCCTCGGCCGAGCGGCACCAGGCCTCCAGGTAACTGTGGTCGGCGACCAGGACCACCCGAATGGGGTCGACGACCCGGCTGGACAACATGTCGTGAGAGGCCGAGTAGTACTCGATCGCCAGCGCGCGGCCGTTGCGAACGGCGGCCCGCACCGCAGCGGCGGCCTCGCTTTCCACGGGCGCGGGCTCATCGACGGCCGCGGCGGCGTTCTCGAATCCGTGGCTGGCCGTGCCGGCGGCCGTCTCGATCTTGGCTATCGCGCTGCGTGCGGCTTCGGGGTCGACCATGCCCGGCACATCGACGAGCGCCCGCAGCGCCACCAGCACCCCGGTCGCTTCGGGCGATGTCAGCCGCAACGGATGGTCGATTCCCGCGGTGAACGTGACTTCGATTGTGTCACCGGAGAATTCGAAGTCGATCAGGTCGCCTGGACCGTAGCCGGGTAGGCCGCACATCCACAACTGGTTGAGGTCGTCACGCAGTTGTTTGACGGTCACGCCGAGGTCCGAGGCCGCTTCGGCGTAGGTGATCTTCGGATTGGCCTGAAAGTACGGCACCATGTTCAGCAGCCGCACCAACCGCGTCGACACGGTACTCACGCTTTCACCTCGTCCGTCTGCCCCGCCTGCGCCCGCAGCCGCGCCAGCACGTCGTCGCGTAGTGACTGCGGTTCGAGTGCCACGGCGTCGGCGCCGTAGCTGGCGATTTCGCGGGCCAGCCGATCGGACATCCCGATGTCGAGCGTGATCTCCTCGCCCGGGCGGTGGCCGAGCGTCCGCGGGCCGACCACCGTGGCCTGCCGGCGCAGCGCGGTGGCACGCCCAGCGGCGACCCAGACGCGCGCCTGCCCGCCGGTCGGCCACTCGGCCACCGCCCGGTCGACGATTTCTCGCAGGTTGACGTCCTCGGGGCGCTTGACCGCGCCGGGCGGGCCGACGGTGGTGACGTCGGCGCCGATGCGGGAGAGCCGGAAGGTGCGAGTGGCGTTGCGGTCGCGATCGTGGCCGACCAGGTACCAGCGTCCCTTATCGGTCACCACACCCCAGGGCTCCACCATGCGGATCGTATACGGCTCGCTGCGCGACGGCCGGTGCGGAAACTGCACAGCGTGGCCGGAATCAATGGCGGACAACAGAATTCCGAGCACGTCCTCGGAACCGCGCAGTCCGGGTAGAGCGGCCGCCGAGGTGATCGCGACGCCGGCGTCGGCGGCGTCGACGTCAACACCGGCCGCGCGCAGCTTCAGCAATGCGCCCTGGGTGGCGGTGATCAGTTCCGGGGATTCCCACAGCTGCGTCGCGACGGCGACCGCGGCGGCTTCGTCGGCGGTCAGCTCGACGGCCGGAAGTGCGTAGGCCTTCCGGTTGATGCGATAGCCCTCGGTGGGATCGAACTGCGACACCCGCCCGGTCTCCAGCGGGATGCCCAGGTCGCGCAACTCGTTCTTGTCGCGCTCGAACATGCGGGAGAACGCTTCGTCGCTGGCGTCCTCCGAGTAGCCGTAGACGGTCTCGCGGATCCGTTCGGCAGTGATGAAGGTGTGGGTCGAGAGCAGCGCGATGACAAGGTTCATCAGCCGCTCGACTTTGGAGATCGCCACTCGGGACAGCCTAGTTCCGATCGGCCGACTTATTGGTCGCCGCTCCGGGGCTTTGCATTAATCACAGCGGACAGGAGCCTCTGTGCGACGCGGCGGTCGTTGTGCCCAGCTGGCAGTGACAAACGAGCGACAAAGACGATGCGCCTCACATCGAAGCGATGAGGCGCTTGACCCGCTCGTCGACCGACCGGAACGGGTCCTTGCACAACACAGTGCGCTGGGCCTGGTCGTTGAGCTTGAGGTGAACCCAGTCGACGGTGAAGTCGCGACCCGCTTCCTGTGCGGCGCTGATGAACTCGCCACGCAGCTTGGCCCGCGTCGTCTGCGGCGGAGTGTTGACCGCGGCTTCGATGTCCTCGTCGGTGGTGATGCGTGCCGCCAGTCCCTTGCGCTGCAGCAGGTCGAACACGCCGCGGCCGCGTTTGATGTCGTGGTAGGCCAGGTCCAGCTGGCTGATCTTCGGATCGGACAGCTCCATGTTGTAGCGATCCTGGTAGCGCTGGAACAGCTTGCGCTTGATCACCCAGTCGATCTCGGTGTCGACCTTGGCGAAGTCCTGGCTCTCGACCGCGTCCAGCTGGCGGCCCCACAGGTCGACGACCTGCTCGATCTGCGAGTTCGGCTCCCGGGTCTGCAGATACTCGACCGCGCGGCTGAAGTACTCGCGCTGAATGTCCAGCGCGCTCGCCTGCCTGCCACCGGCCAACCGCACCGGGCGCCTTCCGGTCAGGTCGTGGCTGACCTCGCGGATCGCGCGGATCGGGTTATCCAGAGAAAAGTCGCGGAACGCGACACCGGCCTCGATCATCTCCAGCACCAGCGACGCGGTGCCGACCTTGAGCATCGTCGTGGATTCGCACATGTTCGAGTCGCCGACGATCACGTGCAGCCGACGGTACTTCTCGGCGTCCGCGTGCGGCTCGTCGCGGGTGTTGATGATCGGACGGCTTCGCGTGGTGGCGCTCGACACGCCCTCCCAGATGTGCTCGGCGCGCTGCGAAAGGCAGAACGTCGCGGCCTTCGGCGTCTGCAGCACCTTGCCCGCGCCGCAGATGAGCTGGCGGGTGACCAGGAACGGCAACAGCACATCGGAGATCCGGGAGAACTCGCCGGCCCGCACGATCAGGTAGTTCTCGTGGCACCCGTAGGAGTTGCCCGCCGAGTCGGTGTTGTTCTTGAACAGGTAGATGTCGCCGCCGATGCCTTCGTCGGCCAGCCGCTGCTCGGCGTCGATCAGAAGATCCTCGAGCACCCGCTCGCCGGCGCGGTCATGGGTGACCAGCTGGGTGAGGTTGTCGCATTCGGCGGTGGCGTACTCGGGGTGGCTACCCACGTCGAGATACAACCGCGCGCCGTTGCGCAAGAAAACATTCGAACTGCGGCCCCACGACACCACGCGCCGGAACAAGTAGCGGGCAACTTCGTCGGGGCTCAGCCGACGATGGCCGTGGAACGTGCAGGTGACACCGAATTCCGTCTCGATGCCCATGATTCGTCGCTGCACGTCATCGAGACTACTGGTTGCTGCCCGACCACGGCGGGCAAGCCGCGCCGAAGGCCGCGGTCAACTGTGGAGGGAGCGTCCGGCAAGCTCGGCAGGTGAGCGCCGAGACAGGGCGATCGCCGACGATCTGGGATTGGCGTTCGTCGTCGCTGCGGTTGTTGCAGGCGTGTTCTGGGCTATGCGCGGCGGTTTGCAATCCCCTGCGGTGCAAGCTGTTCAGCCCACGATGCGAGTGAGCCCGTCGGTGCCCCCAAGGTGCGTTCGAACGCCTGGAAGTACGCGGCGAGGACGCCTTGGATGTTCGGCCCGCTTATGTCCGCGCCGACCGCCCCGTCCGCTTCGATTGCGTCGATGAAAGCGTCGGCCAGGTGCAGGCCCATTCCGGTGATGATCACCGCCGCCTCGTGCGGATAGTCGGTGTCGAAAACGCCTTCATCGCAACCCTGGCGGATGATCGCCTCGAGCATTGGCGCCGTGGTCCGTATCGACTCCTGGGACAGCTTCTGCCGCAGCAGAGCGTTGTTATCGTCGCGTCGCATCCGCATGACCGCAGACACCGCGGTGACGTTCTCGGTTTTCCAGGCGTGTTCCGTCCGGAAGTACGCGTGCATCTTCTCGATTGCGCCGAGGTTCGGGTCACCGACGACGCCTTGTAACTCTCGCACCGCACGCTCTCCGATCGCCTCGACGACGCCCTCCAACAAGGCGTACTTGGACCGGAAGTAGTGGTACAGCGCGCCTTTGGACATTCCCGTCTTCGCCAGGACGTCCTCGATCGTCATCCGTTCGTAGCCCTTGTGGTGCATGAGCTCCAGCACCGCGTCGAGAATTTCGCGCCGTCGCGCGGTGTACTCGTCTGGCTTGACGTGACGCGCCAAGGTCTCGATCCTCCTTCCGTTGACGTCGGTCTGTGGTCAAGCCTATTGTATTAATAGACCGTCCGTCGGTTTATTAAAGGAGACAGATGCCTGAGTCCACGCCAGAGTCGATCTACCGGACCAGGGCATTCGCACGGGTGATCGGCCCGTTCGTCGCGCTGGCCACACTGATCATCACGATCCGCCTTCCCGGCCTCACCGGTCTGCTCGACGACTTGTTCGGCAACTCCGTGCTGCCCTGGATCCTCGGCGCGATGATGCTTCTCGCAGGGCTGATCATCATCGCGTTCCATCAGTACTGGCGCAGTGTGAGCGCGGTTCTGATCTCGTTCTTCGGGTGGTTCGTCGCATTGCGCGGTCTAGCGATGATGGCCTTCCCGACCGCGATAGAAGCCGGTGCCGGGCAGACCATCGCAAGTCCCGGCCTGGTCCTCGCCGCTCGAATCTTCTTCGGGTTGCTGACGGCGATGGGCCTGTGGCTGACTTACGTCGGATGGTTCGCGCCGTCGACGAAACCGGTTGCCGATCCGGAGCATCTGGCCGGTAGGCCTTCCAGCGCTGCCTAGTACGCCTGTGGATAACTTCAGCGGCGGAAGCGGCAAATCTGCCAGCATGAGGCATGGGGGGACGAACCAAAGTCGATCTGACACAGCTGCGAAGTGTCGCCAACCGCGTGACGCAGGCCGCGGATGCCATCGCCGATATGCGTTGGCCCGCAATGGATCCCGACGAACTGCAGGGTTCGGCGGTCGGAAATATCGCCGCCCCTGACCTTGTCGCCGCCAGGCTCGCCGATGTGGTCGCCAATATGCGGGGATGGGCAGTGGCCGCGCACATGTCGGCCGATGCCATGGAGCGGGCCGATCGTCGCAACGGCCAACGATTCGGACGGTGAGACCGAGCATCTCGCAAGCCGAGGCCTGGTGCCCGCCGGCGCTGGCCCGATTGGCCGACGGCTGGGACGAAGGTGCGCGCCGATTGTCGGCCTATGTCGATGCCGTCATCGACGACATCCGTCGCAGCCGTGCCTACTGGACCGGTGCCGCCGCCGATGGCGCGCGAGGTGACGCGGCATTCATCGCGGCAGCCGGTGATTCTGCGGCGCGGGCGTTGGTCACGGCATCGGTCACCGCGCGCGACGGCGCCGAGCAGATCGCGGCGGCACGCGCCGACGTGCAGGCGCGCACCGCCAAGGCGCACGACGAAGGGTTCGCGGTCGGCGACGACGGGACGGTGTCGGTGCGAGCCGGTCCGGCGCCCCTGCTGGTCGCACTGTCAGGCGGCGACACCAGGGTGGCCCACGACATGCTCGGGCTACGAGCCTCGGAGTTGACGGAGCAGGTCGTCGCCGCACTGGACCGGCTGGACGCCGCCGATGCCGATGCCGCGCATGACATCAGGGAGGCGCTTGCGTCAACGCCGCTCCCCCGGCCCGCCGCGACGCTTCCGGCCGGCGCGTGGCCCGTGCGAGCCGGTGACGTCGTGTCAGGTTGGCCGGCGATGAGCCAGGACCGAATCTCCGATCAGTTTGCCGCGATGACCGTCGAGCAGCGCGAGCGACTCGTCACCGAATTCGCGCGGCAGGTCGGCAACACCGACGGCGTCCCGTGGGATATGCGCGTCGCGGCGAATCGCCTCAACATCGCGCAGGCGATCGTCGACGAGCCCGATGACAGCCCGGAGTCGTTGCAGCGCAAAGCGTTCTACCGCAGCCTGCTCAGTGAGGTCGACGATCCGGCCGGTACGGGCCGTCGCATCGACCGGCAGATCCTGGCGTTCGACCCCGACCGCGGCTCACTGGTGGAACTCAACGGAAGCCTGGCTACCGCGCAGAGTGTCGCCGTCCTGGTTCCTGGGCTGAACACCACAATCGAAGGGTCGGCCGCAGATACGCAGACCGCCAGGCGGTTCGTCTCGGCGATGCACGGGGACGTTGCCGTCATCACGTATCTGGGCGGCCCCTTCCCGCATGGGAGCAACGTGGCCACGGCGCTCGTCGATGCCGCCGATCCGCGATACGCGCTGGACATGGCACCGCCGCTGGTGGCCTTTTCCGAAGACGTCGACCGCACCGTCGATGCGATCGGGCGACCAGTGCCCGTGACATACATCGGCCATTCGTACGGCGCGTCCATCGTCGGCACCGCGGAGGCGCTGGGTCTCACCTCGGATCGGACTGTGTTTGTCGCGGCGGCCGGTGCGGGTGTGGGCGTCGATGATCCCGGTGATTGGCACAACCGCAACCCAGACGTGCTGCGTTTCTCGATGACGGCGCCGGGCGACCTCATCGAGGCGGTGCAAGGCATTCCCGGCGGGCCGCACGGTGCCGATCCCGACCACATGACCGGTGTAATCCGTTTGACCACAGGCCATTACGACGACGGTCGATTGATGGCCGGCCCAAAGGCCCACACAGACGTCTTGAATCGGCCGTCTGACGCGTGGCGAAACATCCTGGCGGTCATCACCGGTGATCGCGAAACCCTGCACAAAGCAGGCTGACTGATGGCAAGAATGGGCGGATGTGGTCGCGCAGCGCCCCGGTGGACGGGTTCCGGCTGGCCTTTGACCGATTCGGGCGCACCGGCGCTCCACCGGTCGTGTTGCTGCATGGATGGCCAGGCAACCGCCATGACTTCCGACAGGTCGTTCCTGTGCTCGGTGATGTCGCAGACATCGTCGTCCCCGACCTTCGAGGCTTCGGCGGCTCGGACAAGCACGATGTCGCGGTGCGCCACTTCTACAGCGCGACCGCACAAGCCAGCAGCGTTGTCGGTCTGATCAAGGAACTCGGTCTGACCGATGTCGTGCTGGCCGGCTACGACGTGGGCAGCCGCGTCGCGCAGAGTGTGGCCCGAATGCATCCCGATCTCGTTTCGGCGCTTGTGCTGTCTCCACCATTGCCCGGCGCCGGTGACCGCGTCTTGACCGCCAAGGCGCAGGGCGAGTTCTGGTATCAGGCCTTCCACCAGCTGCCGCTGGCCGCACAGTTGATCGACGGCAATCCCGACGCCGTCCGTGACTATCTGCGGCATTTCTGGAAGCACTGGTCGGGGCCGAATTTCGTTCTCTCCGAAGATGATCTGGACCGCCTGACATCCGACTACGCGTTACCGGGCGCATTCACCGCGTCGATAGCGTGGTACCGCGCGGGCGCCGGGATGATCGCGCAATCGCTCACCGAGCTGCCACCCGAGCGCGCCATCAAGATTCACGTGCCGACGGATGTGCTTTGGCCGGCGCATGATCCGATGTACCCGACTGCGTGGTCGGACCGGTTGGCGCACTACTTCACCGATGTGCGCCTCCACATGGCCGACGATGCCGGGCATTTCACACCACTGGAGTGCCCAGAACAGTTCGCCGAGCTCATATTGGTTCAACAGCCGACATAGTTCACCGAGACATTCACCGCGAGCCTTCCTTCTACTTCGAGCTCATGTCGCGTCCCGCGGCGCGCATGGTGGCACGGTCGTCAACGCGTTCACGGCCTGACCGCACGCGGCGTCGTCGACCGCACCGGCAGTCCGAACCGCGCGGCCACACCCTCGCTGAAGATCACATGGTCCGGCGGCCGCTTGCCGAGATCCCCGAGGCCAACCGACGCGAACAGACCGCCGTCGTCGATGGCGATCAGCTCGGCCCGGCGCAGCGCCCAAACAGGGTGCTCGTTGGGCAGATACCAGGTGCGGCCGCCGCGCGCGACGTGCAATCCCCACCGGGCAGTCAGGAAATGCTCCAGCGGTCCGGCCACCAAGCCATCGCCGATCCGCACCTCGACACTGCTCGACGCGGACGCTCCGGGCCAGCGCAGCGTCGAGGTGTAGGCGCGACGGTCCGCGTGCTCGCGATAATCCATGCGGGCCCACCGATAGGGCACACCGAAGATCCATCTACCGCCTGCGACCACGTCGGGCCGGTTGGTGTCGAGGGACAGGAAGACCACGCCGCGTCGACCCGTTCGGTCAACCGAATACAGCCGAACGTTGGTCTCCAGGAATCTGCCGAAGAACCCCATCTGAAACGGCACCATACCGACGTAACTGGTGCCCTCGAAGGTGTCGGGCTCGGTGCCCACCGGATAGAGGTGGGCGATGCTTTCCGGGTCTACGGCCCAATGCAAGAACGACAGGTTCACCCAGCGCTGCCGCAGGATGCGCGGCCAGGGCACAATCGGCGCCTCGGCCGTTACGAGCTCGGCCATGATCGAAATCTAGTCGCCGTCGGACTTCTTGTCTTTCGAATCCGAATCATCAACGGGCAGAAGAGCTTCCAGCGCCAAGCCGGTGATCCGCCGAAACGCCCGTCGTGGCCGGTTCGCGTCGAGGATAGCGACCTCAAGCGTCGACGGCCCGAGGGCACGCGGTTCCGAACCGCCGTTGGCACTGCCCGCCCTCAGCGCGTCGACCGCGATCTTGACCGCGTCCGACAGGCTGGCGTTCTCGGTGTACGACTCGTTCATCGCCGCGGTGATCGGGTCGGTGGTGCCACCCATCACCACGAAGTGCGGTTCGTCGTTGATCGACCCGTCGTATGTAATGCGGTACAGCTCAGGTGCTTTGGATTCACCGTAGTGCGCCACCTCGGCGACACACAGCTCGACCTCGTAGGGCTTGGCCTGTTCGGTGAAGATCGTGCCGAGCGTCTGCGCATACACATTGGCCAGCTGCCGGCCGGTCACGTCACGACGGTCGTAGGCGTAGCCGCGGGTATCGGCGAACTGGATGCCGCCGCGGCGCAGGTTGTCGAACTCGTTGAACCGGCCGACGGCGGCGAAGCCGACCCGGTCATAGAGCTCGCTGACCTTCTGCAGCGACCGCGACGGGTTCTCGGCGACGAACAGCACACCGCCGGAATAGGCCAGCGCCACCACGCTTCGTCCGCGGGCGATGCCTTTGCGCGCAAGCTCGGACCGCTCGCGCATCGCCTGCTCGGGCGAGATGAAATATGGAAAACTCACGAATCTCCCCGCGCGTCATGCGATTGAGCAGCACTCTCGGGACCGAAGGTGTCACTGCGCGAACGGCTTTCGATGACTTCGCGCGCCAGTTCGGCTATCCGGCTCTCCGCGACCTCCTCGGCCCCCTCTGCACGGAGGATCACCGCCGTCGGATAGATACCGCGCACCAAGTCCGGTCCGCCCGTCGCCGAGTCGTCATCTGCCGCGTCGTACAAGGCTTCCACCGCGACCCTCAACGCCGAATCCCCGTCGGTCACCCGTGAATAGAGCTTCTTCATCGACGACTTCGCGAAGATCGATCCCGATCCCACCGACTGGTAGCCCTCTTCCTCGAGGTTCCACCCGCCGGCCGCGTCGAACGACACGATCCGCCCGGCCGCATCAGGATTCGGGTCGTCGAGGTCATAGGCGGCCAGCAGCGGCAGCGCGACGAAGCCCTGCAGGGCGGCACCCAGATTGCCGCGCACCATGGTCGCCAACCGGTTGACCTTGCCGCGGAACGTGAGCGGCACGCCTTCGGTCTTCTCGTAGTGCTCGAGTTCGACCGCATACAGCCGGGCGAACTCCACCGCGATGGCGGCGGTGCCCGCAATGCCTGTCGCCGTGTAGTCGTCGGTGATGTACACCTTTTGCACGTCGCGGCCGGCGATCATATTGCCCTGGGTCGAGCGACGGTCACCCGCCATCACCACGCCGCCGGGGTACTTCAGCGCGACGATCGTGGTGCCGTGCGGCAGCGCATCACTCGGGCCAACGTGCGTAGCACCGGACCTATTCACGGGTAGGAGTTCAGGCGCCTGGCGGCGCAGCAGTTCAGAAAAGGACGACAGGTCCACAGGGACGGAAGGTGCTCCAGGTAGCGGTGACGGGAAGGCCAGCTGTTCGCGGTGCGGCCAGGTCACTGGCCACCCTTCTGGACGTATGCACGCACGAAGTCCTCGGCGTTCTCCTCGAGAACGTCGTCGATCTCGTCCAGCAGGTCGTCAGTCTCCTCGGCCAGCTTCTCGCGACGCTCTTGCCCGGCGGCAGTGCTGCCGGTGAGGTCGTCGTCCTCGCCGCCGCCACCGCCACGCTTGGTCTGCTCCTGAGCCATCGCTGCCTCCTGATAGTCATCGGCGGGCTCACAGCTGCCCGCCGGTTACTCCACACTACCGGGCGACGCCCGAATTGCCTGGGATAGCGCGCTACTGGGAGGTGGACGGGAAGGTTCAAGTTGTGAGCTGTTCTACCAGTTCGACGGCGCTGTTCACCGAGTCCAGCAGGGCCCCGACGTGGGCCTTACTGCCCCGCAGCGGCTCCAGGGTTGGAATCCGGACGAGCGAATCACCGCCCAGATCGAAGATCACCGAGTCCCAGCTGGCCGCGGCGATGTCGGCGCCGAAGCGGCGCAGGCACTCGCCGCGGAAATAGGCCCTGGTGTCCGTCGGCGGGTTGTCCACGGCGTCGATCACCTGCTGCTCGGTGACCAACCGCTTCATCGAGCCACGTGCGACCAGCCGGTTGTAGAGGCCCTTGTCCAGCCGCACATCGGAGTACTGCAGGTCGACCAGGTGCAGCCGCGGCGCCGACCAGCTCAGGTTCTCCCGATTCCGGAATCCCTCCAGCAGCCGTAGCTTGGCCGGCCAGTCCAGAAGTTCCGCGCACTCCATCGGATCGCGCTCAAGCAGATCGAGCACGTTGGCCCACGTCTGCACGATGTCGGCGGCGCGTGGGTCGGGGTCGCGGCTGTCCACCAGCTTGGCCACCCGATCCAGGTAGATCCGTTGCAGCGCAAGGCCGGTCAGCTCCCGGCCGTCGGCAAGCGCGACGGTCGCGCGCAGCGACGGGTCGCGGCTGATCACATGCACCGCGTGCACGGGACGGGCCAGTGCGAGATCGGTGAGGTCCATGCCCTCTTCGATCAGATCCAGCACCAGCGACGTGGCGCCGAGCTTGAGGTAGGTCGACGTCTCTGCGAGGTTCGCGTCGCCGATGATGACGTGCAGCCGCCGGTACTTGTCGGCGTCGGCGTGCGGCTCGTCGCGCGTGTTGATGATGCCGCGCTTGAGCGTCGTCTCCAGCCCGACCTCGACCTCGATGTAGTCGGAGCGCTGCGAAAGCTGAAACCCCGGCTCGTCGCCGGACGGCCCGATGCCGACCCGTCCCGACCCGGTGATCACCTGCCGTGACACCAGGAACGGTGTCAGCCCCTGGATCACCGCGGAAAACGGCGTCTGGCGGCTCATCAGATAGTTCTCATGAGAACCGTAGGAGGCGCCCTTACCGTCCACGTTGTTTTTGTAAAGCTGCAGCTTGGCGGCACCGGGAACGCTGGCCACATGGCGCGCGGCGGCCTCCATCACCCGCTCCCCGGCCTTGTCCCAGATCACCGCGTCCAGCGGGTCCGTGCACTCGGGTGCCGAATACTCCGGATGGGCGTGGTCGACGTAAAGGCGCGCGCCGTTGGTCAGGATCATGTTGGCCGCCCCGACCTCATCGGCGTCGACCACCGGCGGCGGGCCCGCGGACCGGCTCAGGTCGAACCCGCGGGCGTCGCGCAGCGGCGACTCGACCTCGTAGTCCCACCGGGTGCGCTTGGCGCGCTGGATCCCGGCGGCGGCCGCGTACGCCAGCACCGCCTGCGTGGAGGTCAGGATCGGATTCGCGGTCGGATCGGACGGCGATGAAATGCCGTACTCGACCTCGGTTCCGATAATCCGTTGCATGTCGCCCAGCGTAAGGGACGCTGCGCAGTAGCCTGCGACCGTGCCATCTCCGCGCGACGAAGGCGACGCGGCCGCGACATGTGCGGCTGCCGGGGCTCTCCATGATTGACGTGACTCAGCGGCGGGCCGCCGACGCCTGGTTCCTCGACCGCGGTCTGCCCGCGGTGCTGAGGCCGGGAGCGCTGGTTCGGCGGCTGTGGCCGCGTTCGGCGCCGGCGCTGGCGACGTTCGCCGTATTCATGGCCAACTCCGCGCTCGTCGTCCAGATCACCGGCAAGCACACGATCGACATCGAGGGTCAGCCGACCCGGGCCGAATGGTTCGTGCTCGCGCTGCTGGTCTTCGTGCTGCCCGTCGCGGCGACCGTGGGCTGGCTGGTGTCACGCATTCGCACGCTGCGCGGGCGCACCATCGCCGCGACCGTCGCGGTGACAATCGCGATCGCAGGCGGCGTACTCGGCGGCCCAAGCCCAAGGCTTCTGGCCGACCTCGTCATTGAGGCGATCGTGCTCGCCGCCATCCTGGCGCTGACCGCATGTGGCGCAGGTTCGATCCTCGGCTGGGCCATCCAGATGACGATGTCCAACCTTGCCGCCGCAGGATCATTGGTCGTGCGCGCCCTGCCGGTGCTGCTGCTGACCTTTCTGGTCTTCTTCAATTCGCCGGTATGGCTCATGGCGGCGACGATCTCGCGCCGTCGGCTGTGGGTGGCACTGTTGTTTCTGATCGTGATCGCGGCGGCGTTCGTGGTATCGATCACCGCCGAACGCGTCAGGGCCATCATGGCCACCGCCCAGCCGGCCGACGACCGCTCCGCGCAGCTGGCCGGCACGCCGTTCGAGACGATGCCGGATCCGGCCGAGGCCCGGCCGTTGAGACGGGCCGAGCGGCTCAACGTCATGTTCGTCGTCGCCGCATCGCAAATCAGCCAGATCTTGATCATCGCCGCGATGACCGCGCTGCTCTTCCTGATACTCGGCCTGATCCTGTTGTCCCCCGAAGTCCTTGCGGCATGGACACGCAACGGCCGCAGCGACGGCACGGTGCTCGGAATGACGATCCCGGTACCGGATTCGCTGATTCAGATGACGTTCTTCCTCGGCGCTCTGACGTTCATGTATATGAGCGCGCGTACCGCCAGCGACACCGAGTATCGGACCCGCTTTTTCGACCCGCTTTTCGATGACCTTCGGCTGACGTTGGTCGCCCGCAACCGATACCGCGCGGCCGTATCGGCGCGCTGACCCCCGGCGACCGCTGCAATCGCGCACAATGTTGCCCGTGTCCGACATGCGGGGTGTGCACGAATGGTTCCTGCATCGCGGGCTGCCGCTGGTGCTGACCCGCCGCGTTCGCTCCCGCGCGCTGATCGAACGGTCGGCACCGATGGTCAGCGGCATCGGCGCCACCATCGCATTGACGATGACGCTGGCCGAACTCACCGACGGCGACCCGGACTTCGGCTACGCGATCCGGCTTGGCGTGCTGACGCTGTTACTCGTCGCGGCTCCGTTCGCGCTGTATCTGTTGCATCAGGTCGGCACCACGCTCAGTGAGGCGGGCCGACGCTCGGCGGCTCTTCTGGTGATGGCGCTGTTCGTCCTCGGACTTCCGTTCGCCGGAAGCGGTTTCTCGGGACTGGCCGCCGCCGAAGTGATCGGGTTCGCGATCGTCGCGGTTGTCGCCATCTGGTTGACGTATGTGGGCATCGGTTCGATTGCCTTGTGGGCGTTTCGCTTTGCCTGGGTTCAGCTGGGTGCACTCGGCACGTTGATGAGCAGGGCGCTGCCGCTGCTGATGCTGACCGTGCTGGTGTATTTCACCGGCGAGCTGTGGCAGCTGTCAGCCCGAATGTCGCGCCAACGACTGTGGCAGACAATCGGATTCCTCGCCGTGGTGGCGATCGTCTTCATGGTCACCACGATTCGCGACGAGGTTCGCGCACTGCGCGAAGACCGCGCCGAGCGAACCGATGCGGCAATGCTGCTGACGGGAACGCCGCTGGCGATCGGTGAAGGGCATCAACCGGTTCGCACCCCGTTGTCGCTGGCCGAGCAGATCAACGTCGTCGCGGTGATGGTGGTGGCCCAGGCCATCCAGGTGGTGTTGTTCACCGCGGGCCTGTTCGCATTCTTCCTGGCGCTGGGTATCGTATCCGTTCCCGACGACGTGGCGGTGCTGTGGTCGTCGGAGCAGAGCTGCGCAATCGGTGAACCGCCTTGCCCCGGAACGTGGTTCGGCATCCACGTCCCGGTTCCGCAGACGATCGTGCATATGTCGCTGTTGGTCGCAGTGCTGTCGGGTCTGTATTTCACTGTGAGCACGAGCGTCGACCCGCTGTATCGTCAGCGATTCTTCGATCCGCTGATCGCGGACGTGGCCGTCAGTCTGGCCGGCCGTGACGCATATCTGGAATTGGAGAACGAGCGGGCGTAACTACCGCGAGCGTGCGTGTCTGTACCGCGACACGCCGGTAATTGTGGACATTTCGCGCACGCTCGTGGCGCGTGAGAGTTACGTTGCGGGCATGGCCGCCGACGACGTCAGGATGATCGACAACGTATTCGGGAAACGCTACGGCGAGGTGCTCCTTGTCCACGTCACCGAATCCGGACCCGAAGCAACCGTCTACAACACCTTCCCGCTCAATGACTGCCCCGCAGAGTTGTGGGACAAGCTCGATGCGCAGGCCATCGCCGCCGAAAACGGCGCCGCAGCCGCACTACTCAACGGCCCTCGTTACTGGCTGATGAGCAGCATCGGAAAACTGGGCGCAGAAGCTCAGGAGCGCAAAAGCTTCGGCGCTATCGAGATGATCCGTCAGGCTACGGTGAAACTCGCGTCGATGAATCCGGCGCCGTACAACGTCAATCGGGTAGACCGCAAGGCAATCTTCGTCTTCGATGCGGGCCGCGAGATCTACGAACTCATCGATCCCGACGGTCGGCGCTGGGTCATGCAGACGTGGAGCCAGACAGTAGATCACACGCTCGCCCTCGAGGATCTGCCTACCCTCGCGAGCCGACTGTCGCTGCCCGCGGGGTGGCGTTACGAACCGAGGACGCCGTCGACGCCGCTGCGCGTTGACACGACGAACGCGGAAGCGTGCGTGACCCAGGACGACTTGGCCAACAGCTACTCGCTGCAGACGTAGACCGCCTTACAGGTACTGACCGAGGTTCGACTCGGTGTCGATCGCCCGCGACGCGCTCGAGGACTTGCCGGTGACCAGCGTGCGGATGTACACGATCCGCTCGCCCTTCTTACCCGAAATCCGCGCCCAGTCATCGGGATTGGTGGTGTTGGGCAGATCCTCGTTCTCGGCGAACTCGTCGACGATCGAGTCGAGCAGGTGCTGGATGCGCAGACCGGGCTGACCGGTCTCCAGCACCGACTTGATCGCGTTCTTCTTCGCCCTGTCGACGACGTTCTGGATCATCGCGCCGGAGTTGAAGTCCTTGAAGTACATGACTTCCTTGTCCCCGTTGGCGTAGGTGACCTCGAGGAACCGGTTGTCGTCGATCTCGGCGTACATCCGGTCGACGACCTTCTCCCTCATCGCTGAGAGGCAGGCCACCCGGTCTCCGCCGAACTCGGCCAGATCGTCGGCGTGTACCGGCAGCTGCTCGGTGAGGTACTTCGAGAAGATGTCCTGTGCCGCTTCGGCATCCGGTCGCTCGATCTTGATCTTGACGTCCAAACGGCCGGGCCGCAGGATCGCAGGGTCGATCATGTCCTCGCGGTTGGAAGCGCCGATCACGATGACGTTCTCCAGGCCCTCGACGCCGTCGATCTCCGAAAGCAGCTGCGGGACAACGGTTGTCTCCACATCGGACGACACACCGGTGCCGCGGGTGCGGAAGATCGAGTCCATCTCGTCGAAGAACACGATCACCGGCGTGCCTTCCGACGCCTTCTCACGGGCACGCTGGAAGATCAGCCGGATGTGGCGCTCGGTCTCGCCGACGAACTTGTTGAGCAGCTCCGGGCCTTTGATGTTGAGGAAGTAGCTCTTCGCCTCGCGGGCGTCGTCGCCACGAACCTCGGCCATCTTCTTGGCCAGCGAGTTGGCCACCGCCTTGGCGATCAGCGTCTTGCCGCAGCCGGGCGGACCGTACAGCAGCACGCCCTTCGGTGGGCGCAGCGAGTACTCCCGGTAGAGCTCCTTGTGCAGGAACGGCAACTCGACGGCGTCGCGGATCTGCTCGATCTGCCGGCCGAGGCCGCCGATGTCGTTGTAGCTGACGTCGGGCACCTCTTCGAGGACCAGGTCCTCGACCTCGGCTTTGGGGATCCGCTCGAACGCGTATCCGGCCTTGGTGTCCACCAGCAGCGAGTCGCCGGGGCGCAGCTTGCGGGGGCGCAGATCGTCGTCGCGTTCGTCGTCGTAGCCGTCGGGCAGGTGTTCGGTGGCCACCAGCGGCTCGGCCAGCCAGACGATGCGCTCCTCGTCGGCGTGGCCGACCACGAGCGCGCGGTGACCGTCGGCGAGGATCTCGCGCAGTGTGCTGATCTCACCGACGGCTTCGAAGTTGCCGGCCTCGACGACGGTCAACGCCTCGTTCAGCCGGACGGTCTGCCCTTGCTTCAGGATCTTGGTGTCGATGTTGGGCGAGCACGTCAGCCGCATCTTGCGGCCGGAGGTGAACACGTCGACGGTGTCGTCTTCCTGCACACCGAGCAGGACCCCGTAACCGCTGGGCGGCTGGCCCAGCCGGTCGACCTCTTCGCGCAGCGCGAGCAATTGCTGACGGGCCTCTTTGAGGGTTTCCATCAGCTTGGCGTTACGGGCCGCGAGTGAGTCAATCCGCGCCTCCAACTGGTGCACGTCGCGGGCGCTGCGCAGGCCACTTTGCGGGCCCACCGCGTTCTCCAGCTGCTCGCGAAGGATCGCGGCCTCGCGGCGCAGCTCCTCCAACTCGGCGGCATCCTCGCTGGACATGCCTGACTCTCGGGAGGTTCCGAAACCGTCCGAACGCTCTGACTCACTCATGTTGCGCTCCCTCCCGCACCGAATATTGGTGCAGTAACAACTTCAACGCTACCGGCGATTCAGACTTTGTGTGCGGTGTAGCAATTCGACACACCAGCAACACTGTTAACCTCTCTGATGAGTTCGGCCGATCGAAAGGACAGCCGTGACCCTGAAAGCCCTCGTTACCGGCGTTGCAGCCATCGCCCTCGCTGGCGGTGCCGCGGCGGGTGTGACTTCGATTGCATCTCCCGGTGTGCCGTCGGCTCCGGCAGTGCAACCGGTCGTGTGGGACGTCCCGCTGCCGCAAGCGCCGGCGCCGGATTTGCAGGCTCCACTCGCGCAGACACTGCAGGCCCTCGCAGGCGGCGGCTCGTTCGCCGGTAAAGCGGCCTACATCCAAGGAGGCATGGGCCGGTTCGAAACCATCGCCGCCGACAGGGCCTACAACAAGGCCGCGGCGGAGGGCAAGTTCCCGCTGACCTTCATCGTCGCCAACGTCGATCAAGAGGGCGGCGTGGCGACCGCCGATGTCACCGCAACGTCTGCGCAGGGCGTCAGCGCTACGCAGAACATCCAGTTCGTGGCCGGGCCCAGCCCGACGGGCTGGCAGATCGCGAAGGCATCCGCCCTCAACTTGCTCTCGGCGGCGGGCTGATCAACCGAGTGCATCGCACCTGTGCCATAGTCCTGGGCGCCGTCGCAATTGCGGCGGCGCTCGGGCTTAGCGGGTGTGGTGATGACAAGGCCGGCCAGCCCGCGGCGTCGGTCGAGACGCCGCGGCCGATCACCAAACCTCCGGCCGTGCCGGCCCCGCCACCGCCGTCCACCGCTCCACTGCCTCCTCCGTCGGCGCTGACGGATGTGATGGCGCGGCTGACCGACCCCAACGTCGGTGGGACCGACAAACTCGGCCTCGTCGAGTACGCCACGGCTGACGACGCCGCCGCGCTGGACCGCTTTACCAAGGCGTTGAAGGACGGCGGCTTCATGCCGCTGTCCTTCGAAGCCAACGACATGACCTGGGCCCAGGCCCATGAGGGAAATGTCGTGGCCAACATCGTCATCAAGACGGCCAGTCGTCAAGGCGGAGGGGACTTCACGTTCCCGATGGAGTTCAGCCCGATGCATGGCACATGGCAGCTGACCCGCCAAACCGCCGACATACTGCTCAAACTGGGCCAGGAGCAGACCGCGACCCCAACCCGCTGAGTGCTCGTTGATGTGGATCGGCTGGCTTGAATTCGACCTGCTGCTCGGGGATGTGCGCTCGCTCAAACAGAAGCGCTCCACGATCCGTCCCGTCATCGCCGAGCTGCAGCGCAGATTCGCCGTGTCTGCGGCCGAAACCGGCTCTTTGGACCTGCACCGGCGCGCCAGCATCGGCGTGGCCGTTGTGTCGGCAGACCGCGCACACGTCGTCGACGTGCTCGACGCGGCCGAACGGTTGGTGGCCGCGCGCCCGGAGATGGACTTGCTTTCCGCGCGTCGCGGCTTGCGGCGTGATACCGACGACTAGATCGATGGTCGAACTCCTCAACGCGGGTCCCGCCGCTTGATCGTCGTCCGACTAAACGCTGCCGCCAAGCTGACGCTTACGCCGCAGCGGCATCGGCGCGACCGCACCCGGCGCCAATTTGCGCACGCTGATCAGAAACGCCGTGTGCCCGCGCATCGTGTGTTGCGGACGCACCGCGAGACCGACGACGTGCCAACCGCGTTGCATGCTTTCCCACGCACGCGGCTCGGTCCAGCACTGCTGCTCGCGCAGCGCCTCCACCGTCCGTGAGAGCTGGGTGACGGTCGCGACGTAGATCATCAGCACCCCGCCGGCCACCAACGCGCCTGCGACCGCGTCGAGGACTTCCCACGGGGACAGCATGTCGAGCACCACGCGGTCGACTTCCGGGCCTGAATAGTCGGCGACGTCGGCGATCACCAGCTCCCAGTTTTCCGGGCGCTCACCGAAGAACGTCGTGACGTTCCGCTCGGCGTGAACGGCATGGTCGTCGCGCACGTCATACGAGGTCACCCGGCCGTCGGGTCCGACGGCCCGCAGAAGTGAACACGTCAGCGCTCCGGAGCCCGCCCCCGCCTCCAGCACGCGAGCGCCGGGGAAGATGTCGCCCTCGTGCACGATCTGGGCGGCGTCCTTGGGGTAGACCACCTGGGCGCCGCGCGGCATCGACATCACGTAATCGACGAGCAGCGGCCGCAGCACGAGGAACTGGTCGCCGCTGGTCGACTTGACGACGCTGCCCTCCGGCAGCCCGATGACGTTGTCGAGCGCGACGATGCCTCGATGGGTGTGGAACTCGCCGCCGGGCGTCAGGATCATCGTGTAGTGCCGGCCCTTCGCGTCGGTGAGCTGTACGCGATCACCGACTTCGAACGGACCGGTCCTTGGCACAGCTTTCAGCCTGCCAGTAGACGCGCCGCTACAGGTGCTCGGGGTTGTCGGATGGTGGTCATACGCTGGGTTTCATGAGCGACGAACCGGCGGCGGAAGTCCGGCGTCCGGCGCTGTCTCCGTCGCGGGCCAGCGACTTCAAGCAGTGCCCGCTGCTGTACCGGTTCCGCGCGATCGACCGGCTGCCCGAGCCTGCGTCCACCGCGCAGGTGCGCGGTTCGGTCGTACACGCCGCGCTCGAGCAGCTCTACGCGCTGCCGGCCGCCGAACGCGGCCAGGACACGGCGATGACGCTCGTGGACCCGGCGTGGGACCGTGTGGTCGCCGGGCAGCCTGAGGTGGCCGCCGAAATCGAGCCGGTAGTGCGGGCCGAGCTGCTCGCCGAGGCAAGGGCGCTGCTGTCGGGCTACTACCGGCTCGAGGACCCGACGCGGTTCGATCCCGAGAGCTGCGAGCAACGCGTGGAAGTCGAGCTCTCCGACGGCACGCTGCTGCGCGGCTTCGTGGACCGCATCGACGTCGCGCCCACCGGTGAGTTACGCGTGGTCGACTACAAGACCGGTAAGGCGCCACCGGAGGCGCGCGCGCTGGCCGAGTTCAAGGCCATGTTCCAGATGAAGTTCTATGCGGTGGCGCTGCTGCGCTCGCGCGGTGTGCTGCCGGCCCGGCTGCGGCTGCTGTATCTCTCCGACGGTCAGGTGCTTGACTACTCCCCCGATCTCGACGAGCTGCTGCGCTTCGAGAAGACGTTGATGGCGATCTGGCGAGCAATCCAATCTGCCGGCGCCACAGGCGATTTCAGACCTCGACCGTCGCGGCTGTGTGACTGGTGCGCACACCACGCCCATTGCCCGGTGTTCGGCGGCACCCCGCCGCCGTATCCGGGTTGGCCGGAGAACCTCGACGAGGGCTCCGACTCCGAAGACGACGTCGTGCTGCAGACGTCGGAGCCGGCTGCGTGATCAGATGCCACTACCATCGGCTCCCCGCCGATGGCGAGTTTCAAGTATTCGAGTCCACCGACGGCACGCGCAGCAACTGGGATCCCGAAATCCAGCATGGCTCACCGCCGCTCGCGCTGATGACCAAGCTCATCGAGGAACTCGCCGCCGATACCGGGTTGCGCATCGGCCGGGTGACGCTGGACATCCTCGGCGCGATCCCCGTGACACGGCTGCGGGTGCGGGCATGGGTGGAGCGTCCGGGTGCACGCATCTCGATGATGGCCGCCGAGATGCTGGCGCCGCGTCCGGACGGTGCCGAACGCGCAGTCGCCCGTGTCACGGCGTGGCTGCTGGCCACCAGCGACACCGCCGACGCGGCGACCGACCGCTTTCCGCCGATTGTCGAGGGCGAATCGATCCCGGTTCCGCACAGCTGGGAGGGCGCGAAGGGCTACCTGGAGACGGTGAGCTGGCGGCGCCAACCAACCGCGGAGGGCGAGTCGAACGTGGTCTGGCTCAGCCCCCTTGTCCCTCTGGTCGATTCGGAACAGACAACCGAGCTGCAGCGGCTGGTCATGGTGGTCGACTGTGCGAACGGTGCGGGCGCCGCGCTGGACCCCGAGGAGTTCGTCTTCATGAACACCGACACCGCAGTGCACCTCCACCGGCTGCCCGTCGGAAACGACTTCGGGCTGCGCGCCCGCGGTTCGATCGGTCCCGACGGCATCGGCGTGACAAGCGCGGAAATCTTTGACCGCCAGGGGTTTATCGGCACGGTAGCGCAAACACTGCTGGTTCAGCGCCGGCCGTAATCGCCCGCAAGGAGCTCTATGCACTTGCATCTATATAGATGCCGTGCGATATTGGACGAGTGGATGTCTTCGAAGCGGTCGCCGAGCCCAGTCGGCGCGCGCTGCTCGACGCACTCATGGACGGTGAACGCACCGCTGGTGAACTGGTCGCGACGCTGCCGGGGCTGACCCAGCCGACGGTGTCACGGCACCTGCGCGTCCTGCGCGAGGTCGGGCTCGTCGAAGTTCGGCCCGACGCCCAGCGCCGCATCTACGCGTTGCGGGCCGACGGGCTGGTCGCGATCGACGAGTGGATCGACCGTTACCGCCGCTACTGGGCCGATCACCTCGACGCCCTCGAGCGGCACCTGGAAAACAAGCGCAAGGAGTCGCGATGACTGAACGCAATGGGCGGCTCACCGTAGACGGTGACCGCGCGGTGCTCAATTTCGAACGGCGCCTGCCCTTTCCGATCGAAATGGTCTGGTCGGCGATCACCGATTCGGACGAACGTGCGCAGTGGTTCGGCGAGACGACGATCGACTCGCGCGAGGGCGGGATGATCGACATGGTCGCGACCGGTCCGCCACTGCCGCCTGAACGCAAGCGGATGACCGGGCGAATCCTCGTGTGGGACCCGCCAAATGTCCTCGAACACGAATGGAAGCAGCCGATCGTCGAAGACGGAGTGGTGCGCTACGAACTGACCGCGGACGGGGACGGGACCCTGCTTCGCTTCACTCATCGAGGGCTTGGCGTGCGCAATGCGAGCGGGTTCTTCGGTGGCACGCACGCCTACCTGGATCGCCTCGAGGCTTACCTCGCCGGCGACGTGCTGCCGGACTGGACGACACGTCGCCTTGAAGTCAATAAAACACTGCGGGAGTCGAGTTAATATGAAACACAACGGTTCTCACATCGCAGCACCCACCCTGGCGATCGCCTACCACTCCGGTTTCGGGCACACCGCCGTGCTCGCCAATGCTGTGGCTTCGGGCGCCCGCGAGACAGGCGCCGATGTCAGTGTGATCGCCGTCGACGAGATGACCGAAGCGGATTGGGACCTTCTCGACGACGCCGACGGAATCGTGTTCGGCTGTGCGACGTACATGGGCAACGTCTCGGCGGGCTTTCAAACATTCGCGGAACAGACCGGGCGGCGGTGCCTCAACGGAACGTGGCGGGACAAGATCGCGGCGGGATTCACCAATTCCGGCGCCAAGAGCGGCGACAAGGTGAACACGCTGGTCTCACTTGCCGTATTCGCGGCCCAGCACCACATGCATTGGGTGAACCTGGGTTTGGGCGCAGGCTGGAACAGCGCGACGGGCAGTGAGAACGACCTCAACCGTCTGGGTTTCTGGCTGGGTGCTGGTGCGCAGACCGATGTCGACGCCAACCCCGATCAAGTGCACCCGTCGGATGCGCAGACCTGTCGCCACCTCGGGCAGCGGGTCGCGCTGGTGACACGGCAGTTCAACGTCGGGAAGTCGGCTACTCCAGTGGTTTCATCTCCTGCAGCAGGGTCGGCACCAACTCGCTGACCGTCGGGTGGATGTGCATCGTGCGCGATATCGCGGTGTACGGCTTCTTGGCCGTCATGATGTCGAGGATCGCGTGTACGACCTCGTCACCACCGACACCGAGGATCGCGGCGCCGAGGATCTCCTGAGTCTCGGCGTCGACCACAACCTTCATGAAGCCCTGGGTCTCGCCCTTCTCGACGGCCCGTCCGACCCGCGACATGGGACGCTTGCCCACCAACGCTTTTCGGCCCGATTTGCGGACCTGGTCGACGGTCATCCCGGCTCGACCCAGCGGCGGGTCGACGTAGAGCGCGTAGGTCAAGACGCGGTCGCTGACGCGCCGCGGGTCGTTATCCAGTAAGTTGCCCGCGACGATCTCGAAGTCGTTGTACGACGTGTGGGTGAACGCCCCGCGTCCGTTGCAGTCGCCCATCGCCCAGATGTGTTCGACGTTGGTGCGCAGCTGATCATCCACGACGATGTAGCCGCGAACGTCGGTTTCCACCCCCGCCTTGTCCAGCCCGAGGTCGTCGGTGTTGGGCTGACGCCCCACCGCGACCAGCAGGTGTGATCCGGTGATGGGGTCCGCACCGTCCCGCGGAGTCACCTCGAACCCGTTGTTTCGCTTGGCGAATCGAATTGCCGTCGCGTCGACGACTACATCGATACCCTCTGCTTCGAGGATGTCTTTGATGGCGGTGGAGACGTCCGCGTCCTCCCGTGACGTCAGCCGCGGGCCTTTCTCGATCACGGTGACCCTGGCGCCGAACCGGCGGTACATCTGCGCGAACTCCAGCGCTATATAGCTGCCGCCGATGATCACGAGATGTTCTGGGATGGTGTCCAGTTCGAGAATGCCAACGTTGGTCATGTAGTCGATATCTGAGAGCCCCGGCATGTCGGGCGCGACCGCCCGGCCACCGACGTTGAGGAAGATCCTCTCCGCTTCGAGCACTCGCCCGTCGACGCTGATCGTGTGCGGGTTTTCAAATCGGGCGTGGCCACGAATGAACGTACAGCCGTTCATTCCCTCGAGCCACGATTCGAGGCCATGCCGATCGTCGAGCATGACTTTGTCTTTGCGCGCCTTGACCTTCGCCATGTCGACGGTGACTTTGCCTGTGCCAATCCCGTATTCGGCTCCGCGGCGCGCCAGCTGTGCGGCGTGTGCACTGGCCACCAGCGTCTTGGTGGGGATGCAGCCGGTGTTCACACAGGTGCCGCCGACGAGTTTGCGTTCGATCACCGCGACCGTTTGGCCGGCGTCGGTCAGCCTGCCCGCCAGCGGTGGACCCGCCTGACCCGCACCGACGATGATCGCATCGAATTTCTCTGTCACGACGGAAGTCTCAGACGAGGCTGACGAGGTAGGCGACCAGGAACCCACCGCCGACGGCCACCACGTCCTCGACGAGCGCGATCGGCCGATCGCGTCCGCCGTTGGCGGCGACAAGCCGTTGACGGGCCTCAGCGCCACCCAACGTGCCAAGCACCGCACCGACAATGCCCGCGCCAAGGCCGATGAACGTGTGATGCGTGGCGCTGCCGGCGACCGCACCTGCGAACGCGCCCATGATGAGTCGCGTGATGAACTGGGGCGGCGTCTTACGGCTGGGGGTCTTGGGTAATTGGTCGGTGATCAGCTCCACCAGCAGGAAGATCGTCAGGACGGTGACGGTAATCGGATGTGCCACCCATTCCGACCACTTGCCGTCGACGTCGATCCAGCCGAGAAACGCGCCCCACGCGACGACCGCCGGGGCGGTCAGCGCCCGCAGACCGGCTATCACACCGATCAGCAGGGCCAACACGATAACCAGAACCTGCGTCATGACAACCTCCCGACCGGTGAAACCGACACCGGGACGCTAACACGCAGGACGACCGATGACCGGCCGAATCAGAAGCGGCAGAACCGGATGTCGGAGGCCAGAATTGCCTTCGCTCCAATGGACGCGAGTTCGTCCATGATGGCGTTGACGTCTCGACGCGGAACCAGCGCGCGCACGGCAACCCACGCCGGATCGGCGAGCGGCGCAATGGTGGGTGACTCCAGGCCCGGCGTGACGGCGGTGGCGTCGTCGAGCACGCTGCGCGGGCAGTCGTAGTCCAGCATCAGGTACTGCTGCCCGAACACCACGCCCTGTACCCGCCCCGCGAGCTGGTCGCGCGCGGCTGCGTTTTCACCGCCGGCGTTGTCTTGTTCGATGAGGACGGCCTCCGAATCGCACAGCGATTCCCCGAACGCCACCAGGTCGTGCAGCCCGAGTGTGCGGCCCGAGCCGACCACATCGGCAATCGCGTCGGCAACGCCGAGTTGCACCGAAATCTCGACGGCGCCGTCGAGCCGGATCACCGTCGCGTCAATCCCCCTCGCCGCCAAGTCTTTTCGTACAACATGGGGAAACGCTGTGGCGATCCGCTTTCCCGCAAGATCCTCGACGCGCCACTGGCGCCCGGCCGGTGCGGCGTAGCGGAACGTTGACGAGCCGAATCCGAGCGCGAGCCGCTCGCGCACAGGCGCATCGGACTCCAGGGCGAGGTCCCGGCCGGTGATGCCCAGGTCCAGCTGGCCCGAGCCGACATAGATGGCAATGTCCTTGGGCCGCAGAAAGAAGAACTCGACGTTGTTGACCGGATCGACGACGGTCAGGTCCTTGGCATCGGTGCGCCGCCGGTAACCGGCCTCGGACAGGATCTCAGCGGCCGGCTCCGAGAGCGTGCCCTTGTTGGGCACCGCGACCCGCAACGTGCCGTTCATAGCTTGGCGTACACGTCGTCGAGGGTCAGCCCGCGGGAGATCATCAGCACCTGCGTCCAGTACAGCAACTGGCTGATCTCCTCGGCCAGCGCCTCGTCGCCCTCGTGCTCGGCAGCCAGCCACACCTCGCCGGCCTCCTCGAGAATCTTCTTGCCGAGCCCGTGTACACCGCCGTCGAGCGCGGCAACGGTGCCACTACCGGCTGGCCGCGTGCGCGCGCGCTCGCTGAGTTCGGCGAACAGAGCATCGAAGGTCTTCACGGCACGCGATTGTTCCACGTGTGGTTAGCCGCGGTCACGCGGGTTTAGCAGAACAGCGTCACGTCTCCGCTGGGTGTGCCTCGTGGTGATACGCCTCGCGGTGCATGTCCTCGAGGTGTTTGCCCTTGGTTTCCTCCACCCACCGCCACACGAACACCCCGGAGAGAATCGCGCAGATCGCATAGAACCCGTAGGCAATCCCCAGAACGTCGCGCAGCGACGGGAACGTCACGGTGATCAGCCAGTTCGCCGCCCACTGCGCGGCGGCCGCCAGTCCCAGCGCCGCCGCCCGGATGCGGTTGGGGAACATCTCACCGAGCAGCACCCACACCACGGGCCCCCACGACATGCCGAACGCCACCACGAACAGATTGGCTGCGACCAGCGCCACTGGTCCGGCGACATCGCCCAGATGTGGCTTGCCGTCCACCAGCGGGGCGGTGCCGAAGACGACCGCCATGGTCCCCAGCGTGACCGCCATGCCTGTCGATCCGATCAACAGCAGCGGCTTGCGCCCGATTTTGTCGATCAGTGCGATCGCGATCAGCGTGGTCAGGATGTTGGTGATCGACGTGATCACGGTGATCGTGAACGACGAACTCTCCTTGAAGCCGACGGCCTCCCACAGCACGTTGGAGTAGTAGAAGATCACGTTGATGCCGACGAACTGCTGGAAAACCGACAGCCCGACGCCCACCCACACGATGCCGTACAGGCCCCCGGTCGGCTTGCGCAGATCCCGCCACGACGGCGGCTTCTCCGCTTTCAGCGACTCCTGGATTCGCGTGATGGTCAGCTCGAGGTTCTTCTCGCCCAGCAGCATGGTCAGCACGCGGCGGGCTTCGGGAATCCGGTATGTCGCAACGAGATAGCGCGGTGACTCGGGGATCGTGTAGGCCAGCCCGCCGTACACGACGGCCGGCACCGCCATCACCAGGAACATCCAGCGCCACGCCTCGAGTCCGAACCACAGCTCCTCACGTGACCCGCCGGCGATCTGCGCGAGCCCATAGTCGATCGCCAGCGACAGGAAGATGCCTGTGACGATCGCGAGTTGTTGCAGCGACCCGAGCCGTCCGCGGATGCGCGGCGGCGACGTCTCGGCGATATAGGCGGGGGCGATGACCGACGCGACGCCAACCCCGAACCCACCGACGATGCGGAACACGACGACCAGCCACACGCTGTTCGCCAGGCCGGTGCCGATGGCGCTGATGAAGAACAGCAGCGCGGCGATACGCATCACCTGCAGCCGGCCGATCTTGTCGGCCAGTCGGCCCGCCGTCATGGCCCCTGCCGCCGCGCCCAGCAGCGCGGACGCGACCGCGAGACCCAGCGCGTAATTGCTGACTTGGAAGTGGTCCTGCAGCGCGGAAACCGCCCCGTTGATGACCGCGCTGTCGTAGCCGAACAACAGCCCGCCCAGCGCGGCGACGGATGCGATCAGAACTACGCGGCCGCTGTGCTCGGACTCCTCGTAGTCCAAACCTGATGTGCTATCACCGACGGGCCCGTGGGTCATGTGACGACCTTTCGCAGCGTTGTGTGATCAGGATCACATTCAATCACTTGCGAAAGCGTCAGGCGGACCGTTCGTCGAATTGCGAAGTGAGTTCCGCGTGCAGCTGCCGAAGATCGGCCGCGGCCACCTCCGCGAGGGACGTGATGTGACGTCTGCGCGGGCCGTGCGGCACCGCTACATCGTTGGGTACCACCACTACCGGACATCCCGCGCCTTCTGCGGCGGCGGTGCCGGTGACTGAATCCTCAATGGCAAGACATGCCGACGGCTGCAGTTCCAGCAACGCCGCGGCGAGCAAATAGGGATCGGGTGCGGGTTTTCCGTGCGGAACCTCGTCACCACAAACGGTAGCCGAAAAGTAATGGGCTCCAATACTATTCAATGCTCGGTCGGTGAGCGCCCGCTGGGTATTGGTAACCAGTGCCATCGGAGTGCCCTCAGCGGCAAGCGCTTCCAACAACTCCTGTGCGCCGTCACACCACGGCAAGCCACCGTCGAACAGGTCCGCGGTGTATTCGTGCAGCCAGCGATCGGATTCGGCCATCGCAGCCGGATCGAGCTCAAGGCCGAGGTCGGTGTAGACGATGCGAATGGTGTTCTCCGCCGCGCTGCCGACCATCGACGCCCTGACTTCTGGGGTCAACTTGCCGCCGAGTTCTGCGTAGAGAGCAGCCAGCGAGATGTCCCAGAGCTTTTCGGAGTCGACCAGGGTGCCGTCCATATCCCACAGCACCGCTTGCATGGGCCGATTATGTCAGGGGCCGCCGTAGGGTGGAAATCATGACGATTCTCGTGACCGGCGCCACAGGAAACATCGGCCGTCGCATAGTCGACCATCTGATCGACCTGGGCGCCAACGACATCCGTGCGCTGACCAACGATCCGGCGAAGGCAGACCTACCCGACGGGGTGCGGGCGATCACCGGTTATCTCGGCAACCCCGAATCGCTGCCGGCGGCGCTGCAGGGCGTCGACCGGATGTACCTGGCGCCGCTGCCCAAGACGCTCGACGTCACGCTTGAGCTCGTGAAGAAGGCCGGCGTGGAGTACGTCGTCGCGTTGTCGGGCGCCGCGCACTGGCAGGAGCATGCGGAGAAGGTGACCGCCTCGGGAATCGTCAATACCCAACTCGGCCCAGGCGAGTTTCTGGAGAACTTCGCGATCTGGTCCGAGCAGATCAAGACGACCCGCACGGTCCGCGAGCCGTATCCGTCGGCGGTCGAGGCGCCGATCTCGATGGACGACATCGCTCGGGTCGCCGCGGCGTTGCTGGTCAAGCCCGAGCAGGCGCACTACGGACAGATGTATCCGATCACCGGGCCGCAAGCGCTGAACCGGGCCGAGATCGCCGAGCAGATCGGCGTGGGAATCGACGCCCCGGTGACCTATGAGCAATGCGAGAGGGCCGAGGCCGAGCAACGCTTTGACACGGCACTGGGTGGCCGGGCCGGCTGGTATCTAGACACCATCGAGCAAGCCCTCGAACATCCGCAGGAAGCCAACGACCTGGTCGCCGAACTGACCGGCACCCAGGCCAGCTCGGTTGCCCAGTGGGCCACCGCGAACGCAGGGTTGTTCCGCTGACTCAGGTGTTGAAGTACTTGGCCTCGGGATGGTGCAGCACGAACGCATCCGTGGACTGCTCCGGGTGAAGCTGCAGTTCCTCGGACAGCGTCACACCGATCCGGCTGGGCTCCAGCAGCTCCATCATCTTCGCGCGGTCGTCGAGGTTCGGGCATGCGCCGTACCCGAAGGAGAACCGGGCGCCGCGATAGCCGAGCTTGAAGTAGTCCTCGACATTGTCGGGGTCCTCCGCAGCCATTGCGTGGTCACTGAACTTCAGTTCCTCGCGGATCCGCTTGTGCCAGTACTCGGCGAGCGCCTCGGTCAGCTGTACACCGATGCCGTGCACCTCGAGGTAGTCGCGATAGGAGTCCGACGCGAACAGCTCGTTGGCGAAGTCGGCGATCGGCTGCCCCATGGTCACCAACTGGAACGGCAACACATCAACTTGATCAGCCCTGGTCGCGATTTCACGAGACCGGATGAAGTCGGCGATGCACAGGAACCGGTCACGTTGCTGGCGCGGGAAGGTGAACCGGAACCGTTCTACTGCATCGGGTTTCGGCTCGGCGAGCACGATGACGTCGTCACCCTCTGACACCGCAGGGAAGTAGCCGTACACCACCGCGGCGTGGGCGAGGATGCCGTCAGTGGACAAGCGATCCAGCCAGTACCGCAGTCGTGGGCGACCTTCGGTTTCGACGAGTTCCTCGTACGACGGGCCCTCGCCGCCGCGCACGCCGCGCAGCCCCCACTGGCCGAGGAACAGCGCGCGCTCGTCGAGTGTCTTGCTGTAGTCGGCCACCGCCACACCCTTGACGATGCGGGTGCCCCAAAACGGCGGGACCGGCACCTCGACGTCGGTGGCGACATCGGAACGCTCCGGCACCTCGACGGGCGCTTCCTTCGCTTTGCGTTCGGCGGCAATACGTTTCGACCGCTCGTGGCGGGCCTTGCGCTCGGCCTCCTTCTCGCGCGCCGCGATCGCCTCGGGGCTGTCGGTGTCCGGCGTCTCGCCACGCTTGACACTCATGATCGTGTCCATCAGCTTGAGGCCCTCGAAAGCGTCACGCGCGTAATGCACTTCGCCTTCGTAGACCTCGGCGAGATCGTTCTCGACGTAGCTGCGGGTCAACGCCGCACCGCCGAGCAGCACCGGGAACCGGTCGGCAACCCCCCTCGTGTTCATCTCCTGGAGGTTTTCCTTCATCACCACCGTGGACTTCACCAGCAGACCGGACATGCCGACCACGTCGGCGCTCTTGTCCTGGGCCACCTCGAGAATCGTATTGATGGGCTGCTTGATGCCGATGTTGACGACCTCATAGCCGTTGTTGCTCAAGATGATGTCGACGAGGTTCTTGCCGATATCGTGCACATCGCCCTTGACGGTGGCCAGCACGATGCGGCCCTTGCCGCTGTCGTCGTCGGCCTTCTCCATGTGCGGCTCCAGGTGCGCCACCGCCGCCTTCATCACCTCTGCGGACTGCAGCACGAACGGCAACTGCATCTGGCCGGAGCCGAACAGCTCACCGACGGTCTTCATGCCGGCCAGCAGATCGTCGTTGATGATGCTCAGCGGCGGTTTCTGGGTCATCGCCTCGTCGAGGTCGGCCTCCAAGCCGTTGCGCTCGCCGTCGACGATGCGCTGCGCCAACCGCTGCAGCAGCGGCAGCTTGGCAAGTTCGGCGGCACGGGACTCCTTCGACGACGCCGCCGACACGCCCTCGAACATCGCCATGAGCTCGGTGAGCGGGTCATAGTCCTCGCGGCGCCGGTCGTACACCAGATCCAGCGCCACCTCGCGCTGCTTGGAGTCGATGCGGTTCATCGGCAGGATCTTCGACGCATGCACGATCGCCGAATCCAGCCCGGCCTCCTGGCATTCGTGAAGGAAGACCGAGTTGAGCACCTGGCGCGCGGCCGGGTTGAGGCCGAACGAGATGTTCGAAAGCCCCAGTGTCGTTTGGACATCCGGGTGCTTTTGCTTCAGAAGCCGGATGGCGTCGATGGTTTCGATTCCGTCCTTGCGGGACTCTTCCTGACCGGTGCAGATGGTGAACGTCAGGGTGTCGATCAGGATCGACGACTCGTCCACACCCCAATTCCCGGTGATATCGGCGATGAGCCGCTCGGCGATCTCGACCTTCTTCTCAGCGGTGCGGGCCTGACCTTCCTCGTCGATGGTCAGCGCGACCACCGCGGCGCCGTGCTCGGCGACCAGCTCCATCGTCTTGTGGAAGCGCGACTCAGGGCCGTCGCCGTCCTCGTAGTTCACCGAGTTGACCGCGCACCGACCGCCCAGATGCTCCAGACCCGCCCGCAGCACGGGGGTTTCGGTGGAGTCGAGCATGATCGGCAGGGTCGACGCGGTCGCCAGCCGACTGGCCAGCGCGTTCATGTCGGCGACACCGTCGCGGCCGACGTAGTCGACGCACAGGTCTAGCAGGTGTGCGCCGTCACGGGTCTGGTCCTTGGCGATGTCGAGGCATTTCTGCCAGTCCTCGGCGATCATCGCCTCGCGGAACGCCTTGGAACCGTTGGCGTTTGTCCGCTCACCGATCATCAGCACCGACGCGTCCTGCGCGAACGGCGTCGATGAGTACAGCGAGGCCAACGCAGGTTCGTAGGTGATGGGGCGCTCCGCGCGCTGCACATTCGGGATCGCCTGGGCGACCTGGCGGATGTGTTCGGCGGTGGTACCGCAGCAGCCCCCAACCAGTGAAAGGCCGTATTCGGCAACGAAGCCCGACAGCGCCTCGGCGAGTTCGTCTGGACGCAGCGGATATTCGGCACCGTTGGCGCCCAGTACGGGCAGCCCGGCGTTCGGCATCACCGACACGGGAACACGCGCGTGCTGCGACAGGTAGCGCAAGTGTTCGCTCATCTCGGCGGGGCCGGTCGCGCAGTTGAGCCCGATCATGTCTACGCCAAGCGGTTCGACGGCCGTCAGCGCCGCACCGATCTCGCTGCCCAACAGCATCGCGCCGGTGGTTTCCACGGTGACGTGGGCGATGATCGGGATGTGGCGGCCGAACTGGCCCATCGCGCGGCGCGAGCCCAGGACCGCGGCCTTCAGCTGTAGCAAATCCTGGCAGGTCTCCACAAGGATCGCGTCGGCGCCTCCCTCGAGCATGCCGAGCGCGGCCTCGGAGTAGGCGTCGCGGATCACTGCGTACTCGGTATGCCCCAGGGTCGGCAGCTTGGTGCCCGGGCCCATCGAGCCCAGCACGTACCGCCTGCGATCCGGGGTGCTCATCTCGTCGGCGACGCGTCGCGCGATCGCGGTGCCCCGTTGCGACAGGTCCCTGATCCGGTCGGCGATGTCGTAATCACCGAGGTTGGACAGGTTGCAGCCGAACGTATTGGTCTCGACCGCGTCGGCACCGGCCTCGAAATAGTTGCGGTGGATGGTCTCGATCACATCCGGCCGGGTGTCGTTGAGGATCTCGTTGCAGCCCTCGAGGTTGTTGAAGTCGTCGAGCGTCAGATCGGCTGCCTGCAGCTGGGTGCCCATGGCGCCGTCGCCCACCATGACCCGCGTCGACAATGTGTCGAGCAAATCGGTGTCGTAGACGCGAGCGTTCACAGCAGTCACATCGACAGAGTAGTAGGTCCCCGCAAATCGGCCGGTGTGCCGATGGCACTCCTCGCCGCCACGCAGGCCTTACGCTGGGATGGTGACCTCGTCGGATGCGAGCGGCTTCAAACCGCCCGACCTGCCCCAACTCAACGACACGATCGTCGTCGCGGCCTTCGAAGGCTGGAACGACGCCGGTGACGCGGCCAGCGACGCGCTGGAGCACCTGGACGCCATCTGGGAAGCCGAAACGATCGTGGAGATCGACGACGAGGCCTACTACGACTATCAGGTGAACCGGCCGGTGATCCGGCAGGTCGACGGCGTCACCCGCGAATTGGTATGGCCGTCGATGCGGATCTCGCATTGCCGCCCGCCGGGTTCGAATCGCGACATCGTGCTGATGCACGGCGTGGAGCCCAACATGCGCTGGCGCACGTTCTGCGCCGAGCTGCTCGCGATCGCCGACAAACTGAACGTGCAAACCGTCGTGATCCTGGGCGCGCTGCTGGCCGACACGCCGCACACCCGCCCGGTTCCTGTGTCGGGGGCCGCCTACTCCCCCGATTCGGCAAAGGCGTTCGGGCTGGAGGAAACCCGCTACGAGGGGCCGACCGGCATCGCCGGCGTGTTCCAGGACGCCTGCGTGCAGGCGGGCATTCCCGCGGTCACGTTCTGGGCGGCGGTTCCGCACTACGTGTCACAGCCGCCGAATCCCAAGGCCACCGTGGCGCTGTTGCGCCGGGTCGAGGACGTGCTCGACATCGAGGTGCCTCTAGATGATCTGCCGACCCAGGCTGAAGAATGGGAGCAGGCGGTGTCCGAGATGACCGCCGAGGACGACGAGATCGCCGAATACGTCCAGTCGCTCGAGGAGCGCGGTGACGCCGAGGTCGACATGAACGAGGCGCTCGGCAAGATCGACGGCGACGCGCTGGCCGCCGAATTCGAGCGCTATCTGCGCCGCCGAGGTCCAGGCTTCCGCAGTTAGGTCTTCACCGGCTTCGGGGCTTGCCATTGACCGTTCAGCGCGTCCGGTTTAGGCCAATACAGCCGCAGCACCAGCCGGAACGGCCCACTGGGCGCGGGCAACCAGTTGGATTCCTTGTCCATTCCCGGCGAGGAGTTCTGGATGTAGAGCGTGTATCCGCCGTCCGGGTCCTTCACCAGGCTGTCCAGCATCGGCGAGTTGATCAAGTAGCGGTTCATGGAGTTGTCGACCAGCAGGCTCTGCGGCAGCTCGTACATCGTCAGCGACCAGAACGCGTTCACCGGCGGAAGCTGTCCGGGCGCGAAGCGGTAGGTGTAGTTGTTGGCTCCGGTCAGTGGCGCTCCGGCTGCGTCGGTGTCGAACACCGGGTAGAGCGCTTCCTCCTTGGTGTTGCCGTAGATGCCGACGACGGCTCCCGCCATGCGATATAGGTAGTTGTCCTTGAGCATCTCGCGCGTGCCGAAGAAATCGCCGGAGCTCAGCTGGCCGGCGTTGACCTTGTCCTGAATGCCCTTGAATTCCGCCCACGCGTCGGCGATTCCGCCTTCGATCGCCGACCGCATCTCGGGGCTTAGCTTGTCGGAATCAAACGAGCCATCCGGCCCAATACCGATGGTGGCGAAGCGATCTCGCAACGCCTTCTCGGACGGCAGCGTGGGCGCGAACCGCAGCACAAAGTTGAGGATGTCGAAGAACTGCGGCGACGTCTTCTCCTGCTCCGCCGTGAGCGGCGGCACGAAGTCGATCGGCGGGGCGGGGGCCGGCGGGGGTTGCTTGAGGAACGCCGACAGCGGCTGGACCTGATAACCCGCCTGGACCTTCTCCACGCTGTCGCGATCGGATGGGCCGAGCAGCTGGGTGCGGTACACGACCAGCGCCAGTTCGGTGTCGGAGCGGATGACCTCGTTGATGCCCGGCGGTTTCTCGCCTTTCCAGCCGGGTCCCGCCAGCAGGTACTTTCCGCCACTGTTGCCGGTGGTGCGGCTGCCGACGTAGGCGAAGTTGTAGGTGTATCCGTCGACGAACTGCAGCGAGTAGTAGCGGTTCTGCTCGATCGGCGGCACCGTCAGCACGAGAGGCTCGGCACGCAGGTCGGCGCCGAGCACTGAATACGGGGTATCCGAGTTGGGAGTCTGGATCGTCGTATCGGCTGGCGTGTAAACCCGTGCGCTGCTGTGGATCTCATTCCAGGCCCCCTTGTATTCGGGGTCCTGCTTGTTGACGAAGTACCCGTACTGGACACGGTAGCTGTCAACCATCGGAAAGCCGTAGATGTAGGCCTCCTTGGCGATGGCGCGGGCCTGCTCCGGCGTGACTGCGGCCGGGCTCGGTGGTGGCGCTGGCTTCGCCGTCTCCTCCGATCCCTTCGTGCTGCACCCGACAAGCATCGCGAGAAGCGTCAGGACGACGCCGATTCGGCCGATCACTGCTTGTGGATGGCCTCGGTGCGGGCACTGTGCGAACGCCCAAGCGCCGCCACTTCCGCGTCCATCCTCGCCAGCAGATCAGGGACGAACTTGAGCGTCTGGGCCTCGCCGAGTGCCGTCGACAGCAGTGGACGCAGCCAGCGAAGTAACCCGACCCAGGCGGGACAGTTGATCTGGCGCTTGCGGCCTTCAATGCCGCCAACGAATGCGGCGCCGCATGCCTCGACCGAGGTGGTCTTGCCCAGAGGTCCGGGCAACAAGCTGAGCATCTCGGTGAATGTCGACAGATCATTCTTGCTCTCCCGCACCAGCGGGGTGTCGATCCAGGACATGTGTGCCGAGCCGACGGCGACGCCCAGGTGGGCAACCTCCAGCCGCAGCGCGTTCGCGAAGTGCTCGACCCCCGCCTTTGCGGCGTTATAGGGCGCCATGCCCGGGGCGGCGGCGTAGGCCGCCAGCGACGAAACGATCAGCACGTACCCGCGGCGGTCGATGACCGACGGCAGCGCAGCGCGCACCGTGTGGAACACACCGACGACGTCGACGTCGATCACCCGCTTGAACGCTTCGGGATCTACTTGCAGCACCGACCCGTAGCTGGCGATTCCGGCGTTGGCCATCACGATGTCGATGCCGCCGAACCGCTCGATGCCCTGATGGACGGCGGCCTGCATGGCCGACAGGTCACGTACGTCGGCGACGACGGTCAGCACGCCATCCTCGCCGAGCGCGGCGGCGACCTCCTTGAGCTTTCCCTCGTCCAGGTCGGTCAGCACCAGCTTCGCGCCCCTGGCGTGAAGCCGACGGGCCACCTCAGCGCCGACACCGTTGGCGCCGCCGGTGATCAGCGCGACTTTTCCGTTCACAGAACCCATGGCCGAAACGTACTCCACCGCGCGGGCACGGTGCACCGTTTGACGGTCGGTCGCCCGCGCAATCGCTACAGCTGCACGCCGAGCAGCGCATCGACAGCCGTTGCCACCGTGCGCGGCGCCTCGGTGTCGTGGCCGCCGTATTCGAGTGCGTCTGTCGTCCACCCATCCAGTGCCGCAAGCGCTTTCGGTGTGTCGAGGTCGTCGGCCAGATACTGGCGCACCCGTGCCACGACGTCGGCGGCGTCCGGTGCGGCAGCTAAAGACGCGGCCTGGCGCCAACGGCGCAGCCGGGCGTTGGCCTCCTCGAGCACAGCGTCGCTCCACGAGCGGTCCGCGCGATAGTGACCGGCGAGCAGGCCCAGGCGGATCGCCGCCGGTTCGACGCCGTCGGCGCGCAGCCCAGACACCAGCACGAGGTTCCCGCGGCTCTTGGACATCTTGTGCCCGTCCCAGCCGATCATTCCCGCGTGCACGTAGTGGCGAGCGAATCTGCGCTCCCCTGTTACTGATTCGGCGTGGGCGGCGGAAAACTCATGGTGCGGGAAGATCAGGTCGCTGCCGCCGCCCTGGATGTCCAGGCCGGTGCCGATGCGGGACAGGGCGATCGCCGAACACTCCACATGCCATCCCGGCCTGCCGGGGCCGAACGGCGACGGCCAACTGGGCTCGCCGGGCCGTTCCGCGCGCCACATCAGCGCGTCGAGTTCGTCGCTCTTGCCCGGGCGGTCGGGGTCGCCGCCGCGTTCGGTGAAAAGCCGCATCATGGTGTCGCGGTCGTAGCCGGATTCGTAGCCGAACTGGCGGGTCGCGTCGGCATGGAAGTACACGTCGGGGTAGTCGGTGTCGTCGACGACGTAGGCCGCCCCCGAGGCCAGCATCTTCTCGACGAGCTCGACGACCTCCGCGATGGCCTCGGTGGCCGCGACGTAGTCGTGTGGGGGCAGCACCCGCAGCGCCGCCATGTCCTTCCGGAACAGCTCGGTCTCCCGGTCGGCAAGCTCACGCCAGTCGATGCCGTCGCGCTGTGCCCGCTCGAACAGCGGGTCGTCGACGTCGGTGATGTTCTGCACGTAATGCACCGTGTGCCCGGAATCCAGCCACACCCGGTACACCAGGTCAAAGGCGAGATACGTCGCCGCATGTCCAAGGTGGGTGGCGTCGTACGGGGTGATGCCGCAGACGTACATGGTGGCCGTCTCGCCGGCGCTGACCGGACGGACTTGCCGGTCTGCGCTGTCGTAGAGCCGCAACTGCGGGCCTCGTCCTTCCAGCGCCGGGACGTTCGGCGCCGGCCACGATTGCATAGCGTCGACTCTAAGGTGTTCGGTCAGGGCGGCCTCCCGATGGTGTGGTGCTTACCGGTGAGCTACAACGCAGAAGACGATTCCATTCCCGAGCTAGCGGTCCCGATAGGCCGACCAGATGCCGTCGAGCAGCACATCGGCCAGCTCCGCGCGGCACATGAGGAAGTCGGGGAGGTACGGATCGTGCCGGTTGTAGATCATCGGGGAGCCGTCCAGCCGCGACGCATGCATGCCGGCGGCCTGCACCACTCCGGCCGGGGCGGCCGAATCCCACTCCCACTGGCCGCCCGCGTGGACATAGGCGTCGACGTCACCGCGGACGACCGCCATCGCCTTGGCGCCGGCCGAACCGATGCTCACCAGCTGGATGTCCAGCTTGTCCCGTAGCCGCCACAGCACGGCGGGCGGCCGGTTGGCGCTTGCGGTGATGCGGATGGGCCCGGCGGTGCGTGGCGGCGGCGCGGTGACGGTGTCGGTGCGGTAGACCTCGCCGCGGGCAGGCAGCGCGACGGCGGCGTCCGTGATCGCGCCGTGAGGCCGCCCGTTGCGCTGCCACAGCGCGATGTGCACGGCCCAGTCGGTTCGGCCGGGCGAGGAGAACTCGCGCGTGCCGTCAACGGGGTCGACGATCCATACCCGGTCGGCGTGAACCCGGGAGACGTCGTCGACGGCTTCCTCGGACAGCACCGCATCGTCGGGGCGCTCTTGCCGGAGCCGATCGAGGATCAAGATGTTGGCCCGCTTGTCACCGGCGTCACCGAGGTCGTAGGGGTCACCGAAGCCGACCTCCTCACGGACCGCCAGCAGGAGTTCACCGGCTTCGACGGCCACCTCGGCGGCCAGCGCCGCATCGGTCAGGCTCATCAGAACGCCGGCCAGGGAATCGGCCGGCGGCGGTCCGGTGTCGGCATCACCGGGTTATCCAGCAGCGCAACGGTTCTGGTGTGCAGCGCGTCGACTTCGCGGCGGGTGATGTGCTCACACAACTGATCTCCGAGTTGACCACGCACCTGATTGCGCAGACAGGCGACCGCTTCCAGCGTCTCGTCGTCGACGGGCTTACCGGCCCAGCCCCAGAGCACTGTGCGTAGCTTGTCCTCGGTATGCAGGCTCACCCCGTGGTCGACGCCGTACACATGCCCGTCGGTTCCGCACAGGATGTGGCCGCCCTTGCGGTCGGCGTTGTTGATCAGCACGTCGAAGACGGCCATGCGGCGCAACCGAATGTCGTCGGCGTGCACCAGGGTGACCTCGTCGCCGGCGTAGTCGTAGGCATGCAGCACCGGAAGGAAGCCCGGCGGAATGTGCCCTGCGGGCAGCAGGTCGATGAGGTCCGGCCCCGACGCGGGTTCATCACCGACCTCGTCGCCGGGCTGGTCCACCCACAACTGCAGCATGCCACTGCCGGCCGGGCCGTCGCGAATGATGGTGTAGGGCACGATGTTCCAGCCCAGTGCATTCGAAATCAGGTAGGCGCCCAGTTCCCGGCCCGCCAATGTTCCGTCGGGGAAATCCCACAGCGGAGCCTCACCCGCGATCGGCTTGTAGACGCAATGTGCTTGGCGCTCACCGAGATGCGCCTCGCACAGAAAGGTGGCGTTGCTTGCGGAGCGGATTCGCCCGATGACGGTCAGCTCGCCGCGTAGGCACACCTCATTGACGTCATTCGGGCCTGGGCCGCCGTTAGGTGTCGGCGTCATCGTCGGACCCGGCAAGGGCACCGCGCCGATAGCCGTTGGTGCGCACACAGATATGGCCTTCGGGGTCGAGCGGCTCATCGCACAACGGGCAGGGCGGGCGGCCTGCCGAAATGACTCGGTTGGAGCGCGTCGCGAACTCGCGCGCCGACTCCGGCGTCAGGAACACCCGCACCGCGTCGGGACCTTCCTCGGCGTCGTCGAGCACCACCGATGCGTCGAATTCGGTTTCGGACACAGCGAGCAGTTCGACGACGACCGTCTGCGCCTCCGAATCCCAGCCCAGACCCATGGTGCCGACCCGGAATTCCGCGTCCACGGGTGTCACCAACGGGCTGAGGTCTTCGATGTCGCCCGTCTCCGGCGGGATGGGTGTGCCAAAGCGGCGGTTGATTTCCAGCAGCAGCGCGGCGATCCGCTCGGCGAGCACCGCGACCTGCTGCTTCTCCAACACCACCGATACGACGCGCTTGTCGTGAACGGCCTGAAGGTAGAACGTGCGGTTGCCCGGCTGCCCCACGGTGCCGGCCACGAAGCGGTCGGGTGTGCGGAAGACGTGAATTGCGCGGGCCATGGCACCTTCCAAAATACCGGCATACCCACGTCAGCCGTAATTGTGAGGGCAGCCTGTCAGTCGGTCGAGCCGCCGATGACGGCGTCCTCGGGCGGCACCTCACCGTCTCGGCCGTCGGCTTGCGCGTCGCCCGTATGGGGCTTGGCCAGCAGACCGGCAGTGAGCTGATCGCCAGTGTGGTTGACGTGGATAACAAACGGGCGTAGCGGGGTGTAACGGATGACACTCATCGAGGCGGGGTCGGCGGTGATGCGCTGAAAAGTATCCAGATGTGTGCCGAGCGCGTCGGCCAGCACCGCCTTGATCACATCGCCGTGCGTACAGGCAATCCACAGCGCGTCGCCCTCGTGCAGCTCGGCCAGCCGGCGGTCGTGCTCGCGCACCGCCGCGACCGCGCGTGCCTGAACATGAGCCAGGCCTTCGCCGCCGGGGAACACCGCCGCGCTGGGCTGCTGCTGAACGACGGCCCACAGCGGCTCCTTGACCAGATCGCCGATCTTGCGGCCGGTCCAGCTGCCGTAGTCGACCTCGGAGATGCGTTCGTCGACGATCGGGTCAAGCCCGAGTGCGGCGGCCAGTGGTTCGACGGTGCGCTGGCAGCGCAACAGCGGTGAGCGCACGATCGCACGAATGGGCAGCGCGCCGATCCGGTCGAGGAGCGTCTGCGCCTGCTCGCGGCCTTTGTCATCGAGGTCGACGCCGTCGCTGCGGCCGGCCAGCGTGTGCGCGGTGTTCGACGTCGACCGGCCGTGCCGCAGCAGAATCACGGTCACGTCGCCGTCACCACCCCGGTGCCCAGCAGTGCCAGCACCACCACGCCGAGCACGACGCGATAGCCGACGAACCAGTACATGCTGTGGCGGACCAGGAACTGCAGGAACCACGCCACCGCAAGGAATCCGATGACGAACGCGATGATCGTGGCCACCAGAAGCTGAGGGCCGCTTGCGCTCATGCCCTCGCCGACCGGATGGAACGCATCGGGCAGCGAGAACAGACCGGATGCGAACACCGCGGGGATGGCGAGCAGAAAACCGAACCGCGCGGACAGTTCGCGATCCAGGCCGAGGAACAACCCGGCGCTGATCGTCGCGCCGGACCGCGACACGCCGGGCACCAAGGCCAGGCATTGCGCCAAGCCGACGGTGATGCTGTCTTTCCAGGTGAGGTCTTCGGCGTGGCGCTTCTGGCTCCCGTAGTACTCGGCGGCGGCGATGACGGCGGAGAAGACGATCAGCGCCGTCGCGATCAGCCAGAGATTGCGTGCGCCCGTACGGATTTCGTCCTTGAACGCCAACCCGAGCACGCCGATGGGAATGGTGCCGATGATGACGTACCAGCCCATCCAGTAGTCGAGGCTGCGGTGCGCGGCGACGAACAAGCCGTTGAACCACGCCTTGAGGATGCGGCCGATGTCACGGGCGAAGTACAGCAGAACGGCGAGTTCGGTGCCCAGCTGCGTGACGGCCGTGAACGACGCTCCCGCGTCGTCGTCGAAGAGGACCCGCGACGCGATCGCCAGGTGCCCCGATGACGAGACAGGCAGGAATTCCGTCAGTCCCTGCAATACCGAGAGAACAAGAACCTGCACCCACGACATTGCTGGCACGTCCGTCACGACGACGACCGTACCGTGGGGCTCCTGTTAGCGCGCTGGGCGTGGCACCGGTTGGGCGGCCGCCACCGCATCGCGGACCGCGGCGGACACGCTGCGCTCGTCGTTGAGGTCGGTGTCGATCAGCTTGCGGGTGGCGACGGCGACCACGTCTTCTTCTTGCGGGACCGGCCCGGACAGCCGCGGGCGATAGATCTCGACGACCAGCGTCTGCTTTTCGACGTGGAACGAAAAGCTACGCCCGTCGCCGACTTGGCCAAACCCGCTGGCGTGCATACCAGTCGTGATGTCCTCGATAGCAAACTGCCGACTACCCAGATCGCGGTCTGCGGCGACAGTCATGACCGAACCATACCGCCGGTGATGCCACCGAGCGGGGCGGACGCGGCCAAGTCGCGGCGTTGCCTACACTTGCTTTTCGATCTAGATCCAATTCGCACCTACGAGAGCTACCCCTTGTTGGCCCGGCTTAACAACCTTGCTCAGCTAATTCGCGTCGGCGCTGTTGCGCTGGCAATCGTGGGCTGCGCGGGCTGCTCGGCGAAGTCGAGCGATTCACCACCGCCGACGATCGTCCCCGCCGAGGCGGCCGCGTCTCCCCCAACGGCCGGCGCACCCGCCGGTGTGGTGCACCCGCTGCCAGGCCACGCGCAGGCCGCGGCGTTTGATGCAGCCACGAAATCGCTGGTGGTGTTCAGCCCGGGCCCGGGTGGCCAGTCGGTGGTCACGCTGCTCTCGGCGTCGGGCGCCACGCGGTCGCTCCCGCTGCCCGGCGCCGCTACGGGCCTGGCCGGCGACAATCACGGCCGTATGTACCTGTCGACCCGCGGTGGCTATTTCCGGCTCGACGTCGCCGCCGCGACGGCCACGATGGTGGGCGTCGAAGGCCAGCAGGTGACGGACTTCACCGCGATCGCTTGTCGGGCCGATGGCCGGCTCGTTCTCGGCAGCGCCGACGGAGCCGTGTTCACATTGAGTTCCGACACAGGCGTCGGCGCGCAGCTGAAGATCTTTGCGCGCGTCGATGCGATTGTCACACAAGGGAATACAGCTGTCGTGCTGGACCGTGGCCAGACGTCGGTGACCACCATCTCGGCGAACGGCAACGATGCCGACCATGCGCTGCGCGCCGGTGAGGGCGCCACGACGATTGCCGCGGATTCCGCGGGACGGGTGCTGGTCGCCGACACCCGCGGCGACGAACTGCTGGTGTTCGGCACCGACCCGCTGATCCTGAGGCAGCGCTACCCGGTGCGCGACGCCCCCTACGGACTCGCCGGCTCGTCGAGCCTTGCCTGGGTGTCGCAGACAGCCACCAACACCGTGATTGGTTACGATCTGGCAACCGGCATACCAACGGAGAAGGTGCGTTATCGAACCGTGCAGCAGCCGAACTCCCTGGCCTTCGACGAAGCATCTGGCACCCTGTATGTGGTGTCTGGCTCGGGAGCGGGTGTGCAGGTGATCGCGGGAGTGCCGCGATGACGACGATGCACCGCGGTCGCATGCCGGAAGGCTGGGACACCGATCTGTCAGACGAATACGAATGGATACCGCTGCGGCTGCCGCCGGATCTGACCAGGATCAGCGCGTCGACGCGGCTGTCCATCGAGGCCGAGTACCGCGGCTGGGAGCTCACCCGGGTCCGGCTGTACACCGACGGCAGCCGTCGAGTGTTGCTGCGTCGCAAGAAGGCTGCCGCCGACCGGGGCGTGCCGGACCAGCCTGCCTTGTGATGTACCGCGCGCTGCGGCGGGCGCTGTTTCTCGTCGCGCCCGAACGCATTCATACCTGGGTGTTCGCTTTCTTGCGGGCTGTGACCGCGATGCTTGCGCTGCGACGGTTGCTCACCCGATGGCTGGCGCCGCGAGACCCGGCGCTGGCGATCACGGTCTTCGGCGTGCGCTTTCCAGGTCCGGTGGGCCTGGCCGCGGGCTTTGACAAGGACGGCCGCGGACTTCATACCTGGGGCGCGCTTGGCTTCGGGTACGCCGAGGTGGGGACCGTCACCGCACAGGCACAGCCCGGCAATCCGCAGCCGAGGATGTTCCGGCTGCCCGATGACCGCGCTCTGCTCAACCGCATGGGGTTCAACAACCACGGCGCGGGCGAACTGGCGGTGCACCTGGCCCGGTGCAAGCCCGACGTCCCGATCGGGGTCAACATCGGCAAGACCAAGGTCACGCCGCCGGACCAAGCCGTCGCCGACTACGCCGAGAGCGCCCGCCTGGTGGGTCCGCTCGCGGCGTTTCTGGTGGTCAACGTCAGCTCCCCGAACACGCCCGGACTGCGTGACCTTCAGGCCGTCTCGTCGTTGCGGCCGATTCTGGCAGCGGTGAAGGCGCAGACTTCGACGCCCGTGCTGGTGAAGATCGCACCGGACCTATCGGATGCCGACGTCGACGAAATCGCCGATCTTGCAGTCGAATTGGGGTTGGCTGGCATCGTCGCCACCAACACCACCGTGTCGCGTTCGGGTCTCGCAACGCCCGGCGTCGACGCGCTGGGCGCAGGCGGAATTTCCGGCCCGCCCGTCGCGCAGCGGTCGGCCGAGGTGTTGCGCCGGCTCTATCAGCGGGTCGGCGACCGGCTCGTGCTGATCAGCGTCGGCGGCATCGAGACCGCAGACGACGCGTGGGACCGCATCACATCGGGCGCGTCACTGCTGCAGGGTTACACCGGTTTCGTGTACGGAGGCGGTTTGTGGGCCAAGCACATACACGACGGCATCACACGAAAGCTGCACGAGGGCGGATTCGCGTCGCTGGCCGAAGCGGTGGGTTCAGCCATTCAGCGCGAGCAGACGTAAAACTGCCCACTTTTCGCGGTTTGAGGGCAGTTTCGCGTCTGCTCGCGCGGGAGAAGCTACTTCTGCTCGTAGGTGCCGTGGATGACGGCGCGCGCTATCGCATTCATGAACAGGTTGAACCCGAGATAGGCCGGGCTGGCGTCGCCGTCGATTTCGAGCTTCTCGACCTTGACCGCGTGCACGGCGATGAAGTACCGGTGCACGCCGTGGCCGGGCGGCGGCGCGGCGCCGATGTAGCGCTTCAGGCCGGCGTCGTTGGCCAAAGTGATTGCATCGCCGGGGAATCCCTTGCTGCTGCCGTCGCCGACACCGGCGGGCAGATCGGTGACGGTCGCGGGCAGGTTGGCTACCGCCCAATGCCAGAACCCAGATGCGGTCGGCGCGTCAGGGTCGTACACCGTGACGGCGAAGCTGCGGGTCTCCTCGGGGAATCCCGACCAGGACAGCTGCGGCGAGACGTCGGCACCGCCCGCGCCCATGATGCCGCTGACTTGATCGTTGGCCAGCGGCTGGCCGTCGGTGACCGACTCCGAGGTCAGGGTGAACGTCGGCAGCTTCGGCAGAAACTCGTAGGGGTCGTAGTCAAATGCCATGACACATCCTTTTGTTGTCGGTTCAACGGGTCTAGCAGTGCATCAGGAAATGCTCGAGAACCTGGGTGCCGAACTTCAGTGCGTCTACGGGTACCCGCTCGTCGACGCCGTGGAACAACGCGGTGAAGTCCAGATCCGGTGGGAGTTGCAGCGGCGCGAAGCCGAAGCAGCGAATCCCCAAGCGGGCGAACGCTTTTGCATCGGTACCACCGGAAAGCATGTAGGGCACGATGCGGGCGTCGGGGTCGACGGACAGAATCGCGTTGTTCATCGCGTCGACCAGGTCGCCGTCGAACGTCGTCTCGTACGACGGCAGCTCGGTGATCCACTCTCGCATGACGTCGGGCCCTAGTAGTTCGTCGACCTCACGCTCGAACGCGGCCTGGCGCCCCGGCAGGATGCGGCAGTCGACGACGGCTTCGGCGGTCGCGGGGATGACGTTGGCCTTGTAGCCGGCCTTGAGCATCGTCGGGTTGGCGGTGTCGCGCAGCGTCGCACCGACCACCCGGGCGATCGGCCCGAGCTTGGCGATCGTTCCGGCCAGGTCGGGTGAATTCACGTCGAACGAATAGCCGGTCTCCTCGGTGATCGCCTCGAGGAACTGGCCGACGGCGTCGGTCATCACCAACGGGAACTCGTGGCGTCCCAGCCGGGCGGTCGCCTCGGCGACGGCGGTGACCGCGTTGTGGTCGTGGATCATCGACCCGTGCCCGGCGTGGCTGCGGACGGACAGCTTCATCCACATCATCGACTTCTCGGCGGTTTCGACGAGGTAGAGCCGCCGCTCGCCGCCGTCCTTGCGCGGCACGGTCAGCGAGAAGCCGCCGACCTCCCCGATCGCCTCGGTGACGCCGTCGAACAGGTCTGGGCGGTTGTCGACCAGCCATTGCGATCCATACTTACCGCCGGCCTCCTCGTCGGCGACGAAAGCGAAGACCAGATCCCGCGGTGGCACGATGCCCGCGCGTTTGAAATGGCGGGCGATCGCGATGAGCATGCCGCACATGTCCTTCATGTCGACGGCGCCGCGACCCCACACATAACCGTCCTCGACCGCGCCCGAGAACGGGTGCACGCTCCAGTCCGACGCCTCGGCGGGCACCACGTCGAGGTGCCCATGCAACAGCAGGGCACCGCGCTCGCGGTCGGCGCCCTCCAGCCGGGCGAACACGTTGCCCCGGCCGGGCGCTCCGGCCTCTACGTATTCGCATGTGTAGCCCACTTCTTCCAACTGCTCAGCGACCCAGCGGGCGCATTCGGCCTCCCCCTTGGTGGTGGCGGGCTCGCCGGTGTTGGACGTATCGAACCGAATGAGCGCGCTGACGAGGTCAACCACTTCCGCTTCGGCGTTGGGGGGAGGCGTCACAGTCACCATTCGTACCATTGAGAGGGCAGTTCGGTTTGGGTCCGGGCGGGCCGATCCGATAGCCTAAGCTGCCCAGAACGGGTCCGAGTGGCGGAATGGCAGACGCGCTAGCTTGAGGTGCTAGTGCCCTATTAACGGGCGTGGGGGTTCAAGTCCCCCCTCGGACACCAAAATCCCCGGTAAAGTGCCGCCCCGGGAAGGGGCGCCCATGACGCTGCCGATTGCGACGGCCGTGCTGGTTCTGATCCTCGTTGTTGCGGGAGTTGGAAAGCTCTCCGATCCAGCGGGTTCGCGCCAATCGATGGCAGATTTCGGTCTTCCCCCGAACGTCGCGCCCGCCGTCGCCCTCTGTGAACTCGCCGCCGCAGCCGCTCTTCTGATCCCGGGCCTGGCTCGCGTCGGTGCTTTCGGGGCGCTCGTGCTGTTCACCGCGTTCACCGGTGTCATCGCGGTGAACGTCGCTCGCGGACGCACACCCGAATGCCACTGCTTCGGACGTCTCTCGAGCGGGCCGGTTGGCTGGTAGACGGACGGACGCAACCGATCGATTCGCTGTTGACGCGGGGCGGCCCGGTGCTGCTGGTTTTCAGCCATCCGGGATGCGCTGCGTGCCACGCTCTGCTGCCCGAGGTCGGCCGCTGGCAGGCCCACTTCGCCAGCCGGATCACCATCGCCGTTATCATGCGGGGTGTACGCGGAAGCTACCGTCCCGCAACAGATCCCAGCGTGTACCGCGCACTCGGCATGGATCCGTTCCTGGTAGACACCGACGGAGCCGTAGCTCGCGCATACGGGATCACCGCGACACCGAGCGCGGTGCTGATCGACGAGCACGGTCGGATCGTGTCCACGGCGCGCGGACCCGGCGAGATAGTGAATCTCGTTGCGGAGACGCTAGAACCGGACAGCGTGACGCGCGTCTCGCGGCGCCGGCTCATCGCACGCGCCGGTATCGGAGCCGCGTCGCTCGGGGTCCTGCCACTGCTGGCGGCGGCGTGTGGAAGTGGAAAGAGCAGCCCGAATCGCCCGAAGACGCTGTCGATCGACGGCGCATACCTGTGCGATCAGCGCTTCGCGTTGTGTACCGACGCCCCGTGCGTGCCGTCGAAAACCGATCCGGGCGTGGTGATCTGCAACTGCGTCATCGAGGACAGCGGGTACTCGGTCGGCTTCAAGTCGTGCGACGAGCGCGCACCAAGCGGCGACAAGCTGCACTCGAACTTCTCGACCGCGCTGGTGACCAGCACGAGCCGCAGCCTGACGTGCCCGGCGCAGTATCAGTGGGCGAACTGCCTCGACGTGCCCTGCACCGTCGACCCCAAGGATCCGACGCGCGTCAACTGCGACTGCTTGCTTGTGAAGACGGGGCCGTCGGTGACCTTCGGCGGCAATTGCGACGCGGCCACTTGCAGTTCGGTCATCTGGTCTGCGGCCACACCAGACCTGCCGGGATCGACGCAGCTCGAGAAGGGGATGAAGCAGCTGGGCATTCCGCTCGAGCTGCCCAAGCCCTGCACGTAGGCACCCTTAGTACACGTCGCGCACGTAGCGCTTCTCCGCCACCAGCTCACGCTTGTAGTCGTGCGCCTTTTCGTGCGACATGCCGCCGTGCCTCTCGATGATGGTGGTCAGTGTGGCGTCGACGTCCTTGGCCATCCGGCTGGCGTCGCCACACACGTAGAAGTGGGCACCCTCGTCGAGCCACCGCCACACGTCGGCGCCGTAGTCGAGCATCTTGTGCTGGACGTAGACCCGGTCGGCCTGGTCGCGGGAGAACGCGAGATCCAGCCGGTTGAGGAAGCCGTCGCGGGCCATATCCTCCAAATCGTCGCGGTAGTAGAAGTTTTCGCTGCGATGCCGATCACCGAAGAACAGCCAGTTGCGGCCGGTGTGCCCGAGCGCGCGACGCTCCTGCAGGAACCCGCGGAACGGCGCGATGCCGGTGCCGGGGCCGACCATGATCATCGGTGTTTCACTGTCTTCGGGTGGACGGAAGTGCGGGGAGCGCTGCAGGAACACCGCTGCAGCAGCGGCCCGGTCGGCCAGGAACGTCGAGCAGACGCCGCCGCGCTGACCTCCGTCGGCGCCGCGGTAGCGCACCACCGAGACGGTCAACTGGACTTCATTCGGGCTGACCAGCGGGCTCGAGGAGATCGAATAGTTTCGCGGCGTCAGCCGGACGAGCACCTCCTGCCACTGTTCAGGCTCGGCATGCACGGCGAACTCCTGCACGACGTCGAGCCCGTTGCGTCCGACCAGCCACTTGTCGAGCTTGTCCTTGGAAGCGCGCAACGTCTTGGCTGCCGCCTTGTCGCCGGACGACTCCGCAACGAACCGCAGCAGGTTCGGCGTGATCCGGCAGATGTCGTAGGACTGGATCAACGCGTCGCGCAGGCTCTGCTCATTGCCGTCGACCGCGACGGACATGTCGCCTCGCAGCCCGGTGGCGGCCAGCCACGCGTCCACAACCGCCGGGTTGTTCGTGCAGTAGACGCCAAGCGAGTCCCCGGCCGCATAGGTGACTTCGTCGTATTCGGATATGTCGAAACCGAACTGGCGCACCTCTTTTCGTGCGGTCGGCGCTGTCAGCACGACGTTGCGGGCCAGCGGCGCCAGGATCGGTTTGGCCCGGGTGAACGGCTCGGCGACGCCGGTGCGCCGGGTGATCGTCGAGACGCCACCGTTGTGACCGTTCGACGGCGACGGCTCGACCGGTGCGCCCAGCAGCGCGGTGACCTGCTCGGCCCAGCGATCCATCGGCTCATCGTCGTACGCCTCGCAGTCCGTGCGGTCGAGAATTCGCGTGGCGCCCAGCGCCGCCAGTCGGCTGTCGATCGCCTTGGCGTGACCGCAGAAGTTGTCATAGGAGCGGTCACCGATGCCCAGCACCGCGAAACGGATGCCGTCCAATGTGGGTGCGTCGGGCGAATGGAGGCGGTCCCAGAACCCCGCACCGTTGTCCGGCGGTCCCCCGTCGCCGAATGTGCTGGTGACGACCAGCACTTCGCGGGCGCTGGCGAGTTCGGTAAGCGCCAGTTCGTCCATGTTGACCAGCTGTGAACCGCCGAGCCGGTCAGCGAGCCGGGCAGCGAATTCCTCGGCGTTGCCCGTTTGGGATGCCCACAGCACCAGCGGGCCGTCCTTGGCCGACTGATTCGTCGGTTCCGCCGTGACGCGCGAGTACCGGCCGGCCAGCAGCCCGTTGATCCACAACCGCACATCGCCGGCGACCGGAGCGGAGGCCGGTAGCACAGGCACACCACTGACACCTTCGGCAAGGCCGCTGAAAAAGGCCGCCAGATATATCTTTTCGTGGCTGGTCATCGTCGGCCTGTTGTGACCGAGTCCCAATTCGACGGGCACATCGACGGATTTGACCGGCCGCAGGCTGACCGCGCATACCTTGAACTCCGGTTGCAGCGAGTCGGGGTCGACGGCGTCGTTGGTCAGCGCGTTGATGGTCAGGTATTCACCGTGTTCGTCGTTCCAGTGAAATGGCACAAAGCAATTGCCTGGCCGCACCCGGTCGGTCACCACGGCGGGGAGCACAGCGCGACCCCGCCGCGAGGTCAGCTCGACGGGTTGTCCGTCGACGATGTCCATCGCGACTGCGTCGACCGGGTGGATCTCGGCGAACGGACCGCTGTTGAGCTTGTTGAGTTTGTCGACCTTGCCGGTCTTGGTCATGGTGTGCCACTGATGCTGCAGCCGGCCGGTGTTGAGCACCAACGGGAAGTCGTCGTCAGGCATTTCGCGCGCGTCCATGTGCGGACGGGCGAAGAAGGCCGCGCGCCGCGACGGAGTCGGGAACGCCAGCCGCGGGCGGTGGCCGTTCGCATCGACGAACAAGTCCTGACTGAGGCCGTCGTTGATGTAGCGGATCGGGTGGCGGTCGTCGGCCCCACCTGGCGAGGCGGACGGCGGGCAGGGCCATTGCAACGACGTCTCGCGCAGCCGAGCATAGCTGGCACCCCGCAGGTCATAGCCGGTCTTGGGGTTGGTGAACCCGCGGATCTCGTCGAAGATCTCCTCGCTGGATTCGTAGCGGAAGTGGTCTTCGAAGCCCATCTCCGCGGCGACCTGACAGATCAGCTGCCAGTCCGGGCGGGCCTGCCCGGCCGGCGGGATCGACTGTTGCAGCAGGGTCAGGTTCCGCTCCGAATTGACCATGACGGCGTCCGATTCGGCCCACAGTGCGGCGGGGAGCACGATGTCGGCATACCGATTCGTGGCCGTATCGCGGTACGCGTCCTGCGTGATGACGAGCTCGGCGGCTTCCAGCCCGGTGATCACCGTTCGCCGGTTCGCCACGGTGGCAACGGGATTGGTGCAGATGATCCAGCACGCTTTGATGTCACCGTCGGCGAGCTGTTCGAACATGTCGATGGTGCCCGGCCCGACCTCGGAGCGGAGGGTTCCGCCCGGCAAGCCCCACTGCTGCTCGACGAACGTGCGGTCCTCGGCGGAGAGCACCGAACGCTGGCCGGGCAAACCGGGTCCCATGTAACCCATTTCGCGCCCGCCCATCGCGTTGGGCTGGCCCGTCAGCGACATCGGTCCGCTGCCGGGCCGGCAGATCGCGCCGGTGGCCAGGTGCAGGTTGCAGATCGCGTTGGTGTTCCAGGTGCCGTGGGTGCTCTGGTTCAGCCCCATCGTCCAACAGCTCATCCACTCCCCTGCGTCCGCGATCATCTCTGCGGCGGTGCGGATGTCGGACTCGGGAATGCCGGTGATCTCGGCGACGCGGTCAGGTGGATAGTCGGCGAGGAACGCGGGCATGTCATCCCAGCCGTCGGTATGTTCGGCGATGAATTCGTGGTCGATGTCGCCGTTTTGGACGAGCAGGTGCAGCAGACCGTTCAGCAGCGCCAGGTCGGTGCCGGGTTTGATCTGTAAGAAGAGGTCGGCCTTCTCCGCGGTGGTGGTCCGGCGCGGGTCGACGACGATCAGCTTCGCGCCGGCCTTGAGCCGGTCGGCCATCCGCAGATACAGAATCGGATGACAGTCGGCCATATTCGAGCCGATGACGAAAAACAGGTCGGTGCAGTCGAAGTCGGTGTAGGACCCTGGCGGGCCGTCGGCGCCGAGGGATTGCTTGAAGCCGGTTCCTGCGCTGGCCATGCACAGTCGCGAATTGGATTCGATGTGCACGGTGCGCAGGAATCCCTTGGCCAGCTTGTTGGCCAAATACTGTGCCTCGATGGACATCTGGCCCGACACGTACAGCGCGACGGCGTCGGGTCCATGCTCGTCGAGGATCGCGCGCAGCCGCCGGCCGGCCTCCGCGACGGCGTCGTCGACGGGAGTGGGAACGAGTTCATCGTTTCGCGAAGGGCGCAGCAGCGCGGACTTCAACCGGCCGTCGTCGGCGGCCATCAACTCGGCGTGCGTGGCGCCCTTGGTGCACAGCCGCCCGAAGTTGGTGGGGTGCAGCTTGTCGCCGCTGACGCGGGCAATGACGGGCCTGCCGGTACTGGGATCGGTGGTCGTTTGGACCTCGATACCGCAGCCGACGCCGCAGTACGAGCACGCCGTCCGGGTCACCGCCATGGGCTTATGGTGCGTCGGCAATGTTTCAGGCTGTTTTCCGACGACGTTATCGCAGTGAAAATTGATGCTCACCGCGCACCGAAGTGCGCGGTGAGCATCGTTTCTGCAGGTCAGGAAGCAGGGACCGGCGCGGGTGCCCGGCCGATTTCCTCCCCGGCACCCGCCCTGGCGGTCTGGATTCGCAAGAACACGACCCAGGTCACTATGGCGCAGATCACATAGAAGGCCATGAACACCCAGAAGGCGTTCGTCGCGGACTTCGCCGGGCTGACGTACGAGGCGCGCAGCACCACGTTGATGAACACGCCGCCCAGCGCGCCGATCGCGCCGGCGAATCCGATCAGCGCGCCGGACATACTGCGCGACCACGCCGCCTTCTCGTCGCGGCTCCACTCGTCACGACCCTGAGCCTTGGCCTCGAAGATCGACGGGATCATCTTGTACGTCGACCCGTTGCCGATGCCCGACAAGATGAACAGGAGGATGAAGCCGACAACGTACGCGATCATCTGATTGCCCGTGGCAGCGCCCTTCATCCCGTCGTCAAGGACTCCGGTGGCCACCAGCACACCCGCCGCGAAGATCATCGCGATGAACGTGTACAGCGTCACCTTGCCGCCGCCGATGCGGTCTGACAGCTTGCCGCCGAACGGCCGCGAGATCGAGCCGAGAAGCGGTCCGACGAAGGCGATTTGGGCCGCGTGCAGTGAGGCTTGGGCGGCGTTGTCGCCGCCGGCCAGGAAGTTGATCTGCAGCACCTGGCCGAACGCGAACGAAAAGCCGATGAACGACCCGAACGTGCCGATGTAGAGGAAGCTCATCACCCAGGAGTGCTTGTAACGCAGCGCTTCGGCCATCGCACCGAGATTTGACCGCTGATTGCCCAGGTTGTCCATGAACAGCGCGGCTCCGAGCGCAGCCAGCCCGATCAGGACAAGGTAGATGGCACAGACGATTTGGGATGCGGTGTTGCTGATTGCAGCGATCACCAGCAGGCCGACCAACTGAACGGCCGGGACACCGATGTTGCCGCCGCCGGCGTTGAGCCCGAGCGCCCACCCCTTGAGCCGTTGCGGGTAGAAGGCGTTGATGTTCGTCATCGACGAGGCGAAGTTACCGCCGCCGAAACCGGCGAACGCCGCCACGACCATGAACGTCGTGTACGAAGTGTGGGGGTGTTTCATCGCCCACAGCGTCAGCACCGTCGGGATCAGCAACAACAAGGCGCTGACGATCGTCCAGTTGCGCCCGCCGAACTTGGCGGGGGCGATCGTGTACGGAATGCGCATCACCGCGCCGACCAGTGTCGGCACCGCGACGAGATAGAACTTGCCCGCCGCGTCGATGTGATACGTCGCCTGAGGCATGAACAGCACCATCACCGACCAGATCGACCACACCGAGAACCCCACGTGCTCGGCGAAGATCGACCAGATCAGGTTGCGTTTCGCTATATCTTTTCCGGGCGTGTTACCGCCGGTGCCTTCCCAGGCGCCGACGTCTTCGGCGTCCCAGTGCTCGATGTTGCGGTTACGGGTCAGAAGTTTCACAAGGGCCTCCCAGCAGCAGTTGAAAATAGTTGTAGGCCCGAGCCATTCCGCCTCGGTTGCACCGCCGTATCGGAATTGTCAACAGCCGCTCACATTGCTGAAACACCCCGGGGTGCGCAATGGGATTCATGGGCGACTCATCAACGAAACCGCCGCGAAACATATGCGCCGTAGCTTCGGTGAGGGTGAGCGACGGCAGCACCCCACGTTTCCTGCAAGGTCCCTTCGAGTTCGAAGGCAACGGTCTGAACAAGCCGTCGCCGATCGACGACTCGTTGCGCTACGTCGTCCCGGCGGGCGCGGTCACCCAGCCGGTGTACTTCCGCGGCGGCAACTCGAGCAAGCAGATGATCACCGTGGTGCTGTTCCGCGACGGTAAACCGATGCGCTACTTCCCCATCGCCGCCAAGGGCGCCACCCATGTGGCGTTGCGAGTGGTGGAGGATCTACTCGCCGATACCGTGCTGGAGCTGTACGTCGCAGCACCTGACGGTTGCCGCGGCACCGTGATCGTCGACCTCGGGCTTGTGGAGGTCTGATGAAGCTGGTCGTCGTCGGCAACGGCATGGCCGGGGTGCGCGCGATCGAGGAGATCCTGCTGCGCGGCGGCGGCGAACTGTTCGACATCACCGTGTTCGGTGACGAACCGTATGGCAACTACAACCGCATCCTGTTGTCGAATGTGTTGGCGGGCAGTCAAAATATTGAAGCTGATGCCTCCGAAATATTTCTCAATGGGCTGGACTGGTATGCCGACAACGGCATTGAACTGCGCGCGGGCGTCCGGGTGGTACGCATCGATCGGTTCGCGCGGCTGGTACACGCCGACGACGGATCGACCGTGCGCTACGACCATCTGATCCTGGCGACGGGCAGCCGGTCCTTCTTCCCACCGATGACGGGGCTGTGGGCCGACGACAAGACTCTGACCGACGGCGTGTTCGGGTTTCGCACCCTCGACGACTGCGTCGGCATGATCAGCCAGGCCGCTCACCGCACCAAGGCGGTGGTGCTCGGCGGCGGCCTACTGGGGCTCGAGGCCGCTCGTGGGCTGCAGAACCGCGGTTTGACTGTCGACGTCGTACACGCGGGCGCCACACTGATGAACGCGCAGCTTGACGACACCGCCGGCGCGATCCTGCGAAAGTCGGTGCAGAACATCGGCATTACGGTGCATCTGGAAAGGCGCACCACCGAAGTGCGGACCGATCCCGACGGCAAGCTTGCCGGCATCGTGTTCTCCGACGGCAGCTCGATCGATTGCGACATGTTGGTGATCGCGGCGGGTATCCGGCCCAATGTCGGTCTGGCGCAACGGGCGGGCCTGACCGTCGAGCGGGCAATCGTCGTCGACGACCATATGCGGTCGATCGACGACGACAACATCTACGTCGTCGGCGAGTGCGCACAGCACCGCGGCCAGGTGTACGGACTGGTGGCGCCGCTGTGGGAACAGGCGACAGTGCTGGCCGACCACGTCACCGGAACCAACCGCACCGCGGCCTACCACGGGTCGCGCACCGCCACCAAGCTCAAGGTGGCCGGAGTCGACGTCGCCGCAATGGGATTGAAGGCACCAGAACTTCCCGACGACGAATTCGTTCAGTACTCCGAGCCCAGGCACGGCGTCTACAAGACCATCGTCATCCGCGACGGCAAGCTCGTCGGCGCGACGCTGCTCGGCGACGTCAGCAAGGTCTCATTCCTCACCCAGGCGTTCGACAGCGGGCTACCGCTGCCCGATGAACGAGTGTCGCTGATGTTCGATATCGGCACGCCCGAGGTCGCAGTCGGGGTCGCCGAACTGTCCGACGACGCCCAGGTGTGCAATTGCAACGGCGTCAACAAGGGCACGCTGGTGAGCTGCGTGCAGGGCGGTGAAACATCGCTGACCGGCGTGATGGCCAAGACCAAGGCCGGCAAGGGCTGTGGGTCGTGTAAGGAGCTGGTCGGCCAGATCGTCGAGTGGGCCGCAGGCGGTGCCGTGACCGAGGATCCGTCGGCGTCGTGGTATGTGCCCGGAATCCCCTACGACAAACCGACTTTGATGCGCCACATCCGTGAGCTCGAGCTGCATTCGGTGTCGTCGGTGTTCGCCGCGCTGGCGCCAGATGGGCGGGAGGACGCGAACTCGAAGATGGCACTGGCGTCGCTGTTGGAGACGATGTGGGCCGACGAGTTCGTCGACGAACGCGACGCACGGTTCATCAACGACCGTGTGCACGCCAACATCCAGCGCGACGGGACGTTTTCGGTCGTGCCACAGATGAAGGGCGGCGTCACCGATTCGTGGCAGCTGCGCCGAATCGCCGATGTGGCCGACAAGTACGCGATCCCGATGATCAAACTGACGGGCGGCCAACGCATCGACCTACTCGGCGTGCGCAAGGAAGACCTGCCTGCGGTGTGGGCCGACCTGGACATGCCCTCGGGTTATGCGTATGGCAAGAGCTTCCGGACCGTCAAAACCTGTGTCGGCAGTGACTTTTGCCGGTATGGTCTCGGCGACTCCACGGCGCTGGGCATCGCCATCGAGGAGCGCTATCAAGGGTTGGCCAGCCCGGCGAAGATGAAGCTCGCCGTCACGGGTTGTCCCCGCAATTGCGCCGAAGCGCTGTGCAAAGACCTCGGCGTCGTCGCGGTCGGCGACGGCCGATGGGAGATCTACGTCGGCGGCGCGGCGGGCGCGCATATCCGCAAGGGTGACCTGCTGGCCACGGTCGACGATCCGCAAGCCGTCATCACGCTGACCGGCCGGTTCCTGCAGTACTACCGAGAGAACGCCAACTGGCTGGAACGCACCTATGCGTTCGTTCCGCGGCTCGGCATCGAGCGGATCCGCGCGATCGTGGTCGATGATGCGGAGGGCATCGCCGGGCAGCTGGATGCGAACATACAGAAGTCCGTCGACGCCTACCGGGATCCGTGGCAGGACGGCCGAAACCCGGTGTCGGAAGGACAGTTCCGGACCTCATTGCCACTGCTGCCGCTCCCCCAGGTACCGGTGCGATGACAGACGTCGTGGTCGGTTCGGTCGACGAGATTCCCGTCGGCGAGGCCCGCACGTTCGCGGTCGACGGTGAGCAGATCGCGGTATTCCGGCTGCGCGACGGCTCGCTGCGCGCCATCGACGCCGTCTGCCCACATATGGGCGGCCCGCTGGCCGACGGGTTGGCCGACGAACGGGTAGTGGTCTGCCCGTTGCACGGCCACACCTTCGACCTGTGCACCGGTGCTGAGGCCGGCGACGCATCTTCAGTGCGCAGCTATTCGGTGTCAGCCGACGACGGCGCTATTCGCATTCAGACGAAGTAGAACGTCAGCCCGAGAACCGTGTAGATCGCGAGCAGTTGCACGCCTTCGTACCACGTGGACTCGCCGCGCTGGGTGACCTCGTTGGCGATGATGACCGCCAGGAAGATCGCACCGATCTCGAACCCGTTGAACACCAATGCCATTGGGAATGGTCCGATAACGAACGATGCCAGCACAAGTACCGGGGCGACGAATAGCGCGATCTGTGCGGCCGAACCCACCGCGATGTTGATGGAGATGTCGATTTTGTCGCGAGCGGCGAAATAGACCGCGACCCAGTGCTCGGCGGCGTTGCCGACAATCGCCACGACGATGACGCCGACGAAGAACGGGGACAGCCCGATCGATGCCGACGCCTCGGTGATGGAGTGGACCAGGATCTCCGACATCCAGCCCACCGCGGCGCCGGCCACGGCCAGCATGAGCACGCTCTTGCGCACGGACCACGGCTCCCCGCCGTGTTCTGGTTCGTCGTGGGAGGGGTTGAACAGGTGTGGGTGCGTCTTCAGCGAGAACCACAGCCCGGCCGCGTATGAGAGCAGCAGCACCACGGCGACGCCGACCGACAGTGCCTGCAGGTCGCCGGAGAACTCCACCGCACGGGCCGTCGGGTGGGGCAGCCCGCCGCCGGCCACCAGCTGGAATATCGCAGGCATCACCAGTGCCACCGTCGCCAGCAGCAGCATGAGTGACTGCGCGGTGGCCGCCCGCAGCTCGAAGCGCTGACATGTCCGTTTGGCCCCGCCCGCCAGCATCGACATCCCGAGGACCAGCAGGATGTTGCCAAGGATGGATCCGACGAGCGACGCCTTGACGACTTCCTGCAGCCCCGCGCCAAGTGCGAACAGCGCGATGATCAGTTCCGGGGCGTTGCCGAACGTGACATTGAGCAGGCCACCGATCCCCGGGCCCGACCGGGCTGCCAGCTCCTCGGTCGCCCGGCCCATCAGCGCCGCCGTCGGGATCACTCCCAGCGCCGAAGCGAAGAACACCGGCACCGCGCCGGCGTGCATCAGCTCCAAGACGACCGCGACTGGGATCAACGGCACCAGCAGGTACGGCCAGCCCTCGCCCGTCAGCAGAAACGGCCTACCCCGTTGGGCGGGCGGGGCATCTGAACTCATGCGGTCTTCTTACAGCGCGGCGGGCTTGACCGCCAACACCGGCTTCGGGCATTCCAGCAGCAGCTTGCCGACGGGGCTGCGATGGCGGATGCCGATCACCAGCAGCTCCGCCGCGCCGAAGCGGCCTGCGGAATAGCCGATGACGATCATGCCTGCGCCGCCTTCTCCTTCTGGTCCTTGTCGTCTTCGACGACGAGGAGCGCTTCTTCTGTGCGGTGCATCAGCCTGAGCACGAGTGGCGTCAGCAGTAGCACCACCATCAACACGTAGACCACGATCGCGACGGCTTCGGTGAACAGGCTCGTCCAGTCACCGCCGCCGAGCTGCAGGGCTTGGCGTAGCTGGCGCTCGATACGGGGACCGAGGATGACGCCGATGATCAACGGCAGCACCGGCAACCCGAACCGTCGCATCATCAAACCGAGCAACCCAAACACCAGCAGCAGCTGATTGCGAAGACGTCGTTGGCCGCCGAGAGCGGTGTTGCGTTGGACATCGCGTCGGACTCGCATTTGGCGACGCTGGAACCCGCGCAGGTAACGGTCGGAATCGATGACCGCGACGGTTTGGTGATCTCGATGGCCGACTCGGGTCCTGGTGTGCCCGAACATCTTCGGGAGGAGATCTTCCGCGTGGCGTCACATCGAAGCCGGATGTGCCCGGCGGGCGGCGCGCTCTTCGTGGTGCGATTGCCCGTAGCGGCGCCCAGGGTGTCGGGGCCGAAGCGCTGTCGGCGGCACGTGAACTCCGGCCGCATTTGATTCTGCTCGACGTGTATTTGCCCGATATGACGGGCCTGGAAGTGTTGCAGCGATTGCGATCCGAGGGTGATCGCGTCGGCGTCATCATGATCACCGCCGCCCGCGAACTGGACACGGTGAGCGGCGCGCTGGACGCCGGCGCGGACCAGTCGCTGATCGACACGCTGTTCGGATGGCCCGGCTCGACAGCAGACGAAGCGCTACCAAAAGGGCTCGGCGCTGAGACTGGTCGCTTGGTGCTCGACGCCGTGCGCAAAGCCGGCGAGGTGTCGGCAGCGGAATGCGCTGACTTGGTCGGTATTTCGCGGGTCAGCGCACGCCGCTACCTCGAGCACTACCTCAGCGCCGGCGCTTTGGAGCTGCGGCTGCATTACGGCGTCGGCCGGCCGGAGCGGCGCTATCGTTCGGCGCGCTAGATGTCCGCCTGGAACCAAAGCACGATGTCGGAGAGCTCGGTGAAGCGCCAGGAGCCACCGGTTTCGAATTGGAAGAGATTCTCACCCGGGTGGACGATATTGGCGCCGACAACCTCCTGGATGGTGCGCATCGGCGGGTCTTGTGCGCCGCTGGCGTGCCAGGTCCACACCACCTCGCCGTTGATGAGGATGTCCAGCTCCATGTCATCGGACGTGTCAACTTTGAACATGAAGTTGAGAACGCAGCGCGACCCCTTGTTGATGTTGGCGGGAACGCTGAACTTGATCGGATTGGTGCTGCCGTCATCGATCTTCCAGGCATCCCGAATGATTACGTAGTCGGCGACTCTCGCCATGGCCCCTCCTTGTGGTGCGGGTTTGATTGGTACACCGACAGTTTGGGTCCGGCGCGCACTCCCTGAATGGAGTAGTGGACTACTCCATTTCTTCCGCATCAGGTACCTGCCCAAGTGGTGACAAAGGATCACCGAATGCGAAATTGTCCAGCTCGAGAGCCGCGATCGGTTACGCGGCGTGTAGGTCGGCGAGTTCAATGCCGATGCGGATCTCGACTTCGCTGACCGTGATGAGTGGTGCCCCGGGCAGCGGTGGCGCCGTTGAGCGATACGTCGCGCCGGTGGGTGTGACGAATTCGGCGGTGTGCACACCGTTTTGATCACCAGCAGTCACCCGCCAGCCCGGTGACTCCTTGACGTAGTCGCACCGCTCACACTCCCCCAACCCATTGACGGCGCAGGTCGGCCCACCGCGAATGCGCGGTGTGGCGTGATCACGATGCCGAATCGGCGCATCACAATACGGAGTGCGACAGGTTCGGTGACGCACGCCGATGAACGCGGCCAACCCCTTGGGAAAGCACCGCGGCCGCGACTCCATCCCCACCAACGCACCACTATTCGGATGTCGATAGAGCCGCCGCAGCGTCGCGGCCACCCGCTCATCCACCACCGCATCTTTGACCAGACGCTGCG